>CAWHCA010000012.1:0-13747 GCA_963827615.1 uncultured Gammaproteobacteria bacterium | reverse complement strand
GAATTCAATCGTCGCGGGTTTGCACCGACGCCTGGATTAGTCCGGCAGGAAGGGAGGGAAGGGGGGAAGGGGGGAAGGGGGGAAGGGAGGAAGGGCGGGAAGCATAGGAAGTTCGCTTCCAGGAAGCTCTTCCCTTCCTAACCTTCCTAACCTTCCTAGCCTTCCGTCCCTTCCTGTCCTTCCTCCCTTCCTCCCTCGTGATTCAAATGCCGGTGAACAGCAGGTCCAACGCGGCGATGACCACCTGGCGGTCCTGCGACAGATCGGCGACGGGTGGCCCTAGTTCCTTCGCGGCAATACCGGCCAGCTGCGGGGTCATGAGCACGTAGGGCTTGTCTTCAATGGTGCAGATCGGCGTCAGCGTCTGCATCGTGGTCCGTTTCGCAGCCGCTGAGGCGGGGGCCAGCGGAATCACGACGTGCGTGCCGAGTTCCTCGAGCAGGTCCGTCTGCACATCGAGCAGCAAGGGGAAGCGCGCCTTCGTGGCGGCATTGCGATTGCGGTAAACGGCGAACTGCGGCATGAGTCGGGCCGCGTGTCAGAAGGCGCGCAGGGTGTCGGCGAAGGCGCCGTGCGCATCGACCAGTTCGTTGTAGGCCGCGATGCCCGGCCTGTTCTCAGCCAGCCAGCGCTCGCGCCGCTGCTGGCGCAGCGCATCGGACAGCGCTCGCTCCAGGGTCGCCGACAGGTTGATGTCGCGTTCCCGGGCCTCGCGCAGCAGCGCGGCATCGATGCTCAGGTTGACGGCTTTCTTGCTGACGGACATTTGATCCTCGCGGAGCCGCAGCGTGCAGGCTTCAAGAGCAGCGTGCAGGCTTCAAGAGCGGTATGCGCATAGATTATGCGCATGACAATCTTTGTGCAACTTGCGGGTATCGCCCCCGAGAGGCCTTGGCTATCCGGTCGCGCCTGCAACTGCCCGAACCGGATACACCTGCCTTTACACTATGCGTCGAGCAAACCAACCGCAGGGCTGCAACGCTTCATGCAGCATGTCCGACTAACGCTTTCCCGCCATTCCTATCCTTCCTATCCTTCCTATCCTTCCTATCCTTCCTATCCTTCCTATCCTTCCTATCCTTCCTCCCCTTCCTCCCCTTCCCCCTCCCCGGAGCCCCCCGTGCCCTCAACCGCCATCTCCACCCCGGACGCCCCGGGCGCCATCGGTACGTACTCCCAGGCCGTCCGCGCCGGCAACACCGTCTACCTCTCGGGCCAGATTCCGCTCGACCCGAAGACCATGGAGATCGTGACGGGCGAAGTCGAAGTGCACGTGCGGCGTGTGTTCGACAACCTGCGTGCGGTCGCGAAGGCCGCCGGCGGCGACCTGTCGAATGCCGTGAAGCTCAACGTCTACCTGACCGACCTCGGCAACTTCCAGACCGTCAACAAAGTGATGGCCGAGTACTTCGCGCAGCCGTATCCGGCGCGCGCCGCAGTCGGTGTGTCCGCGCTGCCGCGCGGCGCGGTCGTCGAAGTGGACGCCGTCCTGGTCCTGTAGGAAAGCAAACAGGCACGGCATGAGCGTGGCCGCCCTGTCCCCCGAACATTCGTTCACGGCATGAACACGGCCGCCCTGCCCCCGGAACATTCGTTCACGGCATGAACACGTCTGCCCTGCTCGCCGAACGACCCGTCACGGCGCTGCGCGGCGTCGGGCCGGCGCTCGCCGAACTGCTGGCGAAGCTCGGCCTGCACACCGTGCAGGACGTGCTGTTCCACCTGCCGCTGCGCTACGAGGACCGCACGCGCGTCGTGCCGATCGGCACGCTGCGCAACGGCGACCGCGCCGTCGTCGAAGGCGAGATCCAGCTGGCCGAAGTCGTGTTCCGGCGGCGCCGCACGCTGCTCGTGCGCATTGCCGACGGCACGGGTTTCGTCACGCTGCGCTTCTTTCATTTTTCCGGCGCGCAGCAGGCGCAACTCGTGCGCGGCCAGCGCCTGCGCTGCTTCGGCGAAGCGCGCCTCGGCCCGGGCGGTCTCGAGATCGTGCATCCGGAATACCGGCGCGTGCTGGCCGATCCGAGTGGCGCCCCGCCCGATTGCCTGACGCCGATCTATCCGACGACGGAAGGCGTGCAGCAGGGACGGCTGCGCATGCTCACCGACCTGGCGCTGGCGATGCTGTCGCAGGGTGCGATCCAGGATTACGTGCCGCCCGGCGTGCTCGATGCGTTCGACCTGCCGCCGCTCGAATCGGCGTTGCGTTACGTGCACCGGCCGCCGCCCGACGCCAACGTCGCCGAGCTCGAGGAAGGCCGGCATCCGGCGCAACGACGGCTCGCGTTCGAGGAGCTGCTGGCCCATCAGCTGAGCCTGCGACTGCTGCGGGCCGAGACCGACAAGGACGCCGCGTGGCCGTTGCCGCGCACGAGCGACCTGGCCGAGCGTTGCCTCGCGAGCCTGCCCTTCAAACTTACCGGCGCGCAGAAACGCGTGTGGGCCGAGATCGCAAAAGACCTCGAGCGTCCGCACCCGATGATGCGACTGGTGCAGGGCGACGTCGGCTCGGGCAAGACGGTCGTCGCTGCGCTGGCGGCGGTGCGTGCGGTGGAGCACGGCGCGCAGGCGGCCGTGATGGCGCCGACGGAACTGCTCGCCGAACAGCACGCGCGCAACTTCAACGCGTGGCTGGAACCGCTCGGCATTCGAGTCGCGCTGCTGACGGGACGGCAGACCGGCAAGGTGCGTGCGGCACTCGAGACCGACCTGGCGTCGGGCGCGATCCAGGTCGCCGTCGGCACGCACGCGCTGTTCCAGGAAGACATCGCGTTCCAGCGCCTGGTGCTGGCCATCGTCGACGAGCAGCACCGCTTCGGCGTGCACCAGCGCCTGCAGCTGCGCGAGAAGGGCAAGCACGAAGGCCGGTTTCCGCACCAGCTGGTGATGACCGCGACGCCGATCCCGCGCACGCTGGCGATGACGGCGTATGCGGACCTCGACGTCTCGATCATCGACGAGCTGCCGCCGGGACGCACGCCGATCAAGACCGTGGTGCTGCCGGACACGCGCCGCGCCGACATCGTCGAACGCATCGACACGGCCTGCCGCTCGGGACGCCAGGCGTACTGGGTGTGCCCGCTGATCGACGAATCCGACCTCGTGCGCTACGAGGCCGCGGAGAAGACCGCCGCGCAACTGGCCGAAGCGCTGCCGGGCGTGCGCATCGGCCTGATCCACGGGCGGATGGCGGGCAAGCAGAAGGACGTGGTCATGACCGCGTTCAAGCACGGCAAGCTCGACCTGCTGGTCGCGACGACGGTGATCGAGGTGGGCGTCGACGTGCCCAACGCGAGCCTGATGGTCATCGAGAACGCCGAGCGCATGGGGCTCGCGCAGCTGCACCAGTTGCGCGGCCGCGTCGGTCGCGGCTCGGTCGAAAGCACGTGCGTCCTGCTCTTCCAGGGTCCGCTGTCGCCCATTGCGCGCGAGCGGCTGGCGGTCCTGCGCGAAACCAACGACGGCTTCGAAGTGGCGCGCCGCGACCTCGAACTGCGCGGTCCGGGCGAACTGCTGGGCACGCGCCAGACGGGCCTGATGCAGCTGCGGGTCGCCGACCTCATCCGCGACGCGGACCTGCTGCCGGACGTGCAGCGTGCGTCGGCATTGATGCTGGGCGGTCCGCAGGCCAACATAGCGGGGCTCGTCGGCCGCTGGGTCGGCGCGGGCGAGCGTTTCCGCAACGTCTGAAGATTGCCGCGATGAGTAACCTGACCGACCTCGACAAGAACAGCGGGACGTCCGCGGGCACTGGCGCGTCCGCAAGCGCCGGCGCATCCGCGAGCGGCTTCGCCCGCATGCGCGGCCGGCTGGTCGAGTACGCGCGCCTGATGCGGCTCGATCGCCCCATCGGCATCTGGCTGCTGCTGTGGCCCGCGCTGTGGGCGCTCTGGATCTCGGCCGATGGCCACCCGGACGAACGGATCTTCGTCATCTTCCTGCTCGGCACGTTCGTGATGCGCGCGGCCGGTTGCGTGATCAACGACTTTGCGGACCGCGAGTTCGACCCGCACGTGCGCCGCACGGCCAGCCGCCCGCTGGCGCGTGGCGTGGTGTCGCCGGCCGAAGCACTGGCCGTGTTCGCCGTGCTCGGGCTGATCGCACTGGCGCTGCTGATCCCGCTCAACCGCCCGACGCAGGTGCTCGCGCTGATCGGCGGCGTGCTGGCCGTGACCTACCCGTTCCTGAAGCGGTTCTTCGCGCTGCCGCAGGCGTACCTCGGCCTCGCGTTCTCGTGGTCCGTGCCGATGGCTTTTGCGGCGCAGACCGGCGAGTTGCCGCTGGTCGCGTGGGTGCTGTTCGTGGCGGGCGTGCTGTGGACCACGGCGTACGACACGATCTACGCGATGGTCGATCGCGAGGACGACCTGGTGATCGGCATCCGCTCGTCGGCGATCCTGTTCGGCCGCGCGGATCGCGGGATCGTCGCGGCGCTGCAGGCCGGCGCGCTGGTACTGCTTGCCCTCGCGGGTTACCTCGCGCAGCTCGGTCGCTGGTACTGGCTGGGCCTCGCCGTTGCCGTGGCCACCTCGCTGCACCAGCAATACCTGATCCGCCGGCGCGATCCGGCGGATTGCTTCCGCGCCTTCCTCAACAACAACCTGTTCGGGCTCGCCGTGTTCGGCGGCATCCTGCTCGACTACCTGTTCAGGTCCTGATCGGGTTCGACCCAGCCCTCGGAGCCCGGCAGCCGCCGGTGCCGTGCCGCCTTGGCGAGCAGGTGCGAGCCCACCGGCGACGTGATCGCGATGAACAGCGAGATCATGAACTCGTGCAGTGAAAGCCCGCCCCCGCGGTAGCTCATGAACAGCGCCGAAGCGACCAGCAGGCTGCCGATGCCGATGGTCGTCGCCTTCGACGGACCGTGCAGGCGCGTGAAGAAATCCGGCATGCGCAGCAGGCCGAGCGAGCCGATGAGCGTGAACACGGCGCCGATCAGGACCAGCGCCGCCACGACTGCTTCGAGCCAGGAACCCGTCGGCATGCAACCTCCTATTCGATGACGTCGCCGCGCGTGATGTACTTCGACAGCACGACGGTCGTGACGAAGCCGAGCATCGCGATCAGCAGCGCCGCCTCGTAGTAGCGACCGGTGCCCAGCTCGAGCCCGTAGAGCACGAGCATGGCCGCGCTGTTGACGTAGAGCGTGTCGAGGGCGAGCACGCGGTCGAGCATGTCCGGTCCGAGTGCCAGGCGGATCAGCGTGAACACGATCGCAAGGCCCAGCAGGCCGAAGGCAATGTCGATGGCGTGGTTCAGCATTCCAGGATCTCCTGCAGGCGGCGTTCGTACCGGTCCTTGATCGACTGCGCCATTGCCTGCGCGTCGACGCAGCGCAGCACGTGCACCACGAGTCGGCGGGCGCCGGCGGCGTCGACCTCGATGTCGACCGAGACCGTGCCGGGCGTGAGCGTGACCGTCGAGGCCAGCAGGGTGACCGCGAAATCGGTGCGGAGATCGAGCGGCACCCGCACGAAGACAGGGCGTAACCGCGCAATGGGGCCGAGGATCAGCGCGGTCAGCTGCAGGTTCGCGACCACGATGTCGTAGCCGACGATGGCGACGTATTGCATGACCCGCAGGGGCCGGTCGACCACGATGGGCTCGGGCCAGAAGCGCCGCGTGACGTACGGAATCGCCAGCGCCAGGGCTGAACCGAGCACGATGTGCCCGGGGTGCAGCGAGTTGTTGAGCCAGAGCCAGGCGAGGAGCAGGACCGCGCTCAGCAGCGGGTGCGGCAGCCAGGGTCGCGCAGCGTTCATCGCAACCTCCGACGATCGTCAGGCCGGGCATGATCGCCACCGAGCACCGCTTCGATGTACCCGGCCGGATTGGCGAGGTCGCGCGCCGCCGACTGTGCGAAGGCCGTGACACTTCCGCCCCAGATCACGAGCGCAGCGACACAACCCAGGACGGCCGCCGGAGCAGCCAGCGCCGCCAGGCTCGGCCTCGGCGGCGCCGGCACACCGGCGGGTGCCGGCACGGTGCGCCAGAAGACCGCACTGCCCGCGCGCGAGAACGCGACGATGACGACGAGCGCGGCGCCGAGCAGCGAACTCCAGATCAGCGCAGCGGCCGGGTGTGTGCTGGCAGCGTCGAGGATCAGGACCTTGCCGACGAAACCGGACAGCGGGGGCACGCCCGCGACGGCCACGGCCGTGACGAAGAAAAGCGACCCGAGCAGTGCGCCGTGCGGCATCGCGTCGGCGGCGTCGAGCCGATCACCGACGGTCGTGCGGTTGGCAGCGACCAGGTCGACGACCAGGAAAAGCGCCGCGCTCGCGAGCGTCGAGTGCACCGTGTAATAGATCGCCGCGGCGTAACCGTCTGCGGAGAACAGCGCCACGGCCACCAGCAGCGAACCGACGGAATACAGCACTACCCAGCCCGCGGCGATTCGCAGCGACCGCGTAGCCAGGACGCCCAGCGCGCCAAAGGCCAGTGTGGCGAGCGCGAGCGGCAGCAGCCACGGCTCGGCGACGTTCGCCAGCTCGCCCGCTTGCGGACCGAACGCCAGCGGATAGACCCTGAGCACCGCGTACACTCCGACCTTCGTCAGCACGGCGAAGAGCGCGGCGACCGCGGCCGCGGCCGCACCATAGGCACGCGGCAACCAGAAGCCCAGCGGCAGCAGCGCGGACTTCAGCGCGAACACGACCAGCAGCAACAGCGCGCCTGTCCGCGCGAGCGGCGCGTCGGCGCTCGTCAGCGTGGGGATGACCCGGGCGAGGTCCGCGAAGTTCAGCGTGCCCGCTACGCCGTAGATCAGCGCAACACCCAGCAGGAAGAGAGCGGAACCGATCAGGTTGAGCACGACCACGTGCAGCGCTGCCCTGACCCGATCCGCCGCCAGGCCGTGCAACAGCAGGGCATACGAGGCGATCAGCAGCACCTCGAAGAAGACGAAGAGATTGAACAGGTCGCCCGTCAGGAACGCGCCCTGGATGCCGAGCAACTGGAACTGGAACAACGCGTGGAACCGGGGCGCGGACGTCCCGGTATCGCGCGCGACGGCGTACAGCAGGCTCGCGCAGGCGACGATTGCCGTCAGCACGAGCAGCGCCGCGGCCAGCCGGTCCACGACCAGCACGATGCCGAACGGCGGGGCCCAGCCCCCGAGCGCGTACACAAGCATCGGCCCGTCCGTGACCGTGGCGAACAGTGTGATCGCGACGACCAGCTGCGCGACGACCGCTGCGAGGCTGAACGCGTGACGCGCGGTCGCGGACCACCGTGTCGACAGCAGCAGCACGCTGCCCGCGATCAGCGGCAGCAGGATCGGGACGATCGGCAGGTGATTCAACGCTCACCTCCGTCGACGTGGTCGCCGCCCGTCGCGTGGATGGCGCGCAACGCGAGGACGACCAGCAGCGCCGTCATGCCGAAGCCGATCACGATGGCGGTCAGCACCAGCGCCTGCGGCAGCGGGTCCGGGAAATGCTCGATGCCCTGGTCCGTGAGTGGCGCGCTGGCCACGACGAGGCGTCCCGACGCGAACAGGAAGAGGTTCACGGCATAGGAGAGCAGCGTGAGCCCAAGCAGCACGGGGAAGGTCCGTGCGCGCAGCAGCAGGTAGACCGCGCAGGACGTCAGCGTGCCGATGGCGATGGCGAACAGCGCCTCCATGTCAGGCGCCCCTCCCGCCTGAGCCGGACAGCGCGCCGAGGCGTCCGACGATCACCATCACGACGCCGACCACGACGACGTAGATGCCGAGGTCGAACACCATTGCGCTCGCGAGTTCGAACTCGCCGACCACGGGCCAGTGCACGTAGCCGAAGGTCGACGTCAGGAACGGCGCGCCGAACGCCCAGCTCGCGAGCCCCGTGGCCGTGGCGAGCAGCAGGCCGAGCGCAATCGCCGTCGAGTAGTTCCACGGCAGGCGCTCGCGGGCCCAGTCACTGCCGTAGGCCACGTACTGCAGCAGGATCGCCGTCCCGGTGACGAGTCCGGCGATGAATCCACCGCCCGGGGCATTGTGGCCACGCAGGAACAGGTACACCGACACCAGCAGGGCCAGCGGCAGCAGCGGGCGGGCCAGCACCCGCAGCATCAGCGGATGGCGCTCGACTGCCCACGAACGGCCGTCCCAGTCCCGCTGCGGCGCCACGAGCCTGAGCTCCTGCAGCAGCGCGAGGATCGCCACGGCCGCAATGCCCAGCACCGTGATTTCACCGAGCGTGTCGAACCCGCGGAAGTCGACGAGGATGACGTTGACCACGTTGTAGCCGCCACCCTGCGGCTTCGCATGCTCGAGGTAGTACCAGGCGATCGAGCTGAAGGGGCGTGTCAGCAAGGCCCACGCGAGCAGCCCTGCGCCAAGGCCGACCGCGACCGCCACCATCGTGTCGCGCACATGCCTGAAGCGGGAGGACTCGCGTGGACTCTCCGCCGGCATGAAGTACAACGCGAGCAGCAGCAGCAGGACCGTGACGATCTCCACCAGCAACTGCGTCAGGGCGAGGTCCGGTGCGGAAAAACGCACGAACACCAGCGAGACGACGAGACCGACGACGCCGATCAGCACCAGCGCGAGCAGCCGCTGCGTGTGCAGGGCCGTCGCCGCGACGGCGGCAATGGCGAGGGCCGCGGTGAGGGTGACGGCGAGCGCGTCCGGCGGCGTCAAGGCGGCGATCGGCACCAGCGACAGGCCGCGCGCGCCGACGAGCCCGACGCCGAGAGTCGCGAGCAGGAGCAGCAGCACGTAGCGCTGCAGCGACGCGTTGGCGACACCGTCGACCAGTCGCCGCGAACCGGCGACGGCGAGCGCAACCAGTCCCTCGGCCAGTGTCCGTCCGTCATGGCGCCGCTGGCGATAGCCGTGCAGGCCGAAGTAGTAGCGTTGCGCAAAGTAGATGATCGCCCCGCCCGTGAGCGCGACCACGCTCATGAGCACCGGCAGGTTGAACCCGTGCCACAGCGCCAGGGAGTACTCCGGCAGCGGACCCTGCAACACGGCACCACCCGCTGCCCGCAGCAGCGGGTCCACGATCAGGGCAGGCAGGAGCCCGACCAGCAGGCACAGCCCGACGAGGATCTCGACCGGCACCTTCATCCAGCGCGGCGGCTCGTGCGGCACGCGCGCAAGCCCCTGGGGTGGCGGACCGAAGAACACGTCGTGGACGAAACGGGTGGAATAAGCCACGGTGAAGACGCTGGCCAGCGTCGCCGCGAGGGGCAGCACCCAGTAGCGCGAGCCGAGCCACTGCACCTGCAGCGTCTCCGCGAAGAACATTTCCTTGCTGAGGAAGCCGTTCAGCAGGGGCACGCCCGCCATCGCGCCCGCCGCGATCGTGGCGAGTGCGGCGGTCCAGGGCATGAAGCGTGCGAGCCCGCTCAACCGGCGCATGTCGCGGGTGCCGGTCTCGTGGTCGACGATCCCGGCAGCCATGAACAGCGAAGCCTTGAAGACTGCGTGATTGATGATGTGGAACACCGCAGCGACGGCGCCGGCCGGTGTCCCGAACCCGAACAGCAGCGTGATCAGGCCGAGGTGGCTGACCGTCGAGTAGGCCAGCAGTCCCTTGAGGTCGTGGCGGAACAGCGCGACGTAGGCGGCGAACAACTGCGTGCCGAGCCCGACGCCGCTGACGATGTAGAACCACGTCTCCGTCCCGGCGAACGCGGGAAACAGCCGCCCGAGCAGGAAGATACCGGCCTTCACCATGGTGGCGGAATGCAGGTAGGCACTGACCGGCGTGGGTGCCGCCATCGCATGCGGCAGCCAGAAGTGGAACGGGAACTGCGCCGACTTGGTGAAGGCCCCGAGCAGCACCAGCACCAGCATGGTTTCGTACAGCGGGTGCGCCTTGATGACGGGCCCCGCCGCCAGCACCCGCGACAGCTCGAAGCTGCCCACCACGTGACCGATCAACAGCACGCCGGCGAGCAGCGCGAGACCACCGGCGCCGGTCACCATGAGGGCGAGGCGGGCGCCGCGTCGGGCGTCCGCGTCGTGCCGCCAGAACCCGATCAACAGGAACGAGCTGAGGCTGGTCAGCTCCCAGAACGTGACCAGGAGCAGCAGGTTCTCGGCGAGCACCACGCCGAGCATCGCGCCCATGAAGAGCAGCAGCAGCCCGTAGAAGCGCTCTTTCGATTCGTCTGGCGACAGGTAGTAGCGGGCATACAGGATGACCAGCAACCCGATGCCGAGGATCAGCAGGGCAAACAGCAACCCGAAGCCGTCCAGCCTGAACGTCGCGTTCAGTCCTGCTGCGGGAATCCACGACCAGCCGCTCACCAGCGTCGCGCCAGCGAGCACGCTCGGAGCCTGGCTGAGGATGAGCGCGAGCGATGCGGCCGCCAGGGCGGCGGCGGTGCGCACCGGGTCGACCCCCAGCGTCCGCGAGAGTGCCGTCGGCAGCAACGCGCCCAACAGCGGTATGAGGATGACGATGGACAGCAACATGAGTCCGTTTCGGTGGGCGAGCGCGGCTGGCTGGCGAAAAGCGGTTAGTGTAGCCGGTCGGGTCGCTGGTCTTTCACCAGCGGGCGACGCCGGTTTCAGCGCTGCGTCGCCCTCGCCAGCGCCCACACCACGACCCCGGATGCACCGGCAACGAGCAAGGCCTGTGCGGCCGCCGCAACGGTACTGCCCGTGGTCACGACGTCGTCGATCAGCACGACGTGCTGGCCCGCCACCGCGCTGGAGTCGGCGGCAAACGCTCCGCTCAGGTTGCCCGCGCGTTGCTGGCGCGAGAGCCCGACCTGCGGCGCCGTGCTGCGTATCCGGCGCAGTCCTTTACCCGCGAGCCGCAGGTCCAGCAGGCGCGACACGATCCGCGCGATTTCGTGCGACTGGTTGAAGCCCCGCTCGACGAGCCGCGACGGGTGCAGAGGCATGGGCACGACCAGCGCTGCTCGTTGCCAGGGATCGCGCTGCTCACGCAGCGCCTGCGCGACCATGCGCGTGCCGAAGACCCGCGCATTCGCCAGGGCGCCTTCGTACTTGAGCGCCTGCACCAGTTGCGTCACCGGAAACTCGTACGCCCACGGCGCCACGCACCGGGAGTACGGCAGCTCGAGCGCACGACAGTGCGCGCAACCCTGTCCTTCCTCCCCTTCCTCCCCTTCCTGTCCTTCCTGTCCTTCCCCCCTTCCCGCGGCAGCCCACAGCGCCGACAGGGGTTCGGCACGACCGGGATCTCGGCCTCGCACTCGACGCACAAATCGTAAGCCGGGCGCTGCCCGGGACGACGGCACAGGACGCACCGGGGCGGCAGCAGCCACCCGGCCCAGCGATCGATCTGCGTGTAAACCTGGCTGCGGCGCATTGGTTGACAGGGTTTGCCGGGGTCCGAATACTGCCCGGACACTGCTCCGCACAGCGTGGGCCGGGTGTCTACCTGTTGTCTGCGCTCTTAACTGCTCCCTTCGTCGAGATTTGCACCATGACCTCGCCCGACCTCAGCCTGCTCGGCACCGTACGCACCGACTGGACGCTCGAGGAGGCGCGCGCGGTCTACACGGCACCGTTCAGCGACCTGCTGTTCCACGCCCAGCGCGTGCATCGCGACCACTTCGTGCCGAACCAGGTGCAGGTGAGCACGCTGGTCTCGATCAAGACCGGCGCCTGCCCCGAGGACTGCTCGTACTGCCCGCAGAGCGTGCGCTATGACACGGGCCTCGAGCGCGAGGAGCTGATGGAGGTGTGCGACGTGGTGGAACGGGCGCAGGCGGCCAAGGCCAACGGCGCGACGCGCTTCTGCATGGGCGCCGCCTACCGCAACCCCAAGCCGCACCAGCTGCAGAAGATCAAGGTGATGGTGAGCGAGGTTCGTGCGCTCGGTCTCGAGACGTGCGCCACGCTGGGCATGCTGACACCCGGGCAGGCGACGGAGCTGAAGGACGCCGGGCTCGACTACTACAACCACAACCTCGACACCTCGAAAGAGTTCTACGGCGAGATCATCACGACGCGCACGTACCAGGATCGCCTCGACACGCTGCAGGCCGTGCGCGACGCCGGCATCCACGTCTGCTGCGGCGGCATCCTCGGCATGGGTGAAACCGAGACCGATCGCGTCGCGCTGCTGCACACGCTCGCGACCCTGCCGCAGCATCCGGAGAGCGTGCCGATCAACCAGCTGGTGCAGGTGCCGGGCACGCCGTTGCACGGCCTGCCGGAACTCGACCCGCTCGACCTCGTGCGCGCGATCGCGACGGCGCGGCTGCTGATGCCGAAGTCGTACGTGCGGCTCTCCGCGGGTCGCACGGACATGAGCGATGCCGTGCAGGCGCTCTGCTTCCTGGCCGGCGCCAATTCGATTTTCTACGGCGACCGCCTGCTGACCACGCCGAACCCCGGCCGCAGCCACGACGAGCAGCTGTTCGAACGGCTCGGCATCGTGCGGGAGCAAGCCGCCGCCGTCGCTGGCTGAACGGGCGACGCGCCGATGTCGCGCGCCGACGAGCAGCTCGCGGAAAAACTGGCGGCACAGGCGGCCGCTGGACGATCACGGCGACGACGCACGGTCGACGCGCGTGAACCGGGCGGGGTCCGCGTCACCGTCGAAGGACGCGAGTGCCTCGCCTTCTGCAGCAATGATTACCTGGGACTCGCGGACCACCCGCGGATCGTCGCGGCATTCTGCGAGGCTGCGCGCCGGTGGGGCGTGGGCAGCGGTGCTTCGCACCTCGTCAGCGGTCACGACGCCGAGCATCACGCGCTCGAAGAAGAACTCGCCGAGTTCGTCGCACGTCCGCGCGCGCTGCTTTTTTCCACCGGCTACATGGCGAATCTTGCCGTTGCCTCCGTGCTGGCCGGTCGCGGCGATCACGTGCTCGAAGACCGGCTCAATCACGCTTCGCTGCTCGATGCGGGCCTCGCCTCCGGCGCGCGATTCGCGCGCTACGCGCACGGCGACGTCGCAGCGCTGCGCAGCAAGCTGGCCGCGATCGGCTCTGCGGCACGCACGCTGGTGATGACCGACGGCGTGTTCAGCATGGACGGCGACATTGCGCCGCTGCGCGAGATCGCCGCGGCCTGCCGCGAAACGGAAGCGCAACTGCTAGTCGACGATGCGCACGGCTTCGGCGTGCTCGGCGCGACGGGTGCAGGCGCCGTCGAAGAAGCCGGACTCGGCATCGACGACGTGCCGGTGCTGATGTGCACACTCGGCAAGGCCGTCGGCACGTTCGGCGCGTTCGTCGCGGGCTCGCCGGTGCTGATCGAGAGCCTGTTGCAGCGCGCGCGCACCTACATCTACACGACGGCGCTGCCGCCGGCGGTGGCGGCCGCGACACGTGCATCGCTGCGCGTAATGCGCGATGAACCGTGGCGTCGCAACCGCGTGCTCGAGCATGCGACACGTTTCCGTGCGGGCATCGCGGACCTGGGCCTGCAATCGCTGCCGTCGCGCACGCCGATCCAGCCGGTGCTGATCGGCGATGAAGCGGCCGCCGTCGCTGCGAGCGATGCCTTGCTCGAACAGGGTTTCTGGGTGCCGGCAATCCGCCCGCCGACCGTGCCCGTGGGCACGTCGCGCCTGCGCTTCACGTTCTCGGCCTCGCACACCGAGGCACACGTCGAGCAGTTGCTCGCGGCATTGCAGGCACTGTGCGCGCGCGGCGTGCTCAAGCCGACGGCTGCCGCATGAACGCTCCTTTGCACGTCGAAATCCGCGGCACGGGTCCCGACCTGGTGCTGCTGCACGGCTGGGCCCTGCACGGCGGGATGTGGGGCCCGTGGCTCGACGAACTCTCGCAGCGGGCGCGCCTGCACCTCGTCGACCTGCCGGGCCAC
>CAWHCA010000011.1:0-16299 GCA_963827615.1 uncultured Gammaproteobacteria bacterium | reverse complement strand
GACGTATTAGTCAAATTACATTATTAATTTCGGCGACGGATCTGGCTGATCGGAATCACCGTCTCGGCCCGCGGCTGGCCCTTGGTGCGGATCGGGCCGGTGGGGCACCAGGCCTGCGCGAAGACCACCTCGTACGTCGCCGGCAACTTGCCGTCGCGACGAAATCCTTCATAGGCGGCGAGCATGCGAGCCAGGGCGGACTTGCCCGTCAGGCCGCGCGCCCGACCCGCCGTCGCGTTGTGCGCACCGATCGCCTTGAGGTCCCGCATCAGGCCGCGCGCGTCGTCGTAGGTCAGCGTGTACCGCTCGACGTCGAGCACCGGTTCGGCGAACCCGGCCCGCACCAGCGCGTCGCCCAGGTCGTGCATGTCGATGAACCGGTTCACGTGGGCGTGGCCCGGGTCGGCGGCCTGCCAGGATTTGCCGCAGCTCGACCAGGGTGTCGGGACCCAGCGTGGTGAAGTGCAGCACGCCCCCCGGTCGCAGCACCCGGCGGCACTCGCGCAGCACCCGGTCCGGGTCGTTGCACCACTGCAGCATCAGGCTCGAGAACAGCATGTCGACCGAGGCATTCCCGAGCGGCAGTGCCGCGGCATCGGCCACGACCCGGTCGAACCGGCGCAGCAGGGTCTGGCGCTTGCGTGCCTGCAGCAGCATGCCGTGCGCGATGTCCATCGCCACGACCCGGCCGCCCGGGTACCTGCGCTTGAGCGCGATCGACGCCTGCCCGGTGCCGGCACCGAGGTCGACGACGACTTCCGGCTCCATGCGCAGGACCTCGAGCCTGCGCAGCAGTTCGTCACGCACCGTCGACTGCAGGACGGCCGCCGCGTCGTACGTCGCGGCCGCCTGCGAGAACGAATCGCGGACGCGGCGGACATCGAGCGCGAATTCGCCGTCCGTCTTCACCTCTGTCGCTGCCGCTGCGACGGAACGGTAGCCCTGACCCTGGCGCTGCGCCGCACCGGCGAGGCCGGCAGCCTGACCCCGAGCCTCGATCCCTCGCTCCAGGACTTTTCCGCTGACGCGGGCGAGGGAGTCAAGAAGGCGAGAAAGCTTTCGACCTCGCGCCGCACCGTCTCCGGGTGGGACAGGAACGGTGCGTGCCCCGCCTTCGGCACCTCGACGAAACGGGCGGACGGCAGCCGCGATGCCAGTTCACGTCCCGCCGCCACCGGCGTGATGCGATCGTGCTCGCCGGCGATGACCAGTGACGGCACCGTGATCGCGGCGAGCGCATCCCGCAGGTCCGCGGTCCGCAGAATGCCGAGCCCGGCGGCGAGCGCCTGCGGATCGGGTTCGCCGTGCGAGTCCAGGTTCGCGCGCAGCGAGCGCAGTGCCTGGCTCGCGTTCTCGTCGCCCCAGGTCTGCAGCGCGAGAAAATTGGACAGCGTGCGACGGTAATCACCGGCGAGGCCCGCCGCGAAGCCGTCCAGCACGCCGGGATTCATGCCGGCCGGCCAGTCGTCGCGCGCGAGAAAACACGGCGTGGTCGCAATCAGCACCAGCGCGGCCAGGTCGCCGGGCCGCGACCGCGCCAGTTCCAGCGCCACCATGCCGCCCAGTGACCACCCCAGTACCGCCGCGCCGTTCGGCACGTGCGGCGAGACCGCGCGCGCCAGGTCACGCAGCGTCGACGCGCCTGCGGGCCACCTGCTGCGACCGTGTCCCGGCAGGTCGACGAGATGCAGGCGCGCCCGCCGCGCAAGCTCGTCGAGCCACGGGCCCCACATCCCGCCGTGCAACGCCCAGCCGTGCAGCAGCACCAGGTCGGGACCCGTGCCGCGGATTTCGACGTGCAAGGGAGCGTTCATGCAGCAGCCGTCGGCTTGATCACGCCGCAGTCACGCAGTGTCCGCAATGCGGCGAGCAACTGCTCGACCTGTGCCTCGGTGTGCGACGCCGAGAACGTGAAGCGCAGGCGCGACGTGCCGACGGGCACCGTCGGCGGGCGGATCGCCGGCACCCAGAAACCCTGATCGAACAAGGCGTGGCTCGCCACCACGGCAGCGGCTTCAGCGCCGATCAGCACCGGCTGGATCGGGGTGCGCGAAGGCAGCGATGGCAGTCCCAGGTCGGCCAGCCCCGCACGAAAGCGTGCGGCATGCTCGAGCACGCGGCTGCGACGCCACGGTTCGTCGCGCATCACGCGCAGCGATTCACGGGTGGCAGCCGCCACCGCCGGCGGCAGCGCCGTCGTGTAGATGTAGGTGCGCGCGCGCTGCAGCAGGCTCTCGATCAGCATCGGCGAGCCCGCGACGAACGCGCCGAACGTGCCGACGGCCTTGCCGAGCGTGCACATCAGGATCGGCACGTCGTCGACGCCGAGTCCAGCTTCCTCGACCGCGCCCGCACCCGTCGCGCCGAGCACGCCGAAGCCGTGCGCGTCGTCGACGAGCAGGGGCGCTTCCGTTGCGCGACAGGCTGCGGCGATCTCACGCAGCGGCGCAATGTCGCCATCCATGCTGAACACGCCGTCGGTCATCACCAGCGTGCGTGCCACGGCGCCGATCGCGGCCAGCTTGCTGCGCAGTGCTGCGACGTCGCCGTGCGCGTAACGCGCAAATCGCGCGCCGGAGGCGAGGCCCGCGTCGAGCAGCGAAGCGTGATTGAGCCGGTCCTCGAGCACGTGATCGCCGCGGCCCACCAGTACGGAGGCCACGGCGAGGTTCGCCATGTAGCCCGTGGAAAAGAGCAGCGCGCGAGGACGCGAGACGAACTCGGCGAGTTCCTCTTCGAGCGCGTGATGCTCGGCGTCGTGACCGCTGACGAGGTGCGAAGCGCCGCTGCCCACGCCCCACCGGCGCGCGGCATCGCAGAAGGCCGCGACGATCCGCGGATGGTCCGCAAGCCCCAGGTAATCGTTGCTGCAGAAGGAGAGGCACTCGCGGCCTTCGACCGTGACGCGAACCCCGCCCGGTTCACGCGCTTCGACCGTACGTCGTCGGCGTGACCGGCCGATGGCGGCCTGGTCCGCCAGCTCTTCCGCGAGCATCCTGTCGGCGCGCGACATCGGCGCGTCGCTCGTTCAGCCGGCGACGGCGGCGGCTTGCTCCGGCACGAGGCCGAGCCGCTGGAACAGCTGCTCGTCGTGGCTGCGGCCGGGATTCGGCGTGGTCAGCAGGCGGTCGCCGTAGAAAATCGAGTTGGCGCCGGCGAGGAAGCAGAGCGCCTGCACGGCATCGCTCATGTCCGTGCGACCGGCGGAGAGTCGCACGTACGATTGCGGCATCAGCAACCGCGCCGTCGCGATCGCACGCACGAGATCGAGCGGGTCGAGTTCCGGCAGGCCGTGCAACGGCGTGCCCGGCACCTGCACCAGCTGGTTGATCGGCACGCTCTCCGGATGCTGCGGCAACGTCGCGAGCGTGAGCAGCAGCGAGACGCGATCGGTCTCCGATTCACCCATGCCGAGGATGCCGCCGCAGCACACGCTGATGCCGGCGTCACGCACGGCCTGCAGCGTATCGAGGCGATCCTGGTACGTGCGCGTCGTGATGATCTCGCCGTAGAACTCCGGCGAGGTGTCGAGGTTGTGGTTGTAGTAGTCGAGGCCCGCGTCCTTCAGTTCGCGCGCCTGGTCCGGCGTCAGCATGCCCGCCGTCGCGCACGTCTCGAGACCGAGCGCGCGCACTTCCTGCACCATGCGCTTGATCTGCTCGAGCTGCTTCGGCTTCGGGTTGCGATAGGCCGCGCCCATGCAGAACCGGGTGGCGCCGTTCGCTTTCGCGGCCTGCGCCGCCTCGACGACGGCGCTGACGTCGAGCAACTGCTCGCGGTCGAGTCCGGTGTCGTAACGCACGCTCTGCGGGCAGTACTTGCAGTCTTCCGGGCAGGCGCCCGTCTTCACGGACAGCAGGGTGCTGACCTGCACCTGGTTCGGCACGAAGTTCTCGCGATGCACGCGCTGCGCGTGGAACAGCAGGTCGCTGAACGGCGCGGTGTAGATCGCGCGCGCCTCCTCGAGCGTCCAGTCGGTGCGGACGGTGCCGAGCAGGCTGAGGTCGGGCGAGGTCATGGTGCAAATCTCGACGAATGAGGCAGAAACAGCGCGGGCATTGGGCCAGCAGACGGCCCACGCTGTGCGGAGCAGCGTCCGGGCAGTATTCGGACCCCGGCCGACGCTGTCAACCAATGCGCCGCAGCCAGGTTTACACGACTGATCGATCGCTGGACGGGGTGGGTGCTGCCGCCCCGGTGCGTCCTGTGTCGTCGTCCCGGGCAACGCCCGGCCTACGACTTATGCGTGGAGTGCGAAGCCGAAATCCCGGTCGTGCCCGACCCCTGCCGGCGGTGTGGGCTGACGCGGGAAGGGGGGGAAGGGGAGGAAGGGGAGGAGGGAAGGGAAGGGGAAGAAGGAAGGGAAGGCGCGGAAGGTACAGAAGAGGGATGCGCGCGTTGTCGTGCGCTCGAGCTGCCTTACTCCCGGTGCGTGGCGCCGTGGGCGTACGAGTTTCCGGTGACGCACCTGGTGCAGGCGCTCAAATACGAAGGCGCCCTGGCGAATGCGCGGGTCTTCGGCACGCGCATGGTCGCGCAGGCGCTGCGTGAGCAAGGCGAGCCCTGGCGCGACGCGGCACTGGTCGTGCCCATGCCTCTGCACCCGTCGCGTCTGGTCGAGCGGGGCTTCAACCAGTCGCACGAAATCGCGCGAGTCGTGTCGCGTGCGCTGGATCTGCGGCTCGCCGGCAAGGGTCTACGGCGGATACGCGGCACGGCGCCGCAGGTCGGACTCTCGCGCCAGCAACGCGCGGGCAACCTGAGCGGGGCCTTTGTCGCCGACCCCAGCCTCGTGGCGGGCCGGCACGTCGTACTGATCGACGACGTCGTCACCACGGGCAGCACCATTGCGGCGGCGGCACAGGCCTTGCTCGATGCCGGCGCGTCCGGGGTTGTGGCGTGGGCGCTGGCGAGGGCGACGCAGCGCTGAGCCCGGCTTTGCCCGCCGGTGCAAGGCCGGCGATCCGACCGGCTACACTAACGGCTCCTGGTCAGCCAGCCGCGCCCGCCCACCGAAACGGACTCATGTTGCTGTCCATCGTCATCCTCATACCGTTGCTGGGCGCGTGGCTGCCGACGGCACTGTCGCGGGCCCTCGGGGTCGATCCGGCACGCACGGCCGCGGCCCTGGCGGCCACCTCGCTCGCGCTCATCCTCAGCCAGGCTCCCGACGTGCTCGCCGGCGCGACGCTGGTGAGCGGCTGGTCGTGGATTCCCGCGGCAGGACTCAACGCCACGTTCCGGCTGGACGGTTTCGGGTTGCTGTTTGCCCTGCTGATCCTCGGCATCGGGTTGCTGGTCATCCTGTATGCCCGCTACTACCTGTCGCCCGAGGAATCGAAGGAGCGCTTCTACGGGCTGCTGCTGCTCTTCATGGGCGCGATGCTCGGCGTGGTGCTCGCCGAGAACCTGCTGCTCCTGGTCACGTTCTGGGAGTTGACCAGCCTCAGCTCGTTCCTGCTGATCGGGTTCTGGCGGCACGACGCGGACGCCCGCCGGGGCGCCCGCCTCGCCCTCATGGTGACCGGCGCCGGTGGCCTCGCGTTGCTCGCCGGAGTGCTGCTGATCGGTCACGTGGTGGGCAGCTTCGAGCTGTCGGACGTGCTCGCGGCGGGGCCCGTCATCAAGGCGCACCCGCTGTACGAAACCATGCTGGTGCTGGTGCTGCTCGGGGCCTTCACCAAGTCGGCGCAGTTCCCGTTCCACTTCTGGCTGCCGCACGCCATGGCGGCACCCACGCCGGTCAGTGCCTACCTGCATTCCGCCACCATGGTGAAGGCCGGCATCTTCCTGCTCGGGCGGCTGTTTCCCGCGTTCGCCGGGACGGAGACGTGGTTCTACATCGTCAGCGGCGTCGGTCTCACGACACAGTTGTTCGCCGCCTACGTCGCGCTGTTCCGCCACGACCTCAAGGGACTGCTGGCCTACTCGACGGTCAGCCACCTCGGCCTGATCACGCTGCTGTTCGGGTTCGGGACGCCGGCCGGCGCCGTCGCCGCGGTGTTCCACATCATCAATCACGCGGTTTTCAAGGCTTCGCTGTTCATGGCGGCCGGGATCGTCGACCACGAGACCGGCACCCGCGACATGCGCCGGTTGAGCGGGCTCGCGCGCTTCATGCCGTGGACCGCTGCGCTCGCCACGATCGCGGCGGGCGCGATGGCGGGCGTGCCCCTGCTGAACGGTTTCCTCAGCAAGGAAATGTTCTTCGCGGAGACGCTGCAGGTGCAGTGGCTCGGCTCGCGCTACTGGGTGCTGCCCCTCGCGGCGACGCTGGCCAGCGTCTTCACCGTGGCTTATTCCACCCGTTTCGTCCACGACGTGTTCTTCGGTCCGCCACCCCAGGGCCTTGCGCGCGTGCCGCACGAGCCGCCGCGCTGGATGAAGGTGCCGGTCGAGATCCTGGTCGGGCTCTGCCTGCTGGTCGGGCTCCTGCCTGCCCTGATCGTGGACCCTCTGTTGCGGGCAGCGGGTGGTGCCGTGTTGCAGGGGCCGCTGCCGGAGTACTCCCTGGCCCTGTGGCACGGGTTCAACCTGCCGGTGCTCATGAGCGGGGTCGCGCTCACGGGCGGGGCGATCATCTATTTTGCGCAACGCTACTACTTCGGCCTGCACGGCTATCGCCAGCAGCGCTATGACGGACGGACGCTGGCGGAGGGACTGGTTGCGCTCTCCATCGCCGGTTCGCGCCGACTGGTCGACGGTGTCGCCAACGCATCGCTGCAGCGCTACGTGCTGCTGCTCCTGCTCGCGACTCTCGGCGTCGGGCTCGTCGGCGCGCGCGGCCTGTCGCTGGTGCCGATCGCCGCCTTGACGCCGCCGGACGCACTCGCCGTTGCGCTCACTGCGGCCCTGGCCATTGCCGCCATCGCGGCGACGGCCCTGCACACGCAGCGGCTGCTCGCGCTGGTGCTGATCGGCGTCGTCGGTCTCGTCGTCTCGCTGGTCTTCGTGCGTTTTTCCGCACCGGACCTCGCCCTGACGCAGCTGCTGGTCGAGATCGTCACGGTCCTGCTGCTGCTGCTCGCGTTGTACTTCATGCCGGCGGAGAGTCCACGCGAGTCCTCGCGCTTCAGGCACGTGCGCGACACGTCGGTCGCGGTCGCGGTCGGCCTCGGCGCAGGACTGCTCGCGTGGGCCTTGCTGACACGCCCCTTCAGCACGATCGCCTGGTACTACCTCGAGCATGCGAAGCCGCAGGGCGGCGGCTACAACGTGGTCAACGTCATCCTCGTCGACTTCCGCGGGTTCGACACGCTCGGTGAGATCACGGTGCTGGGCATTGCGGCCGTGGCGATCCTCGCGCTGCTGCACGAGCTCAGGCTCGGGGCCCCCCCGCGGGATTGGGACGGCCGTCCGTGGGCAGTCGAGCGTCACCCGCTGATGCTGCGGATGCTGGCCCGCCCGCTGCTGCCGCTGGCCCTGCTGGTGTCGGTGTACCTGTTCCTGCGCGGCCACAACGCCCCGGGCGGCGGATTCATCGCCGGGCTCGTCACCGGGACGGCGATCCTGCTGCAGTACGTGGCCTTCGGCAGTGACTGGGCCCGCGAGCGCCTGCCGTGGAATTACTCGACGGCGATTGCGCTCGGCCTGCTGCTCGCCACGGCCACGGGCCTCGCGAGCTGGGCGTTCGGCGCGCCGTTCCTGACGTCGACCTTCGGCTACGTGCACTGGCCCGTGGTCGGCGAGTTCGAACTCGCGAGCGCCATGGTGTTCGACCTCGGCATCTACGTCGTCGTGGTCGGCGTGGTGATGGTGATCGTCGGACGCCTCGGCGCGCTGTCCGGCTCAGGCGGGAGGGGCACCTGACATGGAGGCGCTGTTCGCCATCGCCATCGGCACGCTGACGTCCTGCGCGGTGTACCTGCTGCTGCGCGCGCGGACCTTCCCCGTGCTGCTCGGGCTCACGCTGCTCTCCTATGCCGTGAACCTCTTCCTGTTCGCGTCGGGACGCCTGGTCGTGGCCAGCGCGCCGCTCACGGACCAGGGCATCGAGCGCTTCCCTGATCCGATCCCGCAAGCGCTGGTGCTGACCGCCATCGTGATCGGCTTCGGCATGACGGCGCTGCTGGTCGTCCTCGCGTTGCGCGCCATCCACGCCACGGGCGGCGACCACGTCGACGGAGGTGAGCGTTGAATCACCTGCCGATCGTCCCGATCCTGCTGCCGCTGATCGCGGGCAGCGTGCTGCTGCTGTCGACACGGTGGCCCGCGACTGCGCGTCACGCGTTCAGTCTCGCCGCGGTCGTCGCGCAGCTGGCCGTCGCGATCACGCTGTTCGTCACGGTCACGGACGGGCCGATACTCGTGTACGCGCTCGGGGGCTGGGCCCCGCCGTTCGGCATCGTGCTGGTCGTGGACCGGCTGGCCGCGGCGCTGCTCGTGCTGACGGCAATCGTCGCTGGTGCGAGCCTGCTGTACGCCGTCGCGCGCGACGCGGAGACGGCCGCGCCCCGGTTCCACGCGTTGTTCCAGTTCCAGTTGCTCGGCATCCAGGGCGCGTTCCTGACGGGCGACCTGTTCAATCTCTTCGTGTTCTTCGAGGTGCTGCTGATCGCCTCGTACGCCCTGCTGCTGCACGGCATGACGGCGGACCGGGTCAGGGCAGCGCTGCACGTGGTCGTGCTGAACCTGATCGGTTCCGCGCTCTTCCTGCTGGGCGTCGCGCTGATCTACGGCGTGACGGGCACGCTGAACCTCGCGGACCTCGCGCGGGTCATCCCTGCGCTGACGAGCGCCGACGCGCCGCTCGCGCGGACCGGCGCGCTGCTGTTGCTGGTCGTGTTCGCGCTGAAGTCCGCGCTGCTGCCGCTCGGCTTCTGGTTGCCGCGAGCATACGGTGCGGCCGCCGCTGCGGTCGCCGCGCTCTTCGCCGTGCTGACCAAGGTCGGCGTGTATGCGGTGCTCAGGGTCTATCCGCTGGCGTTCGGTCCGCAGGCCGGCGAGCTGGCCAACGTCGCCGAGCCGTGGCTGCTGCCGCTCGCGCTCGCCACACTGGCCTTCGGCGCACTGGGCGTCCTGGCTGCGCGGTCGCTGCGGATCGCCGCGGGCTGGGTGGTGCTGTATTCCGTCGGCTCGCTGCTGGTGGCCGTGGCGCTGTTCTCCGCAGACGGTTACGCCGCGGCGATCTATTACACGGTGCACTCGACGCTCGCGAGCGCGGCGCTGTTCCTGGTCGTCGACCTGGTCGCTGCCAACCGCACGACCGCCGGGGATCGGCTCGACGCCGCCGACGCGATGCCGCACGGCGCGCTGCTCGGGTCGTTCTTCTTCGTCACCGCCGTGGCCGTGGCGGGCGTGCCCCCGCTGTCCGGCTTCGTCGGCAAGGTCCTGATCCTCGACGCTGCCAGCGGACACCCGGCCGCCGCGCTGATCTGGAGCTCGCTGCTCGGCGCCGCGCTCGTCGTCATCGTCGCGTTCGCGCGCGCGGGCAGTGCGGTCTTCTGGCGCACCGTGCCAGCACCCGCCGATGCGCCGGCGCCGCCGCGGCCGAGCCTGGCCGCACTGGCTGCTCCGGCGGCCATCCTGGGTTGTGTCGCCGCGCTCGTGATCTGGGGCGGAAGTGCCACGGCCTTTGCACAGGCGGCGGCGCGCGACCTCGCCAATCCGGCCGGGTACATCGAAGCAGTGCTCGGTGGCGATCACGCTGCACCTGACGATCGCCGGAGGCTGCGATGAACGCGGCGCGACCCTGGCTGCCGCACCCGCTGCTGAGCGCGGTCCTGCTCCTCGCCTGGCTCTGGCTCAACAACTCGGTGCACCCCGGGCACATCGTGCTCGGTTCGGCCCTGGCGCTCGCGATTCCGTACGTCACGCGGCGCTTCTGGCCCGAGCCCATCGTGGTCGACCGGCCCCTGCGGGTGATCCAGTACGTCGCCATCGTCGGCTACGACATCGTGGTCGCGAACCTGCAGCTGACCGCGTTGATCCTCGGCCCCGTCGCGCGGTTGCGCCCCGCCTTCGTGCGGGTGCCGCTCGATCTGCGCACCGATTTTGCCATCACCCTGCTGGCCTCGACGGTCACGCTCACGCCCGGCACGGTCTCCGTCGACATCGAGGTGGACGCGGCCGGCGCCCGCCGGCTCGTGGTGCACGTGCTGCGCTGCCTTGACGCTCAGGCCATGGCGCAGTCGATCAAGGACCGGTACGAACGCCGCCTGCAGGAGATCCTGGAATGCTGAACCACGCCATCGACATTGCCTTCGGCCTGCTGGGCCTTGCCGTCGTGTTCACGCTGATCCGCCTGGCGCTCGGGCCGGACATGCTCGACCGCGTGCTCGCCCTCGACACGCTCTACGTCAACAGCGCGGCCATGCTGGTGCTCTACGGGCTCGAGCTGGGCACCGGTCGCTACTACGAGGCGGCGCTGCTGATCGCGATGCTCGGCTTCGTCACCACCGTCGTGCTGTCGAAGTACATCACGCGCGGCGACGTCATCGAATAGGAGGTTGCGTGTCGACGAATTCCTGGCTTGAAGCAGTCGTGTCGGTGCTGGTCCTCATCGGCGCCGTGTTCACGCTCATCGGCTCGCTCGGCCTGCTGCGCATGCCGGATTTCTTCACGCGCCTGCACGGTCCGTCGAAGGCCACGACCATCGGCATCGGCAGCCTGCTGATTGCTTCGGCGCTGTTCATGAGCTACCGCGGGGGCGGGCTGTCGCTGCACGAGTTCATGATCTCGCTGTTCATCGCGATCACGTCGCCGGTGGGCTCGCACCTGCTCGCCAAGGCGGCACGGCACCGGCGGCTGCCGGGCTCCGAGGGATGGGTCGAACCCGATCAGGACCGGAACAGGTAATCGAGCAGGATGCCGCCGAACACGGCGAGCCCGAACAGGTTGTTGTTCAGAAAAGCGCGGAAGCACTGCGCCGGATCGCGCCGGCGGATCAGGTATTGCTGGTGCAGCGAGGTGGCCACGGCGATGGCGAGACCCAGCCAGTACCAGTGCCCGAGCTGCGCGAGGTAACCCGCCAGCGCGAGCAGCGCCAGCGCGCCGGCCTGCAGCGCCGCGACGATGCCGCGATCCGCGCGGCCGAATAAAATCGCCGACGAACGGATGCCGATCACCAGGTCGTCCTCGCGATCGACCATCGCGTAGATCGTGTCGTACGCCGTGGTCCACAGCACGCCCGCCACGAACAGCACCCACGCGACCAGCGGCAACTCGCCGGTCTGCGCCGCGAAAGCCATCGGCACGGACCACGAGAAGGCGAGACCGAGGTACGCCTGCGGCAGCGCGAAGAACCGTTTCAGGAACGGGTAGGTGACGGCCAGCACGCCGCCGATCAGCGCGAGCACCTGCGTCGGGCGATTGAGCGGGATCAGCAGCGCCAGCGCGATCAACCCGAGCACGGCGAAAACGGCCAGCGCTTCGGCCGGCGACACCACGCCGCGCGCCAGCGGGCGGCTGGCCGTGCGGGCCACGTGCGGATCGAACTCACGGTCGGCAAAGTCGTTGATCACGCAACCGGCGGCGCGCATGACGAAGGTGCCGAGCACGAAGATGACGAAGATCCGTTCGTCCGGGTGGCCATCGGCCGACATCCAGAGCGCCCACAACGCGGGCCAGAGCAGCAGCCAGATGCCGATGGGACGATCGAGCCGCATCAGGCGCGCGTACTCGACCAGCCGGCCACGCATCCGGGCGAAGCTGCTCGCGGACGTGCCGGCGCTCGCGGACGCGCTGGTGCTCGCAGACGTCCCGCTGTTCTTGTCGAGGTCGGTCAGGTTACTCATCGCGGCAATCTTCAGACGTTGCGGAAACGCTCGCCCGCGCCGACCCAGCGGCCGACGAGCCCCGCTATGTTGGCCTGCGGACCGCCCAGCATCAATGCCGACGCACGCTGCACGTCCGGCAGCAGGTCCGCGTCGCGGATGAGGTCGGCGACCCGCAGCTGCATCAGGCCCGTCTGCCGCGTGCCCAGCAGTTCGCCCGGACCGCGCAGTTCGAGATCCCGGCGCGCCACTTCGAAGCCGTCGTTGGTTTCGCGCAGGACCGCGAGCCGCTCGCGCGCAATGGGCGACAGCGGAGCCTGGTAGAGCAGGACGCAGGTGCTCTCGACCGAGCCGCGACCCACGCGACCGCGCAACTGGTGCAGCTGGGCGAGGCCCATGCGTTCGGCGTTCTCGACCACCATCAGGCTCGCGTTGGGCACGTCCACGCCCACCTCGATCACCGTCGTCGCGACCAGCAGGTCGAGCTTGCCCTGCTTGAACGCGGTCATGACCGTGTCCTTCTGCTTGCCCGCCATCCGCCCGTGGACCAGGCCGATGCGCACGTCCGGCAGCGCTTCGGCGAGCTGTGCCGCGGTTTTCTCCGCGGCCTCGTAGCGCACGAGATCGGATTCGTCGATCAGCGGGCACACCCAGTACGCCTGGCGTCCCGACCGGCAGGCCGTGTCGATGCGCTCGACGATGTCGCTGCGCCGCGTGTCCGGCAGCACCACCGTCTTGATCGGCGTGCGTCCCGGCGGCAGCTCGTCGATGATCGAGACGTCGAGGTCCGCATACGCCGTCATCGCCAGCGTGCGCGGGATCGGCGTGGCGGTCATCACCAGCTGATGCGGAAACCGGCCCTCGTGCTGGCCCTTCTCGCGCAGCTGCAGGCGCTGGTGCACGCCGAAGCGGTGCTGCTCGTCGACGATGGCCAGCACCAGGCGCTGGAATGCGATGTCTTCCTGGAACAGCGCGTGCGTGCCCACCGCGACCTGGATCGCGCCCGACGCGAGGTCGGCTTCGAGTGCCGCGCGCACCTTGCCGGTCTGCCGGCCGGTCAGCAGCGCGACGCGCACGCCGAGCGGATCCAGCCACGCGTTGAAATTCCGTGAGTGCTGTTCGGCGAGCAGTTCGGTCGGCGCCATCACCGCCGCCTGCGCCCCGTGCTCCACCGCACGCACCGCGGCCAGCGCCGCGACCACCGTCTTGCCCGAGCCGACGTCGCCCTGCACCAGTCGCATCATCGGATGCGGACGCTCGAGATCCTGCGCGATCTCGGCCCACACGCGTTGCTGCGCGCCGGTCAGTTGGAAGGGCAGGCTCGCGAGGCAACGCTCGGAAAGATCGCTCTTGCGCGGCAACGACCACGCCGCGTCCTTGTCGGTCTCCTGGCGCAGCAGCCGCAAACTCAGCTGATGCGCCAGCAGTTCCTCGAAAGCGAGCCGTCGTTGCGCGGGATGCCGGCCTTCTTCGAGCTCGGCGACGTTGGCGTCGGGCGGCGGTCGATGCACGTAACGCAACGCGGACTCGAGCGACGGCAGGTCGAACGCGTCGAGCACGCCGGGCGGCACGTAATCCTGGATCGCGCCCTGCGACAGCTCCGCCAGCGCCAGGTCGGTGAGCATGCGCAGCCGTCCCTGCTGCACGCCTTCGGTCGTCGGATAGATCGGCGTCAGGCAATCGGGCGGTGCGCCGCTCGCGTCGGCCAGCACGCGCCGGTACTCCGGATGCACGATCTCGATGCCGCCCGGACCGAGCCGCGCTTCGCCGAAGCAGCGCAGGCGCTGCCCGCGCACGAGCTGTGCCTGCTGCGCGGCGGAAAAATGAAAGAAACGCAGCGTGACGAAACCCGTGCCGTCGGCAATGCGCACCAGCAGCATGCGGCGGCGCCGGAACGCGACTTCCGCCAGCTGGATCTCGCCTTCGATGACGGCGCGGTCGCCGTTGCGCAGCGCGCCGATCGGCACGACGCGCGTGCGGTCCTCGTAGCGCAGCGGCAGGTGGAACAGCACGTCCTGCACCGTGTGCAGGCCGAGCTTCGCCAGCAGTTCGGCGAGCGCCGGCCCGACGCCGCGCAGCGCCGTGACGGGACGTTCGGCGAGCAGGGCAGCCGTGTTCATGCCGTGAACGAATGTTCGGGGGACAGCGCGGCCACGCTCATGCCGTGAACGAATGTTCGGCGAACAGGGCAGCCGCGCTCATGCCGTGCCTGTTTGCTTTCCTACAGGACCAGGACGGCGTCCACTTCGACCACCGCGCCGCGCGGCAACGCGGACACGCCGATCGCTGCGCGCGCCGGATAAGGCTGCGCGAAGTATTCGGCCATCACCTTGTTGACCGTCTGGAAGTTGCCGAGGTCGGTCAGGTAGACGTTGATCTTCACGGCGTTCGCCAGGTCGCCACCCGCCGCTTTCGCCACCGCGCGCAGGTTGTCGAACACGCGCCGCACGTGCACTTCGACTTCGCCGGTCACGATTTCCATGGTCTTCGGGTCGAGCGGAATCTGGCCCGAGAGGTAGACGGTGTTGCCGGTTTTGACGGCTTGGGAGTACGTACCGATCGCACCTGGGGCGTCGGGGGTGGAGATGGCGTTGAAGGGCACGGGGAGCTCCGGGAAGGGGAGGAAGGGAGGAAGGGCAGGAAGGGAGGAAGGGCGGAAGGACAGGAAGGGAGGAAGGGCGGAAGGGCAGGAAGGGAGGAAGGGCGGAAGGCGGCGTCGGGAGCACTGCACGTCGGATGTCTGATGAGATGCGTAGTGTAAAGGCAGGAGTATCAGGTCCGGGTAGCTGCTGGCGCGACCGGAGGGCCAGGCTCCCCCGGGAGCGATACCCACAAATTGCCCAAAGCCGGTCATGCGAATATTCCATGCGCCTTACTATTCTGGGCCCTGACTTCTCAGTCCTCGCGGGGGTCGAATGAACACCAGCAAGAAAGCCGTCAACCTGAGCATCGATGCCGCGCTGCTGCGCGAGGCCCGCGAACGCGACATCAACCTGTCGGCAACCCTGGAGCGAGCGCTGTCGGACGCGC
Organism: uncultured Gammaproteobacteria bacterium; assembly: GCA_963827615.1. Lineage (GTDB taxonomy): Bacteria > Pseudomonadota > Gammaproteobacteria > Steroidobacterales > Steroidobacteraceae > RPQJ01. Next base: position 1,555 of record CAWHCA010000011.1, on the reverse strand, counting down.
TGCGCCAGCAGCGACGCGAGCGCTGGCTGGCCGAGAACAGGCCGGGCATCGCGGCCTACAACGAACAGGTCGACGCGCACGGCGCCTTCGCCGACACCCTGCGTACCTTCTGACGCGCGACCGCCGGGCGGTCATCGCCGCGCTGGACCTGCTGTTCACGGGCATCTGAAGGGAGGAAGGGCAGGAAGGGAGGAAGGGAGGAAGGGCAGGAAGGCGGAAGGGCCGCGTGGGGTGTCGCCGTCCAGGCATCGGGTTGCGGGTTCACGGCGGCCGGTCCAGAATTAGCTAGGTTAGCTAATACCGGCGGGGGAGCCCCGATGCGCAAGGTCAACATCCACGAGGCGAAGACGACGCTGTCGCAGCTCGTCGAAGCGGCGGAATCGGGCGAGACCGTCGTGCTGGCGCGTGCGGGCAAGCCCGTGGTTCAGCTCGTGCGCCTGAAAAAGAAGCGTGGCATCAAGCTCGGCGGACTGAAGGGCAAGCTGCCGGAGAAGCTGATCGCCGACAGCGCCAAGCCGTTGTCGAAGAAGGACCTGGAGCAACTCTTCGGTGGCGGGGTCGAGCCGTGAGGGTGCTGCTCGACACGCACATGATGCTGTGGGCGCTCACCGACAGTCCGCGGCTGTCGGCCAGGGCACGCGCGGTGCTCGCCGATGCCGAGAACGAATGCTGGGTCAGCAGCGCCAGCGTCTGGGAACTCGCCATCAAGGTCATGCTCGGCAAGTACGAGCTCGGGCAGCCGCTGGATCGGCTCGGGGAGGCGATCGAGGAGGCGGGTTTCCGCACGCTCGACGTGACCATCCGGCATGCCGCCGCCATCGAACGGGTGGCGGTGCCGCACTCGGATCCGTTCGACCGGCTGCTGCTGGCACAGTGCGAGGTCGAGACGTTGCGGCTGCTGACCGCGGACAAGGTGCTGGCGAAGTTGCCGGTGGCGATCGCGGGGTGAAGGGGAGGAAGGGAGGAAGGGGAGGAAGGGCAGGAAGGGAGGAAGGGAGGAAGGGCAGGAAGTCTTGCAGCCTTCCTAGCCTTCCTGCCTTCCTGCCCTTCCTCCCCTTCCTCCCCTTCCTACCGGTCTAATCCAGGCGTCGGTGCAAACCCGCGACGATTGAATTCAGGATGCGCCCGACTTCATCGATCCGGACCTGCAAGTCCGCGACTTCGTCTGCCGGCAGATAGCCAACTCGCTGCGCAAGCAGAAGCTGTGTTTCCAGTTCAGCCATCGATCCGCGGGCGACACGAAGGAAGTAGATGTACTCCTTCGTGGATCGACGCGCGGACCCCTCCGCGATGTTCGAAGGAATCGACGTCACTGCGCGACGCAGCTGGGAAACCAGGCCATAGGTCTCGGATCGGGGAAAGGCGGTGCAGGACTGATACACCAGGACTGCAAGGTCCATCGCCTTCCGCCAAAGAATCAGGTCTTTGTGATTGATCCTGGATAGCTGCTCCATGCAGCGATCATCGGCGCTCGAGGGATCTCGTGAAGATCCCGATTTCTGGGCAGAAGCTCGAGGAAGGGGAGGAAGGGGAGGAAGGGAGGAAGGAAAGGAAG
>CAWHCA010000010.1:0-37129 GCA_963827615.1 uncultured Gammaproteobacteria bacterium | reverse complement strand
ACAGGCGCTCCGTGTCAGACACGAACGGGCCGGAACCTTGCGATCCCGGCCCGGCCTCTCCCCGGATTTCCCGGGTTAGAGTTTACCTTCCATCGCCTGCAGTTGTTGGATGGTCACGCCGACCATGGGCACACCGCCGAAAACCGTGCCCAGCTTGCCGCTCTGGAAGTGCTTCCAGGCAAGGTCATACGATTCCTTCGGCAGCGGCAGGTAACCGACTTCGCCCACCAGCTTGCCGTTCGTCAACATGAACTGCACGAACTCGCGGACCTCCGGTCGCTTGGCGGCCGTGTCACGCACATACACGAACAGCGGACGCGACAGCGGGTTGTAGGTGCCGTTGGTCACGTTCTCGAGACTGGGGCTGACGGGGCCCTTGCCGTTGTCGATCGCGACCGCCGTCAACTTGTCCTTGTGCGCGGCGTAGTAGGCGTAGCCGAAGTAGCCGAGAGCGGTCTTGTTGCTCTCGACACCCTGCACCAGCGTATTGTCGTCTTCGCTCGCGGTGAAGTCGCCGCGGCTCGCCTTGGCCTTGCCGTTCACGGCCTCAGTGAAGTAGTCGAACGTGCCCGAGTCGGCGCCCGGCCCGAACAGCATCAGCTTTTCCTTCGGGAACTTGGGGTTGACCTGGTTCCAGCTCGTGATGCGGCCCTGCGCGGCTGGTTCCCACATTTTCCTGAGCTCGGCGACGGTCATCGACTTCGCCCAGGTGTTGGCGGGATTGATCACGACCGTCAGCGCGTCGAACGCCACCGGCACTTCCATGTACTTGATGCCGGCCTTGCGGCAGGCTTCCATCTCCGCGGTCAGGATCGGCCGCGAGGCGTTCGCCATGTCCGTTTCGCCGCGGCAGAACTTCTTGAATCCGCCGCCTGTGCCCGATACACCGACCGTCACGCGAACCTTGCCGCGCTTCTGGATCTGGAACTCTTCGGCGTAAGCCTCGGAGATCGGGAACACGGTGCTGGAGCCGTCGATCTTGATCGCGGCCTGTGCCTGGGCGCGGTCAGGCGCGCCGACGGCCAGAAGGCCGAGCGCGAGGGCCGGGAGAGTGATCTGCTGCCAGGAAAGCTTCATGAAAGGCATCCTCTGCTGTGGGTCGGCTCAGGGGCGGCTGCCCCTGTTCCATGCCGCGCAGTCTGCCGACCCACTGTGACAGCCATGTGACAAACGCGTCGTCGCCGCAAGTGCTTGATTCTACGAGCCTCTATGGCTTTAATGCCGGACCCGACCCGCGTCCTGTACCGATTCCAGAGGCGAGCCCACCGCGATGTCCCCGACCCTTGCCCTGACCGCAGACCTGCTGCGTCGGCCCTCCGTGAGCCCGGAGGATCACGGTTGCATGGATGTCATCTGTGCCCGGCTCGAGCCGCTCGGGTTCAGCAACGAGCGGCTGCGCTTCGGTCCGGTCGAGAATCTCTGGTCGCGACGCGGCAACGCGAGCCCGGTGCTCTGCTTTGCCGGTCACACGGACGTCGTGCCGACCGGTCCGCGCGAAGACTGGCGCACCGATCCCTTCGAGCCCGCGATCGTCGACGGCGTGCTGTATGCGCGCGGCGCCGCCGACATGAAGAGCGGCCTCGCCGCCATGGTGACGGCCACCGAGCGGTTCGTCGCCCGGCATCCCGACCACACGGGCTCGCTCGCGTTCCTGTTCACCAGTGATGAAGAAGGCCCATCAGTCGACGGCACGCGGAAGGTGATGGAGGTGCTCGATGCGCGCCACGAGACGATCGACTGGTGCGTCGTAGGCGAACCGACCAGCGGTGACCTGCTTGGCGACACCATCAAGGTGGGCCGTCGCGGCTCGCTCTCCGGCCGCCTGACGGTGCATGGCGTGCAGGGTCACATTGCCTACCCGCACCTCGCCGACAACCCGGTTCACGGTTTCGCGCCGGCGCTCGCGGAACTGGTGGCCACGCACTGGGACGAAGGCAATGACTTCTTCCAGCCGACCACGTTCCAAGTTTCGAACATCTCTGCCGGCACCGGCGCGCCCAACGTCGTGCCCGGCGAATTGAAGGCGCGCTTCAACCTGCGCTTTTCGACGGAGCAGACCGTCGAAAAGCTGCAGCAGCGCGTGCTGGCAGTGCTCGACCGCCACCGCGTGAAGTATTCACTGGAGTGGTTCGTCTCCGGCCTCCCCTTCCTGACGCGCCCCGGCACCCTCACCGCAGCCGTGCAGCAGGCCGTACGCGAGACCATCGGGCGCACGCCCGAGTTATCGACCACCGGCGGTACGTCCGACGGGCGTTTCATCGCGCCGACCGGTGCGCAGGTGGTGGAACTCGGCGTCATCAACGCAACCATCCACAAGGTGAACGAGTGCGTGCGGATCGAGGATATCGATACGCTGAGCCTCGCCTACGAGCGGATCATGGAGCTGCTGCTGGCGGGGAAGTAGCGGAAGGGCAGGAAGGACAGGAAGTCGAACGCGCGATGTGCGATTCCGCCCTTCGGTTCCTTCCTACGCTTCCTACCCTTCCTGCCCTTCCTGCCCGTCCTACTGCTTCCGCCAGTTCGCGAACAGGCCGAGCGCAGCGACACCGAGCAGATTGAGCAGCACCCAGAACGGCATGCTGAATCCGAGGAATCGCCAGGTGACCTTGGCGCACTCCCCCGACCCGCTCAGCACCTTGCCCAGCACTTCATGCAGTGGCAGTACGTCCATCATGTACTCGAGACTGGCGCCGCACTCCGCGACTGCACCTGCCGGAGCATTGATCACGTACAGGTGGCGGGCCGCGACGCCGACACCCGCCAGCGCGGCGAGCACGATCAACGTGCCATAGACGCGCCGCATCGCGGCGTTGGCCGGGTTGTGCAGCCACGCGAGCAGGAAAAGCACGCCCGCCGCGATCACCGCGACCCGCTGCAGGACGCAGAGCGGGCACGGTTCTTCGCCCAGTCCGTACTGGACGAACAGCGCGTAGGCCATGAGGCCGGTACACCAGGCCATACCAGCGAAATTCATAGTGCGGGTCTGCAGCCACCAGGGCTGCCGCGAATCGAAGGTTAGGTTCAAACGCGCACTCCACGTCCCGGGAACAGGACGCTCAGCCTTCGCCTGCCTGCTTGGACGCGCGGGCCGCCACGATCTGGCGCTCTACGTCCTCGATCGACAGGTGGCGGATGTCCTTGCCCAGCACCATGTAGACCACGTATTCGCAGATGTTCTTGGCGTGATCGCCCACGCGCTCGAGCGCACGCGCGAGGCTCAGGATGTCGAGCGTGCGGCGGATCGCCCGCGGGTCTTCCATCATGAACGTGATGCACTGGCGCTGCAGCACCTCGTACTCTTCGTCGATCACGCGATCGCGGCGGGCCACGCTCAGCGCCGCCTCGGTGTCGAGACGGGCAAACGCATCGAGCGCGCCGTGCACCATGTCGAGCAACGAGTTCGCCGATGTGCTTCAGCTCGCGGTAGCGATCAGCCGTGCGATCGGACTTGGAAAGACGCGCCGCGGCGTGCCCGAGTTTCTCGGTCTCGTCACCGATGCGCTCGAGGTCGGTGATGGTCTTGATGACCGCCACGATCAGGCGGAGGTCCGAGGCGGTGGGAGCGCGCGTGGCGAGGACGCGGCTGCAATCTTCATCGATCGCAACTTCCATCGCGTTGACCTTGTGATCCTGCCGGGCCACCTCTTCACCCAGGCGACTGTCCCCGCCCACGATCGCCTTCACCCCGTTCTGGAGCTGCTGTTCGACGAGGCCGCCCATCTGCAGCACGCCCGTCCGGATACCTTCGAGTTCGGCGTTGTAGCGGCTGTGGATGTGGTGCGAAAGGTCGGAGGTGTCCATCACGGTTATTGATCTCCCGAAGCTGCCGTCTTGTACAGGACGGCCCGGACTGAAACAAGTTCAACCGGGCCGACAAGAAAAAACCCTCCCCGCGCCCTCGCCGGGGGATCTGGCGAGGGGGCCCTTGCGGGTCCGGGGGAGGGTCCAGCCGGGGCCGGCGGGTCAGAACTTGTAGTTCAGGTCCACCTGCAGCCGGTCGTAGTCGAGCTCGGGGCCGACGTCCTTGTTCAGCGTGTTCAGGAAATACGTGGCGTTCATGGTGAAGTTCTTGACCGGGGCATAGCCAGCCTTGAACACCAGGCCTTCCGAGTCCGTCTTGCCGTCGCCGAAGTCCGAGTCGATCCACTGGGCAAACAGGGCGTCCTTGTCGATCTCCTGGTAGAACAGGCCCGCTTCCCAGGTCTTGGCGTCGCTGGCCTTGCCGACCATCGCACCGACCGCATAGGCCGTGTCGTACTCAACGTCGTCCGCGAGGTTCTGGGCATAGTTGGCCCAGAACGTGACCGGCAGGTCGGCCACGATGATGCCCATCTGCGCGCCCACCTCGAAGATGTCGTAGCCGTAGGTCAGCAGGTTTGTCGTGCTGGTGCCGACGCGGAAAGTCGAGTTGCCGTTCGCGTTGTTCGCGTAGAGCGGCGAGTTGGTCTGGCAGGCGCCGCACTCGTAATAGTTCGCCGCGATTACGGTCTCGCCGCCCAGCAGCGGGAACTTCATGCCCGCCTGCAGACCGAAGATGTTCGCGTCGGAGTTCTCGCCGTTCGGGTCCGCGTTGTACTGCTCACTGAGCCACCAGCCGTAGGCGGTGCCGAAGAACATGCCGCGGTCGAACTTGACGGCACCGCCTTCCGGGTTGAAGTCGCCGTCGTAGAACAGGCTCTGGCCAGGCTTGAAGATCGGGTTGACCTGCTTGCCGAGCAGCAGGTTGCCGCCCTGCATGAATTTCCAGTCGATATAGCCCATGTCGAGGCCGATCGACTTGCGGGTACCGGAGCTGCCCAGCGTCTGGTTCGACGAACGCGGATCGTCGCCGCCCGTGGCGAACAGCAGGGTGCCCTTGACGTTGTCGGTTGCCTTGAAGTCGAAACCCAGTCGTGCGCGGATGCGATGGCGATAGCGGTCGGCCGCGTCGTCGACGTAGGCAGGCACAGTCGGGGTGGCAGCGACCACGCGCTCCGTCCAGATGTTCTCGGAACGGTAACGGAGGTCGCCGCGGCCTTTGATCTTCGTGGCCCAGTCGGCGCCTTTCACCTTGGCAATCTCGTTCGAAGCGATCGCGCCTTCTTCACGCAGTTCCCTGGTCTGAGACTTCAGGTAGTCCATCTCCGCCTCGCGGCGGTCGGCCAGCGCCTGCAGCTCCGAGTTCTGCGTCTTGAGCTCGGCGTTGGCGGATTCGAGACGATTGAGACGCTCGGCGAGCGCCTGCATCTGCGACTGGATGGACTGAACTTCGGCCTTGGTGGCCGCGCCCTTGGTCTGCGCGGACGCGTCCGCGGCACTGAGCGCCAGTGCGGCGGCGACAGCGGTCGCAAGCACGGTCGATTTCACATTGATCCCCTTTCGGTGGTTTGCCTGTCAGTTTCGGCGGCGCCGGACTCGTGCTCTCAGGCACTCACCCGACGTTTCCTTGGCGCACGTTGTACGCCGGCTATGTGACAGACAGATTGCAGTGCAGCGACAGAATTGATGCACTGAGCAGGGCCGGAACGCGCCGTAGACGTTCGATTGCAGATGGGTGACGTCGCGTCAAGGCCTCGCCCGCCGCTGTCTCGCGCCGGGCGGCCAGTTGCACCGATTCAGGCGACTCCAGCTGCAGGCCTTGCGCGCTGCTGCACGCGCGCGGGCGGGAAGTGGCACGTGAACGTGCTGCCCTTGCCCTCCTCGCTGGTGATTTCGAGCGCCGCACCGTGCCGCTGCAAGGCGTGCTTGACGATCGCGAGCCCGAGCCCGGAGCCTCCCAGCTTGCGCGAACGGCCCGCGTCGACACGGTAGAAGCGCTCGGTGAGTCGCGGGATGTGCGCGGCCGGGATGCCGATGCCCGTATCCGCGACCGCGACGTGCGCGCCGAGGCCATCCGTCCAGTAACGCACCGTCACCGTGCCTGCCGACGGCGTGTACTTCACCGCGTTCGTGATCAGGTTCTGGAAGATCGAGTGCAGTTCGGGTTCGGCGCCGAGCAGCAGCGCATCCGATTCCAGTTGCAGGTCGAATCGGGCCGGCCGATCTGGGCGCGCGAGTACTTCCTTGCGCATCAACGCCAGCAACCCCGCGACGTCGATGGGTTCCTGCTCCGCCTCGCTGCTGCCGGCCTCGAGACGCGACAGCTCCAGCAGGTCGGAGACGATGCCGTGCATGCGTTCGGACTGCCGCTGCATCTCGCGCACGGGCTCGCGCCAAGCCTTCGTCCAGGACCGGGTCTTCGGCGAGCGTATCGAGATAGCCACGCACGACGGTCAGCGGCGAGCGCAGTTCGTGCGAGGCATTGGCCACGAAATCCCGGCGCATGCTTTCGAGCCGTGCTTCGCTGGTGACGTCGCGGACGATCAGCAACTGCAGGTCGCGCCCGCTGGTGGTGATGAGGTTGAAGGCGAACCAGCGATCACCGAGGTTCGGCATGTGGAGACGGGGTCCCGGACCCTTGCCGCCCCCGGCAACGTATTCCACGAACTCCGGCTGCCGGATCAGGTTGTCGATGCGGATGCCGTAGTCGAGCTTGCGGCGCAATCCAAGCCAGTCCGCCGCCGTCGGATTGAACCAGAGGATCTCGCGCGCGGGTCCGAGCAGGATCGCGCCGTCCGGCATCGCCGACGTCATGCGCCGCAATTCCCGCAGCAGCGTGAGCGCGCGGCGCTTGTGGAACCGCTTGCGCTGGTAGAGGCGGTTGGCCGTGGCCACCGTAATGCCCCACAGGCCATTCATGTTCGGCGGCTTCAGGATGCTGCGCAGGCGCAGCCAGTTCTCGAAGCGGATCAGATTGCGCGCCTGCCACGCGACGATGGCGGCCAGGTAGAGCGAGGCACACAAGCCCGGCCGATCGATGATCCAACCGCAAACCAGGGCAGCCAGCAGACCGCCGACGATACCGAGGAGATGTTGCCAGGCAGGTCGGGACACGCGCAGCGATCCTCGGTCCGTCGGTCGACCCGCCTATTCGGGCCGGGTCGAGAAACGATACCCCGAACCGCGGACCGTCTGCACCAGCGAATCGCACGCGAACGGCTCCAGGGCTTTGCGCAATCGGCGGATATGGACGTCCACCGTACGCTCCTCGACGTATACGTTGCCGCCCCAGACGCGATCGAGCAGCTGGCTGCGCGCGTACACTCGATCGGGGTGCTCCATGAAGAACTGCAGCAGCCGGTATTCCGTCGGGCCGAGTGACACTGTCTGCTCGCCGGCAATGACGCGGTGGCTGACCGGGTCGAGCTTGAGCACACCCGCCTCGATCGCTTCGCCCGCTGCCGTGGGCGACGACCGGCGCAGTACCGCCTGGATCCGCGCCAGCAATTCGCGGGGGCTGAACGGCTTGGTGACGTAATCGTCGGCGCCGCCTTCGAGACCCGCCACCTTGTCGTGCTCCTCGGCGCGGGCCGTCAGCAGGATCACCGGCAGGTCCTGCGTCTCCTTGTTGCGCTTGATCGCGCGAGTGAGCTCGAGGCCGCTCTGATCCGGCAGCATCCAGTCCACCAGCATCAGGTCGGGACGCGAATCGGCAATGCGCGAACGAGCCTCGCTGCAATCCTCGGCCTCGCTGACCGTGAAACCGGCGCGACGCAGCCCGAACGCGATCATGTCGCGAATCGGCTTTTCGTCTTCGACGATCAGGATCTGCTTGCCCGTCATGACTGGTCCGGTTGCGGTGTATGCCATTACAGTCGCATTACATGCGTCAATTATGACAGTCCCGTGACGGCCGGTCGTGCGGGACGCGCGACGTCGTCACGAATGTAGACCGGCAGTGCCTCGGCCGCTTCCACGCCGTCACCTTGCTGCAGCATTCGCTCGCCGATGCGGGCAATCGCGTCGGCGCGTGGATACACGCCCGTGCAGTAGGCGAGTCCGGCGGATTCGAGCCGGGCCTGCAGCGCCGGATACCGCGCGATGCCATTGCCCGCGAAGTGCGTGACGGCGGGCGCCGGCTGCACGCGGTCTTCGGGTCCGACCGCCTCCGCGACCAGCACGACAGGCACGCACGGGTCGCCGGGATCGAATCGATAGCAGCCCCAGTACACCTCGTTCATGCGCGCGTCGTTGCAGACGAGGACGCCTGAGGAAGGGGCGGAAGGACAGGAAGGGGAGGAAGGGGAGGAAGTGGCGAGGAACGCGACGGCTGCGAGGCTCGAAACCGGCGCCACCCGCAGGCCCGCCCCGTAAGCGAGCCCCTGGATGACGCCCGCCGCGATCCGCAGCCCGGTGAAGCCACCGGGTCCGCGGCCGAACGCGAGCCCGTCAAGGTCCTTGAGTTTGCAGCCTGCTTCCGCCAGCAGCTCATCGATCATCGGTAGCACGAGCTCGGCGTGGCCGCGTTCCGTCACGATGAACCGCTGGCGCACCTCGCCGTTGGACCACAGCAGTGCGGCCGAGCAGGCTTCGGTCGAAGTGTCGATCGCCAGCATGCGGAGCTGCGTCATCCGAGCTTCGCCCGCAGGAAGGCCTGCACATCCTCGAGCGCGCGCGTGCGCCGCATCGGCGGCAGGCTGCTGATGAACTGACGTCCATAGCCCTTCGTCACCAGGCGAGTATCGCAGAGCATGACCACGCCGCAGTCGGTTTCGTCGCGGATCAGCCGGCCGACACCCTGCTTTAACGCGATCACCGCCTGCGGCACCTGCTCGTCGAAGAACGGGTTGCCGCCCTGCTCGCGGATCGCCGCCAGCCGCGCCTTGAGCAGCGGATCGTCCGGTGCCGCGAACGGCAGCTTGTCGATGATCACGACACTGAGCGCATCGCCCTTCACGTCGATGCCTTCCCAGAAACTGCCGGTGCCGAGCAGCACGGCATTGCCGGCTTCCCGAAATGCGCGCAGCAGGTGATCGCGCGAGGCTCCGCCCTGGATCAGCACCGGGAACGGCGGCGTCTCGCCCCACTGTCGATAGAGCTCTTCGGCCCCTTCGCGCAAGCCGCGGTGGCTCGTGAACAGGATGAACGCACGTCCGCCGCTCGCTTCCAGCACTGGCAATGCCGCGTTGATGACGTTGCGCGCATGCTCCGGCGCGCCCGGTTCCCCGAGGCCCTTCGGCAGGTACATCAAAGCCTGGTTCGCAAAGTCGAACGGGCTTGCGAAACGCACAGTCGTCGCGCGTGTGAGTCCACTGCGACGCTTGAAGTGGGAGAAATCGTCGCCAACGGCCAGGGTCGCTGACGTGAGGATCCACGCGCACGGCTGGGTTTCCATCAGCGACGAGAGTTGGCTTGCGACGTCCACGGGCGCGAAATGCGCGCTGACGTTGCGCGCACTGGTTTCAGCCCAGCGCACGCCGCCTGGCGCGTCCTCGGCCGTCAGCGAATGCAGCCGGTCGGCATTTTCCTCGAGCCGCTCCTGCAGGCGCTTGAACGCCGCCTGGCCGTCGGCACCCAGTGGCGCGATGGCATCCGCCAGTTCCTTGGCGCGAGCGCCGAGCCCGTTCAGCGCCTCGAGCAGCCGGTCCGGCCACTGCGCGTGCTCGAGCCGGGTCTCCTGGCCGCCGGTGAGCGCCAGCACGGCCGCGATCTGCGCATCCAGCCCGCTCAGGGCGCCGTCGACCTTGCCCGCCATCTGCTGGGCGAGCAGCAGTTCACCCGCAACGTCCTTCGAAATGGCGGCGAGCTGACGCGTGCTGACGCTGTAGCCCAGGAACTGCGCGGCGACGTCCGGCAACTGGTGCGCCTCGTCGATCACGATCGCGTCGGCGCCGGGAAGCAGGTCGCCGAACCCCTCTTCTTTCAGCACCAGGTCGGCCATCAACAGGTAGTGATTGACGACGACGATGTCGGCGGCCTGCGCCTCGCGTCGTGCCGCGAGCACGAAACACTCCTCGAACTTCGGGCATTCCGCACCGAGGCAGTTCTCGCGTGTCGACGTCACCCACGGCCACACGGGATCCTGTTCGCCGATGCCGGGCAATTCCGCGACGTCGCCCCGCTTCGTCGTATACGACCACGAGCGGACCCTGGGCAACGCGGTCGCGACTTCCTTGCGCAGTCCGCGCGCATAGGCCTGTTGCTCGGCCATGTCGAGCCGGTGACGGCAGAGATAATTGGAGCGGCCCTTCAGCAGCGCGATGCGCGCGGGTCGACCGATCGCGGCACAGATCGTCGGCAGGTCGCGATGAAACAGCTGATCCTGCAATGTGCGCGTACCGGTGGACACGATTACCTTGCGACCCGACAGCAGCGCGGGCACGAGGTACGCGAAAGTCTTGCCGGTGCCGGTGCCCGCTTCGACCACCAGTTGCATTCGTTCCTGCAGCGCGGCGGCCACGTGCTCCGCCATCTCGATCTGCTGCGGACGCGCCTTGTAGCCCGGCAGAGCGCGGGCCAGCGGCCCGTCCGGGCCCAGGATTTCAGCCAGTGGCAGTACCATGCGTGTCAGTAGAACGTCGCACGGAAGCGCAGCAGCGCGGTCGAGGCCGGACCCAGCGGCTTCTTGAGCACCCAGCGGACGTGCGTGTAGTCGTTCTCGAGCAATTTACGCTGGCCCTTCTTGCCGCCACCTGCCGCCCGCGCCAGCACCTCGGGCGTCGCGTAGGTCTCGCCGCCATCGATCGAGAACTGCACCTCGGCAGCGGGACCCGTGGCCGAGCCACGCAGGTAACGCACGCCGAACGGCAGTCGCTTGGTGACGACGACCGTGTCCACCGCTTGCTTGCCCGGGTTATGGACGCGCACCGTGTAGTGAATTTCGTCGCCGGCATTGAGCCGTTCGGCGGCAACCCAGCGACGAATCTCCTGCCCACCCGGGCCCTCGCTCACCTCGAGCTTCTGCACCTCGATGGACGTCACCAACGGCCCGGACCCGGTGGCCTCGGCAACCTTCGGGTTTTCGGCGACGCCCTGGGCCAGCGCCCGGCCCTGCCAGTGCGGCATGCCCAGCAGGAAAATGGACACCGCGAACACGGTCGTACAGGCTGCGTCCGGGCCGTACGGTGCTCGGGCGCAGACAGAATTCGCCTTCGATCAGGTGGGCAGTCATCGGGGGCGGACTCTGCGGGACGGGCGGGTTCGAGGCAAGTCACATTCAGGGCGGGGACGACCCGAAATACCCTTGTGGCGCAGCGGGTTCCAGTGCGCCGGCACGGTACCGGCCCGGCTGGGCATATCTACTAATTTGACAGTGGGCGCCAGCTGGATTATTGTGCAATGCAGCAATGCTGCGGTGCAGCAGCTACGGACAACCCTAAGGAGATCGCCATGATCGTAGATATGCAGGAATACATCGCCGAGCGCGGTGATCTGCTCACTGGCAAGGTGCGCAACTTCCGCAAGAATTCCGCTGCCACCGTGCGGGAAGCCATCACCGGCTCCGCCGAAACCCTCAAGGCCCTGAAGAGCCCGGTTCGCATGATCGCCCGGTCCGGCGTCAAGCTGACGTCGGTCTCGCAGACTGCCGTGCAGAGCCTGATCGAGCTGCAGTCGGACGTCGTGACGTCGGCTCTGACAGACGTGGCGCTGCGCCTCGAGCGCGCGACGCGTGCCGAGAACATCGTCGAACTCGTGCGCGAGCAGATCGAGCTCACGCCGGCCACGCGCGCGCGCATGGCTGAAGACGCCACCCGCGTCGTGACCATCGTCAAGGTCGCAGGCCGCGATTTCCGTAACGTCGCCAGGCACGCCTACGAGAGCATCGTCGAGAAGGAAGTCGAGGCACCGAAGGCTGCCGTGCGTCGCAAGACCGCTGGCGTCAAGCGCGCCGCCGGCAAGGCTGTCAAGCGCGCCCGCAAGGCCGCGTAACCGCCTGATTCAGGACGAAAGTCGGGCCCGCACCGCCAGGCAAGACCAAGACGCGGACCCCGACCACAGGTCTCCCCCTGATTGCGCCCTCCCCGGAGGGCGCTTTTTTTTGGTGCGCAAATGACCGCACGCACGGGTCATGTCGCAACTCAGCGCAACAGGGGTCGGGCAGCTATAATTCGTCGACTGAGGTGTGGCAGAAGGTTCCTTAATGACTACGAATACATCCTTGCGCGATTGGGTCGAGCAAACCGCGAAACTGACGCGACCCGACCGCATCCACTGGTGCAACGGCTCGGACATCGAGCGCGACGAACTCGTCCAGCAGATGCTCGGCACCGGTGACCTGATCGAACTGAACCAGGCGACCTTCCCCAAGTGCTACCTGCACCGGTCCAACCCGTCGGACGTCGCGCGCGTCGAGCACCTCACCTTCATCTGCACGCCGGACAAGGAAGACGCCGGCCCGAACAATAACTGGATGGACCCGGCGGCCGCGCATGCCCGGATCGATGCCTTGTTCGCAGGCTGCATGCAGGGCCGCACGATGTACGTCGTGCCCTACTGCATGGGCCCGATCAACTCGCCCCACTCGCGCTGCGGCGTCGAGATCACCGACAGCCCCTACGTCGTGCTCAACATGCGGATCATGACGCGCATGGGCACGCCGGCTCTGCGTCGCATCGAGCAGGACGGCACTTTCGTCAAAGGCCTGCATTCGATCGGCGATCTCGATCCCGACAAGCGCTTCATCATGCATTTCCCCGAGGAACTCTCGATCAAGAGCATCGGCTCGGGCTACGGCGGCAATGCGCTGCTCGGCAAGAAGTGCCACGCGCTGCGCATCGCAAGCTTCCAGGCGCGCACCGAAGGCTGGCTGGCCGAGCACATGCTGATCGTCGGCCTGGAAAATCCGCGCGGCGAGGTGCATTACATCCTGGGCGCGTTCCCGTCGGCCTGTGGCAAGACCAACTTAGGGATGCTGATCCCACCCGACACGATGCCGGGCTGGAAGGTGTGGACGATCGGCGAGGACATCGCGTGGCTGCACGTCGGCAGTGACGGCCGCCTGCGCGCGATCAATCCAGAAGCCGGTTTCTTCGGCGTGGTGCCGGGCACCAGCCCGAAGACCAACCGCAACGCCTACGAGATGATCCACCACGACACGATCTTCACGAACGTCGCGCTGACCGCCGACAACGAGCCGTGGTGGGAAGGCCGCACTTCGGGCACGCCGGTCATCGACTGGCAGGGCAAGCCGTACGACAAGGCCACGGCAACGACGCCCGCCGCACATCCGAACTCGCGATTCACGGTCTCGGCCAAGCAGAACCCGGCGTACTCGCACCTGATGGAGCATCCGGAAGGCGTGCCGATCTCGGCAATCCTCTTCGGCGGCCGCCGCCGCGAGGTAGCCCCGCTGGTGTACGAAGCCCGCGACTGGGCGCACGGCGTGATGATCGGCGCCGGCATGGCGTCGGAGACGACTGCAGCAGCCGTCGGCCAGGTGGGCGTGGTGCGTCGCGACTCGATGGCGATGAAGCCGTTCTGCGGCTACAACTTCGCAGACTACTGGTCGCACTGGCTCAGCTTCGAGGGCCGCGCGAAGCAGTTGCCGAAGGTCTATCACGTCAACTGGTTCCGCCAGGACAAGGACGGCAAGTTCCTGTGGCCGGGATTCGGCGACAACCTGCGCGTGCTGTCCTGGATCGTCGATCGTTGCGAAGGCCGCGCGCAGGCTAAGGAGACGCCGATCGGTTTCCTGCCTCGCCCCGAGGACATCGACCTCAAGGGCATCAAACTGAGCAACGATGCCCTGCAGCAGTTGATGAACATCGATCAGGCCGCGTGGCACGCGGAGATCGACGACATCGGCAAGTACCTCGAGAGCTACGGCGCGCGCATGCCACAGCAGCTCAAGGACAAGTACCGGCAGGTGCAGCAGGCGCTCGGCTAGCGCTTCGCGAGGGGTAGGGGTTAGGGGATAGGGGTTGGGGGTTAGTCGGAGGCGCAGCGGACTCTGGGGTCTAAGTGCCTGAGTCGAGCCAGCGCTGCTATCGCGCGACACTGCAGCTCCGACTATCCTCCTATCCTTCCTGCCCCTATCCCCTAACCCCTAGCCCCTATCCCCTTCCCCGTCAGTCCTCGATCGCAAAACGGATGACGTCCGCGGCATTCGGATCCGGCAGTTTCCCGAGTCCGATGCACCCCTCGCCCTGCAGCGTGACGGTGTCCCGACGCACGAACGACTCCTTGCCATCCGCATTCAGCACGAACGTGCCGTTCGTGCTCTGGTCCACCAGCAGGAAACGGCCGCGCACCAGTTCGATCCTGGCATGCAGGCGCGAGATCAGCGTGCCCTTCTGCACGACGCTGTTCTCCTCGGCCCGGCCCATCGTGATCTCGTTGCGGGTGTCGTCGAGTACGATCTCGCGGTCGAGGTACCGGACGCGGATACGGCGGGCGCCATGCATGCCGCCCATGGCAATCGAGGGCAGCATGCTGGTCGCGTCCTCCTGCTGCCAGAGGACCTCGTAGAGTTCCATTTCCTCGTTGAGACCACGCAGCGAGGTGACGTCCACGCGACGCGAAACTGCGCGCCACTCCGGTGAACAGCGGCGGACCGCATCGGCCGAAAGAATGATCTGCCCGGCCTTGGCCTGGCTGGTCATGCGGTTCGCGGTGTGCACGGACGCGCCGAAGATATCCTTGTTCTCGAGCACGACCGGCCCGAAGTGGCAGCCGATGCGGATGGCCACGTGCTGGCCCTGCACCAGCAACTCGGGCCGCGCGCCGATGTCCTGCTGCATCTCGCCACCGGCATTCACGGCGTCGTCGACCGTGGGAAAGATCGCGAGGATCTCGTCGCCGATGGTCTTGATGACGGTGCCACGGTTACGCCCGGTCGCGTCGCGCATGATTTCGACACAGAGCTGGATCAGCTCGCGCGCACGCTGGTCGCCGAGCAGCTCGTACAGGCGCGTGCTGCCCACGACATCGGCGAAGAGGACGGCAACTTCCGTCTCGGTACTGGTCACGCTTGGCAAGACCCCTGGGCGCCCGGTCGCGGGCAGATTGATCCGGATCGACTTTACATTATAGCCGGTGTCGCCCGTCGCGCCGCGCAAGCCAGGACAGCCAGGATGCCCCCCCGGAGGTCCGCTAGGCCGCGTTGCGGAACATGCTCAGGGAATCCCGCAGCACCTCCGGCCCCGCGCCGGGCCGGATCGCGTGTTCCGCGAGGTAGCGACGCCACGCGCGCGCGTTTGGCAGGCCCGCAAAGAGGCCCTGGACGTGGCGCAGCATGAGCGGCAGGCGATGGCCCTCCGCCAGCATGCGCTCGACGTAGTCGGCATAGCGTTCCACCACCTGCTCGCGCGACGGCGGCACGAAGCCCGGGCCGAGGAAGTGTGCGTCGAGCTCGGCGAGCAGATAGGGTTCGTGGTAGATCTGCCGGCCGATCATCACGCCGTCGAACTTCGGCAGCCACTCGCGGACTTCCGCCACGGTCCTGATGCCGCCGTTCAGGATCACCGTAAGTTCCGGGTGCTCGCGCTTGAGCCGCTCCGGCACGTCATAGCGCAGCGGCGGGATCTCGCGGTTTTCCTTCGGCGTGAGACCCTGCAGGATGGCGTTGCGTGCGTGCACGACGAACACGTCGACGCCCGCTTTCCTTACTGCCAGCACGAACCACTCGAAGAAACCGTAGTCCTCGAGCTCGTCGATGCCGATCCGGCATTTTACGGTGACGGGAACGCTCACGGCTTCGCGCATGGCGATCATGCACTGCGCGACGATCTCGGGCTCCGCCATCAGGCAAGCACCGAAGCGGCCACTCTGCACGCGATCGCTCGGGCAGCCGACATTGAGGTTGATCTCACGGTAACCGTACTGCTCGCCGAGCTTCGCTGCGCGGGCGAGCATTGCAGGATCGGACCCGCCCAGTTGCAGCGCCACGGGATGCTCGAAGGGGTCGAACCCGAGCAGCCGATCGAGGTGACCATGGACCAGCGCATGGGCCGTCACCATTTCCGTGTACAGCAGCGAACGCGGGCTCAGCAGCCGCAACAAGTAACGGCAGTGGCGATCCGTGTAGTCCATCATCGGCGCCACGGACAGGCGCCGGTCGAGCTTTCGTTCCGTCACCGCGCGGTCTCCGCCACCAGCCAGTCCACCACCGCGCTGAACGCCTCCTGCTGGTCGGCGCCGGACTGCAGCGCGCGCTCGAAAATCCTGAGCTGTCGATGCGCGCTGGTGCCGCGGCCGAGTATCTCGCGCAGGCCTGCAATCTCGGGCAGGCAGCCGAGTTCGTTCGCATCCTCGCGCAGCAACTCGATGAGTTCTTCCACGAGCTGCGCGAACGGAACGATGCGCTGGCGGCCGAGGTCGAGCAGGCCTGCATCGCAGGAATAGCGCATCGCGCGCCAGCGGTTCTCGCCGATCAGCAATTCCGGGTACGGGCGCCACTGCTGGTTGTCGCGGCGCAGGCGATACAGCTTGCGCATGAGGCACAGGTTGAGCGCCGCGAGCCGCACCGAATCTTCGAGCGAGGTGCACGAGTCCATCACGCGGGTCTCGAGCGTGGGGTACCGCGCGCTCGGCCGCAGGTCCCACCAGATCCGCGAAGTGTCGGCCAGGATGCCGGTCTCGATCAGCATGTCGGTGTGGCGCCGGTATTCATTCCAGCTCGCGAACTTCTCCGGCAATCCGGTGCGCGGAATGCCGTTGAAGATCATCAGGCGGAACGACATCAGGCCGGTGCGCTCCCCTTCCCAGAAAGGCGAGCTGCACGAAAGCGCCAGCAGGTGCGGCAGGAAATACCGCGCCTGGTTCATCAGGTCGATGCGCAGCTCGTCGTCGTCGATGCCGACGTGCACGTGCATGCCGCAGATCATCATGCGACGCGCCACCCCCTGCATCTCCTCGAGCAGCGCGACGTAGCGCTCCTTGTCAGTACGCTGCTGCTTGGACGACAGCGAAAACGGATGGCTCGCCGACGCGATCGGCGCCAGCCCGAACCTGGCAGATTCCTCGACCACGGCGCGTCGCAGTTCGACCAGCGACGCGCGCACCTCGCCGATCGTGCGACACACCGGCGTGGCGACTTCGATCTGCGAGCGCAGGAACTCCGGAAACGCGCGACCCTCGGTGCGGTCGTGCAGCGCCGAGAACAACCCGGCCGGCGGATCGTTCGCGACCGCGCGGGTTTCGACGTCGACCAGTAGGTATTCCTCCTCGACGCCGATGGTGAACGGTGGTGCGTAATCAGGCATCGGGCGCCACCTTCGCCAGCAGCTGCAAAGACTGCGGCTCAGCCAGGATGTCGCGGATGATGCGTGTCAGCAGGCGCACCCACCGCTCGATGCCTGCGGGTGAACTCAGCAGGTCCTGCCGCACTTCGATACAGACATGGGGCAGGCCGTGCGCCTTGGCATGGTGGTCGATCGTGTAGTTGGCCGGGTGCTTGCCGCTGTAAGGCTCGTTGTCGCCGATCACGAGCCCCTTCTGCGCCCTGAGCCGCTGCAGCAGTCGCCGCGCATTGGCCTCGTCCCGGTCCCACAGCACGCCTGCGTGCCAGGGCCGCGTGCTGCCGGCCAGGGTCGGCGAAAAACTGTGCACGGCGACCAGCAGCGGCACCGCGCCTCGGCTCCTGAACCCACCCACCATGGCCTCGATGCACTCGTGGTAGGGGTCAAAGAAGGACGCGAGACGCACACGGCGGTCGTAATCCGTCAGATTCTGGTTACCGGGGATGATCCAGCCGTCGCTTTCCTTGCGGAAAGCCTCCTCGTCGTCCGGCGAGCGGTTGCAATCCACGACCAGCCGCGAGTAGCCCGCCAGCACCGCCGGGGCACCCAAGGCGTGGGCAAGGCCCCTGGCGAGCTCCCCCGCCCCGATGTCCCAGGCGATGTGCTGCCAGCTGGGCAGCTCGGGCAGACCGAGCCGGTCCAGGGCCTGGGGAAACGCCCGGCTGGCATGGTCGCAGACGACCAGCGCCGGCGCCGACCCATGCTCCTCCAGCAGCACGAACGGCGCGGGGTCGTCCGGTCCGGACAGGGGCACGGAGGCAGGCGTCGCTGGGCAGCGTGGCTTTCATCGGGCACGAAGTTTACACGGGCTCCTGCCTCCTCTCCCGGCTGGACGGCCGACCTCGCCCAGCTTCATGGGGGAGGCCCAAAGAGGTGACGCCCGTCACAACAGGTTCGTTCCTTGCGGTCATAACATTCGGCGGTGCCCGTCCGTTCGGGTGGAGGGATATTTCGTTCCATGAGCTTGCACCCGCTACTGAAGCAGCAGTTCGACGACTCCCGTGAAGATGGCGGGCCGCTCGACCTGCGCAAGCTCCTGCACGCCATCAGTGATGCGTACGCGGAGTGGGACGAGGAACGCAACGGCGTCGTGCGTTCGATGCGGCTGCTTGCGGACGAAACCAGCGCGTTCACCCGCGAAGTGCGCGAGAGTGCAGCGGCGCAGCTGCAGGTCGTGCTCGACCACGTCAAGGACGCGATCATTACCGTCGACGGAACGGGCCGCGTCGAAACGCTGAACACCACCGGCGAGCGGGTCTTCGGCTACGGCGAACAGGAAGTTCGCGGCAGGAAGCTCGATCTCCTGATTCCGTCGCTGGCGAGTCGCCCCAGCATCGTCGAGACGCTCGAGGAACTGGCGGCGTCCGCCGAGAACACCCAAGCCGACCTCAAGCCACGCGAGACCAGGGGAAGGCACCAGAACGGCAACCTGTTCGACGCCGAAATCGGCGTGAGCAAGGTAAGGCTCGACAGTCGCGAGCTCTTCGTCGTCTGCATGCGTGAAACCACCGCACGCAAGGCGTCGGAAGCGGCGATTCGCGAGAGCGAGGCCCGCTATCGCACGCTGGTCGAGAACGCGCCGGAAGCCATCGTCGTGCTCGACATGGATACCGGCAGGTTCGTCGAGTGCAACGAAAACGCCGTGCGCTTTTTCAAGATGACGCGCGATGAGCTGCTCGCCGTTGGCCCGCAGCAGATCAGCCCCCCGACCCAGCAGGACGGCTCGCCGTCATTCGGCGTGGCCCGCGGCCACATCGATCGCGCGCTCGCCGGCGACGCGCCCGGCTTCGAATGGCTGCACCGCGACGCACTCGGGCACGACATTCCCTGCGAAGTCCGCCTGGTGCGCCTGCCCTCCTCGGGCAGACGTCTCATTCGCGGCAGCATCATCGACATCACCGAGCGCAAGCGCAGCGAACTGCTGGCGGCGGGCGACCGGCGCGTGTTCGAAAGAATTACGAGCAACGCCGACCTGACCGCCACGCTCGAGGCCATCACGGAGACGGCCGAGAAGGTCACCCCGGATGCGCTGTGCACGGTATCGGTCTACGAAGCCGAGACCAACACGCTGCACCACGTTGCCGGCATGCGCCTGCCGCAGGACTACCTGAGCGCCAAGCGGCGTCTCGAGATCGGCCCGCGCAACGGCTCGTGCGCCGCCGCGATCTTCCTGCACCGCCAGGTCATCGTCGCGGAAATCACGCGTGACGCGCTCTGGGAGCACCTGCGCGCGCCCGCCGTCGAAGCCGGGTTGCGGGCCTGCTGGTCGACGCCGGTCCGCGCTTCGGACGGTCGCATGCTCGGCACGGTGGCGCTGTATTTCAGGCAGCCGCGCAGCCCCCTCCGCCGGGACTTCGAACTGATGGGACGGCTGACAGCGCTCGCCGCGATCGCCATCGAGCGCAAACGGTCCGAGGAAGCACTGCGCCACAGCGAAGCGCAGTACCGCAGCCTGTTCGAGAATGTCATCGAGGGCGTGTACCGCTCCACTGTGAAAGGCCGCTTCGAAGCAGTGAACCCGGCGCTGGCGCACATGCTCGGGTACGACACCGTCGAAGACCTGCTGACGGTCGCGGACATGGCCTCGCTGTTCACGGACTCGACGCGAGCGCGACCACGTCATCTCGACCCTGCACCGCGACGGCGTCGTGCGCGAGGCGGAATGCCAGCTGCGGCGGCGCGACGGCACCCAGGTCACGGTGCTGATCAATGCACGCGTGATTCGCAGCGAAGACTCCGCGATCACGGGCTACGAAGGCACGATCACCGACATCACCGTGCGCAAGCGGGCGGAACTGCAGCTGTACGAGGAAAAGGAAAAGGCGCAGGTCACGCTGCAGTCGATCGGCGACGCAGTCATCACGACCGACGCCGACGGGTGCGTCGAGTACCTGAACCCGGTGGCCGAGGAACTCACGGGCTGGGACTCGCAGGAAGCCAAGGGCCGCCCCATCGCCGAAGTGTTCCATGTCATTTCGGAGACTACGCGCCAGCCGGTCGACAGCCCGATCACCCGCTGCCTGCGCGAAGGTCGCATGGTCGAGATGACCGAGCCGTCACTGCTCGTGAACCGCCGTGGGCACGAAATCTCGATGCAGGACTCGGCCGCGCCGATTCGCGACCGGGCCGGCCGATTGATCGGCGTCGTCATGGTCTTCCACGACGTCAGCCAGGAACGCCGGCTGCAGCGCGCGCTCTCCTACCAGGCGACCCACGACGCCCTCACCGGGCTGATCAACCGCCGCGAATTCGAACATCGAATCAACGAGACCCTGCAGGCCTCGCGCTCCGATCGCGATATTCGCCACGTCGTGCTCTACCTGGACCTGGACCAGTTCAAGGTGGTCAACGACACCTGCGGCCACCAGGCCGGAGACCGGCTGCTGAAGCAGGTTACGAGCGTACTGCAGACCCGAATCCGCACGTCCGACACGCTCGCCCGGCTCGGCGGCGACGAATTCGGCGTGCTGCTGCTCGATTGCACCCTCGAGATGGCACAGCGCATCGCCGAGGGCTTGCGCCAGGCAATCCGCGACTTCCGTTTCGTCTGGCAGGATCGGATCATGAACGTCGGCGTCTCGATCGGCATCGCCGAAATGAGCGGCGACGCGGAAACCCTGTCGACGATCATGAGCGCCGCCGACGTGGCGTGCTACGCGGCAAAGGAATCGGGTCGCAACCGCGTGCACACGTACAACCAGGGGCACGCCCCCGATCGCCTGCGCGAGATGCAGTGGGTTTCCCGCATCAATCGCGCGTGCGAGGAAAACCGCCTGGAACTGCATTGCCAGCCGATCGTGGCGATTCGGGCCGGGACCGAGGCCTTCCGCCAGTTCGAACTGCTGCTGCGCATGCGCGACGAGAACGGGCAGCTCGTGCAGCCGGCGGAATTCATCCCCGCAGCGGAACGATTCAACCTCATGCCTGCGCTCGACCGATGGGTCGTGCGGCAGGCGTGCCAGCAGCTTGCGCACAAGCGTGCCGACGACCTGTCGCGGGCACCCTACACGATCACCATCAACGTCTCGACGACGACGATCAACGACGAGCAGTTCCTGGATTTCGTCATCGCCGAGATGGCCACCGCGGACCTCAGCCCCGGTGCGCTGTGCTTCGAGTTGACCGAAAACACGGCCATGTCCAGTCTCGCCGCGGCGACGCGTTTCATCCACGAGCTGCGCAAACGCGGCTGCAAATTCTCGCTCGACGATTTCGGCAGCGGGCTGTCGTCGTTCCTGTTCCTGAAGAACCTGCCCGTGGACTACATCAAGATTGACGGCAGCTTCGTGCAGAACGTGACGCAGGACGTCATCGACCGCAGCATGGTCGAGGCCATCACCCAGATCGGCCGCACCATGGGCATCGCGACCATCGCCGAGCGCGTGGACTCTGCCGAGGTGCTGGATCAGCTGGCCGAACTTGGCGTGCAGTACGCGCAGGGCCACTACATCGCTGCGCCGCAGCCGGTCGAAGCGCTCGCGTCGCTCGTGGCCTCTGCGCCTGAAGCCGCGATGGCGCGGCCGGGCAGCGACTTCGACCTCAAGGTCGGCTGATCGCTTCGCTCACCGGGCTGCGGGAGCAGTCGCCACCGCGTGAGCTCATGGTTCCGTTTCAGGCGTGCCCGACAGACCACGCACGTGGCCCCAGTTCCGGTCTTCGTTCGCGCTCCGAAGTCTCCCGCGCCTCGTGAATCGCACAACCCGTTCGATTTGCGGCGACCCTTGCTCGAGCGGGAGTCGAAGCGATGGTGTCAGCGAGCTAGCGATTGGCCTTGACGCCGCCTCACATCCTGCGCTCGAGCTGCGGCGTTCGACACGTGGCGCGAAGAAAGACCGAACCGGGGCACGTGCAACGTGTGGCCTACGCTCGCGCAATGACAGGGTGGCAAGATCACTTGCGTCACCGAGTCAATTCGTCTTCGATCTCCTGGTGCCCGTGTCACGGTAACGCCAGTGCGCGCGCGTTGCGGCGGTCCGGCCTTCCTTCGCGCTCCGTGTCGGACGCCGCAGCTCGAGCGTTGGAGCGAGGCGGCACTGAGCCGAGTCCTACTGCGCTGGCACCATCGCCGAATACCCGCTCGAGCAAGGATCGCCGTGAATCGCGCGGGTCCTCTGCGCGATTCACGATGCGCGGGAGACTTCGGGGCGCGAGCGAAGACCGGACCCGCCGCTACGGGAGCACTGCCTGCACCACGCCGAAGCCGGACTTACTCGGACTCGGAGGCCCGACCCGAACGCTTGCGGTCCTGTTCCTTGAGCGCCCGCTTGCGGATGCGGATCGACGACGGCGTGATCTCGACGAGCTCGTCGTCCTCGATGAACTCCATTGCCTGCTCGAGCGTGTACCGGATCGGCGTCGTCAGCACGATGTTCTCGTCCTTGCCCGCCGCCCGCATGTTCGTGAGTTTCTTGCCCTTGAGCGGATTGACGACCAGGTCGTTCTCGCGGCTGTGAATGCCGATGACCTGGCCCTCGTAGACCTCGTCGCCATGCGCGCACATGAGCTTGCCGCGCTCCTGCAGGTTGAAGAGCGAATAGCCGAGCACGGTGCCCTGCCCGTTCGAGATCATCACACCGTTCTGGCGGCTCGCGATCTCGCGCTCGGACACCGGGGCGTAGTGATCGAACACGTGGAACAGCAGTCCGAGACCCGAGGTCATCGTGCGGAACTCGGTCTGGAAGCCGATCAGGCCACGCGCCGGAATGACGTAGTCGAGACGCACGCGGCCCTTGCCGTCCGGGTGCATCGCCTGCAGCAGGCCGCCGCGGCTGCCGAGCGCGGTCATCACCGCACCCTGGCTCGAGTCCTCGATGTCGACCGCGAGCACTTCGTACGGCTCGTTCTTGACGCCGTCGATCTCCTTGATCACGACGCGCGGACGCGAGACGGCAATCTCGTAGCCTTCCCGGCGCATGTTCTCGAGCAGCACGCCGAGGTGCAGTTCACCGCGGCCGTAGACCTGGTACTTGTCCGGGTCGTCCGTTTCCTCGACGCGCAGCGCGACGTTGGTGAGCGCCTCGCGGAACAGTCGCTCGCGGATCTGCCGGCTCGTGAGGTACTTGCCTTCGCGACCGGCGAACGGCGAAGTGTTGACCTCGAACGTCATGCCGATGGTCGGCTCGTCCACCACCAGCGGCGGCAGCGCCTCGGGCTTTGCCGGATCACAGAGCGTGTCCGAAACCGCGGGAATCTCGATGCCGGCAAACGCGACGATGTCGCCCGCGCTGGCGGATTCGACTTCCATGCGGTTCAAGCCGTGGAAGCCGAGCACCTGCGAGATCTTCTCGGTCCGCGCATGCCCCGTCCGGTCGACGACCGTGACGGTCTGGCCACGCTTGATGACGCCGCGCTTGATGCGGCCGATGCCGATCGCACCGACGTAGCTCGAGTAATCGAGCTGCGACACCTGCAACTGCAGCGGACCGTTCGGATCGACGTCCGGCGGCGAGCAGTGCTTGATGATCGTCTCGAACAGCACCTTCATGTCGCCGCCACGATGGGCGGGATCGTAGGTCGCGAAACCCTGGATGGCCGACGCATAAACGACCGGGAAGTCGAGCTGCGCTTCGGTGGCGCCGAGGCGGTCGAACAGGTCGAACGTCTGGTCCAGCACCCAGTTGGGGCGGGCCTCGTGACGGTCGATCTTGTTGATGACCACGATCGGCCGCAGGCCGTGCGCGAACGCCTTCTGCGTGACGAATCGCGTCTGCGGCATCGGGCCGTCGACGGCGTCGACCAGCAGCAGCACGGAGTCGACCATCGACAGCACGCGCTCCACTTCGCCGCCGAAGTCCGCGTGCCCCGGGGTGTCGACGATGTTGATCCGGTACTCGTTCCACTTGATGGCCGTGTTCTTGGCCAGGATGGTGATGCCGCGTTCTTTCTCGAGCGCATTCGAGTCCATGACGCGTTCGGGGACGACCGTGCGGGCGTCGAATGTGCCGGACTGCTTCAGGAGCTGGTCGACAAGGGTGGTCTTGCCGTGGTCGACATGCGCGATGATCGCGATGTTGCGAAGGTACTGCGTGGGGTTCGAGGACACTTGGTGCGCCAGGGGCCCGGAGGGGCCCGAAAAAGGGCGCGAAGTATAGCGGATTCAGTGCCGGCTTGCTGCACTGCAGGAAATGGGCAAATAGGGGACGCTCACCTACTTCCGGTCGGAAATAGGTGAGCGTCCCCTATTTGCCGAATTTACTTCGGTTCCTGCGCCGGGACCGACTGGACCGCCTGACCGGTCGAGTCTTTGGGCGGATTCGCCTTCTGTGCCGAGGGCGGATCCCCGATCACGACCGGAATGGCGAATGCGCGCGTCTCCGTCTGCACCTTTGGTCGACATCCTGGCGATCACGCCGAGGTAATACAGACCCGGGTTGTCGCCCTTGACGAGCACCTTGCTCGCATACGACTGCCCACGCTCGACAGGCGCAAACGCTGCCGTCTTCTCGCCGACGATCGTGAGGCCGGGCGCTTCGGTGATCTCCACCTCGAGCTTGTCCGCCGGCAGCCGCGCGGAGAATGTCATCTCGACCTCGAACGGCTGGCCCAGTTCGGGCTTCGCCAGCAGGTCGTACTGCATGTCGATCGGCGCCGTGGTCTTGCTGTCCACCACCGCCGTTGCCAGGCGCTCGTGCTTTTCGTCTGCGTTGGCGGGCGGGGTGGCCGTAGCGGTCTTGTCCGCCTTGGCCTTCTCACCCTTGGCGGCCGCAGCCTGTTCGTCCCTGCCGCCGCCACAGGCCGTCACCAGTGCAATGACCAGCAGAGTGGTCGCGGCGGTGCCGGCCCAACGCCGGAAACCGGTGGTCCGGACATCGTCATTCAACGTCGTGCGCATGCCTGCCTCTGGGTTCCGTGGGGCCGTGTCAGCCCGTGACCGATACATTGAAACACGTGTCGCCGCGGCGGTCCGCTGCCGAGTATGTCGGATCGAGGTGACTCCACTCGTAGACCTCGATCACGTATTCGCCCGGCTGGAGCGTGCGCGTGAGCGTCTCGTCGCCGTTGGTGGTCGATTCCGCGATGTCGAGGAAGCCGTTCCCGTACAGCACGATATCCGGATCGGACTCCGGGGAAAACGGGGCTGTCGACCCGGCCGCCGAGTACTGTGCCCGGACCGTGACCGCACGCGCGGCTGCAAGCGAGAATCGCAGGAAGAACCGGTTGCCGATCTTGTTGTATGTCCCGACTGCCGTCGTGCCGCAGACGGACTGCGCCCCGCCATTCAGGGCCAGCTGTGCGTAAAGCGGCAGGACCCGCGGCACCGCGCCGTCGTTCGTCTCGTTCGTGCCCCACTCGTCTACCACGTGGATGTTCTGCGAGGTGACGAGCGTGTCGATGGCCGAGACTGGCGCGCCCGCCCGTCCCTTCAGGTCGGTGACGAACGGATAGAGGCTGGTCAGTGCCGGACCGGTGCGGAGCCTGCCCGTGAACGCCTCGTACAGCGGCTTGTAGCCGAGTGCGACGGCATCCGAGCTATCGGACGCCGCGTCGTACAGGTCCCAGGTGACGGACTGAATCGAGGCTTCGTTGTACCAGCCTGCCAGCGACGTCGGGTTGCTCTCCATGTTGAGCGAGAAGCGCCGGGACTGCTGCGCACCCAGCGAGTCGCTGTACAGCGGGTCGTCCAGCACCATCGCCGAGAATGCGTTGGCAAAACCTTCGCTGAACGCAACCCGCAAGTCGAGCCGATCACCCGGCGCATGCGGGCCGCCCGGCGATTCGGTGCGACTGATCGTGTCCTCGAGGAAATGCTGGAACTCGTGTGCCAGCACGTGCTGGTCGTATTCGTCCGTGTCGACGTTTTCGGCGCCGAGCACATAGATGCCCGCCGGCGGTCCGCCGGCCGATGCGGTGGTATACAGGGTGGATTCGATCTGGCCGAGCGACACGTCGCCCGACGACGAATTATTCTGCGGGCTCCAGAACACATCGAGCCCCGGCAGGTCGAGCGTCGGGTTGCCGTTCGCGACGACGAATTCCGCGGCTGCCAGCAGCGTGTCGAGGATCGCGAACGGGGCCGCGCTGCGGGTGCCGGTGTAGCTCGTGCCGCCCCAGCCCGAACCGGCGAGCAGGTTCTTCGTCTGGTTCGTCGCGCCGGAGCTGAAAACCGCGCTGTCGAGCACGTACAGCGCGTTGCCGTTGGTGTTGTTGAGCACACGGATACTGCGCGCCGGAGTCGTCGACTTGCGCAACTGCGCCTGCACGCGTACGAACACGCTGGTGTTCGCGGGCGCTGTCAGTGCGTAGTTGCCATTGCTGTCGGTCGTGGTCGTCGCAAGCGGCGTGTTGCCGCCCGACTGGATCAGTTCGACGATCGCCTCGCGTATCGGTTGTTCCGCCGTGCTGGCATAGCTCAGCCCGAGATTCACGTTGGTCGAAAACGGCACGCGCTGGTACGTCGCCTTGCCACTGATCGTGACGGTGGTGACGCCACTGCTGCCGCCATCCCCGCCGCCACCACCACCGCAGGCGACCAGCCAGGTCGACGCCAGTGCCAGCACGGCACAGCGCCAGATCGCGCGCAGGCTTCGAGACCGGGGATCAGTCGCAGATTCTTCAGCGCATAGGGTCACGAAGGCACCGGGCAGATCAGCAGGGACGGGCCTTGCAGAATATCACGCGTCCCCTGCACCGCGCCCGGCGCTTGCCGGCCTGCGGCAAGTCGTGAACCTAGTTGCGCGTCAAGCCCGGCTCGCGTTGCAGTCGGTATTCCCAATCCAGTTGATTGCGGACGATCGTCTCGAGGTCGTCGAACCGCGGCGTCCACCCCAGCACCTCACGGACTCGTTCGGCCCGGGCGACGAGGGACGGCGGATCACCGGCCCGGCGCGGACTCTCGACGACAGGCAGCGTGCGGCCGCCGTTGACCTTCTCGACCATCTTCACGACTTCGCGCACGCTGTAGCCATGGCCGTACCCGCAATTCAGCGTGGTCGACGTACCGCCCCTGTCCAGGTAATCGAGGGCGCCCAGGTGCGCCGAGGCGAGGTCCTCGACGTGGATGTAGTCGCGCACCCCGGTGCCGTCCGGGGTCGGATAGTCGGTGCCGAAAATCGACAGCGAGGGCCGGACGCCAGCGGCCACCTGGCACGCCACCTTGACCAGCAGCGTCGCCGCAGGGGCGCTGTGCCCGATGCGCCCGCCCGGGTCGCTGCCCGCAACGTTGAAATAGCGCAGCACCACGTAACGCAGTTTCGAGGATGCTGCGGCGAGGTCGCGGAGCATCCACTCGCTCATCAGCTTCGACGTGCCATAGGGATTGATCGGCACGGTCGGTGAGTCTTCGCGCGCGAGACCCTCGGCGGGAATTCCGTAGACCGCGGCGGTCGACGAGAACACGAAGCGGCGCACGCCAGCGGCGGCGCATTGTTCCAGCAGGTTGCGCGTCGCGCAGGTGTTGTTGCGGTAGTACTTGAGCGGGTCGGACACCGACTCCGGCACGATCGTATGCGCCGCGAAGTGCAGGACGGTGTCGACGGCATGGTCCTGCAGGACTCGCGCCACGAGCTCGCGATCGCTGGTGTCGCCTACGATCAGCGGCGCGTCGAGCACAGCGCTGCGGTAACCCGTCGAGAGGTTGTCGAGAACCACGACGTGCTCGCCGCGCTCGACGAGCTGGCGGACCGTGTGACTGCCGATGTAGCCGGCGCCGCCGGTGACGAGAATGGAAGCAGATGACACGTGCTGACCCTTGTTACTGACTCAATATCGTAACGCGCGCTCGCGACAGCAAAGGCATGGACCAGCGCGTCGAAGATCGAGGAGCTGGCTCGCGTTGCAGCGAACCACATTCTGCGCAGGCGGCGATGCCCATTCTGTGCGCAAGCTCGCAAAGTCTCCGGCTACCAGAATGGCTCTTCCATCGCCGAGACCTGCTCGCGCAGGTTCAGCACGTGCTGCTCCCAGTATTTCGGCTCCTGGAACCAGGGGAATGCGCGCGGGAAAGCCGGGTCGTCCCAGCGACGGGCCAGCCATCCGGCGTAGTGCATGATGCGCAGCGTGCGCAGGGGTTCGATCAGCGCAGTCTCATGCGGGTCGAAGTCGGCGAACTCCTGGTAGCCCTCGACGATGTCGTCCAGCTGGGCGCGCATTTCCTCCGGCCGCCCCGAAAGCAGCATCCACAGGTCCTGCATCGCGGGTCCGGTCATGCAATCGTCGAGGTCGACGAAATGCGGGCCCTGCTCGGTCCACAGCACGTTGCCCGGGTGGCAGTCGCCATGGAGACGCAGCGTGCGCAGCGGCATCGCCTCGTCGAAGCGTTGTTCGACGAGGCTCAACACGTCCCCGGCCAGCGATTCGTAGGCCACTTCGAGGTGCGACGGAATCCAGCCGGAGTCGAGCAGATATTCAGCCGTCTCCTGCCCCAGCACGCGCCAGTCCAGGTGCGGTCGATGGCGAAACGTGCGTGTACGCCCGATTGCGTGGATGCGCGCCAGGAAGCGACCCATCCACTGGCGATCATCCCTGGTGCCGAGTTCGGGCCAGCGCCCGCCCGCCCTGGGGTAGACGGCGTAGCGGAATCCCTCGTGCTTGAAGAGACTGCGTCCATCGTGGAGATCCGGCGCGATGACCGGGATCTCCGCGCGCGCGAGTTCGAGCGCGAACTCGTGCTCCTCGAGGATCGCCGCGTCGGGCCAGCGCTCCGGACGATAGAATTTCACGACGACCGGGGTGCTGTCCTCGCGCCCAACCTGGTAGACCCGGTTCTCATAACTGTTGAGCGCCAGGATGCGGCCGTCGCAGCGGTGCCCGAGTTCCTCGACCGCGCTGACGACGACGTCGGGGGTCAGCGCGGAGTAAGGGTGCGGCGCATTCATTGCTTCGATTGTACGGCGTCACGTACCCTTCCCGGCACTTCGCCATGACTCGCTTCCCCTTCCGCCCCCGCTCCCTCACCGGCCTGATCCTGCTCGGGTTCGTGATCGTTGCCCTGCCAGCCCTGCTCGGCACCGTCAGCGCCGCCATCGAAATGCGCAAGCTGTCGACCGCGAGCGAACGCCTCGTGGTCAATGGCGTGGCCGCCACGCAGTACACACAGGCCCTCGTGCGACAGGTCTCGTCACTCGAACGGACAGCGCGGCTCTACCAGATCATTCCGCGCCCGGCCCTGCTCGACACCTTCCGGCAGAACCGCGACCTGCTCAGCAAGACGCTGGACGATTTCTCGGCATTGACGGGCGGCGACGACGAGCGCGCAAGGGTCATCGACAGCATGCGCGGCACGATTGACCTCATCTCGCGTGCCATCGATTCGCAGTCGTCCGCAGGCATCTCGCGCACGCTGCGCGAATTCACCGCGCTGGCACGCGATGCCGGACAACTGTCCAACCTGGCAAGCGCGCAGACGGACCGGGAGCTGAAACAACTCCAGGCGGAGACCGAAGATGTCAGGCGCCGCCTGTACTGGCAGTCGCTCGCGTTGATCCCGATCACAGTCGCGCTGATCGTGATGTTCGCGCTGGTCCTGGCGCGACCGATCCGCCAGATCGACGCGGTGATCAGCTCGATCGGGCACGGGCAACTGAGCGAACCCGTCAAGGTGCAGGGACCTTCCGACCTGCAGGCACTCGGCCGGCAGCTCGAGTGGCTCAGGGTGCGGCTGCAGGACATCGCCGAGGAGCGCAACCGGTTCCTGCGCCACATGTCGCACGAATTGAAGACGCCGCTCGCCAACATCCGCGAGGGCACCGAACTGTTGATGGAGGGCGCGGTCGGCTCGCTCAATGGCGAGCAGCGCGAAGTGGCCAGCATCCTGCGCGACAACAGCCTGCGGCTGCAGCGCCTGATCGAGAACCTGCTGTCCTACAGCGAGTGGCAGGCGAAGCGCAGCGACCTGGAGGTGGGTGAAATTCGCCTCTTGCCGCTCGTGAAGTCGGCGATCGAGACCTACCAGTTGCCGCTCAATGCGCACAGCCTGCGACTCGACCTGCAAGTGCCGGATCTCACGCTGACTGCGGACCGCGAGAAGCTGCAGCTGATTCTCGACAACCTGATCTCGAACGCAGTGAAGTTCACGCCGGACGGCGGTACGATCACGTTGCGCGCCGCGTATGACGGTGCGGGCAGGAACCTCGTGCTGGACGTGGCCGACACGGGGCCTGGGATCCCGCTGGAAGAACGCCCGCGGATCTTTGCGGCGTTCTACCAGGGCGCCACACCCCAGGGTGGGCTCGTCCGAGGCACGGGCATCGGCCTGTCCGTGGTGCAGGAGTTCGTGCTCGCTCACGGCGGCAGCGTCGAGATCGTCGACGGTGAATTTCCGGGCGCTCATTTCCGCGTACGGCTGCCCCTTGTTCCCTCGCCGGCCGAAGGCGGCAGAGGCCTGGGGTGAGGACACCGGCCGTACCTGATTCGGACTATCATTCAGGGCTTGCGCCGCACAGGTACATCGAACTACCGATAGCTTTGCCGAGCAATGACATTCATCCTGCAACTGACCGTCCGCATGGCGCTGGTGACTGCTGCCGCAATCGCCCTGGCTGCATGCGCAGGGCTGCAATCGGCCAGCAGGCAGGGTGCGCCCGGCCAGGCTGACGCAGCGCCCACGCCCAAGCCGCCCGGCGTCGCTTCGTATTTCGAAGTGCTCGACCTCATGGCGCCCGGCGACGCGGTCCGCCAGTCGACCGAACTGGCCTCGACGCTGACCCAGGCGCAGCAATACCCGACCTCGTCGAATCGCCTGCGCTATGCGATCGCGCTCGGTGCGGCCGGTCACGTAACCAGCAATCCGGTCGAAGCCCGACGGCTCATCGCCGAACTGCTCGCGGGCCAGAACGACCTGACACCGCAGGAGGCCTCGCTCGCCAACGCTTTCCTGCGTGAATTCGACGCGCGGGTCGCGCTGTATGCCGACCTGGCGCGGCAGCGCGAAGAATCGGAACGCCAGATGAAGGCGTTGGGCGCGGACGAAGACCGCCGCTACGGTGCGCTGAATGCCGAGACGCAGCGGTTGAAGAAGGCGCTGGCGGAAGCCGAGCGCAAGCTCGAGGCCGTCGCGGAGATGGAGCGTACCCTCACACCGGAAAGCCAGTGAGCTCCTGACCTTGGCCATGTCGCGGACCAGCAAGCGCACGCCAAAAATCCTCGTCGTCGACGACGATCCTGGACTGCTGCGCCTGCTCACGATCCGGTTGCGCTCGCAGAAATACGAAGTGGAGCCCGCGGAGAATGCCGCCAAGGCGCTCTCCGTCATCGCCCGTTTCCGTCCCGATCTCGTCATCACCGACCTGCGCATGGCCGAAATGGACGGGATCGCGCTGCTGCGTGAGCTGCAGCGTCGCTGGCCCGGCCTCAACGTCATCATGCTCACCGCGCACGGCACCATCCCGGATGCGGTGAAGGCCACCCAGTCGGGCGCCTTTGCGTTCCTGACCAAGCCGGTCGAGAAGGAACAACTGCTCGAGGAAGTGCGGCGCGCGCTCAAGACTTCGGGTTTCGCGGATACGGCCGAGGAATGGCGGACGGAGTTCGCCACCCGCAGCCCCGTGGTCGAGGACCGGCTGGCAAAGGCCCACCTGGTCGCGGGGACCGATTCGTCGGTCCTGATCACGGGCGAACCTGGCACCGGCAAGGAACTGCTGGCCCGTGCGATCCATTGGGCCAGCGGTCGCCGCGAGGGGGCCTTCGTATCCGTCGACTGCAGTTCCCTGGACGGCGGCGCCGAGCACCTGGCGGCCTGTGAACAGGAACTGGCTCGAGCCGCGCAGGAAGCCACGGGCGGGACGATCTTCCTGCGCAGTGTCGACGACCTCGCCCTGAGCCTCCAGACGCGCCTCGCGAGCCTGCTGCGCGGTCCGCGGGACGTGCGGGTGCTGGCGACCAGCGATCGCCGTCCCGAGGAACTCGCGGCCGATGGACGCTACTCCACCGAGTTGCTGGAACGGGTGAGTGCCGTCCATATCGACCTGCCGCCGCTCAGCCGGCGCCGGGAGGACGTGCCGCTGCTGGCCGCGCAGTGTCTCGAGGACCTGGCCGCCGAAACCGGGCAGACCAAGCGCACGCTGTCGCCGGAAGCCATGGAGGCCCTGGCGAGCGCCAAGTGGCCGGGCAATGTCCGTCAGCTACGCATGGTCGTGCGCCAGGTCGCGTCGTTGGGTGCCGGGCCGGTGATCACGGTCGAACAGGTGCAGGAAGCCCAGGGACAGGCCACGCAACTGCCGAGCTTCGACCAGGCTCGTGATGAGTTCACACGGAACTATCTCGTGCAACTCCTTCAAATTACTCAGGGTAATGTCAGCCAGGCGGCACGGATGGCGAAGCGGAATCGCACGGACTTCTACAAGCTGCTGACGAAACACGACCTGAAACCGGAAGAGTTCAAGGACTGAATTCCAGCCTCGGCGCGGGAGAGCCTTGAACGCAATGAAAGGGGCCGGCCGCGGCCCGGCCAGTGACGCCGATTGGCGACATTCTTGCGCCCCTTTTTCTCCTGCCATTGACCATAATCTGGCGCGCCGAGAACGGCGACCGGTTTCCCAACCGCGTCCCGCGCAGAGACCTTTCAGAACCCTGCACGGCATCCCGTAGCGAACTCGATAGCCGCCTGGCTGCGGCGGTCCGCGCTCGCCCGTCGTTTCACGCCAGCACATTGTCGAGGTTCAACTTTGCCGTTCAGCAGCCTGACCAAGGCGGCCGGGCACTCCGCTCGTTTTGCCGTCGCCTGCCTCGTTTGTTGCTCCAGCATCGCTCTGACCGCCTGCGGCGGCGGATCGCACCTTCCATCCCCCGTGGACCGCGCAGAGGCGGGTTCACCCATCTCCGGCACGGACGCGAACGACGCCCCGAGCATCAGCGGTAAGCCGCTATCGACTGCTGTCGTAAACGTTCCTTACGCCTTCCGACCCGATGTGCATGACCCGGACGGCGACGTGCTCGTCTTCCAGGTTGCCGGGAAACCCTCGTGGGCGACCTTTGATCCCGCAACGGGAGAACTTTCGGGAACACCACCTGCCGGCACCACCGGCACCTACACCGACATTGCCATCTTCGTCAGCGACGGCGACCTGAAGACCGCGCTGCCGCCTTTCTCGATCGAAGTGACGACATCATCTGCGACCGCATCGACGTCGTCTGCAACGCTGTCGTGGTCCGCACCGACACAGAACGAGGACGGGTCCCCACTCACCGACCTGGCCGGCTATCGCATCTACTACGGCACGTCGGCCGGCGACCTGAGCAAACGGATTGATGTCGGCAATCCGGCGACGACCAGCACAGTGGTCCAGGACCTGACGCCGGGAACCTGGTTCTTCGCGATCAGCGCGTACACGCAGACGGGCGTGGAAAGTTCCCGCAGTCAGGTCGCTTCAAAGGTCATCGGCTGACCGCGGCGCTGCAGCGTTTCGAAACGCGAACCACTGCACGTTTCGAGCCTGTGCCCGTTGCGACGGGGACGCACCGGGACGACACTCGCACCTCAGTTAGTAAACGGCAAACCCGTCGCAAGACGGGGACGCAAAGCCTCCGGTCCACGGCTGCAAAGCACAGGGATAGCGGGGTTGCCAGACAGCGATCAGGCGTCGCGCGCGGAGCACCGCGCGGTCGCGTGAGTCGCCGCTGCCAGCCCTAACGCATTCCCACCGCTCCATCCGTCGGGCCACCAGCTTGCTCGATGGAGTTGTGGAATGTCGACAATCAATGCCAAGGCGCGTGCACTCGCACTCTCGTTACTGATCTCTGTCTCGCTGACGGCATGCTTCGACAGCGGCAACAAGCGCGACGCGCGCTGCGCCCGTCGCTGGTTCCCCTGCGGCGCCGACCACACCGCCGACCACACCGCCGACGACTCCGCCGAGCAGCGAGCCGAACCAGCCGCCGACGATTTCCGGCACGCCGGTGACGGCGGCCAAGACCAACCAGCCTTACGCTTTCCAGCCGGTCGCCAGCGACCCGGATGGCGACAAAGTCACGTTCAACGTCTACAACAAGCCCGCCTGGGCGACGTTCGACCCGGCGACCGGCAAGCTCGCGGGCACGCCGTCCAGCTCGTCGACCGGCAAGTTCAGCAACATCACGATCGTCGCCTCCGACGGCGCGCACAGCGATGAACTCGGGCCGTTCGAAATCACCGTTGCATCGACGAACACGACTGGCTCGGCGACACTGAGCTGGCAGCCGCCGACCGAGAACGCCGACGGGTCGCCGCTCACCAACCTGGCGGGTTACGTGATCCGCTATGGCACACGGTCCGACGCCCTCACGCAGGAACTGAAGATCGGCAACCCGGGCATCACCACGGCGATGATCGAGGGTCTCGCGCTGGCCAAGTGGTATTTCACCGTCAGCGCCTACACGACGACGGGCGTGGAGAGCATGCCGTCCGCCGTGGGATCGAAGACCGTTACGTGACGCCGCCCGCAGCGCGGCCCCCGATTACAGGATGGTCTTCTGCACGACGTTCGACAGGTTGCTTTCGACGTTGGCGAGGGTGTACGCGTTGACGGCGAAATACCACGTTCCCGCCGTCAGGCTCTCGATCATCGCCGACGTGATGCCCGGATTCGCAATGGTGACGAGCTGGTCGAGATTGTCGGCAGCCATGCCATAGCGGATCTTGAAGCCCGCAAGGTCTCGCAGCGGCAGGCCATCGACGTACTCCGTCGGCGGTTGCCATGAGAGCGTGGCGGCTCCGACGGCCACCGGATCGCTGACCGTAATGGAGAACGACGGCAGCGACGCGGTGTTCGTGCCGTCGGTCACGCGTACCGTTACGTTCGAATAGGTGCCGACGTCGGCTGCAGCCGGCGTGCCACGCAATCGTCCGGTGACCGTGTCGAACGCCGCCCACGCCGGCTTGTTGAGCACCGAAAACGTCAGGACTGCGCCTTCGGGGTCGGCCGCCGTCGGCCGGAAATAATAGACGCTGGCTGCCGTTGCGGACTGCGGCGGTGAGCCCGAGATCGTGGGCGCCGCGTTGACGCTCGTCGCGGCCCGGACGGTAATCGTGAAGCTCGCCAGGGTCCTGGTCAGCCGGCCGTCCGAGACCGCGATCGAGATGGGGCGGGATTTCCCGACGTCCCCTGCACCCGGCCGACCGTAGAGCTGGCCGGTGCGCCTGCTGAAACCTGCCCAGCGCGGCAGGCCACTCACGCCGAAGGTGAGCCTGTCGCCGTCGGCATCGCTCGCCGTCGGAGTGAAGGAATAATAGCGGCCGGCGGTGACGGCCGCGCGCGGCGAACCGGCAATCGTCGGTGCGACGTTGCCTGCGTTCGCAGCGCTGACGTAAGACATGCTGCCGAGACCAGGGATGAAGCTCAGAAGCAGCAATCGTTTCGACAGCATCGCCAACTCTCCTCACGCCGGATGCCTTCGGGCCCGGGCGGAGAACCTGGCGCAGCAGGTCGCTGAACGATTCGCGATCGCGCGTTGCGGCAGTAGAACGCGGCGCGCAATCCCGTGAAGGTTCCGGCAACCCCGCTGTCCCAGGCACTGGCCGTGGACCGGAGGCTTTGCGTCCCCGCCTTGCGACGGGTTTGCCCTTGAACGAGAACTGTCGGGGAGTCTTCTACGCGGTTTCGCCGCAGTAAAGCTCGCGATCTTCGATTTGCGTCACACGCAGCAGAACGGGACTTGCGACTGCAACAGTTGCGAGTTCTGCGAAGTGCGACACGTCGAAACCACCACGGTTGCACGTCGCAATCGGTGGCACGCGGAGGTGTGGCGTCCCCACGGGGATTCGAACCCCGGTCGCGACCGTGAAAGGGTCGTGTCCTAGGCCTCTAGACGATGGGGACGTCGTGGTGGAGCCAGACGGGATCGAACCGTCGACCTCCTGCATGCCATGCAGGCGCTCTCCCAGCTGAGCTATGGCCCCACGAGGGCCGCGAATTGTCCAAGGTGCCGTCAGGCTTGTCAAATGTACTTTTCGAACGGCCCGGTCCTGCCGGGTCGCCCCAGACACGCGAAGCGTGACGCAGGTTCGCTCCTATCGCCTTGCGGAGCTTTAGATTCGCCAGCGATTTCATTCGGAAACGACTGCACCAATAGCAAACCCGTCGCAAGGCGGGGACGCAAAGCCTCCGGTCCACCGGCCCAGCGCCGGGGGATAGCGGGGTTACCGAGCGAGGCCTCGTCATGCTTTCACGTGCTGCCAGGCTTCTGGCAATCACCGCCCTGGTGGCGCTGACCACCTTTACGACGTCTGCGGAAGCCTCCAAGCGGCGCAACATTGCGCCCACGATCAGCGGCACGCCGCTGAACAGCGTCGCCGCCGCGGCCACGTACAGCTTCCAGCCGACCGCGTACGACGCCAACGGTGACGCGCTCACCTTCAGCATCGCCAACAAGCCGGTCTGGGCGACGTTCAGCAGCAGCACAGGCCTGCTGACCGGGACGCCGTCCAGTTCCCAGGCCGGCACCTACGGCTCCATCTCGATCAAGGTGAGCGACGGTAAGTGGTCGGCGACGCTGTCGTCCTTCTCGATCACGGTGACGACCCCAGTCACGACCAGCAGTCCGCCAGTGATCACGGGCTCCCCCGCCGTGTCGGCGCAGGCCGGCCAGCCCTACAGCTTTCGCGCGAGTGCCACCGACCCGGACGGCAACCCGCTTGAGTTCTCGATCCAGAACCAGCCGGGCTGGGCGACGTTCGACACGAGCACCGGCACCTTGTACGGAACACCCGCTGAGACTGACGTCGGCAACCACACCAGCATCTTGATCAGTGTCAGCGACGGCACGAGCACCTCGAGCCTGCCGGCTTTCACGATCACGGTCGCTCTACCCGTGACCCGCACCGCCACGCTCAACTGGACCCCACCCACGCGGAACATCGATGGCAGCCCGATCACGAACCTGGCCGGCTACAAGGTGATGTACGGCAGCAGCCCCGGCCAGTATTCGCAGGCGCTGAGCGTGCCAGTCGCAACGATGACCTCGGTTGCGATCGAAGCCCTCGAGGCCGGCCGTACCTGGTACTTCACGGTCAAGGCCGTCAACACCAGCGGCGTCGAAAGCGACTTCTCCAACGAGGTCAGCAAGCTGCTCTGACGGCATGGACGCCGTCCTGGCCCTGCTCCGCCCAGTCCACTGCGCGTTGCTTGTCTAGCCAACGCAGGCGGCAATGGCCCGCTCGAGACGCTGCAGTGTCGTGTCACGGC
>CAWHCA010000009.1:0-169387 GCA_963827615.1 uncultured Gammaproteobacteria bacterium | reverse complement strand
GCAAGATTCCGACCGCTGGACTTCAGGGCGGAGGGCCTATGGACACCAAGGCGCGGGACGTCGCAATGGCACTGGCGGAGGACGCCCGCCAGGCGGAGTGGGAGAACGTCAGTTTCACGGCCGAGGTCTTCAAGGGCAGCTTCCGCTGGGACCTCGTGCATCCGTTCCCGGCGCAGTCGCCGGAAGACCGGAAAATCGGCGACGACTACCTCGTGAAGGTGCGCGAGGTGCTCGAGCAGCACGTCGATCCCTATAAGATCGACGAGCAGGGCGAGTATCCGGCCGCCGCGCTCGAGGCGATGGCTGCAATCGGGCTCTTCGGCATGAAGATCCCGCAGGAGTACGGTGGCCTCGGCTTCTCCATCACCAATTACGCGCGCGTGCTGGGCATGATCGGCAGCTACTGTTCCAACACGGTCACTTACCTTTCGGCGCACCAGAGCATCGGCGTGCCGCAGCCGTTGCGCGAGTTCGGCACCGAGGAGCAGAAGCGCAAGTACCTGCCGCGTCTCGCGCGCGGAGAGATTTCCGCATTCGCACTGACCGAGCCCGACGTCGGCTCCGACCCGGCGCGCATGGGTACCGTGGCCACGCCCACCGAGGACGGCAAGGCGTTCATCCTGAACGGCGACAAACAGTGGTGCACCAACGTCACGGATCCGAAGACGACGTTGATTGCCGTGCTGGCGCGCACGCCGGACAAGCAGTTGCCGAACGGCAAGACGATTCCGCAGATTTCGTGCTTCGTCGTCGAGACGGCGTGGCCCGGCGTGGAGCGAGTGCGGCGGTCGACATTCATGGGCCTGCGCGGCATCGCCAATGGCTCGGTCACGTTCAAGGACGTCCGGGTACCCGCGGAGAACATGATCGGCAAGCCCGGGGAAGGCCTGAAGATCGCGCTGGCCACCCTCAACGTCGGCCGGTTGGGCTTGCCCGCCGCCGCCATCGGCGTCGGCATGGCCTTCGTCGACGACGCGCGCTGGTGGGTCACCACGCGACAGCAGTGGGGCCAGCCGGTCGGCAAGCACCAGGCCATCGCGAGGATGGTCTCGAGTTATGCCGCGCACCTGTTCGCGATGAAGAGCATGGTGTACCTGACCTGCGCGCTGGCCGACCGCAAGAACGTCGACATCAGGCTGGAGGCGGCGGCGGCCAAGTATTTCTGTTCCGAGACGCTCTATCGAATCCTCGACGACTACCTGCAGGTGCGCGGCGGCCGCGGGTATGAGCGTGCCACTTCGCTGTACGAGCGCGGCGAGCGGCCGACCAGCGTCGAGATGGCGATCCGCGACATGCGCGTCGGGCGCATCTTCGAGGGCTCGTCGCAGGTCATGCACCTGATCATGGCGCGCGAGGCGCTCGATACCCATTTCAAGCTGGTGATGCCGATTCTCCAGCCCAAGCCCGGCCAGAAGATCAGCAAGGGCGAGGCGATGATGAAGGCCGCCGGGTTCTACTCGACATGGCTGCCGAAACTGTTCATGCCCGAGACCGGCCATCACTTCGAGGCCGGGCACCTCAGCGAGGTGAACCGCAAGCACCTCGCCTACGCCGGCAAGACCAGCAAGCTGCTGGCCCGGCGGCTGTTCGCGACCATGGCCAGGTTTGGCCCGAAGCTCGAGAAGGAGCAGTTGATCCTCGGCAATTTCGTCGACATCGGCGTCGACCTGTTCGTCATGTCGACCACGCTGTCGTACGCGGACCACTTGCTCGGGGAGAACGCGACGGACCAGAGTCCCCAGGAACTGGCGGACCTCTTCTGTCGCGAGGCGCGGCGACGCATCGAGGCAAACTTCCGTGCGGTGAAGTCGAACAACAACCGCTCCTATCGCAAAGTCGCCGGACTGTTCATGGACGGTTCCCTGGACTGGCTCGCCGATGGCTCGATGAACCCGATTCCGCCGCAGTACCGCGACTGGGAAAAGAACGACTACGAGCATCCGGCGCGGGACCTGGCCGCGCGCAAGCCTGGGGAGCGCAAGGTGCCGCAACGCGACGAAGCGGCTTGACGAGGTCGGCGTCCCGAGGCTTTCCGCCGATTGCCGCGCCAGACGCGCGCGTCCTGATCCTCGGTTCACTGCCTGGCGCGGCCTCGCTCGCGGCACGTCAGTATTACGCGCAGCCGCACAACGCCTTCTGGCGCATCATGGGCGAACTGTTCGATGCAGGACCCGACGTTCCCTACGCTGGGCGGGCCGATCGACTGCGCGCCAGCGGCATTGCGCTGTGGGACGTGTGCAGGGAGGCGGTGCGTCCCGGCAGTCTCGATGCCGCGATCGACCTGGCGACCGTCGTGACCAACGACTTCGAACGCTTTTTCAGCGAGCATCCACGCATCGCGCACGTTTGCGTCAACGGCGGTACGGCCCGTCGGCTCTACGTGCGGAGGGTGCAACCCATCCTGCCAGAACCGCTGTCGTCGCTGCCGCTGCACCTGCTGCCGTCGACGAGTCCGGCGCACGCGTCGCTGCGATTTGCGCAGAAACTGGAACGCTGGCGACTGCTCGAAGGTCTGCTGGCGGCTTGACAGCGCGCCGAGGCGAGCGACGCTCGGCCACATCACCTGGACGGGTTTCGAGCGATTCCGTCAGGTCCCTGGCGCCTCGCGCGCGATGCGCACGACTTCCTCGGCCGTATCGGCGAGACGCAGCAGCGCCAGCTCCTCGCGCGTGATGGTTCCTTCGCCGACCAGCGTTTCATCGAGGAACCGCTCCATCTCGCCCCAGAAATCCCGCCCGACTGCGATCAGCGGAAAGCGCTCGATCTTGCCGTTCTGCACGAGCGTGGCGAGTTCGAATGCTTCGTCGAGCGTGCCGAAGCCACCCGGCATCACGACGAACGCGCACGAGTACTTCACGAGCATCACCTTGCGCACGAAGAAATGCTCGAAGCCGATGAAGCGGTCGAGGTAGTCGTTGGGCTTCTGCTCGCGCGGCAGCCGGATGTTGCATCCCAGGCTCAGGGCGCCGGCCTCACGCGCGCCGCGATTCGCGGCTTCCATGATTCCCGAGCCGCCGCCCGTCATCACCGCGAAGCCGGCCTTGCCCAGCGCGTACCCGACTTCGCGCGCGAGCTGGTAATAGCGATGGTCTTCCTGAAAGCGTGCTGAACCGAAGACGGTGACGCACCGCTGCTGGAATTCGAAGCTCTCGAAGCCGTGCAGGAATTCGAGGAAGAAGCGCACGGCGCTTTCGAGGTCGGCGGCGCGGTTGCGCCGGCCGGACAGAAAGAGTTTCTCGGCGCCCTCGACCTGCTGCAGCAGCGAAGTTTCGTGCTTTCCTTCGGACCCGTTCGTCACGCACACTCTCCCGGACTGCGGCCGTCCATGCCGGACGCGCCGACACTCGAATGATACCGAAGGGAGCGCACACCAATGATCGGATATGTCACGCTGGGCTCGAACGACATCCCGCGGGCGGCCGCGTTCTACGACGAATTGCTCAAGCTGCTGGGTGCCGGACGGTTCATGGAGTCCGACACCATGGTGGCGTGGGCCGTGTCCCTCGACAAGCCTGCGCTGGGCGTCATCAAGCCGTACGACGGCAAGCCGGCCTCCTGCGGCAACGGCGTGATGGTCGCGCTGGTCGTCGACAGCAACGCGAAAGTGGACGAAATCCATCGGAAGGCCATCGCGCTCGGCGGGAAGGACGAAGGCGCCCCGGGTCCGCGCGGCACTGACGGGTTTTACGCGGCTTATTTCCGCGACCTCGATGGTCACAAGCTCAACTGCTACTGCTGGAAGACCGGCTGACCGACCCGGGGAGCGCTCCGTCGGATGATGGAACGTACTTGCGGCTCCGGCCGGACCAGTGCTGCGCTCGTCGCGGCCGTGGTGCTCGCAGGTTGTATCGCGACCACCAGGCCACCGGCATCGTCGACCCTGCCTGCAATGCCGGCGGCCGGCCTGCAGGTCTACGCCGTCGGTGACATCGCCGACTGCAACCACCGTGAGCCTGCGGATTCGATGGCTGCCCGCACGTCGCGACTCGTGCCCGACGGCGCGCTGGTGCTCGGTCTCGGCGACATGGCCTATCCTCAGGGCGATGCGCAGACGCTCGCCTCGTGCTACGAGCCGACCTGGGGCCGGCACCGTGCGGCGACGCTGGTTACGCCCGGCAACCACGATTACGTGCGCGGAAATGCGGGTGACTTCAGCAAGTACTTTGCTGTCGACGAGCTGAACGCAGGCGGCTTCATTGCCTTCACCCGCCCGTTGACCGAAGACTGGCGCCTGATTGCGCTCGACAGCAACGTCGACGGCAGCGTGCTGCAGTCCCAGTATGAGTGGCTGGAGCGGCTTTTCACCTCTGAAGCGCAAGCATCCGTGCCGACGCCAGGATGCCTGCTGGTCATGTGGCACGCGCCGCTGTACTCGTCGGGCATGCATCGGGGTTCGGGCGACAGGATGCGGCCCTTCTGGAAACTGCTCGACCGCCACGGCGCCGACCTCGTGCTGAGCGGGCATGAACATTTCTATGAGCGCTTTGATCCCCTCGATGCGGAAGGGCGGCCACCGCGTGACGGCAACGCGCCGCGGCAATTCGTCGTCGGCACCGGTGGCGCAAGACTTTTCGGCTTCTGGAAGCCGCCGTATCGCAGCAAAGCGCGTGTGCTCGAACATGGCGTGCTGCACCTGTCGCTCGAGCGCGGGAGCTATTCGTGGCGCTACATCGACGTCGCGGGACGCGTGCAGGACGCCGGTGCGGCGCGCTGTCGCACGACGGTGAACTGAGGTAACGTGCGGCACGCCAGGACGACCGCGATCGTCCGGAAAT
Source organism: uncultured Gammaproteobacteria bacterium (assembly GCA_963827615.1). Lineage (GTDB taxonomy): Bacteria > Pseudomonadota > Gammaproteobacteria > Steroidobacterales > Steroidobacteraceae > RPQJ01. The sequence goes on along the minus strand of CAWHCA010000009.1, from coordinate 164,612 downwards.
TTCGCGCACAGGGGAGTTCATGACAACGTTCAGCGACTGGATCAACGCCATCGACTCGTTCGTGTGGGGCCCGGCCATGCTGGTGCTGATCCTCGGCACCGGTCTGTACCTGCAGGTGCGGCTCGGCGGCATGCCGATGCGCAAGATCGGTGCCGGTCTGCGGCTGGTATGGAGCGGCCGGGGCGGTGACGAAGCCCACGGCGAGGTCAGTCCGTACTCGGCGCTGATGACATGCCTCGCCGCGACCATCGGTGTCGGCAACATCGCGGGCGTGGCCACGGCTGTCGCGCTCGGCGGTCCTGGTGCGGTGTTCTGGATGTGGATGACGGCGCTGGTCGGCATGGCCACCAAGTACGCCGAGGTCCTGCTGGCCGTGCACTTCCGTGAGCGTGACGAGAAAGGCCGTTTCGTCGGCGGGCCGATGTACGCCATCCGCAATGGTCTTGGCCCGCGCTGGGCCTGGCTCGGCACGCACGTTTGCGCTGTTTGGCGGCCTTGCCGGCTTCGGCATCGGCAACATGGTGCAGTCGAACAGCATCGCGGCCGCAATGCAGGGTTCGTTCAACATCACCCCGCTGGTCACCGGCGTCGTGCTGACCGTCGTCACGGGTGCGGTCATCCTCGGCGGCATCAAGCGCATCGCGGCGGTCGCGAACTGGCTCGTCCCGTTCATGGCGATTGGGTATGTGGCTGCCGCGATGATCGTGCTGGTCTTTCACTGGCACTCGATCCCGGCCGCCTTTGCGCTCATTTTCGCAACGGCTTTCACGGGCACTGCCGCGGTCGGCGGCTTCGCCGGCGCGGCCATGATAGCGGCCATGCGCTACGGCGTGGCGCGTGGCATCTTCTCGAACGAGGCCGGTCTCGGCACGGCCGGCATCGCGCAGGCGGCGGGCATGAGCAACGATCCGGTGCGCAGCGGCCTGATCGGCATGATGGGCACATTCCTCGACACCATCGTGGTCTGCACGATGACGGGTCTTGCGATCGTGGTCTCGGGCGCCTGGCAATCCGGCAAGACGGGCGCCGCACTCACGCAAGCCGCGTTCCAGTCGGCGATGCCCGGCATCGGCGGCGAACTCGTCGCAGTCGCGCTGGGTATTTTCGCGCTCACGACCATCCTCGGCTGGGCGTATTACGGTGAGCGCTGCTGGCAGTACCTGGCGGGCGGCTGGACGATCATGCCGTACCGCATCGTGTGGACGATCATGGTGTTCTTCGGTGCAATCACGCAGCTCGACCTCGCGTGGACGATCGCCGACACGCTCAACGCACTGATGGCGATTCCGAACCTGATCGCGCTGCTGGCACTGTCGCCGGTCGTCGTGCAACTGACGCGCGCAGGTCTCGCCAGGGCCCTGCAGGACTGACGGTTATTGCGGCTTCCAGACGCCCTCGCGTCGCGGATCCGCACCCGTCTCGAACGCCGGCGGATTGCCGCGCACGGCCACGCCGTGCAGGCCGGATTCTTCGCCTCGCCCCGACTTGAGCGCGACGCCCCTGGCCGCCAGCTGCGCCGACAGTTCGGCAGAAATGCGCGGCATCTCGCCGTAGAAATCGGCGCCGCGGGCTATCAGGTTGGGAAGGTTGATCGCGTCCTGCAGCGGCAGGTCCCAGGCCAGCAGTCCGATCAGCACCTTGGCGTTGTAAGCGAGGATGGCTGACCCGCCCGGCGAGCCGACCGCGGCCACGAACGCGCCGTCCGCCTTGCGCAGCACGATCGCCGGCGACATCGACGAACGAGGCCTTTTGCCGCCCGCCACGGCATTTGCCACCGGGCGACCGCCCGCGTCGACGGCCGTGAACGAGAAGTCGGTGAGCTGGTTGTTCAGGAAGAATCCGCCGACCGCGCGTCCCGAGCCGAACAATGACTCCACCGAGGTGGTCATCGAGATCACGTCGCCCTGGTCGTCGACGATGACGAAGTGGCTCGTACCCGGCACCTCGTCCGTTGCATCTATCCCTGAGCGTGTCATCACGGCACCGGGCGGAGTGCCGGCGTCGGGAGCGCCGGTAGCCGCGCGCTCTCCGATCAGCTGCGCGCGGTTGTCGAGATAGCCATGGTCGAGCAGGCCTTCGACGGGAACGGCGACGAAACGCGGGTCGGCCACGTAGCGATCGCGGTCGGCATACATCAGCCGGCTCGCCTCGGCGAAGAGCAGCCACGCCTGCGGATCCGTCGGCCCACGCGACGCAATGTCCGTGCGTTCGAGCAGTCCCAGCACTTCGAGCACGCCGACACCGCTCGATGGCGGCGGTGGCACGCAGATGACATAGACCCGGAACGTGCGGCACAGCGGCTGCACTTCAGCTGGTTGGAAGGCCGCCATGTCCTCGAGCGTCAACGTACCGGGGCGAGGCTCGGCCTGCGTGCGCGCGACGATCTGTTCCGCGAGCGGGCCCTCGAGCAATGCACGGGGTCCCCGCGTGGCGATCGTACGCAGTGTCGCCGCGTAGGCTGGGTTGCGTAACGTGTCGCCCGCCTTGACGATCGTACCGTCGGGCTTGGAGAACAGCGCGCGTGCGTCCGGCATCGTCGCCTGCGCGAACGTGCTGTTGGCGAACCTTCCAAGTCGCTGCGGCACGACGAATCCTTGCTCGGCCGCGCGGATCGGGGCATCGAACAATGACTGCCATGGCAACCGGCCATGCTTCGAGTGCACGAGGCCCAGCATCGCGACGGCGCCCGGTACGCCCGTCGAGCGTCCGCTGGTGACCGCATCCTGATACGAAAGCGGTGCGCCATTTTCGTCCAGGAACATGCCTGGGGTCGCGCCCGCCGGGGCGGTCTCGCGGCCATCGAACGCAGTGATCGCGCCCGTTTGCGCATCGTAATAGAGCAGGAAGGCGCCGCCCCCCAGGCCCGAGCTCTGCGGCTCGACGAGTCCCAGCGCTGCCTGCACGGCAACCGCGGCATCGGCCGCACCGCCGCCGGCGCGCAGGACTTCGAGCCCCGCTTCGACGGCAATCGGATTCGCGGCGGCGACCCCCGGCGTCAGTTCGACGTGCGGAGCCGATACCGCCTGGGCAGGTGGTTCGCCTGCGGTGCCATCGTCGGTGGGGGCTGGCGTATGGCGGCATCCGGCAGCGCCGATGGTGAGCAGGGCGAACAGTGCCGACAGGGCGACAGGCGCGCCGCGGAAATGGCAGCGGTCGTAAATGGGCATGTTGGGGAGGGAATGGACGTTGCGAGGGCATCGACAATAGACTGTCCGGCCTCCAGCCGTCGAGACTGCCTGTGCACCACACGTCGACCCCGCTTCGCACCCTGTTTACCGCCTTGCTTGCTGTAGCGGCGGCGGGATCTGCCTGGGCGGCCGATCCGCCACCGACGATTGCGGCCGGAGGCGCCAAGACGACACCGCAGACCATCGTCGTGGTCCATGCCGGGCGACTGCTCGATCACCCGGGCAGGACGCCGCGTGGGCCGAGCACGATCGTGATCCGTGACGGGCGTATCGGTGAGGTGCTCGATGGATTCATCGACGTGCCGGGCAGTCAGCGCGTGATCGACCAGCGCACGCGTTTCGTGCTGCCGGGACTGATCGACAGTCACGTGCACCTGGTCTCGGACACGGGCGGCCAGATGGGACAGCTGGAGGACGTGCAGGCCGAGGACGCGGAACTCGCCTACAACGCGCTTGCCAATGCGCACAAGACGCTGCGTGCAGGCTTCACCACGGTGCGCAACCTCGGCGACGGCAACGGTGTCACGCTCGCATTGCGGGACGCGATCCGCGCGGGCAAGGTGGTGGGGCCGAACATCGTCGACGCGGGACGGTCGATCTCGACGACCTCAGGGCACATGGACGCAGCGCTCGGCTACCGCGAGGACTTCCGCGAGGTGCTGCACGCGCACGACAACCTGTGTGACAGCGTGGAGTCCTGTCGCCGTGCCGTGCGGATCCAGGTGGGCCGTGGCGTGGACGTGATCAAGATCGCCACGACCGGCGGGGTCAACAGCCAGGTGGGTGCGGGTCTCGGCCAGCAGATGTTCGACGACGAAGCGCGCGCGATCGTCGAGGCCGCCAGGCTGTACGGCAAGAAAGTCGCGGTGCACGCGCACGGTGCGGACGGCATCAAGGTCGCGCTCATGGCCGGCGTCGATTCCATCGAGCACGGCACGATGCTCGACGATGAATGCATCGCACTGATGGTGAAGGCAGGCACCTATTACGTGCCGACGCTGTCCACCGTGAATGGCTACATCGAGCGGCTGGCCGCGAACCCGGGGGCGTATTCGCCGACGGTGCGGGCGAAGGTCGAGTGGCGCATCAGGGTGACCGGCGAGTCGCTGCGCAAAGCGGTGCCCAAGGGCGTCAAGATCGCCTTCGGCACCGACGCCGGTGTGAGCAAGCACGGCCGCAACGCCGACGAATTCGAATTGATGGTCAAGCACGGCATGACACCGGCATCGGCATTGCAGGCTGCCACCGTCAACGCCGCGGACCTGCTCGGACTGCAGGCGGACGTGGGAACAATCGAGCAGGGCAAGCGGGCCGACCTCATCGCCGTCGATGGCGACCCGCTCACCGACGTCACCGTGCTGAAGCGCGTGCCCTTCGTCATGAAGGACGGCGTTGAGTTCAAGGACGGTTCGGGCTGACACGCGGCCATGGGCAAGCGCTCGCCTTCGTTCGTGCAGTCGTTGCCTTTTTCGGAGGCGTGCGAGCGCAACAAGGGCCCGATCCTCGAGGTGCTGCAGCGCTGGCTCGGCCACCAGGCCGGACTGGTGCTGGAAATCGGCGCGGGCACGGGGCAGCACGCGGTGCATTTCGCGCGTCACCTGCCACGACTCAGCTGGCAGCCGACCGAGCAGCTCGAGCACCTGGCGGCGCTCACAGCGCGCATCGAAATGGAAGGCGCGTGCAACCTGCTCGCGCCGCTGGAACTCGACGTCGAGCAGGGGGCCTGGCCGTGCGACGCAGACAGCATCGACGCCGTCTACACCGCCAATACGCTGCACATCGTGTCGTGGCCGCAGGTGCAGGCCATGTTCCGCGGTGTCGGTCGCGTGCTGCGCGACGACGGCTTGCTGGTCGTCTACGGTCCTTTCCGTTACGGCGGGCAGTTCACGTCGCACAGCAACGTGGCTTTCGACGAGTCGTTACGCCGGCGCGACCCGTTGAGCGGAATCCGGGATTTCGAGGCAGTCGATGCGCTGGCGGCGGCCCAGGGTCTGGCGCTGGTGGATGACTGCGCGATGCCGGCGAACAACCAGACGCTGGTCTGGCGACGCTCACGCGCCTGAGCACGGCGCCGGGCGGACCGCAAAGAAAAAGGCGGGGGCATCTTGCGACGCCCCCGCCCGGTCACCGGACTCTGCCGTCAGAACCGGTAGGTCAACTTGCCGTAGATGAACTGGCCGCGCGGATCGTGCATGCCGGAAACGTACCCGTAGAGGTCCGTGTCGCCGTCACCGATCGCGAACGGCGGTTCCTCGTCGAGCGCGTTGTCGATGCCGACGGCGATGGTCAGGCCTTCGAAGCCGGTGTAGCGGCCCTGCAGGTTGAGCGTCGTGAAGGAACCGACGGTGCGTGACTTGTTGGAGTCGAAATCGAGCACGCCGTCGAAGTCGATGTCCGGCGTGTCCTCGAACGAGCCAGTGTAGTTCAGCGTGGCACGCACGCCCCAGACGTCGAAGCCCCAGTCGCCCGTCAGCACGAAGCGGTCTTCCGGGTACTCGTACTCGCCCGTCAGGTCGCGCGTGACGAAGCTCGTGCCGTCCGCGCTCAGTTCGCGCTTCTTGAACTCCAGCATGCGCGAATAGTCCAGGCCGACGAACAGCTCGCCGCCCATGACCGAGTCGCGGAAGTGCACGCTCACGTCCACGCCGTTGGTCGTCTGCTCGCCGATGTTGATGAAGCTCGAGTTGACCGACTGCAGGGGCCCGAGCGTGTCGCCCGGCAGCGGCGCGCCGCGCACGCAGACGTCGCTGTCCTGTACGCCGCAGAACTGCTGGAACAGGTAGCCGAAGTTGACCTCGTCGATCTTGTTTTCCTGCTTGATGTCCCAGTAGTCCACTGCGACCAGCCACGAATCGGTCGGCTTCCACGCCACGCCGACGTTGAAGTTCTCCGATTCCTCGGCCTCCAGGTCCGGGTTTCCCGCGAACACGATGTTGTAGTCGGTAGCCGTGCAGTAGGCGGGGTTGTCGGCGCAGCCGAAGGTGTCGACGAAGAACTGCGACTCCTGCGATGGGCCGAGGCCGATCTGCGCCAGCGACGGAGCGCGGAAGCCCGTGCCCCACGATGCGCGGAACGCCAGCGACTCGAGCGGCTCCCAGCGGGCGGAGATCTTCGGGTTGAAGGTGTCGCCGAAATCGCTGTAGTCGTCGTAGCGCGCCGCGACGTTGACCTCCAGCGACTCGACCACGGGCACCGAGAACTCGACGAAGGCCGACCAGTTGTCGCGCGACGCCTCGGCCGAAACCGCTTCCGTGCCGAAGATCAGTCCGCGCTGGAATTGCTCGTCGGGAATGTCGCTGACGTCTTCTTCGCGGTACTCGATGCCCGTCGCCATCGCGACCTTGCCGGCCGGCAGGTCGAACAGCTCGCCCGAGATCTGGGCGTCGTAGGCCGTCAGGTTCGACGTGCCCTGGCGCACGAGGCTGGTCGTGATCGCGTCGATCGTCGACTGCGGGTTGAAGGTACCCCCGAACGGGTTGTAACGGCCGGCGTTGATTTCCTGCTGCAGGTAGTCGGTGCGGACCCAGCCCTGCGCGCGGCTGCCGGTCTGCTCCGATTCACTGCGCGCACGCTGCGCCGCCACTTCCCAGTCCCAGCGATCCAGCAACTTGCCGCGCAGGCCGAAGACGCCGCGGATGTTGTCCGTCTGGATGTTCCACCCGCGCGGTCCCGCGTCGACCGTACGGAAGCGGCCGATCGCGAGGCTGGTGGCGCCTGGGTAAGGATTGTTCGGGTGCGTGACCGGGACCGTGAGCCCCGCGCTCTCGTCCAACGGCGTCGGCGCGCCCTGAGCGATCGACGTGTTGTGTTGTGCCGCAATTTCGGTGAAGAACTCGATGTCGCCGAAACGCTTGTTGCCGAGCAACATCAGGCCGGTGCGCTCGGCTTCCGGCGTCAGCAGGTTCCAGGGGCCGTAGTCATAGACGCAGGTCTGGCCCGCGCGTCGATCGGGGGGGCAGGCCGGGTCGATCGTCGTGACGCCGTTGACGATGAAGCGGCCGGGGAAGCCACGCGACGAGCGGAAGTCTTCGCCGCCTCGTGCCGACTGGTCCGCAGTCCCGAGCGGGCCGCGCTCCGAGTTCTTGAGCGTGCTGTTCCTGAAGTAGTCGAGCACCAGCGTGACGTTGGAGTCTTCGCCGTTGATGCCCCAGATACCCGAGGCGTTGTATTCGTCGTAGCCATCCGCGAAGCCGCCGCCGCCGGAAACCTCGAAGCCGTCGAAATCCTTCTTCAGGATCACGTTGACGACGCCCGCGACCGCGTCGGCGCCGTACACGGCCGATGCGCCGTCCTTCAGCACCTCGAGGCGCTCGATCGCCGCCACGGGGATCGTGTTGATGTCGACGAAATTGGTCGTGATGGATTCGGCGAACGAACTGATCGCGACGCGACGGCCGTTGACGAGCACCAGCGTCGCGTCGGCGCCCAGGCCGCGCAAGCTGATCGACGCCGCGCCGTTGGCCGTCGAGTCCTGGTTGTTGCCGCGCGTCGAGAACGTGCCGTTGCCGACGAACGGCTGGTCTTCGAGCAGCTGCTGCAGGTTGGAGTAACCGGACTTCGCGATGTCGTCTGACGAGAACGTGACGACAGGCGCCGGGTTCTCGAAGTCCGACGCGCGCGCGATGCGCGAACCCGTCACGTACACGGTCTCGAGTTCCTTGCCCTGGTCCGTCGCTGTCTGTGCGAATGCAGGCAGCGCTGCCAGTCCCGAAGCCAGGCCCAGCGCGCCGCCTAACGCCACGCGAATTGCGCGCGTCAGTCGTGGAGTTTCTTTGCTCATTATGTCCACCCGTGCAGATTGGAAGAACGGCAGCCATTCTGCGCGCCTGTTGTCAAATTACAAATAGGGCGACATGCATTGCGATTATCCGTTGCTTTTTTGCGACGATTGGACTCAGCCGACTGCCCGCCCGTCCCGCACGCAGTGCAGTCCGGCCGGACAGGGCGTTCCCATGAGACTAAGATTTCGGGCTTTGCGTCGAACAGAGGTACGGACCCATGCATCGATCGATCCCTGCGCTGCTGGCCATTCTCGGCGTCGCGACTGCAGGCCAAGCCGGCGCGGCCACGCCGATGGCCCTGCAATGCGGCAACGTGTTCGATTCGAAGACGGCGCGCCTCGTCGGCGAGCACACGATCGTCACGGGTGCCGACGGGCGCATCCAGGACGTGTTGCAGGGCAAGGCGACTGCGCCGGGGGCCACCGTGCTCGACCTGTCGGGCCAGACGTGCATGCCTGGCTGGATCGACCTGCATGTCCACCTGGGCCAGGAATCGAGCCCGAAATCGTACGAGGAACACTTCCGACTCGACGACATCGATTTCGGTTACCGCGCGCTCGTGTACGCCGACCGTACGCTGAAGGCGGGCTTCACCACGGTGCGTGACCTTGGCGGCACCATCACGCCGCACCTGCGTGACGCGATCAACCAGGGCTACACGCACGGACCGCGGATCTACGCGGCCGGCAAGTCGATCGCGACGACCGGTGGGCACGCGGACCCGAGCAACGGCATCAACTCGGAGCTTGAGCACCTGCTCGGCCCGCCGGGGCCGACGGAAGGCGTGATCAACAGTGTCGACGACGCGCGTCAGGCCGTGCGCCAGCGCTACAAGGACGGTTCCGACGTGATCAAGATCACCGCGACGGGTGGCGTGCTGAGCTACGCGAAGAGTGGCGACGCGCCGCAGTTCACCGTCGACGAGGTGAAAGCGGTCGTGGCGACTGCGCAGGACTATGGCTACAAGGTCGCGGCGCATGCGCACGGCAAGGACGGCATTCGCCGCGCGGTTGAAGGTGGCGTGACTTCGATCGAGCACGGCACCTACATGGATGACGAGATCATGACGCTGATGAAGAAGCACGGCACCTGGTACGTGCCGACGATCTCGGCGGGCCGGTTCGTCGCAGAAAAGGCGAAGATCGACGGCTATTACCCCGAGATCATCCGGCCGAAGGCGGCACGCATCGGCGGCCAGATCCAGGACACGTTCGCGCGGGCGTACAAGGCCGGCGTGAAGATCGGCTTCGGCACCGACCAGGGCGTCGCACCGCACGGAGAGAACGCGAAAGAGTTCGGCTACATGGTCGAGGCAGGCATGCCGGCCGCAGAGGCCATCCAGGCCGCGACCTACAACGCAGCCGAAGTGCTGGGCGCACCCGACCTTGGGCAGCTCGCCCGGGGATTCCGGTCCGACGTGGTCGCCGTTGCCGGTAACCCCCTCGACGACATCGCGCTCACCAGCAAGGTGAGTTTCGTGATGAAGGACGGTGCCGTCTACGTGGGCGGCAGCGCGCAGTAAGCTGCGCGCCGACGTCGGTCACCGTGCAGTTGACGACCTTCGTCAGTAACGCGGGTCGTACATCTCCGCGCGAATTGCCTGCTCGAGGTCTTCAGGACGCTCGATCGAGGCGAGCCCGTCGCGCAAGGCGATCTCTGCGACGTCCACCGCGATGCGTGCCGACACGTCGCGCACGGTACTGAGCGGCGGGAACAGGCTGCCCTGGTCCAGGTCGGCCTGCGTCGTGCACCGCGCCAGCGTGCGCGCGGCCGCAAGGAACATTGTATCGGTGACACGAGTGGCGCCGACGACCACGAGTGCGAGACCCAGTCCCGGGAAGATGTACGAATTGTTGCCCTGCCGTGGCACGAAATGCCGGCCGTCCTGCAATGTCACTGCGTCGAACGGGCTGCCCGAGGCGTAAAGCGCACGGCCGTCCGACCATTCGTAGGCCTGCTGCGCCGTGCATTCGGCCTTCGAGGTCGGGTTCGACAGCGCGAAAATGACAGGTCGCTCGTTGATGCGCGACATCTCGCGCACCACTTCCTCGGTGAACGTGCCCGGCACGGCGCCCACGCCGATGATGGCCGTCGGCCGCAGCGATTTCACGGCGCCGATGAAGTCGCTGACCGGCGCATGGACGTGTGCATAGGGTCGCTTGTGCTCGGCGAGTTCACCGCGGCTCGCCACGACGAGTCCTTTCGAATCGACCATCCAGCAGCGCGCGCGCGCGGTGGCTGCGTCGGTCCCGTCCTCGATCATGGCGTTCACGAGCAGGTCCGAGATGCCCGTGGCCGCTTCGCCGGCGCCGAGGCACAGGAACGTCTGCTCGGACATCGGCTTGCCCGTGACGCGCAACGCGGACAGGATGCCGGCGACGGCCACCGAAGCCGTGCCCTGGATGTCGTCGTTGAAGCAACTCACCCGCTCGCGGTAACGGCGCAGCAGGCGGAACGCATTGTGGTTGGCGAAGTCCTCGAACTGCACGATCACGCCAGGAAACACTTCCTGCGTGGCGGCGATGAATTCCTCGACCAATTCGTCGTAGGCATCGCCGGTGACACGGCGCTGGCGCAGTCCGAGGTACAGGGGATCTTCGAGCAGCGCTTCGTTGTTCGTGCCGACGTCGAGCATGATCGGCAGGCACTTCCACGGATGCAGGCCCGCGCAGCCCGTGTACAACGAAAGCTTGCCGATGGGTATACCCATGCCGTTCGCGCCGAGGTCACCGAGCCCCAGGATGCGTTCACCGTCGGTGACGACGATCATCGCCGCCTCCCGGTGCGGCCAGTTGCGCATGACCTGCGAGATGCGTCCGCGATCAGCGGCGGAGATGAAGAGTCCGCGGGGCCTGCGGTAGATGTGGCCGAACTGCTGGCAGGCCAGTCCGACCGTCGGCGTGTAGATGATGGGCATCATCGTGTCGGCGTGATCCATGATGACGCGGAAGAAGAGCGCTTCGTTCCGGTCGAGCAGGCTCGACAACATGATGTACTTCGACAGTGGCGTCTTGAGCCGGTGGAAGTTTTCGAGCACGCGCGCGAGCTGCTCGTCCTGGGTGGCCACGTGGGGTGGCAACAGGCCGCGCAGGCCGAGCACGTCGCGCTCCTGTTCGCTGAAGGCGGTGCCCTTGTTGAGGGTCGGGTCACGCAGCAGCGCGGTGCCGCGTGGGTACCATTCGGGCAAGGGCGGGAGTGAGCGTTTCGGCATCGGCGTGTCCGTGGTTCAGACACGCGCGATGCTAGTGGGCGCGCCGCGCCCGTCAACGCGGAAAAGTCCCTAGGGGGTCCGCCTCAGGAGGACGCCTTCATCTGCGACTGGCAGTAGTTCGGCAGGCCGACGCGGTCGATCAACTCCAGCTGGGTCTCGAGGAAGTCGATGTGCTCCTCCTCGGACTCGAGGATGTCCTCGAGCAGCTCGCGGCTCACGTAATCACCGACCTTCTCGCAGTGGACGATCGCCGCCTTCAGGTCCGGATGGGCGACCAGCTCGAGCTTGAGGTCGCAGTCGAGGACTTCGCGCACATCCTCGCCGATCATGAGCTTGCCCAGGCTCTGCAGGTTCGGCAGCCCCTCGAGGAACAGGATGCGTTCGATGAGCTTGTCCGCATGCTTCATCTCGTCGACCGACTCGTGGTGCGAGTGCTCGCCGAGCCGGTCGAGCCCCCAGTTCTTCAGCATGCGGGCATGCAGGAAATACTGGTTGATTGCGGTCAGTTCGTTCTTGAGGATCTTGTTGAGATGAGCAATGACTTCGACGTCGCCCTGCATGACACCGGCTCCAAAGACAGGCTTGAGGATACCGCTCGCGCGGCGCGTTCTTCTGGTCAGGAAGCCTGAGGGGCAGGGGCGCCGGAATCAAGCGTTTCGGTATCGAGCATCTCGCGCGCGCAGGGTTCGCAGGCGCCACAGCACGTTGCCACGCCGGTGCACGACTGCAGTTGCTCGAAAGAGCGCGCGCCTTCGTGGATGGCCTGTTGCAGCCGGGTTTCCGATATTCCGTGGCAGAGACAGACGTACATGAGCTGGTACCTCGCCGTGGTCAGTATCCTAGGCCAGAAACGGGCTCTAATGCAAATGATTCGCATTTAGGTATATTCCGTAGCCAGGTTGCAGCAGACCGCAATCGAGCCGCGCTGCAAGAAAGCAGTCCGAGCCGGCCAGGGCGCAAACGGTGAACCGCGGACAGTTAGACTGCTCGCATGAGCGAATTGAGCCCTGGCTGCCCACCTCAGGTGCAGGACGGCAGCCATCACGCTGCGAAGCAACAGTCCGGACAGCCGTCGCTGGAGCGGGCCTTCATGGATCGCGCACGGCGCGCGGTTGAGCGCGAGCATGAGAAGACCCCGCGTCGCCTCGGCCATCGTCTCGTAGCGCTGGTGGCAGCGTTCGCGTTGACGTTCGGCATCGTCTACGTCTTTGACGCCTTCCTCACCAGCATGCAGAAGGTGATGCGCATGATGGACGAGCAGGAGGAGCGCCAGAAGCAGGAGGAGGCGGACAGGAAAAAGAAGGAACCGATCCCCGCTTACGTGGTGCCACCGTCGGAATGACACGCTCTGTGGACATGAAGCCAGTACTGCATGCGAACTTAGAGGGCGGTGATGCAGATCCTCCGCAAGGCCTGCCTGGGCCTGCTCCGGCTGTTCGGCTGGCGCACGTCGCTGACGTGGCCCCCGGAGCCTCGGGGCCTGATCATGGTCTATCCGCACACCTCCAACTGGGACTTCCCGATCGGCGTGCTGTTCAGGCTGGGCCACGATCTGCCGGCCCACTGGATGGGCAAGGACCAGATGTTCCGCTGGCCGTTCCGGCGTCTGCTGCTGGCCATCGGGGGCCTGCCCATCAATCGACGCGAACGGACCGGCTTCGTTGCGGCGATGGTCGAAGAAATGCGCCGGCGCGACTGGCTGTGGATCGCGGTGGCTCCCGAGGGCACGCGCTCGCATGGCGAATACCTGAAGTCGGGCTTCTACCAGCTGGCACTCGCAGCCGACGTGCCGATCGGGCTTGGGCTACATCGATTACGGGCGCAAGCAGGTCGGCATCGACCGCTATGTGCGCATGACGGGGCACGAAGAGCAGGACCTGCAGGTGCTGCGCGATTTCTACGCCACGATCCAACCCAGGAAGCCCGGCAACGCGGGTGGCCTGAAGTTTCGTCGACGGGAGCCCTAAGGGGCATTACGAATGGGCGGCGTCATGCGACGGCCCAACAATGACGATCTGAGGGTCAGGGGTCCGCGGCGTGACCGCGACGAAGAAGAAACCGGCGAGGGCAGTCGTTGACGCGAAAAGCGCCAACACGTTCGCGTTCGTCCTGCATCCGCTGACCGTCGATTACCTCGCGCATCACCCGCGTTATCGCTGGACGCGTCATCTGCCTCGCGCGCTGGTCGAAGCGACCGCAGCGTACATGCCGGCTGCCCGCGTAGGTCGCGTCGCAGGCGGCGTTTCGCCGACCACGGGCCAACCGATCAAGGGACTCATCTACGCGCTCGGCGCGACACCGCGCCAGATGCTGAGTCGTCCCCCTGAATTCACGTACCGCAGGCTCGATCAAGCCGTGCGCGATGCGGCCGAGCAGGGTGCGCAGATCGTCGGTCTCGGCGCATTCACGAAAGTGGTAGGGGACGCGGGTGTTACGGTGGCGCGGCGCGCGTCGATCCCGGTCACGACCGGCAACAGTCTCACCATCGCAGCCACGCTCGAGACGGCCAAACTCACGGCGCGGCGAATGGGGTGGGCCGACTTGTCGCACGCCAAGGCCATGGTCGTCGGAGCGACGGGCTCGATTGGCTCCGTCTGCTCACGCCTGCTCGCGGCAGCCGTGCGCGACGTGGTGCTCGTGTCGATCGAGCCGGACCGGCTGGCTGCGCTCAAGCAGAAGATCGTGGAGGAGACGCCCGGCGCTCACGTCGAAACCGATACGACGACGAAGCGGTGGGTGGGTGACTGCGACCTGATCGTGACCGCGACCTCGGCGTTCGGCCAGCGCGTGCTCGACGTCAGCCAATGCAAGCCAGGCGCGGTCATCCTCGACGTGGCGTTGCCGCCGGACATCTCCGCGGAGGAGGCTGCGACGCGTCCGGACGTGCTCGTGGTCGAGAGTGGCGAGGTGCTGATTCCGGGTCCCGTCGAATTCAGTTTCAACATCGGACTGCCCCCGGGAGTCGCCTACGCCTGCCTCGCGGAGGCCGCGCTGCTGGCAATGGAGGGGCGCTTCGAATCCTTCACGCTCGGGCGCGACGTGCCGCCAGGGAAGGTCAAGGAAATCTACCGGCTGTTCCGCAAACACGGCTTCCAGATCGCACCGTTGCGCACGTTCGGCGCGCTGCTGAGCGATGCCCTCGTGGCAGAAAAAAATGCGCGCGCCGAGGAATTGCGGCGCGATCACGCCCTGCTGCGACGGGTCAAGGCCGAGGCCGCCGCCCGCATCGCGAAGATTCCGCCGCGCGCGAAAGGCGTAGCCGCACCGGCGACTGCGCAAGCCTGAACCGCGTGCAGGGATGGCATGCCGGGCCCGGCATGTGTATACAAATCCATGGCAATGCAGGAAGCGAAGTTCATGCGCGCACTTATTCATGCCCGGGTCCTCGTGCTCATCGCATTCGCGATCATCGCGGGTTGCGTCGGCGTCCCGGAGGGCATCGAGCCCGTGACCGGCTTCCAGGTCGAGCGGTACATGGGCCGCTGGTACGAGGTGGCTCGACTCGATCACAGTTTCGAGCGCGGCATGGAGCAGGTCACGGCGACTTACGAGCTGCAGCCGGACGGCACGGTGGCCGTCCTGAACCGCGGTTACCGCGCGGACAAGGGCGAGTGGGGCGAGGCCAGCGGCAAGGCGAAGTTCCTCGGCGCGCCGGACGTCGCCGCACTCAAGGTTTCGTTCTTTGGTCCGTTCTACGGCGGCTACAACGTGGTCGACCTCGATCCCGGCTACCAGCACGCGCTGGTCGCGGGTCCGAACCGTTCCTACCTGTGGATCCTTTCGCGCACGCCGACGCCGCCGCAGGCCGAAGTCGAGCGGCTCGTGGCGAAGGCGACGGTACTCGGCTACGACACCTCGCAGTTGATCTACGTGAAGCACTGAGGCCGTGGTCACCATTCCCCCGCGCGAGAGGTCATCCTGCCCGTGAGCATCGCACTGCTGATTTTCGTCGCGACGATCGTCGTGAGCCTCGTGGCGCTCTACGCCGCGCCGAAACTGATGGATCGCCTCGTTTTCCGGCCGTACGACACGCAGCGCCGGGGCGTCTATTACACGGTCATCACGCACGGCTTCGTGCATGGGGACCTGATGCACCTCATTTTCAACATGATGACGTTCTGGTTCTTCGCGTTCCTGCTCGAACGCCGGATCGGCGGCGTCGCCTTCGGCTTGCTGTACTTCGGCAGCCTCGTGCTGGCGGTGAGTACGACGTACTTCAAGCACCGCAAGGATCCGCAGTACGCGACGCTCGGCGCGTCCGGGGCGATCGCGGCGGTGCTGTTCGCGGCGATCGTGTACTTCCCGTCGATGAAGCTGTTCATCCTGCCGATACCGGTGCCGATTCCCGCGCCCCTGTTTGCGGTCGCGTACGTCGCCTATTCCTGGTACGCGAAGGAAGGCGGCCGCTATTCCAGCGGCATGGCGGGACAGAAGATCAATCACGACGCCCACCTCATCGGTGCGCTGGTCGGCCTGGTGTTCGTCCTGGTGACGGACCCGGGCGCCTATGCGCAACTGCTGCGCACGGTCTTCGGCTGAACGCAAAACCGAGAACTGCGTCCCCTTGTGCGGGAAAATGCTGCGTACGATGCGTGCAAGCGCCTGGGTGCGCGATATCTTGCGTGCCTCGTGCGCATCCGGAGGAGTGAAATGCGGAACAGAATCTTCGTTTATGCACTGTGTCTGGCGTTGCTGAACCTCGCGTCGCCGCAGGCTGCGCAGGCCGCGCTCGTCGGCACGCTGCAGGCCGTGGAAGCCTCGGGCACGCGCGCGCAAGACCTCGCGATCGTGAACTCGGCGCTCGCGCGCGAGCAGGTGCGCGGACAGATGGCGGCCATGGGCGTCGACCCGTCGGCGGTCGATGCGCGTGTCGCGCGTCTCACGGACTCCGAACTGCGCTCGCTCGCCGATCGCATGGAGCAGATGCCGGCAGGCGGCGATGCCCTCGCGGTCATCGGCATCGTCTTCGTGATCCTGATCATCCTCGAACTCGTCGGCGTGATCGACATCTTCAAGAAGACCTGACGCACCGTCCCGGCACGGCTGCAGTGCCCGTCTCGACCGTGAATCGCGGACGCGCGTGGGCCGTGCTCGCGCTCCTGCTGGTGTTGCTGCTGCTCGTCGGTTGCACCGGGCCGTCGCGGCTCGAGCAGTTGCCTGCAGAGTTGCCAGAGCGGGTCGAGCTCACGGCGACGCCCTTTCATCCGCAGACCGAGCATCAATGTGGTCCCGCGGCGCTGGCGACAGTGCTCGGTGCGGCGGGACGCAACGTCGATCCAGCTGCGTTGGCCACCGAGGTCTACCTGCCGGGTCGCCAGGGTTCGTTGCAACCCGAACTTGCCGCAGCGGCGCGGGCGCGTGGACTGCTCGCCTACGAAACCGGTCCGTCGCTGTCCGATCTGCTGGCCGAAGTCGCCGCCGGCCGACCGGCTCTCGTGCTGCAGCAACTCGGCGCGGGTCCGTGGCCGTACTGGCACTACGCCGTCGTCATCGGTTACGACAAGGCACGCGGGACAGTTGCTGCTGCGTTCCGGCACCGACGAGCGCCAGGCCCTGCGCGCATCATTATTCGAAGCGACGTGGGACCGGGGCGGGAACTGGGGACTCGTCCTGCTTGAACCCGGCACGCTGCCGGCGCAGCCGGACCCGGTGCGCTACATGAGTGCGGCAGCGGCACTCGAAGCTGCAGGGAATCCCGGGGCTGCGAACGCCGCGTACGCGGCCGCAGCGAGGCTGTGGCCCAAGGCGCCGCTCCCGCGCCTCGGTCTCGGCAACCTCGCCGCTGCCGCAGGCGACTGGGCCGAGGCGGAGCGCTGGTACCGCGCAGTCCTCGCCGACGATCCGACGCAGGCCGCCGCGCTCAACAATCGCGCCGAAGCCCTGGTGCGACTGGGTTGTCGCGATGCGGCTCGACTGCTGTTGCAGCAGGGCACAGTTCACGTGGCGGCCGACGATCCACTGCAACCCGTGCTGCAGCAGACTGTCCGCGACTTGTCGGCCCAGGTGGCGGCAACTCCGGCAGGCCCAGCGGCAGAGTGCACGCAGTTCACGGTCCGTTGAGTCCGGGTGCGGAATTCACCTGCGGGCCGGTTTAGACTTCGGCCCATGACGCTGCGTGAGCGAGTCGAGGAACTCTTTCCGGACTGGGCCCATTGGTACCCGAGTCTGTTCGATGCCGCCGTGGATCTCGGCGTCATCCGTGCGCGCGTATGCGATCCCGCGTCGCTGCTGCTCTCGAATCGACACGCTGGCGTGCGTGCTGCAGCAGAGCTCGAGCACCGCAAGCGCTGGAGCGCCGAAGAGAACGAACCGGAAGAGTGAATCCCGAAGGTCAGGCCGGGAGACGGGTCCGTTCCTCCCGGTACAGCCGCAGGATGAACTGGCCGGACGGCCGCGCCCGCAATTCCTCGACCTCGGCGCGCCAGCGCGGGTCGCGGATGTCCGTCAGCGCCATGCGGCGGCCGCCGAGGCGATTGCCCGGGTACTCCGCCGGCAAGACCGCCAGTGCACCGAGGCTCGCAAAGGTGATGTCGGCGAAAGTCAGCGTCTCGCCGGTCAGGTAACGCCGGCCGTCGGCGAGCAACTGGTCCATCTCGTCGAAGGCTTCGCGCGTGCGCTCCCAGGCCCGGTCTGCGCGGCCCGGCGTTACGCCGAGCATCCGGCGCACGGCGAAGGCCAGGACCGGCCTGACCGCCAGCAGCATGGCGCGTTGCCAACGTGGAATCGCGGGCTCTTCGATGCCCCACGAACGGAAACTCAAGTCGGTTTCGCGCAGCAGGTGGTGGTAGAGCCAGACGCGCACGTCGTTGCCGAGCCGCCGGTCGAGCCTGGCCTCGAGTTCGAGTGCAGCCGGCGTCGGTTCGAGAAACCAGGTGCGATCTCCTGGCAACCGTCCCGCGTATTCACCCCAGAGGTAACGCAGGATGCGCGGTGAATCGCTGATGCGGGTCAGGCCCGGCGGAACCTCGAGCCAGGGCACGGTGCGACCGGTCAGCAGGACGCCGAGCACGCCGACGTTCGGCACTTCTTCGTACGGCACGCCCAGTCGATCGAGGCACCAGCGGGCCTTCTCGGCGTAGTGCGAAAACGTGATCGTGTGCAGGCGCAGCGGCCGCTCCGGTTGGCGCAGCGCGCGCAACGAGACGAACAGCCGCGCAGCCACGCCCAGCAGGAAGGCAGCCAGAGCGGTGCCGATGGCCGCCGGCACGCCCCAGCCGGCAGCAGCCACGACGATGGGCAGTGCGTAGAGGGCGAGCAGGTGAATGACGCGGGGATCACGCAGGCGCATGGCAGCAGTTTACGGATGACCGGACTCGTCTGCGACGCGACAGTTCTCGGCCACGTGCGCATGGATGATTTCGACGAGACGCCGCGTGCCGGGGCCTGCTGCCATGCGATCCGCGTACACGAGGTACAGGGTGGCGAAGCGTTCCGCTCCTTCCGTCAGCGGCAGGCGCTCGAGCGAACCCGCCTGCAGTTCTTCGCGAATGTTTTCCTCGGCGTACCAGGCAAAGCCCAGGCCCATGCACGCCGCGCGGATCGACGTCGCCTTGTTCGAGACGGTCCAGCGCCGCTCGTTGAGCCAGCCGCCTGAGCGGCTGCGGCGCATGCCCGAGTCGCGCACGACGAGGTGACGATGGGCGCGCAGGTCTTCGATCTCGACGGGTCGGCCGAGTCGATGCAGCGGATGCGTCGGCGCGGCGGCGCACACGAAGCGCACCTGCATCAGCGCGTCGCCGATGAAGCCGCCAGGCACCAGCGTGCCGATGATGAAATCGACGCGACCCTCGGTGAGCGCTTCCTCGACGCCGCCGAGCACGGCCTCGATGAGTTCCACGCGGATATCCGGGTGCTCGTCCCCGAACTCGGCGAGTGCGCGCAGCAGCAGCCACGTCGGAAAAATAGCCTCGACCGCCAGCCGCACTTCCGCCTCCCAGCCCTGCGCGAGCCCCGCGGCCGAGCGCTCGAGGCGGGACGCGTCGTCGAGCAGCGACTTGCCGCGGCGATACAGCACCTGGCCGGCCGGTGTCAGTGCAGCGCGCCGGCCCTGTCGCTCGAACACCTTCAGCCCGAGCTGGTCCTCGAGTCTGCTTGATCGTGTAAGTGACGGTCGACTGGGTGCGGTGCAGGCGCTTGGACGCCTGCCCATAACCCCCTTGTTCCACGACCGCAACGAGGGCTGCCCACTGGTCCAGCGTGATCCGGGGACTTGGCATAAATCGATACCATCGATAGGTTAGAATCGAAATTACCGGCTTTTTAATTCAAAAGATAGATGCAAACTAACGATCCATCGACCCATCACCGAACACGGCCCGAACGAGCATGAAAACCTACCTGCAGTTGAACACCAGCCTCCACGGGACCGAGTCCCAGTCTTCGCGACTGGCCCGCCAGTTCATCGAGACTCTGGTCCGGACCGATCGCAGCGCCGATATGTCCGCAGCGTCAGCGCGCGTCGTCGTGCGCGACCTTGCCGGGCAGCCGCTGCCGCACCTGACGGCGGAGCGTTTCACGGCATTCGTCACGGCGCCCGAGCAGCGCACGGCAGACCAGGCGCGCATCGCCGCCGAGTCGGACGCGCTCGTGGCCGAGCTCGCCGCCGCGGACGTCGTCGTCATCGGGCTGCCGATGTACAACTTCGGCGTCCCTTCGACACTCAAGGCGTACTTCGATCACGTAGCCCGTGCCGGCGTGACGTTTCGCTACACGGCCAAACGGTCCCGAAGGACTGCTGCGCGGCAAGCGTGCCTACGTCATCGCGACGCGCGGCGGCAGGCACGCGGGCACCCCCAGCGACCTGCAGAGCGCCTACGTCCGGCAGTTCCTCGGCTTCATCGGCATCACCGACGTCGAGTTCATTTACGTCGAGGGCCTGGCGATGGGCGAGGAAAGCCGTACTGCGGCGATCGTCGAAGCCGGCAAGCGCATCGAACAGCTGGCCGCCTGACGCACCGGACGATTCGGCGCTGCTGCAGCGCCGTGTCCAGCAAGCACTTTCAATTTCACAAGCGAGGATGGAACGATGAAGACCTGGGAAAATACGACGGACCTCGTGGGCCGTGTCGCTGATCGCAGCGATGTTCCTGCTTGCCGGCATCGGCAAGATTTCGGGGTACGCCGGCACGCAGGGTTACATGCAGTCGATGGGAGTGCCGGGCGCGCTGCTGCCGCTGGTCATCGCGCTGGAAGTTCTCGGAGCGATCGCCATCGTCGTGGGCTACCGGACGCGACTCGTTGCCGCCGCACTCGCAGGTTTCACGCTCGCCGCGGCGTGTCATCTTCCACGGTGGCGCCGACCAGATGCAGCAGATCATGCTGCTCAAGAACGTGGCGGTTGCGGGCGGGTTCCTGTTCCTGGTTGCACGCGGCGCGGGCGGCTGGTCGCTCGACGCGCGACGTGAACGCCTGACCTCGCCGGACTCCGTGCGTTCGCGCCTGAGATCGAGGCGCCATACTCGCCGGAATTCCGTTCACACGACAGGAGCAATCATGACCACTTCGCGCAAGTTGCAGGCTGTGATCGAGTCCGTGGCCGCTTCCGATGGCGCCGGCGTCAAGCTGCGCCGCAGCCTCGGCAGTCGCCAGAACCAGCGGTTCGATCCGTTCCTGATGCTCGACGAGTTCTTCTCCGACGATCCGGACGACTACCTGGCGGGTTTCCCCTCGCACCCGCACCGCGGATTCGAGACGGTCACCTACATGCTCGACGGCCACATGCGTCACGAGGACAGCTTCGGCAATCGGGGCGACCTCGGTCCCGGCGACGTGCAGTGGATGACGGCGGCGCGCGGCATCATTCATTCCGAGATGCCGCAACAGACCGCAGGCCGCATGCGCGGGTTCCAGTTGTGGATCAACCTGCCGTCGCGCGAGAAAATGAAGCCGGCGGCCTACCGCGACATACCTTCGCACGCGATTCCGACGGTCGCGCTGGCGGGTGGCGGCGAGTTGCGCGTCATCGCCGGCGAATTCGAGCAAGGCGGGACGAAGACGGCGGGCCCGATCGGCGGATTGAGCACCGCGCCGCTGTATTTCGACGTGCGCCTGCCGCCTGGCATCGAAGCCACGATCCCGACGCCGATTTCGCACAACACGTTCCTGTACGTGTACGAAGGCGATGCCGTCGTCGGCGACGACGCCAGGCCGCTGCCGTTCCGTTCGGCCGGCCTGCTCACGCCGGGCGGGTCGGTGCGGATCCGTGCGGGCGAGCAGGGCGCGCGGCTGCTGCTGCTCGCCGGCAAGCCGATCGGTGAGCCGGTGGTCCAGTACGGTCCGTTCGTGATGAACACGCCGCAGGAAATCCAGCAGGCCGTGATCGATTACCAGCGTGGCCAGCTGGCGGTATCGAGTTGAACGTGCGCAAGGCGCGAAACGACCTTGCGGCGAACCGCAACCGTGGCGCGGAGCGTTTGGACTATGCTCGCGCTACGGAAGTGGTCTCGCCGCGCGGAGGCGCCCATGAGCCACAAGCACGAGAACCTGCTGCGCACGATCTTTCACGATCCGATCAGCGCCAACATCCACTGGCGCGAGATCGAGTCCCTGCTGCATCACCTCGCGGCTGAAATCGAGCCGCTGTCTGGCGCGCGCCTGCGCGTGAAGCTGAACGGTGTCGAAGGCATCCTGCACCGGCCGCACCACGGCAACACGCTCGACAAGAGCGCGATCCGTCACTTGCGCGAATACCTCGCGCACGCCCGCTGCACGCCTTCGCAGTACGAGCAGGGTCACCCCTGACGCGATTCAGGCGGACTCTGCGAGTCGCCGGATGTCCTGCGGTTCGATGTCCATCGCGCGACCAAAGCCCGCGACATAGGTGCCCGCGACGAACTGCAGTCGGTAGAGCGTGAAGTCGCCGAGCTTGAAGGTGATGCGGCTGTCGGGGAAGCGCGCCAGATACAGTTCACGGCCCGCTTCCCAATCCGGGCTCTTGCGCTCGAACGGCTGCACCGTGCAGTCGAACATCAGGCGCTCGATCTGCAGCGGGTCCTTCTCCGGCCCGTCCGGCTCGTGGACCAGGATGCCGACATGCGCGCCGGCGGTAAGGCCCTGCGTATGCCGCGCGAGCTTCGACGCGTGCACGAGTACGGCCGACCGGTCGGTCACCGGAACGAAAGGCAGCAGCCCGGCGTACGGGCCCTGCGCAGTCTGCACGGCGAGCGTAAGAACACGCTGCTGGTCGAGCATCGCCTGCAACGCGCGAACCGTGGACTTGAGCATGGGTGAAGTCTTAGCGGAGCGCGCCGCGGCTGGCATCCGTGCCCTCGCGTATCGACTCAACGAGTCAATCGATGCATCAGGATTGCCGCGCGCTTCACCTGCAGCGGCAGCGAGTCGAGCAGCACGTACTCGCCCGGCGCGTGATCGTTATCACCGTCCGTGCCGAGACCGTCGAGGCAGGCGAGGCGTCCATCGCCGCACACGAAAGCGATGTCGCCCGCCCCGCGTTCGATCGGCGGCTGAGCAACGACAGGGCCTGCGCCGAGATCGCGGCTCACCGAGTCGAGGACGCCGAGGATGCGTTCGCTGCCTGGGTTCGGCGCCATCGACGGATATTCGTTCTCGACGACGATTTGCGCCGACGTCTGCGGCAGGTTCGCGGCGACGATCGCCTGCATCCTGGCGCGGGCCGATTCGTATTGGGCGGCGCCGAGATAGCGGAGGTCGCCTTCGACGCGAACTTCGCGTGGAATCACGTTGGTCTTGCCGAGCGCCGTGCCGCTCTTGGTCGCGGTCTCGTAGCTCACGTTGGTGCCGCCCACGATCACCGACGGGTTGTACGTCAGGTTGGGCTCGCGCAATTCGGTCCGGAACTGGTCGAGGATGCGTGCAGCCTCGAAAATTGCGCCGTACCCGCGCGTGTCGCCGAATATTCCGGACGAGTGGCCCTGCACGCCGGTCACGTGCAGCCGCCACGAGCCGATGCCGCGGCGGCCGATGACGCCCTTGCCGGGCGCCGAGCCCTCGAAGGCCAGGGCGATGTCGGAATCCGCGGCCGCTGCCAGCAGCGATTCGCGCGTCACCAGCTGCGGCGAGCCCGGGTCTTCTTCGTCCCCTGTGAAGACGACCGTGACGTTCATGGCGCGGAGTTCGCCCGTGGCATGCAGCGCACGCAAGGCTTCGAGCGCGACCAGGTTGCCGCCCTTCATGTCGGATGAGCCCGAGCCGTAGGCCCGATTGCCGTCGCGCCGGAACGGCTCACCTTGCAGGACCGTGTCGAGATGGCCGATCAACAGCAGACGCGGGCCACCACGCTTGCCGCGGTGGGTCGCGACCAGGTGCCCCGCACGCTTCATCTCCGGGGGCACGTCGACCCAGCGTGTTTCGAAGCCGAGGGCGCGAAATTCGCGCGCGTAGATCTCACCCACGGCGCGCACGCCGGCGAGATTCTCGGTGGCGCTCGGCACGTTCACCGTCTCGGCCAGCAGCTCGAGCGCGGCGTCGGTGCGCTGATCAACCGCGGCTGCGATCCGTTTTTCCACGGCGGACGGAGCCGCATGAGCGGTGCCGGCCGCAGGCAGTGCCAGTACCAACAGCGCTACGAGCGAGGGTCGCATGGTGAGGTGCGCTGACGCGCGTGCCGGTCAGTGCGGCAGCATCGGCGGCACGCCGATGAAGCGCTGGTGCGCCCAGGCGACGAACAGGACATACAGCGCGAGACCGCCGACGACCGCGAGCACGTCGTTCACTCGTGATGGTGCTCCCATGACCATCGGCCTGCGCTGGACCGCGCGCTTGCCGACCGCGATGCGGTCTGCCACGGCCCACGCCAGGAAGCCGCCGAAGAGCAGCACGTCCGCGAGGCTGCCATTGACGAGCAGGTGCGCCAGCGCCCAGGCCTTGGTTGCGGTCAGCATCGGGTGCTTGACGGCGGCCCTGATGCGGCCGGGCAGGTAGGTCGACAGCAGCAGCGGAAACACTGGCAGCATGAGCAACGCGGCAGCGTGGCGCATCCACGCCGGCGGCGTGTAGAGCACCGTCGGCTCCGCACGCGCGAGGCCGTACCCGTGCACGAGCATCACGAAGCCAATGACCGATACCATGGAGTAGATCGCCTTCCACGGCGCATCGCCGAGCTTCGCGGCCATGCCGTCCCGCCACGCGGGCGCGACGATCGCGATCGAGTGCACGCCGAAGAACAGCAGCAGGCCGGCAACCAGGTAGGTCATGTGGGCTCCCTTGGGTCTTGCGCGAGTCTAGCTGACACGGGGGCGGGCAGCCGGGGTGGCTGCTTGATCCAGCGGCGGACTTCCACGTTCCAGCGCAGCAGCAGGTCCGCGGCGAAATCCGAGAACACGCGCACCTTGGCCAACTGGTGCCCCGCAGACGGGTAGACGAGGGAGATCGGCGGCCCGGGCATCACGAAGTCCTCGAGGATCAGCTTCAGTTCGCCGCGCCCGACGTACTCGGCGACGAGCAGGTCGCCCGTGTGCGTGATGCCGAGACCCGCAGTCGCCGCGATGATCGGGGCCTCGGCCGCGTTGAACAGCATCGAGAATTTCAGCCCGAGACGCTTTGGCGTGTACGGCGGTGGGAACGTCCACTCCGGCGGCGCGCCGGAAGGCGAGGTCAGCCCCACCAGCCTGTGCTCGCGCAACTCGTCCGGTGTCTTGGGCTCGCCGTGGTCCTGCAGGTACGCGGGTGCTGCGCACGTGACGATGTTCACCTGGGACACGCGCCGCGCGGCGAGACCAGCCTGCCTGATCGGCCCGACGCGCAGTGCCACGTCCACGCGCTCGGCGACGAGATCGACGATGCGATCGTTGAGGCGCAGGTCCAGTTCTATCAGAGGGTAGCGCCGGGTGAACTCGGGCAGGGCAGGCAGCAGCAGGTAGCGCCCGAACGCGACCGGCACGTCCACCCGCAATTTGCCCTGTGGCTTCGAGCGCGTGTCGCGCACCGTCTCTTCCGCGTCATGCAGTTCTTCGAGGATGCGGCGCGTGCGGCGCAGGAATTCGGTGCCTTCGGCCGTGAGCGACACCCGGCGCGTCGTCCGGTTGAGCAGCCGTGCGCCGAGGTGCTTTTCGAGGGCGGCGACGTGCGAGCTGGCCGCCGGTCGTGAAATTTCCAGCTCATCGGCGGCCTGGCCGAACGAGCCTCGTTCGGCAACGCGGGCAAAGACCTGCATTGCGAGCAGTTGGTCCATGGCGTAATTATTCTGAAATTCAAAATAGACTGCAATGGTTATTCGGATTTATCGCCACAAAGACCGGGCGTACCTTGTGCCTCACAACAGCAGGAGGCCCGTCATGTTCAACCGCAAGCAGTCCCAGGTTTCGTTCTTCCAGATCGCCATCGGCTCCAGCCTGGTCGTGTCCGTCGCCTTCGTCGTGACCGTCCTGGTCGAGGCGGTGGCGGGCATGCAGAGCTATCTGTGAGTCATGGCCAAACCCCGCTGGAATCGCCCACGCACGGCGATTCCGGTGGGTTCTCTGAACAAAAACTCCAATAAATACATAGTTCTACGATATTGCTGCGCCGCAGCACGATTTGCGCTAAGCTAGGCCTCGATCGCCCGGTCGTGAGTCGGCCCACCGCCTCACTCGACCCCTCCCCCCCCTCCAGCGGGGCGGCACCGACTCCGACCCCGCGATCTTTGCAGGAGGTCGTATGGAAAAACTCACTGACACCTATCCCTGGGTACTGGCGTTCTGGCTGGCGGCCGCGGCGGCGACTGCCTTCCTGATCCTCGCTCACGCGCTGCACCACGGCAGCATTACGCTGACCTGACACCCGGTCTTCCGACTGGCGCCGGCGACGGCTCGTAGTAGGCTGCGCCCGGGCGGACCCTCCGCCCCGCCAATGCAGAGCCCAGCCGATGAACAATCCCCCCGCTGAAGAATCGCTGGATCCGGCCGACTGGGAGGCTTTGCGCCGCCTGGCACACCAGGCAATCGACGACGGCTTCGACTACCTGCAGGGTGCCCGTGACCGTCCCGTCTGGCAGCCCGTGCCCGAGGCGGTTGTCGCGCGGCTGCGCCAGCCGGCACCCAGGCTGCCGCAGGGCGCCGAATCCGCTTACGGCGACTTCAAGGAACTCGTGATGCCCTATGCGATGGGCAACACGCACCCGCGCTTCTGGTCGTGGTTCATGGGCAACGGCACGCCGTTCGCCGCCGTGGGTGATTTCCTGGCCGCGGTGCTCAACCCGAACATGGGCGGGGGCAACCACGTCCCGAACCACGTCGAGGCGCAGGTGGTCGACTGGTGCAAGGAGATCGCGGGCTTCCCCGCGGAATCGAGCGGCCTGCTCGTGAGCGGCGGGTCCATGGCGAACTTCGTCGGCCTCGCCGTCGCGCGTAATTCTCGCGCCGGTGTCGATGTCCGAGCCGAGGGTGTCGCAGCCATTCCGCGCACACTCATGACATATGCTTCGGTCGAGGTGCACAGCTGCGTGCAGAAGGCGATCGAGTCGCTCGGCCTCGGTGCGCGTTCGCTGCGCAAGGTGCCGGTCAATGCCGCGTTTGAAATCGACGTCGGCGCGCTCGAACGAATGATCGCGGAGGACCGTGCCGCAGGCCGGCAGCCGTTCTGCGTCATCGGCAACGCGGCTACGATCAACACCGGGGCGACGGACGACCTGGACGCGCTTGCGACAGTCTGCGAGCGAGAGCAACTGTGGTTCCACGTGGATGGCGCGATTGGCGCGCTGCTCGCGCTGGCGCCCGCACATCGGCGCCTGGTCCGCGGCATGGAGCGTGCCGACTCGGTCACGCTCGACCTGCACAAGTGGCTGCACGTTCCGTTCGAAGCCGCCTGCGTGCTGGTGCGCGACCGCAAGGCCCACCGCGAGGCGTTCGCCCTGACGCCGGAATACCTCGAGAAGACCGAGCGGGGCCTGGCGAGCGGGGCGCTCTGGTTCAGCGAATACGGGCTGCAGCTTTCGCGTGGCTTCCGTGCGCTGAAAGTGTGGCTATCGATCAAGGAGCACGGGCTCGATCGCTTCGGCCGCCTGATCGACCGCAACATCGCGCAGGCGCACGAACTCGCCGCGCTGGTGCAGGCGGACCCCGACCTCGAACTGCTGGCGCCCGTCGCGACCAACATCGTCTGCTTTCGCTACAACCCAGGCGGGTTGAGCGACGAGCAGCTGAATGCACTGAACGAGGAATTGCTGATCCGCCTGCACGAAAGCGGGATTGCGGCGCCGTCATACACGACGCTGCACGGCCGCTATTGCCTGCGCGCCGCGATCGTCAATTTCCGGACGACGAGCGCCGACCTGCCCGTGCTCGTGAGTGCCGTCAGGGAGATCGGGGCGTCACTCCCGCGTCCTTGAGCGGCAGGACGCCGAAGGCGTCGGCATGCAGGCTCTGCACGTAGAGCATGCCGTCACGCTCGGTCGCGCCGCTCGTCTCGGGTAGTTTCCCCGACGGATCCTGCAGGTCGAGCAGGACGTCTCCCTGTTCGTCGAAAGCAATGACGTGGCCGTACGCGGCTGGCACGGGCCACAGCGACTTCGGCAGGCGCAGCGTGAGGGAGCGCAGCCACGGTTTGCCCGACATGCCGTCGATCGCATCGCTGCGCGGCTTGGTGAAACCCGTCCAGAAGCGCCCATCTGCGCCGCGCGTGACGTTGTCCGGGAAGCCGGGAAGGTTGTCGAGCAGGACGGTGACACCCGCCGAGCGATCGCGCACGGCCTTGCCGGCGTCGATCGCATTCGAGCCGCGATCGATCTTCAGTACGCGGTACGTGCCGGTCTCCGCGACGATCAGTGACTGCTCGTCGGCAGTCAGCACGACGCCGTTCGGGAAGCAGAGACCGGTGGCGACGATGCGGGTCGAGCCCGCCGCCGGATCGAACTCGAGCACGCGCCCCGTGCACGACTGCTCGATGATGTCGAACAGCGCGGCGTCGAATGTCCCGTATTTCTGCGGCGACATGCGCTGCGAGGCATCGGTGAACACCATCCGGCCGTCCGCGGCGACCGACACGGCGTCGGCATAGCGAATGGGATCGCCGCCCACGCTGTTGGTCAGCACCCTGATGCGTCCATCGGATTCGAGCGCCAATAGCCCGCGCAGCGCGTCGGCAATGATGAGCCGGCCACTCGCGTCGAAGTCGAGGCCGAGCGGCCGCCCGTCCGTGTTGGCCACGGTCTCGATCGAACTGCCATCGGCATTCATTCTCAGCACGGCGCCCGACAGCGTTGCCGTGTACAGCTTGCCGTCCGGACCGAACGCGATGTGTTCGGGCCCGACCTCCGGCGTCACCTTGACCAGCTGCAGCTGCGCCAGGCGCTCGTTGCGCGCGTGAGCCCCGACATAGCCTGCCGACTCTGGCGCATTCCAGGCCACGGGCGCGACGGGAACGGGCCACGCGAGCAGGTAGAGCGCCGCTGCCGCAATGACGACGCCTGCGACCAGCAGAACTTTGCGCATCGAACCTCTCCTCAGTGGACGCCTGCCGTAATCAGGCAGCGAGGTGCAGCATCTTGCGCGCTTCAGCCGGCGTCGCACACTCACGTCCTGCTGCGCGCGCCAGGCCGACGATGGCGTCGATCAGTTCGCCATTGCTGCGCGCCTTGCGTCCGTCCGGGAGGTAGAACGTGTCCTCGAGGCCGGTGCGCAGGTTGCCGCCGAGTTCCGCGGTTCGACGATGCAGCGGCCAGACGTTCTCGCGGCCGATGGCGGTCACCTGCCATGTCGCGCCGGCGGGCAGCAGCCCGATCAGGATCGGCAGCAGCGCCGGGTCCGCGGGCATGCCCGACTCGACGCCCATGACGAAGTTGACGTCGGGGTGACCGCGATACAGACCGGAGCGCAGGAACATGTCGACGCTGCGCACGATGCCGACGTCGAAGCACTCGAATTCGGGCAACGCATCGGTCTCCTGCATCACCTGCAGGAAGGCCGCGACTTTCTCCACCGGGTTGTCGAAGAGCATCGGCGGCCAGGCCCAGCGACCGTCGCTGCGCACCTTCAGGTAATTCAGCGAGCCCGCGTTGGCGGCTGCAATCTCCGGCCGCACGGCCCGGATGCAGGCGACCGGACCGGAAATATCCGGACCCACGATGCCGGTGGACTGGTTGAAGATGATGCCCGGACAGGCTTCGCGGATCGCCTGCGCGATCTCGACCGCGACGGCCGGCTCCCAGCTTGGCAGGTGACCCTTGCCCGCGGCTTGCTGCCGGTAATGAACGTGCACGACGCTGGCGCCCGCGTCGAAGGCCGCCCGTGCCTCGCGCGCCATTTCCTCCGGCGTCACCGGCACGTTGTGCTGCGCGGGGTCCGTGAGCACGCCCGTCAGGGCGCAGGTCACTACGACTTTGGCAGTCATGCGGAATCTCCTTCGTACCTGACGAGCACCTGGCCGGGGACGACCTGGTCGCCCGCCTTGATGGCGACGTCCGCGATCCGGCCCGCGCGTGCGGCGCGAATCTCGTGCTCCATTTTCATCGCCTCGAGCACGACGAGCCGATCGCCTTTCGTGACGGTGATCCCGACTGCTGCGGCCACCTCGACCACCCGGCCGTTGATGGTCGCGCGAATTTCCATCGCGGCCACGCCATCGGCCTCACTCGAGCGAGCGGCTTCGCGCCGCCGGCAATCGAAGGCGTAATCGCCCTGCGGCGTGTGCAGCCACAGCGTCGTGCCCGACCATGCGTAACGGTAGTCGACGTGCTCGCCGTCGACGATGGCCTTCGCCTGAACTCCGGCCGTGCCTGGCACCGCCTGCAACTGGATCCGGCCCGCGGCGTGCTCCACCTGCGCGCTGCAAGGCGTCAGGTACACACGCCCGCGCATCTCGGTGGTCGCGCCCGCCAGGGCTGCCGGCGCGTGCCAGTGCAGTCGCCACGGTTGCGGCAGGGGTCGGCTGGTGCTCCAGTTGCGCCATGCCACCGTCGTGCATTCCGCTTCCGGCGCGCCGGCAACGGATATCCAGGCGGCCAATGCCCAGAGCTTCGCGTCCGGCTGCGGCTGCCGAGCCTCGGCAGCGCCAAAGTGCCGATCGATGAAGGCCGTTGACACGTCGAATCCCGCGCGGAAGCTCTCATGCCGGAGCACGCGGCCGAGAAACGCACGATTGCTCTGCAGGCCGAGCAGCACGGTTCGGTCGACGGCTGCAGCGAGCTGATCGATGCACTGCTCGCGCGTCGGCGCATGCGCGATCAGCTTGGCGACCATCGAGTCGTACCAGGCCGGGACCCTGGCGCCCGCCCGCAACGCGTGATCGCAGCGGACACCCGTGGGCGGCGACCAGTCCACGATCGTGCCGCTGCCAGGCATGAAGTCGTCCATCGGCGACTCGGCACACAACCGCACTTCGATGGCGTGGCCGCGCAACTGGACTTCATCCTGCCGCAACGGCAGCGGCTCGCCACGCGCCACGCGCAGTTGCCATTCGACGAGATCGAGGCCCGTCACGCATTCGGTCACCGGGTGTTCGACCTGGAGTCGCGTGTTCATTTCCATGAAGTAGAAATGACCCGCGCGGTCGAGCAGGAATTCGACCGTGCCGGCGCCGACGTAGCCGATCTCGCGCGCAACGGCCACGGCAGCGGCTCCCATGCGCACGCGCAGTTCGGCGTTCACGGCCGGCGAGGGCGATTCCTCGATGACTTTCTGGTGCCTGCGCTGCACGGAACAGTCGCGTTCGCCGAGGTGCAGGACGTTGCCGTGCGAATCCGCAAACACCTGGATTTCCACGTGACGGGGTTCGACCACGGCACGTTCGAGGATCAGCCGGCCGTCGCCGAAAGACTTGGCCGCTTCCGCAGCCGCCGAGCGGAGTGCGTCCGGCAAGTCCGGAGCCCTCTGCACCAGGCGCATGCCGCGACCGCCGCCGCCAGCGGCGGCTTTCACCATCACCGGGTAGCCGATGCGGTCCGCTTCGTGCTGGAGGATGGCGGGATCCTGGTCGTCACCGTCGTAGCCGGGCACGACCGCGATGCCAGCGGCGGCCATGCGCTGCCGCGCACGCGCTTTGTCGCCCATCGCATCGATCGCCGCGGCCGGCGGACCGACGAACACCAGGCCGGCAGCGGCAACTGCGGCGGCAAACTCGGCGTTCTCGGAGAGAAAGCCGTAGCCCGGATGAATCGAATCCGCGCCTGACGAGCGCGCCGCCTCGAGCAGCTTGTCGACGCGCAGGTAGCTGTCCGCCGCCGCGACGCCGCCGAGCGGCACGGCATCGTCGCAAGCAGCAACGTGCAGGCTGTCCCGGTCGGCGTCGGAGTAGACGGCGACCGTCGCAATCCCCATCTGCTGCGCCGTGCGGGCGACGCGCGTGACGATCTCGCCGCGGTTGGCGATGAGCAGGCGATGCACAGGCATCAGTCGAACTCCGGCAGGGCGGGTACTTCGGTGTGCCACGCGGGTCGACGGCGCTCGCGACTGGCGGCAATGCCCTCACGCGCCGACCCAGCGCGCAGCAGCACGGCGAAATCCTCGGCGGCCGCGTCGAGCGCCGCCGTCAGTGGCGCATCAAGGTTGCGCAGGGTGAGCTGCTTTGTCGCGCGCAGCGCGGCGGGCTCCGTGAGCGCCAGCAAGCCGAGCTCGGCCGCGACCGTGCTCTGCAAGTCCGTCAGCGGCACCACGACGTCGACGAACCCGTCGGCGTGCGCTGTGTTTGCATCGAGTCGTGCAGCCGCCAGCATGTGCCAGCGAGCCCGCGTTGCACCGATGCGCCGCGCAACGAAGGGTGCAATCTGTGCGGGCGCGACTCCGAGCGTAACCTCGGGCATGGAGTACACCGCGTCGTCCGTCGCAATGACGCGATCGAGCACGGACGCCAGCCCGACGCCGCCGCCCATCGCCGCACCACGAATGACACCGAGCGTGGGAACCGGCAGCGCCGCCAGGCGTTCGAGCATCGTGCCGAACTTGCGGTTGTGCGCGATGATCGGATCGGGACCAGCAGGCGCCGGCGCGGCCATCAGCTCGAGGAAGCCACCGAAGTCCGCGCCCGCGCAGAAGCTCCCGCCGGCTCCCCAGAGCACCAGTGCACGTGCGTCGGCATCCGCTTCGACGCGATCGCACAGGGCCAGCAGATCACCCATCAACGGTTCCGAGAGTGCGTTGCGTTTGTCGGGCCGGTTGAGTCGCGCGAACCAGAATGCGCCGCGGCGCTCGACCTGCACCAGTGCGTCTGCTGCCAGGCTCATGCGCCCGGCCTCGACAGCGTGCCGGTGAGCTTGCAGATGATCGAGAGCATCACCTCGTCGGCGCCGCCGCCGATGGAGCCCAGCCTCCCGTCGCGCAGCAGGCGCGACACGCGATTCTCCCACGTGTACCCCATGCCGCCCCAGAACTGCAGGCACTTGTCCGCGACCTCGCGCGACAACCGGCCGGCCTTCAGCTTGGCCATCGACGCCAGCTGCGTGACGTCCTGCCCGGCGACGAAGAGTTCCGTCGCGCGGTACACGAGCGCGCGCAATGCCTCGACCTCGGTCTGCAGCTCGGCGAGCGTGTAGTGCACGACCTGGTTGTCGAGCACGCTGCGGCCGAAGATCTGGCGGCTGCGCGTGTACTCGATGGTGTCTGCGATCGCGTGATCGAGCCCGCCCAGTGCATTGGCGGCGCCCCACAACCGTTCTTCCTGGAACTGCTGCATCTGGTAGGTGAAACCCATGCCCTCGTCGCCGATGCGGTAGCGCTGCGGCACGCGCACGTCGTCGAAGTGAATCTGCGCCGTGTCGGAGGAGTGCATGCCGAGCTTGCGGATCCTGCGCGCCACCGTGACGCCGGGGGTCTGCATCGGCACGACGATCAGCGACTTGTTGCGGTGCGGGCTGCCGTCCGACGTGTTCGCGAGGCAGCACATCCAGTCGGCTTGCGCGCCGTTGGTGATCCAGAGCTTGCCGCCGTTGATGACGTAGTCGGCGCCGTCCTTGCGGGCCGTCGTGCGGATCGCTGCGACGTCGGAGCCGGCGCCGGGCTCGGAGACACCGATGCACGCCACCATTTCGCCCGCGACCGCGGGCACGAGGAATTCACGCTGCAACTCGGTGCTGCCGATCCGCGCGAGGGCGGGCGTCGCCATGTCCGTCTGCACGCCGATCGCGAGGGGCACGCCACCACACGTGCAGGCGCCCAGCGCTTCGGCCAGCACGACGGCATAACTGTAATCGAGGGCCGCGCCACCGGCAGCCTCGGGTTTGGTGAGCCCCAGCAGGCCGAGCTGCCCGAGCTTGCGAAAGACCTCGTGCGCGGGGAACGCGCCAGCGTCCTCCCAGGCATCGACGTGCGGATTGAGTTCTTCGCGGCAGAACCGTTCGACGGTGCGGCGCAGCTCTGCGTGTTCGTGCGTGAATAGCATGAGGACCTCGGACTCAGGGTCGGGCGACGCCGAAAGTGAGCGGGCGCAGCGTCAGGTGGTCCGCGCGCCGGAAGAGTTGCAGCACCTGCGTCAGCACGCCGCGGGTGTCGCGCGGGTCGATGATGCCGTCGTCGAGCAACCGTCCAGAGGTATAGAACGACGACGTCTGCCGCTCGAAAGTCTCGACGATCTTCGCGCGCATGCCGTCGATCTGCGCGTGGTCCGGCTCCAGGCCGCGGTCGCGAGCCGAAGCCTCCATCACGATCGCCATCGTCCCGGCTGCCTGCTCGGCGCCCATGACGGCAGTCCGGGCGTTCGGCCACGAGAACAGGAAACGCGGCGCGAAGCCGCGGCCGCACATGCCGTAGTTGCCGGCGCCGTAGGACGCCCCGCACTGGATCGTCACCTGCGGCACGGTCGCGTTTGCGACGGCCTGGATCATCTTCGAGCCGTGCTTGATCATCCCTGCGCGCTCGGACTCCTTGCCGACGATGTAACCGGTCGTGTTCTGCAGGTAGACGAGCGGCAGCCCGGACTGGCAGCACTGCTGGATGAAGTGCGTCGCCTTGCTCGAACCGGGGGGATCGAGCGGGCCGTTGTTGGTGAGGATTCCGACCGGGAACCCGCCGATCGACGTGTGCACGCAGACGGTGGCCGGGCCGTACGTCGGCTGGAACTCCATGAAGTCCGAGTCGTCGCAGAGCCGGGCGATGACCTCGCGCATGTCGACGGGCTTGCGGCCGTCGACGGGCATGACGCTCAGCAGTTCGTCGGCCGGGAAACGCGGTTCCGATGCTGCGGGCAGCGGCAAGTCGTGCCGATGCCAGGCAAGACGTCGCAGGTGCTCGCGCAGCGCGCGGATCGCATCGGCGTCGTCCTCGGCGAGGTATTCGGCGAGTCCCGAGACAGTCGCATGCATCAACGCGCCGCCGAGCTCTTCTTCCGTTGCGATTTCACCGGTCGCCGCCTTGAGCAGCGGCGGGCCCGCGAGGAAGGCGCGCGCGCGGTCGCGCACCATCACGACGAAATCGGACATGCCGGGCATGTAGGCCCCGCCGGCGGTGGCGCTGCCATGCACGATCGTCAGCACGGGAATGCCCGCGGCCGACAGCCGCGCGAGACGGGCGTAATGCGAACCGCCGAAAATGAAGTCCTCGACGCGATAGCGCAGCAGGTTGGCGCCCGCGGACTCGACCAGGTGCAGGAACGGCAGGCCGTTCTCGAGCGACAGTTGCTGCGCCCGCTGGAATTTTTCCAGCCCCATGGGCTGCAGTGCACCGGCCTCGATGCCGGAATCGTCGACCACGATCACGCAGCGCGCACCGCTGACCTGGCCGATGCCGGCGAGCAGTCCGCCGCCCGGCGTCGATTTCTCCGGATCGGGGTTGTCCAGCAGGTAACCTGCGCAGGCCGAGATCTCCAGGTAAGGCGCGCCTGCATCGAGCAGCAGGGCGAGGCGTTCGCGTGGCAGCAGCTGCCCGCGCCTGGCAAACCGGGGTCCCGCGCGACCCGAGGCTGCCGCCGCCCGATCGCGCAATTCGTCGTGACGCGCAATGAGCGCCAGCATGTGCGCCTGGTTCTCCGCGCAGGCGGCGCCCGTGATGTCCAGGGACGATTTGAAGACCGGCATGCTCGACACCTTGGCGACTCGACCCGCCGATCGTAGAGCAAGCGCTTGCTTGAATAAAGAGGCGGCCCTAGGATTGTGGCGTGGAACCGCTCCGCCTCAACCCTGCCCGCCTGACATCGGAACACGTCGCATTCCGGGACGCGGTTCGCCGCTTCGTGGCGCGCGAGCTCGAGCCGAACGTGGCGGGCTGGGACGAGGCGGGTGGATTTCCGCGCGACCTGTACCTGCGTGCCGCGGCGGCTGGCCTGTTCGGATTGCGCCTGCCGGAGGAATTCGGCGGCGTCCCCGACGCCGATTTCATGCACACGCTCGTCTCCTGCGTCGAGCTGGCCCAGTGCGGCTCCGGCGGGGTGCTCGCCTCGCTGATGTCGCATTCGATCGCCGCGCCGCCGATCGCTGCGCTCGGTTCGCAGGACCTGCAGCGCCGCACGCTGCCGCGCATCCTGTCCGGTGAATGGATCGCGGCACTGGCGATCACCGAGCCGTCCGGCGGTTCCGACGTGGCTGCGCTGCAGACGACCGCACGGCGTGAAGGCGAGTCCTATGTCGTGAACGGCGAGAAGACGTTCATCACCTCCGGCATGCGTGCCGACGTCTACACGGTCGCTGTGCGCACCGACCCCGATGCGAAAGGGGCGCGCGGGATTTCGCTGCTGCTGATCGAGCGCGATGCTCGTGGCTTCACGCGGACTCCGCTGCAGAAGATGGGGTGGTGGGCGTCCGACACGGCGCACCTGCGGTTCGACGACGTGCGCGTGCCGGCGGGAAACCTGCTCGGCGCCGAGGGCGAGGGCTTTCGCGCGATCATGCACAATTTCACGGCCGAGCGTTTCTCGATGGCCGCCATGGCGCTGGGATTTGCGTGGGCGTGCTACGGCGAGGCGCTCGAGTGGGCGCGGCGGCGGCGCACGTTCGGGCAGCGACTGGTCGATCACCAGGTCGTGCGGCACCGCTTCGTCGACATGCTGGCGCAGGTCGAATCGACGCGGACGCTGCTCGAGGACGTGGCCTGGCGGCTCGACCACGAAGGCAGTGCGGATCCGGGGGTCGTCGCATCCGTCTGCATGGCGAAGAACACGGCGACGCGGACGATGCAGTTCTGCGCGGACGCGGCGGTGCAGACGCTCGGCGGCATGGGCTACATGCGCGGCACCAAGTCCGAGCGCATCTATCGCGAAGTGAAGGTCAACATGATCGGCGGTGGCGCGGAAGAAATCATGAAGGACCTGGCCGCGCGCCAGCTGGGCCTGTGAGCGCCGCACCTAAGACAAGGGTCATGCGCAAGCGCAAGGCGGCCGACGTCGACACCAGTCGTCGCCAGCAGCTGCTGCGCGCTTCCGCGCGCCTGTTTCGCGAAAAGGGCTATGACGGCACTTCGGTGCGCGACATCGCGCAGGCGACGGGCATGCAGTCGGGAAGCTGGGTGTACCACTTCGCCACCAAGCACGACATCCTCGAAGCGGTCATGGAGGAAGGCCTGGTCGACGCGCTGGCGCGCATCGAAGCGATTGCGGCGCTGGGCCTGTCGCCACGCCAGCAGTTCGACCGGCTCGTGCGCACGCACCTCGATACGTTGCTCGGCGCCGGCCAGGATTTCATCCCCGTCGTGCTGTACGAGTGGCGTTCACTCGAGCCCGCGGCCCGGCGCCGGGTGTCCGTGCTGCTGAAACGTTACGAAGCGGTCTGGGAAGAGGCGCTGGCCCAGTTGCGGGCAGCCGGTGACTGGTCCGGCACGACACGCATCGACGCATTGCTGCTCTTCGGGGCGCTGAACTGGATCGCACGCTGGTACAGTCCGCGCGGGGCGCTCGACGTCCAGGGGCTTGCCGACGAGTGCGTTCGGTTCTTTCTGCGCACTCCTTCGGCGCCCGTACGCAAGTCCAGGCCGGCGGGTCGATCGAAACGCGCAGCGGGTTGACGCGATCGACGTGGACGGCACCTGGACGGCGCAGTATCTTGCAGCGGAGGCGGGGAGTCAGAAAAAAATGCGGCAATTGTCCGGGACGGACAGCCTTTTCCTGCGCCTCGAGCGTGGCAACCAGTACATGCACGTGGCCGGATTGGGCATCTATGACCCGTCTACGGCGCCTGCGGGCAAGGTTCGCTTCAAGGACGTGCTGCGCTTTTTCGAGGCGCGGCTCGACTCCCTCCCGCTTTTTCGTCGCCGGCTGGTCACGGTGCCCCTCGGGCTCGACCGTCCGTACTGGATCGAAGATCCCGACATCGACGTCGAATTTCACGTCCGGCACATCGCGCTGCCGCAACCGGGCGACTGGCGTCAGCTCTGCATCCAGGTCGCGCGCATTCATTCGCGTCCGCTCGACCGCAGCAAGCCGTTGTGGGAGGCCTATGTCATCGAAGGCCTCGACAACATTCCGGGCCTGCCTGCAGGCAGCTTCGCGCTCTACCTGAAGATCCACCATTGCGCCGTCGACGGCGAGGCAGGCACGGAATTGATCCGCGCCATCCATTCGACGCTGGCGGAGGATTTCAGCGAGCCTGCAGCCAGGGTCCGGCGCTACAAGGACCGGATGCCGACGGCGCCCGAGTTGTACCTGCGCGCAGCCGTTCGCGGAGTCGGCCGTGTACCCGGTCTCGCGCGACTCTCGGCCGAAACCGCCGCGCGCGTGGCGGGCGCGGGTACCGCGGTTCCCGGCGGGCTGACATACCTGCTCGGTAAACAAGAGATGCCGACCGTGGCCAGGATCGCGGAGGCACTGCGCAAACCGCCAGCAACCCGTTTCGCCGGCAAGGTATCCGCGCATCGGGTCGTCGAAGTCGTCGGACTCCCGCTCGCCGGCTTCAGGACGATCCGGGCCTCAATTCCCGAGGCGACGGTCAACGACCTGTTCATGACCACCGTCGGTGGCGCGTTGCGGCGCTACCTCGAAGCCAAGGGCGAGCTGCCCGATGCGACCCTGACCTGCATGGTGCCGATGTCGTTCCGTGGGCCCGACAAGACCGCCGACGTTGGCAACCAGATCGGCATGGCGGTGATGCCGCTGCACACCGAGTTGCACGATCCGATCGACCGCCTGCAGGAAATTCGCCGCGGTGCAGCAAAAGCCAAGGCGCTCAATGCAGTCGTCGGCCGCGACCTGGCCGCCCGCCTGTTCGAGGTGCTGCCGGATGCCGCCAGCGAATTCGCCACGCGCCGGCTGGTACTCCCCCAGATGAGCATCGTGGTCTCGAACGTACGCGGACCCGACGTTCCCCTGTTCATGGCTGGCGCCCGGCTCGTCAGCTTCGCGCCGGTCAGCATCGCTTTCGACGGCCTGGGCCTCAATGTGACGGGATTCAGCTACCACGGCATGCTCTGGATCTGCGCAGTCGCCTGCCGCGACATGCTGCCGGACCCGGCATTCTTCGCAGAATGCCTGCGCGCGAGCTTCGCGGATCTCGAGCGTGCAGCGGTGGCTGCGCCGTCGCCGGAAGCGGCGGCAATCACACATTCCGCGCCACGGCAGGCTGTCCGCAAGCGTTCGCGCGCGGCCCGTCACTCGCCGGCGGCAGGTCGCCGACGGGCGACCTGACTTTTGCATGGCAAAAACGCAACGCGTACTCGGGTTGTCTTGCGGCTGAGGCACTGGCAACCTTGCGCAACGGGGATTCTAGGTAGTGGTATTTCGGATACTCACGACTGTGACCGTGGAAGGTCAGGGCTAGCCTTAGCCAGTTTCCTTCGTGCAGGCGGGACGACGGGCGACAGACGCAATCAGATTACCAGCGGCTGCAGGGCGCGAATGCCGAAGCAGCTGCATACGTGCGGGACCAGACAGGGGATCCCGAGAGAATCTGCAACTGAGTGGGCTCACAGGCAACTGGGGGATTTCTAATGACGAGTGCAACGATGAATCCGGATCGCCGCAGCGCGCAGCTGGCCGCAGTGATCGGCACGGTGCTGGCGTGCTATGCCGGCAGCGCTTCCGCGATCGAATTCGAGTTCGAGAACGGCGGCAAGCTGAACTGGAACACCACCGTCTCGGTGGGGGCGAGCTGGCGCGCCGAGGACCCGAGCGAGCAACTCTTTACGCGAGCGGACGGTTCACTCATCGGCAAATACTCGAGCCCGCTGATTCCAGGCACGGCTGTAGGTCCCAGGGACGGCCTCGCTGGTAATCATGCCGCGGGCGACGGCAACTTGAACTACGCCAAGAACGACCGGTTCTCGACGCCGTTCAGGGTCATCACCGATCTCGAATACAAGAAGGGCCGCTTCGGCGCCCTGCTGCGGGCCAAGTACTGGTACGACCAGGCCTTGAACCAGGAGAACGTGCTCGTCGGCAGCCAGGCCAACAACTTCAACGGCGTTCGCCCCAGGCTCGGCCCGATTCCCGGTTACACCCTCTGCACGGCAGCGACGCCGCCCGGCGCGGCCTGCCTGCCGGTGTCTCCGCCCGGACAGAACCTGTGGCCCCAGGGCAAGTTGAGCGACCGCGGCTTCGAGGCCGAACAGCAGTTCGAAAACGTCTATGCTGCTGGATGCCTACGTCTACGGTTCGTTCGCCGTCGGCAACACCGACCTGCAGCTGCGCCTGGGCAACCAGGTGATCAACTGGGGCGAAAGCATCTTCATCCAGGGCGTCAACCAGATCAATCCGATCGACGTTCCGGCCGCCCGCCGCGCGGGCGCAGAGCTCAAGGAAATCCTGCTGCCGGTGTGGGCCGTCTATGCGAACTGGGGTTTCGACTTCGGCTCCATCGAGGCGTTCTACCAGCTGCAGTGGAACAACACGTCGGTGGACGCTTGCGGCACGTACTTTTCGGCGACCAGCACGCTGATCGGGGCCGACCCGGGCTCGTGCAACAGCATCACCGTCGTCGGCGGCCAGCTGGGCAACGTAGCTCCGGGCACGGCGTCACCGATCGTCGCGCAGCTCGGTTCGCAACCGTTCCAGCAGGGGGCCGCCGGCACCTATGTCCCGGCCATCCAGGGCCGCGAGCCGAGCGACTCCGGCCAGTTCGGCCTGGCCTTCCGTTTCCCGGTCGAGAAGATCGACACGGAAATCGGCCTGTACGCGATGAACATCCACAGTCGGCTCCCGGTGGCTGCCAGCATCACCGGCACCAACTGGAAAGATCTGTCGGCCGCGCAGCAGGCCGCACTGACGGCCGCCGGGCTGATCGGCACCGACGCTTACGGCAATTACTGGACGTCGAGTCGGCTGCGCAGCCTGATGCCGGGCGCCGAGGCCGCGATCGAAGGCTTTCTGGCCTCCGTCGGACTTCCCGCCAACCTGGAATCCGGCAAGGGCTTCTGGGAGTACCCCGAGGACATCCAGATCTACGGCATCAGCGCCGCGACCAACCTGCTGAGCTGGTCCACGTCGGCCGAACTGAGCTACCAGGTCGACGTCCCGGTCATGGCCAACGGCAACGATCTCATCGGTGCCGGTGTGCTCGGCATCGGGCCGTACCGAGAACGCGCGCGTGCGGTTCAGGCCCAGAGCGCGGGCACCTACCTGATCGGCCACGACCGGTTCGACAAGACCCAGTTCCAGGTCAACGCGGTCAAGACCTTCAGCAACATCCTCGGCGCAGAGAGCATGCTGGTCGTCGGCGAGATCGGTTCGCAGTGGAACAACGTGCCCGACTACACCAAGGGTGGAATCCGCTACGGGCGCGGCTTCATGTATGGCACGGGCTCGGGCCCGGGTTATGCCGCTGATCCAACCTCGCCCGAAGGGCAGCCTGGCCTCGGCCAGGCGAGTGCGGGCGACATGTGTTCCCCGACGTTCTCGGGGCTGCCGGTCCCGGCGGCAAACCGTCTCTACAACCCGCAACCGAACGGCTGCCGCAACGACGGCTACGTGACGGACGTGGCCTGGGGCTACCGCCTGCGCGTCTCGGCGGACTACAACAACGTCATGGACAGCGGCGTGACCGTCACCCCGAGCGTGTTCTGGGCGCACGACGTGGAAGGCGTCTCGATGGACCCGACCTTCATCGAGGACCGCATGACGCTCGGGCTCGGCGTGAAGTTCAACTACAACAAGAAGTACGTGCTCGACCTCAACTACGTCAGTTATGACAACGACAACTTCGATCCGCTGTTCGATCGCGACTACTACTCGGCCGCCGTCAGCGTGACCTTCTAACCGGATCCAGGAGACGAACCAGATGAAGACTATGAACAGGATCCTCGCCACCGCGATCGCGGCGGCCGGTCTGCTGGGCACGGCGCTGCCGGCGTACGCGAAGCTCTCGGCCGCCGAAGCTGCGCGCCTGGGTGCCGACCTCACGCCAATGGGCGCCGAGAAGGCGGGCAACAAGGACGGGACCATTCCGGCCTGGACCGGGGGCCTGTGTGCGCCGCCCGCGGGCTGGACGCCGGCCAAGGGTTACGTCGACCCGTTTGCGAACGACAAAGTGAAGTTCACGATCACCAAGGCCAATGCCGCGCAGTACAAGGACAAGCTGACGCCAGGCACGCTCGCGCTGCTCGCGAAGTACGACAACTTCAAGATGCCGGTCTACGAGACGCGCCGGACGGCATGCCATCCGGACTCCGTGTACGCGGATGTCAAGGCGAACGCGCCGAAGCTCGAACTTGTCGGCTTCGGTATCACGGGCGGGCGTGCGGACGTGCCGTTCCCGATCCCGAAGAGCGGCATCGAAGCCATCTACAATCACCAGCAGCGTTACCTCGGAGCCGGCGTACTGCGCGAGTACAACAGCTTCCCGGTGCGGGCGAACGGCGATTTCTACAAGATCGGTTCCCGCGAATATCGCATTTTCAATACGAGCCTGGACCAGCCGCAGGACAACCTGCTGCTGGCGTTCCAGTCGGCATTCACTACACCGGCGACGCTCGAGGGCACGATGTTCCTCGTGCACGAGCCCGTCGACCAGGTGAAGCAGACGCGCTCGGCCTGGATCTACAACGCGGGACAGCGGCGCGTGCGCCGCGCCCCGGATCTCGCCCACGACAACTTCACGGACGGCACGGAAGGCATGCGCACGTCCGACCAGTTCGACGCGTGGAACGGCGCGCCGGACCGCTATGACTGGAAGCTGGTCGGCAAGAAGGAGATCTACGTCCCTTACAACGCCTACAAGCTGGCCGACAAGAAGCTCAAGTACAAGGAAGACATCATCCGCAAGGGCACGATCAACTCCGACCTCATGCGCTACGAATTGCACCGCGTGTGGGAGGTGGAGGCCACCCTCAAGCCGGGGAGCAAGCACATCTACGGCAAGCGGGTGTTCTACCTCGACGAGGATTCGTGGTCGGTGTTGTACGAAGACGCCTATGACACGCGCAAGCAGCTGTGGCGCATCGGCGTCCATCCGCTGATGCAGTTCTACGACGCGAAGATCCCGTATTACCGCGCCAACCTCTGGCACGACCTGAACAGCGGTGCGTACTATGCCGCGGGCCTGGACAACGAGATCAAGACGCCGTGGGACTGGAACCAGAAGGGCAAGTGGGGCGATTTCCAGCCCGATGCACTGCGTCGCATGGGTACCAAGTAATCGCGCATACGGGGACGTGATGTCTCGATTGAGCTGACGATGGCCGGCCTCCGGTTCCGCCGGGGCCGGCCGTTTTGCGGCAGGGGGAGCCCGGCCGCGGGGGAAACAAGAAAATGACGTATCGGGCAGGAATTGCCTGTGCCTTGCTTGGCGCGACACTCTGCGTTGGCGCGCCTGCGCGCAGCGAAGAGCAAGCAGCCGCAGCGAAGCCTGGCTCCACTGTGGTCGTCGATGTGCGCAGCGACCGGATCGTGCTGCTCGACATCACACGGGTCGGCGATCGGCTCGTCGCCGTCGGCGAGCGCGGCTTCGCGCTGGTCTCCGACGATGGCAAGGCATGGAAGGGCGTGCAGACGCCCATCACGCGGCAACTCACCGGGGTGGCGTTCAAGGACGACAAGGTCGGGGTCGCGGTCGGCCACGGCGGATCGTTCGTGCGCACGGACGACGGCGGCATGACCTGGTCCCAGGTCATCGTCGACGAGGCGGGTCCCGACTCCCTGCTCGGCGTGACACACCTCGATGGCGACCATTTCATTGCGTTCGGCGCATTCGGGCTGTACTTCGATTCGGTCGATGCCGGCAAGACCTGGCAGCGCGGCATGGTGCTGTCCGAAGACTTCGACCGCCACATTTCGCAGGTCGTCGCGGTCGGCACGTCGCTGCTGCTGGCGGGCGAGTCCGGCACGCTCGCGAGGTCCGACGACGGCGGCGCCACCTGGGTCGCGCTCACGTCGCCGTACCAGGGATCGTTCTTCGGCGCGCTGGCGGTCAAGGACGGCAGCGTCCTCGTCTTCGGCATGCGTGGCAACGTCTACCGGACGCTCGACCTTGGTGCGACCTGGCAGAAGGTCGAAACGGGCACGACCGTGTCCTTCATGTCGGGCCAGCAACTCGCCGACGGGCGTGTGATGCTCGTTGGCAACACCGGCCTGATCGCCGAAAGCGCCGACGGCGGGCAGAGCTTCGTCCTGCACACGGCCAAGCCGGGCAAGGGCTTCGCCGCGCTCGTGGAAAAGCCGGGCGGGGGCATCCTCTTCGCGGGCGAAAGCGGCGTCACGCCGCTCGACCCGGCCTGGCTCAAGGGCCAGTAACGACAGCGGGCAAGGACAAGATAAATGGCGAACGACGTTAAGCCCGGCATGAGTGCCGACGATGCCGCGATCGAGAAGATCCAGTTCACGCCGGACTGGGTCGGCAAGATTTCCTACTGGATCTTCCACTACCGCAAGCCGCTGCTGATCCTGTTCATCCTGATCACCATCCTGCTGGGCGCGATGGCGAGCCAGCTGCGCGTGCAGGCGGCATTCACCAAGATGATCCCGCTGAAGCACCCGTACATGGCGACATTCCTGGAGTACCAGTCTGACTTCGGCGGCGCCAACAAGGTGCTGGTCGCGCTGCAGAACAAGAAGGGGACCATCTACGACAAGCAGTTCATGGAATCGCTGCGCAAGGTGACCGAGGAGGTTTTCTACATCCCCGGCATCGAGCGCAGCTCCGTTGCGTCGCTCTTCACCTCGAACGTGCGCTTCACCGAAGTCGTCGAGGACGGCTTCCGCGGCGGCAACGTCGTGTCCGCGGATTTCGCAGGCACCCCCGAACAGATGGCGAAGGTGCAGGAAAACCTGCTCAAGTCCGACTGGGTCGGGCGACTGGTCTCGAACGACCAGACCGCGGCGATGGTCGTTGCGACATTGATGGAGAACGACCCCGAAACGGGCGAGCGACTCGACCTGCAGGCGGTGGCGGCCCAGCTCGAGGGGATCCGCGCCAAGTACGAAAACGAGAATATCGGCGTCCACATCATCGGGTTCGCCAAGGCCGTGGGCGACATCGCCAAGG
This sequence comes from uncultured Gammaproteobacteria bacterium, assembly GCA_963827615.1. Classification (GTDB taxonomy): domain Bacteria; phylum Pseudomonadota; class Gammaproteobacteria; order Steroidobacterales; family Steroidobacteraceae; genus RPQJ01. The sequence goes on along the minus strand of CAWHCA010000009.1, from coordinate 120,218 downwards.
GTGCGGCCGGCGTGCTCGTCTTCTTCGGCATTGCGTTCGTGATCACCGCGCTGCTGCTGTACTGGTATTCCGGCTCGCTGATGATCACGGCGCTGGCGCTGATCTGCGCGATCGTGCCGGTCATCTGGCTGCTTGGCCTGCTGCCGGTCTTCGGTCTGGGCCTCGACCCGATGTCGATCCTGGTGCCGTTCCTGATCTTCTCGATCGCCGTCTCGCACGCGGTGCAGATGACGAACGCCTGGCGGCTCGAGACCCTGCACGGCGCCGACGGCATCACGGCATCGACGCATTCGTTCCAGAAGCTGTTCATCCCGGGCGCGATGGCGCTGCTGGCGAACGCGCTCGGCTTCATGGTCATCGCCTTCGTCGAGATCGAAATCGTGCGCGAACTCGCCTTCACGGCGACGATCGGCGTCACGGTGATGATCATCACCAACAAGATGCTGCTGCCGATCCTGCTCTCGTACTACAAGTTCACGCCCGAGCAGGCCTCGAAGCTGGCTGGCAAGGAAACGGCGGGTGACTGGTTCTGGGAGCGCATCGGCCCGCTGGCGACGAAGAAGGTCGCCTGGGTGCCGATCCTGATGGGACTCGGCCTGCTGGCGTTCGGCCTGTCGCAGGCGCGGCACCTGCACATCGGCGACCTCGGCAAGGGCGTGCCGGAACTGCGACCCGACTCGCGCTACAACCAGGACGTCGGGATGATCACCAGCCACTTTGCGATCGGCGTGGACCTGCTGCAGGTCATCGCCGAGGCGAAGCCGGAAAGCGACGACGACTCGCCCTGCGTCGATCGCGACGTCATGGACAAGATCGAGGACTTCGAATTCCAGATGCGGCAGGTGGAAGGCGTGGCGACCGTGCGCAGCCTCGCGGGCTTCGTCAAGTCGATGACGCAGTCGTTCGCCGAGACGTTCATCAAATGGCGCATGCTGCCCGAGAGCCGTGCGCAGATCGCGCAGGGCGTGGGGTATGCCACGCGGCTGGGCAACGAGTTCATGAACTCGCGTTGCACGGCCATGCCGATCAGCATCTACACGACCGACCACCAGGCGCAGACGATCGAGCACATCGTCAAGGTAGTGAAGGACTTCAAGGCGGCCGGTGGCGACACCGAGCGCGTCACCTTCCGTCTTGCCAGCGGCAACGTCGGCGTCATGGCGGCCACGAACGAGGCCGTCGAGGCCGCCGACAAGTGGGTCAACCTCGCGCTGTTCGCGTCGGTGATGGTGCTCTGCCTGATCACGTTCCGTTCATTCCCGATCACGCTGTGCATCATCCTGCCGCTTGCCCTGGTGACGATCCTCTGCAACGCGCTGATGGCCATCCTCGGGATCGGCGTGAAGGTGAACACGCTGCCGGTCGTGGCACTCGGCGTCGGCGTCGGCGTCGACTACGGCATCTACCTCTTCGAGCGCATGAAGCACGAGATGGAGGATGGCGGCCTCAAGCTCAAGGACGCCTTCGTCGAGGCACTGAAGCAGCGCGGTACGGCGTCGGTGTTCACGGCCGTGACCATGACGATCTCGGTGGCGACGTGGACGTTCTCGGCCCTGAAGTTCCAGGCCGACATGGGCATCCTGCTCTGCTTCATGTTCCTGGTGAACATGTTCGGCGCGATCCTGCTGTTGCCGGCACTCGCGGCGTACCTGGTGGGTGACCGCAAGACGCCGGCCAGGGCGAAGGCCAAGGCGGCGTAAACGAAGAGCCGGGCCTCGCGGCCCGGTCGTCAGGATGGCGGGAACTCGAGCTGGCGCGTGCCGGCCCCGGACATGCTCAGCGGGTGCGACGTTCCTGGATGAGCTGGTCGAGACGCTCGATGAACATGCGCTCTTTCTCGCTCACGAGTTCGCCACCGATGCCCATCACGTCGCCTTCACGCGCCGCGCGTGCAACGCGAGTGGCCAGTGACAGCACGAACTCACCGTAATGCATCAGGTCCTCTGCGCTGCCGTGCGTGCCGAGCGCCTCGAGCGCGTGGCGTGCCGTTTCCAGCGCTTTTTCCTGCAGCCTGTCCGGCGTACGGTGGCCTTCGTCCAGCGTGTAGAACCACTTACGGACGTCGTTCTGCGCATGCATGATGTGCGTGCTGCCGGCAATCTCGCTGACCAGCGGGTGCGTGCTGTTGATGGCATCGACGATGCCCTGCAGGCCTGCCGAGCGCTCGAGCATCTCGTCGAAGGCGCTGCCGCCCGAGGACGACACCGCGATGATCACGTGATGCGGCGTGTTGCGCACCGCCTGCCACTGCACGATCGTCAGTTTTTCCCTGGTCAGCATCGGCGAAACCTCCACCCTGTTCTCGTTGGTGTCGCGCGGGACGCCACGGCGCCTGCGCATTGCGATCGCAGCGATCATACCCCGCAATCGGGAGAGGTTAAACGATGGACGTCCTGACTCAGCCCCTGCGGTTGCCCTGCGGCGCGTCCTTGCCGAACCGGCTGGCCAAGGCGGCCATGACTGAGGGGCTGGCGGACGCCTGGTTGCGTGCCACGCCCGCGCTCGAGCGCCTGTACCGCACCTGGAGCGAGGGCGGGAGCGGATTGCTGATCACCGGCAACGTGCAGGTGGACCGGTTCGACCTCGAACGGCCCGGCAACGTCGCCGTCGACCAGTCGGAACCACGGACCTTCGACGCCGAGGCTCGCGCGCGGCTTGCCGCGTGGGCAAAGGCAGGGACGGCCGGCGGCAACCAGTTCTGGGTGCAGATTTCGCACGCGGGACGGCAGTCGCCGCGTTATGTCACCGGTCGCCCGCTCGCGCCGTCCGCGGTGCAACTCGATCTGCTTGGCAACTACGCGCGGCCACGGGCCCTGGCGGAGGACGAGATCGTCGGTCTGATCGGCCGGTTTGCGCACGCGGCGCAGGTCGTGCGCGAATGCGGATTCACCGGCGTGCAGGTGCACGGGGCCCATGGGTATCTCATCAGCTCGTTCCTTTCCCCGATCACGAACCAGCGCACGGATGCCTGGGGCGGAACGCTGGCGAACCGCGCCCGTTTTCTGCTCGAAACGCTGCGTGCCGTACGCAAAGCCGTGGGCCGGGATTTTCCTGTCGCGCTGAAGCTGAATTCGGACGACTTTCGCAAGGGCGGCTTCTCGCACGAGGAGTGCCTGCAGGTCGTCGCGTGGCTGAACGACGAGAGTGTGGACCTGCTCGAGGTCTCGGGCGGCACGTACGAACAGCCGCGACTGCTCGGTTTCGAAGGCCGATCCGAAGACGCGAAACCCGTCCGTCGCAGCACGCGGGCACGTGAAGCGTATTTCCTCGAGTACGCGACGGCGATCCGCCGCGTGGCCCGCATGCCGTTGATGGTCACCGGCGGTTTCCGTACGCGTGCTGGCATGGCTTCCGCGCTCGGCGCTGCGCCGGGCGAGGGCGACTGCGACGTGATCGGGCTCGGGCGGCCGCTCTGCTGGACGCCCGACTTCCCGCGCCAGCTGCTGTCTGGGGCAAGGGACGGCATCGAAGATCTCGACGGTCGCCTGCGATTGCGGGATCGCGGATGGCTGTCGCCGCAGGGCTCGAGCATCGCGGCCAAGGCACTCAACGCTTTCGCGGCGCAGTCCTGGTACTACTGCCAGATCTTTCGAGCTGGCGAAGGGGAAAGCCCGCCGACATCTCACGCAGCGTGTTCTCGACGTTGCGCGAATACCTGGGCGCCGAGCTGAAGGCGGCGTATGCGACGCGACGCGTCTACCCGAGAAGGGGATAGCGGATAGGGGTTAGGGGTTAGGGGTTAGAGGTCGGTTAGACTGCGCAGCTCGCAGGGCAACCGCGCGGTCAACTCACTCAACCATGCAGCCGGGCATCGTCGCGGGCGTTGCGGATCTCTGGCCCATCTTCGTATCGGTGGCATACGTCATCGGTGCTGTCTGGGTCACCGTGGATGCCGTGCTTCGCAAGCGCCACGTGCCGGCCATCATCGGCTGGGTCGGGCTTGCATGGCTCGTGCCGGTCGTCGGGGCCCTCGCGTACTTCCTCCTGGGAATCAATCGCATCCGCCGCTCCGCCACGGCCAGGAATCGCAGAGTCGAATCCTTCGCTCACGGCAATTCATGCGGGCACCGCTTCGGCGCGATCCAGCGCGAGGTGCTCGACGTACGCTATCCCGGATTCGCCGGCCTGGACCGGTTGGGCGAGCGCGTAACGCGCAACCCCTTGCTGGAAGGCAACCGCGTTGAGCCGCTGCAGGATGGCGATGCGGCGTTCCCGGCCATGCTCGCGAGCATTGATGCGGCTCGGACGTCGGTTACCCTCGCGACCTACATCTTCGACAACGATCATGCCGGCCGTGCATTCCAGGACGCGCTGGTGCGCGCGCGAGGTCGTGGCGTCGAAGTCAGGGTGCTCATCGACGACGTAGGCGCGCGCTACACGCGGCCGACGATGATCCGAGTGCTGCGCGCGGCCGGGGTGCCTGTCGCCGCGTTTCTGCCGACCCGCATACCGCGCCTCTTCCAATACGCGAATCTGCGCAACCACCGTAAGATCCTCGTCGTGGACGGGCGCGTCGGCTTCACCGGCGGCATCAATATCCGTGCGGGTCATTGGCTTGCTCGCCGCCCCGCGCATCCGGTGCGGTGCCTGCACTTCCGGGTCGATGGACCGGTCGTCGCCGACATGCAGCGCGCATTCGCGATCGACTGGGCCTTCAGTACCGGTGAACGACTCCGCGGCGAGCGCTGGTTTTCGCCGGCGGAAGGCTGCGGCTCGGTGGCTGCGCGCGGCGTGCCGGACGGTCCGGACGCCGACCTCGACAACCTCCTGCAGATCATCGTGGGAGCGCTCAGCGTCGCGACGCGACGCGCGCGGATCGTCACGCCGTATTTTCTCCCGGACAGCGTACTGTTGCGCGCTGTGCAGGTGGCCGCATTGCGCGGGGTCGAGGTGGACATCGTGCTGCCTGGCCGCAGCAACGTGCCGCTGATGGACTGGGCGATGACGCCGCAGCTGCCCGAGCTGATCGAGAAGGGCTGCCGTATCCACCTTGCGCCGCCGCCGTTCGACCATACGAAGCTGTTCGTCGTGGACGGCACGTGGTCGCTCATCGGTTCGACGAACTGGGACGCCCGGAGCCTGCGGCTCAATTTCGAGTACAACCTCGAGTGCTATGACCGCGACCTCGCGGCGCGGCTCGACGCGATCATCGACGCGAAGCTCGCGGACGCCCGGCCTCTCGGCCTCGCCGAGCTCGAGAGCCGGGCGTTTCCGGCGCGGCTGCGCGACGGGCTTGCGCGGCTGCTGTCGCCCTACCTGTAAGACAGCCGCCACGAGAAGGATCTCGATCCAACCCCTGACCGCCTAGTGTTGTGAGAACCACTGCAACGCGAGTTCCGCGACGCGATCCGGCTGCTCGAGCGGCAACCAGTGCCCCGCGCGTTCGATGCGCTCGTAGCGCCAGGGCGCCTGCATGCGCTGGTGCGAATCGCGCATCTGGTCTTCGGCGAGGAAATGATCGCCGCTGCTCCAGACGCCGAGCGTCGGCACGGTGCACTTCTCCCAGGGGCCGAACAGCACGCGGCGCAGGTTGGCGCGATACCAGTTGAGGCCGGCCGTGAGTCGGCCCGGCCGCGACAGGTCCCGCACGCAATCCTCGATCCGCGGATGCTGCCGTCCCCAGCCACGCAGGCCCGCGTAGCCGCGTTGTGCGAGCCAGCGCTCCGCGGCGCCCGGCACCTGCCACGCGAGCGTGTAGAGGCCCTTGAGCTTCTGCTCGAGCCCCGCCACGGCGTACTGGCGGGGATGCCCGACCGAGAGCGCAACCTGCGACCGAACGAGCTGTGGGTGTTCCAGCGCCAGGCACCAGCCCGCGACGGCGCCCCAGTCGTGGCCGATCACGCGCACGGGCTCGTCGCCCGCCAGCCGGGCGATCAGCACGCGCAGGTCGGCAACGACGTGTCCCAGCGCGTAGTCGCCGACGGACGCCGGCGCTTCCGATTGACCGAAACCACGCAGGTCCGGCGCGATGACGCGAAAGCCGGCCGCCACGAGCGCGGGGCGTCACGTCGTGCCAGAGTTCGCAGGAATCGGGAAAGCCGTGCAGCAGCAGGACGACCGGGTCCGCTTCCTGCCTGGCGCACGTGGAGGACTGCACCGCTGGCGGACAATCGGGCATGGGTTGGCCGCGACATCACTGCCTCCGGTGCGCGCAACGGGCTGCGCCGTGAGACTGAGCTTACCTCACCGCGAACCGCGGTTGTGCCTGCGCGGCCTTTCTACCTGCGGCGCGGCGAGGCATTATCCACTCCATTCCGACGTCGTTCGACAGGTCAAGGGTTCCAGGATGAACTTCCGCAAGCCATTGTTCACCGCTGCGCTCGTGCTGCTCGTCGCTGCCTGCGCGACGAGTCCCACCGGGCGCAGGCAATTGATGCTCGTGTCCGAAGAGCAGGCGATCAGTTCGTCGCGCCAGGCGTACGCGCAGGAGATGGGCAAGTACCAGAAAGAGGGCAAGCTCGTCACCGATCCGCGCACGCTCAAGCGCGTGAGCGTGATCACCGAGCGCCTCGTGGCGCAGGCCGTGAAGATGCGGCCCGACAGCGCGAAGTGGCAATGGAGCGTGCAGGTCATCGACGATCCGAAGACCGTCAATGCCTGGTGCATGGCGGGCGGGCGCATGGCGCTCTACACGGGCCTGATCATGAAGGTCGACCCGACCGATGACGAGCTCGCGCAGGTCATGGGCCACGAGATCGCGCACGCGCTGGCAAACCACACTGCGGAGCGCATGTCGACGGCGATGGCGGCCAATGCCGGCATTCTCGCCGCAGGCCTGATATCGGACAATCCAGGCCAGGCGATGGCCATGACTGCGGCTGCTGCGACCGTCGCGATCAAGCTGCCGAACAGCCGCACGGCGGAAAACGAAGCCGACCAGATCGGCATGGATCTCGCTGCCCGGGCAGGCTACGACCCGCGCGCCGCCGTCACGCTGTGGCAGAAGATGGCGAAGGTCGGCGGCAACGCGCCGCCCGAATGGCTGAGCACGCACCCGAGCGATGCCACGCGACAGCATCGCCTCAGCGCGCTCGCACCGAAGATGATGCCGTACTACCAGGCGGGGGGTGCGCGTCCGACGTATCCGGTGCGCATGGGACCGGCGGGCGTTTGACTCTCGACCCATGAGCCAGGGACCGCTCCTGCCTCCGGTTGCGGCGGTCCGGCCACACGCCGTCTCGTCGCCGCACTGCGTCCGGGTCGACGACTATTACTGGCTGCGCGACGACACGCGTACGGCGTCCGACGTGCTCGAGTACCTGCGCGCCGAGGACGCGTACCGCATCGCGATGACCGCGGCGTGGAAGCCGCTCGAAGACCAGTTGTACAGCGAGATCGTTGGGCGCATCCGCCAGGACGATGCCAGCGTTCCCTACCGCGACAATGGCTACTGGTACCTGCATCGCTACGACACCGGCGACGAATATCCCGTCTACGCGCGCCGAGAAGGCAGTGCCGATGGCCCCGAGCAGGTCCTGCTCGACCTGCGCGAGAACGCGCGCGGTCTCGAGTACTACGACGTCGGTTCGATCGAGGTCAGTCACGACAACCGCCTGCTCGCGTTCACCGAAGACGCCGTTGGCCGCCGCCAGTACACGCTGCGTTTCAAGTCGCTGGTGACGGGCGAGCTGTTGCCGGACGTGGTCCCGAACGTCGAAGAGGGCGTCGCCTGGGCGGCAGACAACCGTCGCGTGCTGTACGTGGAAAAGGATCCGGTCACGCTGCTGGGATTGCGCGTGCGTGTGCACGAACTGGGCACCGATCCCGCGCGCGACCCGGTCGTGCACGAAGAGGAAGACGAGGCGTTCTACACGTCCGTCGGCCTGACGAAGGATCGGCGGTACCTGCTGATCGAGTCGAGCAGCACCGTCACGACCGAAGTCCGCTACGCTTCCCTCGACGATCCCGCGCTGGCCTTCAACGTGTTCCTGCCGCGCAGCCGCGGGCACGAGTATTCGGTGGACCACGTCGGTGAACGCTGGGTGATCCGCAGCAACTGGCAGGCCGTGAACTTCCGCCTGCTCGAGGCCTCGGCGGCGGACACTGGGATACGCGAACGCTGGCGCGAACTCGTGGCGCACCGCGACGACGTGCTCGTGGCGGGATTCGATGTGTTCGACAACTTTCTCGCGATCGAGGAGCGAGTCGAGGGTCTGCGCAGGATCCGCATCCGGCCGTGGGCCGGCGGACCCGACATCCACATCGACTCGGATGAGCCCGCGTACCGCATGGCGCTCGACGCGAACGAGGAAGTGGCCAGCGATGCCGTTCGCTACACCTACACGTCGCTCACGACGCCGCGAACCACGTACGACTACGACACACGCACCGGCGAGCGGGTGTTGTTGAAGCGCGAGCCGGTGCTGGGCGACTTTGATCCGTCGCGATACGCGACCGAATACCTGTGGGTGACCGCGCGGGACGGCGAACGCGTGCCCGTCGCCCTCGTCTATCGCCGCGACCTGTTTCGTCGCGACGGCACCGCGCCGCTGCTGCAGTACGGCTACGGCGCGTACGGCATTTCTTCGGATCCCGTGTTCTCGTCGAGCCTGTTGTCGCTGCTCGACCGCGGCTTCGTCTACGCCATCGCGCAGGTGCGCGGCGGCCAGGAGCGTGGTCGCCGCTGGTACGACGCCGGACGGCTGCTCGAGAAGAAGACACTCGTTCGAGGACTTCATCGACGCAACGCGCTGGCTGGTCGCCGAAGGTTACGCGGACGCGAAGCGGGTCTTCGCGCGCGGCGGCAGCGCCGGTGGCTTGCTGGTCGCTGCGGCTGCCAACATGGCGCCGGAGCTGTACCGGGGCATCGTCGCGCACGTGCCATTCGTCGACATCGTGACGACCATGCTCGACGAGAGCATTCCGCTGACGACCAACGAGTACGACGAGTGGGGCGACCCGCACGAACGCGCGTTCCATGACTACATGCTGAGCTACTCACCGTACGACAACGTGCAGGCGCAGGCATATCCGGCGCTGTACGTCACGACGGGACTCTGGGACAGCCAGGTGCAGTACTACGAGCCCGCGAAGTGGGTAGCGAAGCTGCGGCGTCTCAAGACCGATGACCGGCTGCTGGTGATGCGCGTCAACATGGAAGCCGGGCACGGCGGCAAGTCGGGCCGGTTCGAGCATCTGCACGAGTTGGCGGAGGAATACGCGTTCATCCTCGACCAGGCGCAGCCTGGTCGAGAATGAACGCGTGAAAGGGGATAGGGGTTAGGGGTTAGTCGAATCGCGCCGCGTCCGCGGTGCCTTCCGACTATCCCCTGGTCCCCAACCCCTATCCCCTGGAGCAGGCGCCTACTTGGCGCCTGCGGCGGCCGGCGCAGCCGCCGGCGGCACCGGAAATCCGCGCTTGCGCATCAGTGCTGCAATGCCCGGATCGCGACCGCGGAACTGCCGGTACGCAATGGCCGGGTCGATCGTGTTGCCCACGCCGAAGACGTTGTCGCGCAGGCGCTTGGCCACGGCCTTGTCCCATGGGCCCCCCGCTTCGGTGAAGGCTTCCCAGGCGTCCGCCGTGATCGTGTCCGACCACAGGTAGCTGTAGTAGCCGGCTGAATAGCTGTCGCCCGAGAACACGTGGTTGAACTGCGGCGTGCGGTGACGCATCACGATCTCGGACGGCATGTCCATCGCTGCGAGTGTCTCGCGCTCGAACTTGTCTGGATCGATCGTCTGGCCGCCTGCGAGGTGCAGCTTCATGTCGATCAGCGCGCTCGACAGGTATTCGACCGTCTTGAAACCCTGGTTGAACCTCTCGGCCGCATCAATCTTGGCCACGAGTTCAGCCGGGATCGGTTTGCCGGTCTGGTAGTGCAGGGCATAGCGGTTGAGGATCTCCGGCGTCGACAGCCAGTGCTCGAGCAACTGCGACGGGAACTCGACGTAGTCGCGCGCGACGGCGGTGCCCGCCACCGATGGATAGTTCACGCTCGAACTCAAACCGTGCAGCGCGTGGCCAAATTCGTGGAACAGCGTGGTCGCGTCTTCCCAGCTGATCAGCACCGGCTCGCCGGGCTTGCCCTTCACGAAGTTCGAATTGTTGGAGACGATCGTCTTGACGTCGCCGTCGAACTTCTCCTGGGTGCGGTACGCGTTCATCCATGCACCCGAACGCTTGCCCTTGCGCGCGTAGGGATCGAAGTACCACAGTCCGACCAGCTCACCCGTCGGGTTGGTCACTTCCCAGACGCGCACGTCGGGGTGGTACACGGGCACCTTGCTCGCGTCGACCGGCTTGAAGTTGAACCCGAACAGTTCCTTCGCCATGTGGAACATGCCTTCACGCAGGTTCTCGAGCTGCATGTACGGCGTGACCTGGGTCTCGTCCAGGTCGTACTTCGCCTTGCGCACCTTTTCGGCGTAGTAGCGGTAGTCCCAAGGCTCGATCTTGATGCCCGCCTTGTCGGCGTCGGCGATCTTCTGCATGTCGGCGACTTCTTCGTGCACGCGCACGACGGCAGGCGTCCACACGGCTTCCATCAGCTCCATGGCGCGCTCGGGCGTCTTCGCCATCGTGTTCTCGAGGCGCCAGTGCGCGTGCGTCGGGAAGCCGAGCAGCTTGGCGCGCTCGGCCCGCAGCTGCAGGATCTGCGCGATCGTCGCGTTGTTGTCGGTGGCACCGCCGTTGTCGCCGCGGTTCACGAACATGCGCCAGGCCTTCTCCCGGAGCGCGCGGTTGTCCGAATAGGTCAGGAACGGCTCGATGCTCGAGCGCGTGTTGGCGATGGCCCACTTGCCCTTCTGGCCGCGTCCTTCCGCGCCCTGCGCCATGCCGTCGCGCACGCCCTGCGGCAGCCCGGCAAGGTCGGACTCCTTGTCGAGGTAGATCACACCTTCGTTTTCGTCCTTGAGCACGTTCTGGCCGAAACTCGTGAACAGCCTGGCGAGTTCCTGGTTGATTTCCGCCGTGCGCTTCTTGCCCGCCGCATCCAGCCTGGCGCCGGCGCGCACGAAGTTCGTGTAGTACACCCAGGTCAGGCGCTGCTGCTCGGGGGTGAGCCCCGACGTTTCGCGCGTCTCGTAGACCTTGGCGATGCGCTCGAACAGCTGCGGGTTCTGCGTGATCTGGTCGCTGAACGCAGCAAGCTTCGGCGCCATCTCGCGTTCGACGGCCTGCACGGCTTCGTCGTTCAGCGTCGAGCTGTAGACACCGTAGACCGTGATGACGCGATCGAGCGTGCGGCCGGTGCGCTCCATCGCTGCGATCGTGTTCTCGAACGTCGGTGTCGCCGGGTCGTTCGCGATCCGGTCGATTTCGGCGAGCTGTTGGGCCATGCCGGCTTCGAGTCCCGGCTTCAGGTCGACGACCTTGACCTTGTCGAACGGCGGCACGCCGCCGTAGGGGCCTGTCCACGGTGCCAGCAGGGGGGGTACGGCGTCGGCGGCAGGCTTTGTTTCGGCAGCGTTCGTCATGGAGGTGGTGAGCAGCGCAAAGGCGCCAGCGGTGGCCAGCAGGGTCTTCATAGACGCGTCGGTCCTCGAGAAGTGGGGGTCGTGCCGGGCACGGGCCGACAAGGTTACCTGACGGGAGTGGCGGTCCCAACCGGGGCCGACAGTCGTTTCACCGCAAACCGGGCACGGTTCAGCGTGCAGCAGGCCCGGCCGCGGATTTCGCGGGCAACCGGAAATAGGCACGCAGGACCGGGTGCTGGAACGCGAGGGCTGCGAGCGCGGTGAACAGGGTGACGGACCCCAGGATCACGGCCAGCCGTACATAGGGCTCGCCGAGACGCAGGCGCAGCTGTGCGAGTCCCACGGTGGTCAGGATCCACTCGATCACCGCGACGGCGAGGACGACCTGCAGCGTCCGCGAGGCCCAGGGCCGCGGCACGGCCAGCAGGCTCATCAGCAGGATTGCAAGCACCGCCAGCGGCCTCAGGCCGGCATGGACGAGGTGCGCGGCAAGCAGGAGGAGGGCCAGCACCGGCAGCATGAGCAGGGCAGCGAGACGCATGCCGTGGACCTCAGGCCTGTTCCCAGAACAGGTCGGATTGCCGCAGGACGGCCGTGTCGAGCATGTCGAGCAGCGGCACGGCGCGCAGCCGGAGCTTGATGGGCTGCTCGCCGGGTTCCTTGTCGTCCTCCCAGTCGCCTCCCTGCTCCCTGGCCGGGGGCGGTGGCGACACCTGTTCGCCCTGCAGTTCCAGGCCAGCGCGCAGTTTCGCCAGGAAGCCTGGCAGGTCTGCGGCCAGCACGGCGCTTGGCACCGTGCCCGAATGACCGCCCAGCCTGATGAGCGCTACCGCCGGTTCACCCTGCATCACGAGCTGGCCGAACCTGGTCGAGAACTTGACGAGCATGACTGCGACGGCCTCTCGAGGATGGCAAAGCGCGGGACGACCCCGACCCATCGAAATCATAGCCTGCCTGCGGAATTCTCTGCTTGATTCGTCGCCCGCACCCTGTAGATTTTGCGTGATGAAACCAGCGGCGGCAGCCAGGATGAGGGCTCCACACGGCGTGATTGAACTGGCGATTGCATTGGCGATGGCGCTTGTTGCTGTCCCGGCCAAGGCGGCCGATCCAGGGCCTGCGGCGCCGAGTGCGCCTCCGCGCACGATGAACGAAATCCTGGCGGCCACCACGCCTGCCGACTGGCGCCCCCTCGACCCCGAGAACACGCTCTACCTGCAGCTGCCGCAGGGCCGGGTGGTGATCGAACTCGCACCGGCCTTTGCACCCCAGCATGCCGACAATCTGCGCAAGCTCGCGCGCGGGAAATACTTCGACGGTCTTGCCATCGTCCGCTCCCAGGACAATTTCGTCGTGCAGTGGGGTGACCCGGACGGCAAGCGCAGCCTGGGCACTGCCCGCGACAGACTGCCACCCGAGTTCACGGTCAAGATGACACCGGCGCTGCCCTTCGAGCCGCTGCCGGACCGCGACGGTTACGCCCCCGAGGTCGGGTTCAGCCAGGGTTTCCCAGCCGGACGCGACCCCGCAAGTGGCGAAGCATGGCTCGCCCATTGTTACGCGATGGTGGGCGCCGGTCGCGGTAACGAAGCCGACAGCGGCAGTGGCGCGGAACTGTACGTGGTCTCGGGCCACGCTCCGCGCCAGCTCGACCGCAACATTGCGCTGGTGGGGCGCGTCGTCAAAGGCATGGAACTGCTGGCCACGCAGCCGCGCGGATCCGGCCCGATGGGTTTCTACGAAAAGGCCGAACAGTACGTGCCGATCACGAGTGTTCGTGTCGCGGCGGACCTGCCGGCGGCGGAGCGCGAGAACCTCGAAATCCTGCGCACCGACACCGAACGGTTTCACCAGCTGGTCGAGGCGCGTCGCAACCGTCGCGACGATTGGTACCTCGTTCCGGCCGGCTACATCGATCTCTGCAACGTACCGATCGTCGCGCGGCCCCGACCTTAGCCGTCCCGACGATCGTCAGCTTCGGGGGAAGCAGTCATGGAACGAATCTGGCTCAAGCACTATCCGCCCGGCGTCCCGCACGACGTCGACCTCTCGCAGTACTCGTCACTCGTCGACCTGATCGAACACGGGTTCCGCGAGCACGCGTCGCGCAACGCGTACGCGTACATGGACCGGTTCTTCACCTTCGGTGAAATCGACCGTTACTCCGCGGCCTTCGCCTCGTGGTTGCAGTCGCAGGGCCTCGCCAAGGGCGCCCGGGTCGCAATCATGATGCCGAACGTGGTGCAGTACCCGATCGCACTTGCGGGCGTGCTGCGCGCCGGCTTCGTCGTCGTCAACGTCAATCCGCTGTACACGCCGCGCGAGCTGGAGCATCAGCTGAAGGATTCCGGCGCCGAAGCGATCGTGATCCTCGAGAATTTCGCGGCCACGCTGCAGCAGGTGATTGCGCGCACGGCGATCAAGAAAGTCATCGTTGCATCTCTTGGCGAAATGCTCGGGTTCCCGAAGAGCGCGATCGTCAATTTCGCGGTGCGCCGCCTGAAGAAGATGGTGCCCGGGTATACGCTGCCGGGGCACGTGAAGTTCACCGAGACGCTCGATGCCGGCGCGCGCCGCAAGCTCGAGCCCATCGCCGTCACGCAGCGGGACATCGCATTCCTGCAGTACACGGGCGGGACCACCGGCGTGTCGAAAGGGGCGGCCCTGACGCACGGTAACCTCGTCGCCAACGTGCTGCAGATGGAAGCCTGGATCGTGCCCGCGCTGCAGGACACTTCGCGCGGACCGGTGCCGGCCCAGTTCGTCTACATCTGCGCGCTGCCGCTGTATCACGTGTTCGCGCTGGTGGTGAACTGCCTCTTCGGCATGCGCATCGGCACGCTCAACGTGCTGGTCCCCAATCCGCGGGACATCACAGGCTTCGTCAAGGAACTGGCCAAGTACAAGTTCAACGTGCTGCCGGGCGTCAACACGCTCTACAACGCGCTGCTCGAGAACGAGGACTTCCGCAAGCTCGACTTTTCGAGCCTGCGCGTCGCGAACGGCGGCGGCATGGCCGTGCAGAAGGCGACCAGCGAGCGGTGGCTGGCGCTCACCGGCGTGCCGATCATCGAAGGCTACGGTCTCTCGGAGACGTCGCCGGTCGCCACGTGCAATCCGATCCTCAATCGTGAATACAACGGCACCATCGGACTGCCATTCCCGAGCACGGAGATCCAGATTCTCGACGACGCCGGACAGGTCCTGCCGCTCGGCCAGCCAGGCGAGATCGCGATACGCGGCCCGCAGGTGATGGCGGGGTACTGGAACCGTCCGGACGAGACCGCGAAGGTGATGACCCCCGACGGGTTCTTCAAGTCGGGCGACATCGGCATCATGGACGAGCGCGGTTACATCAGGATCGTGGACCGCAAGAAGGACATGATCCTGGTGTCGGGTTTCAACGTGTACCCGAACGAAATCGAGCAGGTGATCACGACGCATCCCGGCGTCGTGGAATGCGCCGCCGTCGGCGTGCCCGATGAAAAATCCGGCGAGGCCGTCAAGGTGTTCGTCGTGCGCAAGGACCCGGCGCTCACCGTCGAGCAGCTCATGGAGTTCTGCAAGGAGAACTTCACGGGCTACAAGAAGCCGAAGTACATCGAGTTCCGGGATGAGCTGCCGAAGAGCAACGTCGGCAAGATCCTGCGGCGCGAGCTGCGGGATGCGGCGGTTGCCGCGGCTCAGGCGCGCAGTGCGTGAGGAGAGGAAGGGGAGGAAGGGGAGGAAGGGCAGGAAGGCGAGGAAGGAAGGGAAGGGCGACGCGTCCGACTCAGATCCCTTCCTGCCCTTCCCGTCCTTCCCGTCCTTCCTCCCCTTCCTTCCCTTCCTTCCCCTACTGGCCGCGGAAGACCGGCGGTCGCCGTTGCATGAAAGCCTGCATCGCCTCGCCCAGGTCCTCGGAGTGCAGGAACGCGGCGTTCCACACGGCGACGTAATCGAGATTGGCGTCCACTTCGCGGCGCGACGCGAATCCCAACACGTGCTTGGAACCCTGCACGGCGAGAGGTGAATTCGCCGCGATGCTCGCTGCCAGTTCACGCGCACGCGCCATCAGCGCCGCCGGATCCGGCAGCACTTCATTCAGCAGTTGCACGTCGCGCGCCCGCTGTGCGCTGTAGTCGCCGCCGGTGAAGATCCATTCGCGCGCGGCGCCGTCGCCGATCACGCGCGGCAGTCGCTGCAGCGATCCGACGTCGGCCACCATCGCGATGCGCGTCTCGCGCACCGAGAATGTCGCTTCTGCCGAAGCCAGCCGGATGTCGCACGCGGTGATCAGGTCCATGCCCGCACCGATGCACGCACCGTGCACCGCCGCGATGACCGGCTTGTTGGAGTTGGCGAAGCACGAGCACGTGTCCTGGTACGCGCGGATGTCGTCGTACAACTGGCGCCGCTTGGCGACCGCCGAACCTTCGCCGCCCGTCAGCGAGCCGCCGCCGAGACCCTGCGCGTGGTCCATCAGGTCGATCCCCGCGCAGAATGCCTTGCCCTTGCCGGCGAGCACGATCACGCGCACGTCGGGATCGGCATCGAGTGCAGCCATTGCAGCGGGAATGCTGTGCCACAACGCGCGATGCAGCGCGTTCAGCTTCTCTGGACGGTCGAGGAACAGCGTGGCGATGCCGCCATCGCGTTCGATGGCGAGGTTGGCGAAGGGCTCAGGCATGGGCGGTCTTCTTTGTGAGGCGGAGAGGGAGGGCGGAAGGACAGGAAGGACAGGAAGGACAGGAAGGAGCAGGAAGGGTTGGGAGGAGGCGCGGTTCAGTTAGTGCGTCGGCCCGTCGAGCGGCGTGTCGATCGGCGCGCCATGTTCATCGCGCCGCGCACCAGGATGTCGGTGGCGCCAGGGGCGAGTGCGCCGAGTTTTTCGAGCAACGCGCCACCCGGAGGCACCGCCACTTCGGCCAGCTTGAGGCGGACGGCCGCGAAGACAGCCCAGACGACCCAGGCGGCCGGCATGTTGAGCGCTTTCGGCCAGAAGCCTTCGGTCGTCGGGTCCAGTGCCGCGGCCTCTGCCATTGGCGTATCGATGACGCCCGGCAGCACGAGTGACACGCCGACGTTGCTGCCCATCAGTTCCGTGCGCAGCGCCTCGGTCAGCCCGACCAGTGCGAACTTGCTCGCGCAGTAACCGCCGAGCGGCGAAAAGCCGCGACGGCCCGCGAGTGACGCGACATTGACGATGTGGCCGCCCGAGTCCTGCTTCTGCATCTGCTTCACGGCCGCCTGCAGGACGTGCAGCGCGCCGAACAGGTTGACGTCGAGCATGCGCTGGAGGTCGGCAGGGTCCAGGTCGGCAACCTTCGCCGGCAGCAGCACACCCGCGTTGTTGACCACGATATCGACGCTGCCGAAGCGTTGCACGGCCTTGCGGAAGCACGTGGCGACGGCGGTCGGGTCAGTGACGTCGGTTGCGACCGTGAGCGCTTCGACGCCGGCCGCACGCACCTGCTTCGCCACCTTGGCAAGAGCGGCGGGCCGGCGGGCGACGAGCACTGCGTTGGCGCCGGCGCCGGCGAAGGCGAGCGCCGTTTCGCGGCCGATACCGCTCGAGGCACCCGTGACGAGGACGGTCTTGCCGTCGAAGCGCAGGGCTGGAAGTTTCATGACCGAAGCCTAGCGCGTTCGTGCGACGGCTCCTAGGCTCGGAACCAGGGAACGGGAAACAGGGGACGCTCACCTATTTCCGGCAGGAAATAGGTGAGCGTCCCCTGTTCGGTTACTGCAGGACGGCGGCGACCGGGACGTGCTTGTAGCCCAGTTCCTTCGCCACGGCAGCATTCGTAATCTGGCCTTCGTGCACGTTCAGGCCGTTCGCGAGGTGCGGGTCGGCGCGCAGCGCCTTCTGCCAGCCGAGGTCCGCCAGCTTGCGCGCGAACGGCAGTGTCGCGTTGTTGAGCGCGAACGTCGACGTGCGCGGCACCGCGCCCGGCATGTTGGCGACGCAGTAGTGAATGACGTCGTCGATGACGTACGTCGGGTCCGCATGCGTCGTCGCCTTGCTGGTCTCGAAGCAGCCGCCCTGGTCGATCGAGATGTCGACCAGCACCGAGCCCGGCTTCATGCGGCGAACCATGTCGCGCGTGACGAGCTTGGGCGCAGCGGCGCCCGCGATCAGCACCGCTCCGACCACCAGGTCCGCTTCCATCACCAGCGTGTCGATGTGTTCCTGCGTCGAGTACTCGGTACGCAGCGTCGCGCCGAAGATCGACGACAGTTCGCGCAGGCGCTTCACCGAACGATCGACCACCGTGACGTCAGCGCGCAGGCCCACGGCCATCTCGGCCGCGTGCGTGCCCGACACGCCGCCGCCCAGGATCACGACCTTGGCGGGCGCCACGCCCGGCACGCCGCCGAGCAGGATGCCGCGGCCGCCGTTTGCCTTCTGCAGGCAGTACGCGCCGACCTGGATCGACATGCGGCCCGCAACCTCGCTCATCGGCGTCAGCAGCGGCAGCGAGCCGTCTGGTGCAGTGACCGTCTCGTAAGCGATGCACGTTGCGCCCGATTTCACGAGCGCCTCTGTCTGCTTCGGATCCGGCGCGAGGTGCAGGTAGGTGTACAGGATCTGGCCCTTGCGCAGCATCGCGCATTCCTGCGGCTGCGGCTCCTTCACCTTCACGATCATGTCGCTCGCCGCGAAGATCTCCGCGGCGGTCGCGGCGATCTTCGCGCCTACGCGCAGGTAGTCCGCGTCGGAAAAGCCGATGCCGTCGGCCGCACCGGTCTGCACCAGCACCTCGTGTCCGGCCTCGACCAGTTCGCGAGCCGCTGCCGGCACCAGGCCGACCCGGTATTCGTGGACCTTGATTTCCTTTGGCACGCCGATGCGCATGACTGTCTCCCCGCCTTGATATGTGTGGTGCGCCATGACGAGGCGCATCGAGCAAGCATAGGGGTCGGCGAGGCGTGGAATCGTGCGAAGTCGGGCTCGAACGAGGTCGATAAAGCAATTTACTGCTTCAAAACCGCCAGGAATCAGCAGATACTGCGAAAATGAAGCTCGATCGGGTCGACAACCAGATTCTCGCCGCCCTGCAGCGGGACGGCCGTCTCAGCAACCGCGAACTGGCCGAGCAGGTGCACCTGAGCGAGTCGGCCTGCCTGCGCCGGATGCGCGCGCTGGAGGAGGCGGGCGTCATCGACCGCTACGTGGCGCTCGTGAACCAGGCCAGGGTCGGGTTGCCGGGCAACGTGTTCGTGAGCATCACGCTCAACCGGCAGGAACAAGCCGACCTTGCGGCCTTCGAAGAAGCCGTGAAGCGCGTCCCCGAAGTCATGGAGTGCTACCTGATGACGGGTCAGCAGGACTACCTGCTGCGCGTCGTCGTGTCTGACCCTGCCGATTTCGAGCGTCTGCACAGCCAGCACCTCACGCGCCTGCCAGGCGTCGCGCGCGTGCAATCGAGCTTCGCCCTGCGTACGGTACGCAAGGGCAACGAACTGCCGTTGCGGCACGAATCCTGAATCGGTCCGTCACGGAGCAACCAGGCATGAGTCTCGTCGCGCAACTCGTCCTGGTGGCCGGTCTGCTGATGGCAGCTCTTTTCATCTTCACGTGGCGGCGTATCGAGCGCGCCAACGTTGCCGCAGGTCTGGCGCCGGCTACACAGTCGCCCACCGGCGACGGTCTTGGCATCGGCTTCGTCGCGAACTTCTTCGACACGCTCGGGATCGGCTCATTTGCCACCACCACGGCGTACGTCAAGTTCCGCAACCTCGTGCGCGATGAACACCTGCCCGGGCACGCTGAATGTCGGGCATGCGTTGCCGACGATCGTCCAGGCCATCATCTTTACGACCGCGATTGCGGTCGCGCCGCTGACGCTGATCACGATGGTCGCTGCGGCCGTCGCCGGCGGCTACCTCGGCGCAGGCGTGGTCTCGAAGCTGCCGCGACGCTCGATTCAGCTCGGCATGGGCATCGCGCTGCTCATCGCGGCGGCGATTTTCGTGATGAAAGTGACGGGCGTGCTGCCGCCCGGCGGCAATGCGCTCGGGCTCACTGGCGGCGTGCTGGTTTTCGCCATTGGCGTCAACTTCCTGCTCGGTGCGCTGATGCAACTGGGCATCGGCCTCTACGCGCCATGCCTGATGCTGGTGAGCCTGCTGGGCATGAACCCGATCGCCGCCTTCCCGATCATGATGGCCTCGTGCGCATGCCTGATGCCGGTCAGCAGCCTCAAGTTCATCCGCGAAGGCAAGTATGACAAGCGCATGGGCATCGGCCTTGCGCTCGGCGGCATCCCGGGCGTGCTGATCGCGGCGTTCATCGTGAAGTCGCTGCCGCATGCAGTGGCTGTACTGGCTGGTCGTGTTCGTCGTGCTGTATGCCGCAATCCTGATGCTGCGCTCGGCACTGCAGCCGCAACCCACGGGAGAATACCCATGACGCGTCCCGCTCGACTCGATGCCGCCGCCGCCCAGGCCCTGGCAGCGTCACTGCCGGGCTGGGAACTCGCTGCCGACGGGAAATCGATGTCGCGTCGGTTCAAGTTCCCGGACTTCGAAGCGACGATGTCGTACGTCAACCGGCTCGCGGGCGTGGCCAATGCGCACGATCATCATCCGGACCTGAAAGTCGGCTACAACTATTGCGAAGTGCTGTTCACAACGCACGACGCAGACGGCCTGACGGAGCTGGATGCGACCTGTGTGCGTGCGGCCCAGCAACTGGCCGACGCAGCGGCGGTGCCACGCCAGGCCCGCAGGTACGCGTGGGCCGACGTGCCTGCCGAACAGCTGAATCCGTCGATGCTGCGCCGCATGGTGCACGGCGACCGCATCCTCGTCGCCGACGTGCAATTGAAGAACGGTTTCGTCGTGCCGCTGCACCATCACGCCAACGAGCAAGTGACGCTCGTGAAATCGGGTGTCATCCGCTTCCGCCTCGGCGCGGATCGCAGCCAGGTCATCGACGTGCACCCGGGCGAGGTGCTGATCATTCCTTCGAACCTGCCGCACGAAGCCGAGATGATCGGTGACGTGGAAGAGATGGACGTCTTCACGCCGCTGCGCGAAGACTGGCTGAGCGGCGCCGACGACTACCTGCGGCGCTGACGCACGGGCATCCGTTGCGACTCCCGGGACGGCACGGCCGGAGCCGTCAAGTCGTGGGCGCGCCTGCAGGGGGCTGACTCAGGTACTCCGCCAGCGGTTCGAGCTGCCGGGCGAACGCGCGCGAGCGCCCAGACGCGTGCTGGTACAGCGGCTGGCGCACCTGCCACACGCTCGCTGTCTTGACGGCGTTGTCGTGCTCATGGAACGACAGGCACCGGTCGGACCAGTCGAGTCCGCAGAACTCGAGCAGCCGCTCGACGGCCGGGCGCGGCTCGCGCACGAACGCGTCGTAATCCACGTCGAGGATGTCGTCGCCATACAGCGCTTTCCAGTGCGCCATCAGCCGGCGGTACTGGCGGTAGTAGTGCCCGATGTCCATCAGGTCGAGCGCGTAGGCCATGCCGTGGTCCAGGTGCAGGAAGTAGATCGAGAGGCAGTTGTCGAGCGGGTCGCGCGTCGTGTGGACGATCCGCGCGTCGGGGAACAGGGTCTTGATCAGCCCGATGTAGAGGAAGTTGTCCGGGCGCTTGTCGACGACCAGTTCGGCACCGGGATGCAGCCTGGCCAGCGTGTCCAGGTAACGCGTTGCCAGGTCAGCAAGCTGCCGCGGCGTCGTGCGTGACATCGAGGCCGGGAACGGCGCCAGTTCCGCACGCACGGCTGTGGGCAGGAAGTCGATCTCGCCGCCGGCGGCGACGCGTGGGTGCCCCGCCAGCACCTGCTCGACCAGCGTCGAGCCCGAGCGGAACATGCCGCAGACGAAGATGGGCTGCACGCGACGAGGCGGATCGGTTCGACCGGCCGTTGCGCGGTGCTGAACGTCGCGATCAGCGCGTCGACGAACCGTTCGTGCTCGTCGCGGTCGTAGCGCGCGCCGCCTGGTCCTGCGCTGAGGCGGCTTTGCCGGTTGGCCTCGTCGATCGCCGCGAAGGCCTGGTCGTACGCGCCGGCCTTCTCCAGCGCCGCGCCGAGCGCGAAGCCCAGACTCGCCCGATCCGCCGACGGCACGCCTGGGAGCGTCAGGGCAGCCCGCAGTCGTCGACCGTCGGTGCGTCTGGGCCGGTCGCCGTCCTGAGGCTGGCCTGGCGCGCCAGGGCCACATGGCAGCGCGGGTCGATGGCCAGGACGCGTTCGTACAGCGCCAGCGCATCCTCGCGCTGCCCCAGGTCCTCCTGCAGGTTGGCGAGATTGAGCAACGCCGGCACGTAATGTCGGGTTCAGCGCCAGCGCCGCATGCAGCTCGGCCGCCGCCGCTTCGTCTCGACGCAGGCAGTCGGAATAGATGACGCCCCGGTTGAGGTGCGCTTCCTCCGGTTGCGAGACGCCGCGGTCGAGGGCCTGCTGGTACGAAGCGAGGGCCGCGTCGAAGCGGCGCGCTCTGCGCTGCAGGACCGCGAGGTTGAACCACGTGTCGGGCAGGTCGGGCCAGCGTGCGAGCAGGCGCTGGTAGGCGGCTTCGGCTTCGTCCAGGCGTCCCGCGCGCTCCAGTCGCAGCGCCTCCTCGGCCATGCGATCGGGGATCACCGTCAGCCGTCACGTGCCTGCCTCCATGCGCTGCATGGTAGTCCGCCCGTCAAATCGCGGACAAAAAAAAGCGGCGGCCCCTTGCGAGGCCGCCGCCAGTTTCGGCTAGATCAGGACGGTATTAGAACCCGACCTGCGCGCGGATGAAGATCCAGCGACCGAGCGCGTCGTAGGTCTGCGGGAACGTGTTGCCGTTACCCGTCGTACCGACGGCCGAGCGTGATCGTCCGGATCCGTGTCCAGCACGTTGTTGACACCGACCAGGATCGACGCCTTCTCCGTGACCGCCCAGTTGGCGGCCAAGTCGAAGTAGTTCGACCGCGTCCAGCTCGTAATCGATCTGCACGGGGTTGCCGCGGAACTCCTCGACGCTGTCGAAGTAGCGCCACGTGAGCGAGAGGTCGACCGACCACGGCGTCTGCCAGCCGAGGCGGGCATGGTGACGCCATTCCGGGCTCGGCACGCCGCACGAGCCCGAGTAGAGGCCGGCGCAGTCGTATGCGTCGACGCCCGGACCCGGGACCGTGATCAGCTCGTCGAGGTACGTGCCGGTCAGGTTGAAGTTCAACGAGCCGAACGTGCCCATCTCGACGCCGCTGTAGTTCAGGTTCAGGTCGATAGCCGCTGGTCTCGCAGCGAACCGATGTTGACGTTGAGGTCCTGCACGTAGCCGTCGCCGCGCCAGAGGTTGCCGTTCTGGTCGCGGTTGATGCGCGAGCAGGACTCGGCGTCGCCCTGGAAGTAGCAGGCGTTCAGCGTGTTGTCGGCGCCGAACGTCGAGATCGTGTCCGTGATCTCGATGTCGAAGTAGTCGATCGACATCGTCAGCTTCGGCAGGAAGCGCGGCTGCAGGATGATGCCGAACGTGACCGTCTCTGACTCTTCCGGGACCAGGTCGGCGTTGCCGCCCTGCAGGAAGTTGTACTGGCCCGCCGGGCTGTCGAGCGCTCCAGCGCGCAGCAGGTTGGCCGGCACGCCGGTCGCGAGGCACGCTGCGTCAGACGCCGCCGTCTCGGGGTCGCCCGCCAGGTCGGCGCCGCAGGGGTCGCCCGGCAGGTCGAACAGGTTGAAGCCCTGCGCGGTGAACAGTTCCACCACGTTGGCCGCACGCACGGCCTTCTGGTAGCTGCCGCGGAACTTGACGTCCTGGATCGGGGCCCAGTCCATGCCGAACTTGTAGGTGTCGGTGGTCAGCGAGTCGTAGTCCGAGTAGCGGTAGGCGGCGTCGAACGACAGGCTGTCGGCGAACGTCACGGCCTTCGAGCATCGGAACGCGGACTTCGGTGAAGAGGTCCGTGACCGCCGTTTCGCCGTCGATGCCGATCGTCGCGCCACCCGAGCCGGACAGCTGCTCCGTCGCCAGCAAGTTGTCGGTCGTGTTGGTCAGCTTGGTCCTTGCGGTATTCCGCACCGAACGCGACCTGGATGCCTTCCGACGCCAGGGGCTCTTCACGCCGATGTTGGCGAGGTCGCCGGTGATGATGCCCTGGTAGACGTACTGGTCGATCGAGCCGGTCTGAATGCCAGGGGCCTGCAGGTAATTCAGGGCGTCCTGCGTCACGCCGCCGATCTGGAAGACGTTGTAAGGCACGCAATTCGGATCCGTGCCGTCGAGCACCGACGCGCAGACCGGGGCGCCGGTGGTCGGGTCGGTTACCACGTTCAGCGACTTGGAGATGGCAGTCTTTCTTGAAGTAGTTGAGGGTCAGCTGGTCGGCCTTGACCTTCGAGTACTGCACCGACGCGTCGTAGTCCCACGTGTCGGTGATTGCGCCGCGCACGCCGAGCAGCGAACGGAACGAGCTGTTCTCGAACGACTGCTGGCGGCCGCCGCCTTCGACGTTACGACGGGCGATGTACAGCGCCACACTGTCGCCCGCGGCGATCATGGCTGGGGTGCAGCCGAGAGTGGCCGACTGCTGGGCCGACAGCAACGGGTTGTCGCAGTTGACCGAGCTGGAGTCGAAGAAGTTGCCGCCCGGGGCGATCTGGGCGATCGACGAGTAGTCCGTGAACATCAACTGCGTGTAGACGTCGGCGTAGCTCGGTCAGCTCGTAGTGACCCATGGCACCGAGGCTGTAGCGACGGTCCGGACGCTGGTAGTGGTTGGTCGGGACCGAAGTTGTAGGCGTCCGTGGCGGCGTTGTACGGGCGGAAGGTGTTGCCCGTCGTCGAGTCGATCGTGAACGGGCCGTCCGGGTTGCCGAACTGATAGAAGTAGCCCGGGTAGCTCGTCGCCGAACCGCCGCAACGGTGCGACAGGTCGCTGGTTGCGGGTCGCGCTGAGCGAGCACGCCGAGTAGTCACGGTCGCGCTGCAGCACTTCGTCGTTGTCGCGGACACCGGCATAGGCCGTGATGTTGCCGCGGCCGTCTTCGGTGCTGACGCCCATGAGGACGTTGAACTCCGTGCCGGCGCCGTCGGTGACGTAGTTGCCCGGCAGGCGGAACTGCGACGGGGTTGGTTGCCGCGCGGCCCTTGATCACGTCACGCAGCTTGACGGCGCCGTCGCCGCTCGTAGTTGTTGTTGTGCTGGTAGAAGCCGTACTGGGCGTCGAACTGCACGCCCTCGAAGTCCTTCTTCATGATGAAGTTGACGACGCCGCCGATCGCGTCCGAACCGTACACGGCCGAGGCGCCGCCGGTGAGGATTTCGACGCGCTCGACCATCGCGGCCGGAATCTGGTTCAAGTCGGCCGCCGAGTTGGTGACGCCGCCGTAAGGCATGCGGCGACCGTCGACGAGGACGAGCGTGCGGGCCGAGCCGAGGCCGCGCAGGTTGACCGTCGCGGTACCCGTTGCGCCGTTGGCAACGTTCGCGTTCTGCGCGGCGAATGCCTGCGGCAGCTGGTTGACCAAGTCTTCGACGCGCGTCACGCCCTGCGTCGCGATGTCGGCGCTGGTGACCTGCGTCACGGGGCTGGTGCCCTCGAGGTTCGCCATCTTGATGCGCGAACCGGTAACGACGATCTGTTCGATCTCGGTGTCCTGCGCGTACACCGGCAACGTGCTGGTGCCTGCCAGTGCGCTGATCAGGAGCGTATGACGCACCGCGCGTCGAAGTTGATTGTTCTGCTGCATTACGAGAATCCTCCAGAGGAACAAAGGTCGCTTGTTTGTCGTTAAGAACGCTGCCGGCCTGTCAGGCAAACGGCCCCCCAACAGTGCGGCGAATACTAACAAGTATCTTCCGCAATACAACCCCATGTTGGGATTCAGCCACAGGTTTTTTTTCGGGCTTAGAATGCGTCTAACCGCTGAATTTCAGGGGTTTGGTCCGCGCGAAATGCACGCGCTTGTCGCACGCGATGGCCATGTTTCGGCCCGATTGTCGCTTTAATGCAACGGGGCTCCGCGCAACTCGAGCAACAGTTGCGCCTGATCGCTAGGCCGCGCCGCGGCCGGGCCGTCAGCGGGACCGGGTGACCTTGCTGGACCGGCCGTTGGGCGCCACCAGCGAGAACGAACCCAGGGCGCCGGACTTGATCGTGACCTGGTCGCCCGTCTTGACCCGGATGCCCGAATTGGTCTGGATTTCGTACCAGACCTGGCCATTGTCGAGGGTCAGCACCAGCTCGCCGTGGGGTTTCGCGGCGACTTTGGTCACCTGGGCCTTGCAATTCCTGCATTTCCGCCAGCTCCGGCGCCACCTTGGCTTTTTCCTGCTTGAGGTCGCCGCGCAGGCCGAATTTCTCTTCCTTCGACAGCGGTACGCGACGGCAGCCGGCGCTGCGGTTGCGGCCTGCGGTCGGCCGCGCTGGCTTGCCCGCGCTGGACCACGGCCGCGTCAAAGCAGGCGAGGCGCCGGGCATCGTCCTTTTCCCCGGCGCAGGCCAGGAAGTCGGCCGGCGCGGCCGCCGCTGCCAGGCCGGGCTCGCCGCCAGCAATGGCCAATCGGCCAGATCGCGAACGCGATCCTGGCACCCGTCGTCATGAAGCGTCTCCGTAGCCCGGTGGACGTGGCATCTCTAGTTGTCCCAGTCTGGCTTGGTGCCGTTGTAGGCGTCGATGGCCTCGAACAGCTGTGTCACCAGGGCGCGTTCGGCGACCGTCACTTCGGGTCGCCAGACGTCGAACAGCAGGATGACGCGCGTCTGGTCGCTGTCATTCCAGGCCTCGTGCTCGATGTGTCGTCGAAGGCCCAGGCCTTGCCGGTCGACCCATTCGCGAGTTTCGTTGCCGACCCGCAGCCGGCACTGCCCGGCACGACCAACGGCAGGTGGCAGATCAACCGGGTATTGACCAGCCCGTTGTGGGGGGGGATGTGCGTGCCCGGCTTGAGCAGCGAAAACAAGACGACCGGCGAGCGGTTAGGCACGGTGGCGAGCGGCGCATTGCGCAGCGCCCGCATCACGCTGGGGCAGCGCTCGAGGTTCGCCGTGACCGGCTCGCCGTTCTTCCAGAAATAGAACGCGCTCCAGTCCGGGTTGTTGAGCATGCCCTGTTCGTCCTTGCGCGGCCGGTTCGAGTGGCCGGTCACGTAGGGCGAGAACGCATCTGGGTGCGCATGACCTCGAGCAACTCCGCACGGATCGCGTCGGTCTCGGCCTCGACGTCGTCCATCCACGGAAACTGCGTCGCGTTCGTAGAACTGGATGTTGGGCAGGCCGGGGAAATAGAAGTAGCGCGGCTCCTGCACGTAGATCCGCTTGTCGCCGAAGACGATGTCGAGCGACTGCGCGAAGCGCGCCTTGCCGGGCGTCGCGTCGAAGCCGTGCGCCGCCGAGCCGGGTGCGCAGGTAATCCTTGTATTCGCGGGCGTAGCGCGCGCAGGTCTCCTGGGCGCGTCGCAGCTCGGGCAGCAGTTCGGGCGGCATCTTGCCGGACGGTGGCGCGGCGCGCAGTGCCGCCAGGTAGAAAGCCGAGGCCGAGCGGGTATCGCCTGCCGCCGCGAAGTGATCGGCCTTGCCGATCAGCGCGCGCACGTTGCGGGGATCGGCCGCGAGCACGCGATCGATGGCGGCGATGCTCGTGTCGTCGTTGCTGTGGTGTCATTGTGCGGGTCGTATTGTTGCCTAAGCCAGCGCGACCTGCAAAGCTTGCGAGTCCTGCTGTTCCCTACTTCGCAATGAGATGGTGTGACCGCATGAATACGACAGGCGCGGCCGAACGACGGCCGCCGGCTGCGATGCAGGACGCCGCCAACCGCAACCAGGCCGCCATGCGCGCCATGGCCGCGGGCGACCTGATCGGCGCGGAGGCGGCGCTGCTGCAGGCCGTCGGCGTCGCGCCAGGACTACCTGCCGGCGTGGCTCAACCTCGCGGCCGTGCGCCGCCAGCGCAACGACCTCGACGGCGCCTTCGAGGCGATCCGTCAGGCCCTGACGCTGGACGGCAGGAACTTCGGCGCGCTGATGATGAGCGCCACCATGCTCGAGCGCGAGGGGCACGCGGTGCCGGCAGCGCTCGCCTACGGCGCGGCGCTGGCCAATGCGCCGCCCGACGAGGCGCTCGACGCGGCGACGCTGCAGGCGATCCGCCGCGGACGCGAAGTGCACGGCGCCTACACGCAAGCGAGCTCGGCGAACACATTCGCGGCACGATCGCGGACGCCGAGGGCGACTGCACCGCGACGGAACGCCGCCGGATCGACTCGTTCATCGCGATGACGCTGCGCGTCCAGCCGCGCTACCAGCAGGCGCCCTCCGAGTACTACTACCCGGGACTGCCGCCGATCGAGTTCTACGACCGCAGCGAATTTCCCGTGGCTGCGAGGAGTTCGAGGCGCAGACCGATGCGCATCCGCGCCGAACTCGCGAACGCGCTGCACGACAGCGAGGCGGACTTCAAGCCGTACATCCAGTACGGCGAGCACATGCCGCTCGACCAGTGGCGCGAACTCAACCACTCGCCGCGCTGGACCTCCTACGAGTTCTACGACCAGGGCACGCCCATCGCGGAACGGTGCCAGCGCGCGCCCGCGACGATGCGAGCGCTGCAGGCGCTGCCGCAGGCCGTGGTGCCGCTGCGCTCGCCGTGCGCGATGTACTCCGCCTTGCAGCCGCGAACCCGCATTCCGCCGCACACCGGCGTGGCCAATTTCCGGCTGGTGGTCCACCTGCCGCTGGTGCTTCCGCCCGGCTGCGGTTTTCGCGTCGGCAGCGAGACGCGCGAGTGGCGGATCGGCGAAGGCTGGGTGTTCGACGACACGATCGAGCACGAGGCCTGGAACGACAGCGACGAGCCGCGCTACATCTTCATCTGCGACATCTGGAATCCGCGACCTGTCGCCGCAGGAGCGCGCCGCGATCGCCGGCGTGATCGCCGCGACCGACGTGTTCAACGGCACGGTGCCGTCCGTCGCGCCTCTGACCGCGAACGGCGAGGTGACACCATGTTCCTGCGCATCAAGAACGTCCTGACGGCAGCCGAAGTCGCGCGGCTCGAGCAGCTGAGTCGCGAACTGCGCTTCGTCGACGGGCGCCTGTCGAACCCGGCCAACCAGACGAAGGACAACCTGCAGGCCGATCCGGCCGACGCGAAGTCGGCGGAGTCGGCGCAGATCGTGCAAGCGGCCCTGGTGCGTTCGCGCGAGTTCGTCGATTTCACGATGCCGAAGCGCATTGCCGCGCCGCTGCTGTGCCGCTACGAGCCCGGCATGAAGTACGGCGCGCACGCCGATTCGGCGATGCTTCCGCTGGTCGGAGGCCGGCTGCGCTCCGACATCTCCTGCACCGTGTTCGTCGCCGATCCCGCGACGTACGAAGGCGGCGAACTGGCGATCTCCGTCGGCAACCAGACCGTGGCCTTCAAGGGCGCGCCCGGCGATGCGATCGTGTATCCGTCGACCACGCTGCACGAGGTCGTGCCCGTGCGTGCCGGCCAGCGGCTGGTGTCGATCACGTTCATCGAGAGCCTGATCGTCGACCAGCACCAGCGGTCGCAGGTCTACGAGTTGAACGAGATCGCCGCGATCGAAGGCCTCAAGATGAACTGGGAAAGCCGGGTGCGGCTCGACGTCGTGCGCCAGAACCTGATGCGCATGTGGTCGACGACCTAGACGACGCCGGCGTCCAGTTCGCGGGCCACGGCGGTTTCCGTGCGCGCGAGCGCCTGCCAGCCAATCGAGCCCGCGCCGGATTTCGCCGCGATGTTCGCTGCGCGCCTGGTCGAGCACCTGCGCACGCAATGCGGGGCTGTACTCGTGGTCGGGCGATTTCGAATAGCGCGTCAGCGCCGGGTTCGAGACCTAGCTGCGTCACGCCAGCCCGGCGCGGTCACGCAGCTGCGAGATGGTCGACGACCTGCTGCATCACGCGCGGCATGTCAGCGAGCAAGTCGTCGAAATCCACGGCCAGCACCCGGTCCGGCGCACTGGTCGAGGACTTCGCGGCGGGTCAGTGATTCGGCCAGCCAGCTCATCGCCGTGAGTTCTCCGTGCGTCAGCGCGTGCAGGGGCTGCAGTGGCGTGGCGATGCGCGTGCGCAGGCGGCGCATGCGCTCCGCGCCGTGGCCACGCAGGTCCACCGGTGAGTTCGGGCCGGCCAGCAACGTCGCGAGGTAAGGCTCGGCGCGCAGGTTGAGGTATACGGCACGTGACGCTGCGTTGCGTCGCAGGAGCCAAGGCGCCACGCGCGCGGCGGCGCTGGTCGCCTTGAGCACGACGCAGTGCGTCGTCGCGTAGCCGCGACTCCACAGGCGAACGAAAGTGTCGAGCAGCGAGTTCGAACTGCGCTCGCTCAGCAGCGACTCCGGCTGGCCCGAGCACGTCGCCCGCCTCGGCGAGCGTGCGCAGCGGCAACGGCTCGCGCAACGACAGGACCGAGCCGGTGGTGTCGAGCAGGCGGCTCAGCAACGTCGAACCGACGTGCCCGGTGTGCAGGATGTAATGCAGGGGCCGCGCGTTCTGGCCGAGCCGCGCCCTGGCGGCAACGCGTTCGATCGGCAGCCAGGCGCCCTTCGTGCCCGGGGCCAAGGATGCGGTCGTCGAGGAAACTCGCCGCGTGGTACGCCGCCTCGTCGAGTTCGATCAGCAGGATGCACGAGCGGACGAGGTCGAGCTTCTGCGGGTAGGAGTCGGGGGAGTCGGGCAGCGTCGACAGCAGGCGGATCGGCCGTGGATCGGGTCTTGCGTGTTTCCATCTGCGCGTCGCCTTCCAAGTCGTGATCCCGGGAACTAAACTGACGGGTCGAAGTTGCGCGACCGGAGCGTCGCCGGATGCGCGATTCTATTGGACAATCGCGATTCTAGTTGTGCCCACCTGACGGGCTCGCGCAGCCGGGGATTTACATGAAGCTTGGCGTTCCCTTCCTGCAGTTTCCGCTGCAGTTCGACGCGGCGGCGCTGGCCGCCGAAGTGCAGGCGATCGACGAATCGGCGTGGCGACCGCATCCGGCCGGCTATGCCGGCAACGACGCGCTGCTGCTGGTGACGGTCGGCGGCGATCCCGAGCAGCGACGCGACTTCCGGGCCGATGAGCGCCACCGAGCACCTGCAGCGCTGTCCTTACCTGATGCAGGTGCTCGACCGCGATCGGCGGCACCTGGGGCAGGTCGCGCCTGATGCGACTGTCCGGCCGCGCCGAAGTCACCTCGCACGTCGACATCAATTACTACTGGCGCGAACGCGCGCGCGTGCACGTGCCGATCGTGACCCAGCCGACGGTGCGGTTCGTCTGCGGCGAGGCCGAAGTGAACATGCGTGCCGGCGAGTGCTGGATCTTCGACACCTGGGCCGAGCACAACGTGATCAACGACCACTACCTGTCGCGGATCCACCTCGTCGCCGACACCGTCGGCGGCGAGGGCTTCTGGGAGCACGTGAGCAATGCCCGGCCGCACGTGCGACCAGATTCCGACGGTTGGCAGCCGCAGCTCTGCGCACCCATCGCCGGTTTCGTGCCCGAACTCGATTTCGAGGCGGAGAACTTCCCGGTGGTCATGACGCCGTGGGAAATCCGCTCGCATTACGCCTTCCTGATGGGCGAGGCGACGGCGCATCCCGCCGTGCCGCTGATTCACCAGGCGTTGCTGCAGTTCACGCGCCGCTGGCAGGCGCTGTGGGCGCGCTACGGCGAAAGCGCCGCAGGCTGGGAGCGCTATCGGGACGCGATCGAAGCCGCGAAGCACGAACTCGCGTGCAGTGCGGCGCCGATGCCGTCGACCTGCGCAATGGCGTGCGTCTGATGGAGGCGCTGCAGGCCTGGGTGTTCGAGCCGGCGCTGGCCGCGCATCGCCGCACGGTCGACTGCCGAAATCCGCCAGCGGGCGGGGCAGGCCACGGCGGTCCTGCCGTGACGAGCGGCCAGTCCTGCAGCGGTTCGTCGCCGGCTGCGCCGCGGCGCGTGATCCCGTCTTCGACCGACCCGTCTTCATCGTCTGTCCGCCGCGGTCCGGATCGACGCTGCTGTTCGAAACCATGGCGCAGTCGCCGGACGTGTTCACGATCGGTGACGAGAGCCACCAGCTCATCGAGGGCGTGCCGACGCTCGCGCCCGCGGCACGCGGCTTCGAATCCAACCGCCTCGTGGCGGCGGATGCCACTCCTGCCGTCGATCGCCGAACTGCGCGACAGCTTCTTCGCGGCACTGCGTGATCGTGCCGAGCGGCGGCCCGACGCCGGCGCCCGAGTGCGGATGCTCGAGAAGACCCCGAAGAACGCGCTGCGCGTGCCATTTCTCGCGCGCGTCTTCCCCGAAGCGCGGTTCATCTACCTGCACCGGGACCCGCGTCCCGTGCTTGCCAGCATGATGGAGGCCTGGGGCTCGGGCCGCTTCCGCACCTACCCGAACCTGCCGGGCTGGACCGGGTTGCCGTGGTCGCTGCTGCTGGTGCCCGGGTGGCGCGACCTGCGTCGGCCGCCCGTTGCATGAGATCGTCGCAGCGCAGTGGAACACCACGACCCGGCTGCTGCTCGACGACCTCGAGCAGTTGCCGTCCGGTTCATGGACGGTGGCGAACTACGAGGCGCTGGTGGCCGATCCGGACGCCGAGATACGCCGCCTGTGCGCCGCCAACTTCCTCGGCGTGGGACACGCTCCTGCCGCAGATGCTGCCGCTCTCCAGCTACACGGTATCGACGCCGGATCCGGCGAAATGGCAGCGCTTCGCAGCGGAAATCGATGCCGTGACTGCCGCTGATCGAACCACAGGCCCGGCGCGCCGAGCGGCTCGCCCAGCGTTCCCCGAATACCTGACCCAGGCGACATTCATGCAACCGACGAATCCCCCGGTTCGGTCGAGCACGCTCGACAGCACCATCAACGCGGCCTTACGAACTGCTCAAGAAAGGCCGTATCGACGAAGCCGACCAGCTTTGCCAGGGCCTGCTGGCGCTCACGCCGAATACCCGGACGGCGGTGCTCGCCAGCTCGATTGCCGGAGAGCCAGGTTCGACCTGCCGCGCGCGCTGCAGATCGTGAACGCGGCGATCGAGCATCACGGCGAAAGCGCCGACCTGCTGCTGCGGCAGGCGCAGGTGCTGATGCAGCTGCGCCGGCGCGCGGAAGGTGTTGCCGCCGCGCGGCGCGCCGCGGAGATCTGTCCGCCAGACGCACGGTTGCTGCAGGCCATTGCCAAGGTGCACGTCGAGCGCAACGAACCGGCCGAAGGCCAAGCCGCTGCTGCAGCGCGCGCGCGAACTGCTGCCGACCGATCCGGCCATCCTCTACGACTCGGCCGTGGCCCACTTCTACCTCAACGAGATGGACGAGGCCGCGGCGCTGCTCGAGCGAGTGCTGACGGTGGCGCCCGGCAACGGCTTTGCGCACTACGTGCGTTCGCAACTCGGCACGCAGACGGCCGCGAAGAACCATGTCGAGCACCTGCGCAGCACGCTGATGCGTCCGCAGATTCGCAGGCAGGACGCGATCTCGACGTACTTCGCCCTGGCGAAAGAGCTCGAAGACATCGGCGAGTTCCACGAATCGTTTGCGGCGCTGGCCGAGGGCAATCGCATCAAGCGCAGCACGCTGGATTACGACGTGCAGAACGATGTCGACGCGATGCAGAAGGTCATGACCCACTACTCGCGGGATGCGCTCGCGCAGGCAGCCGCCGGGTGAGCCCGCGACGGGCCCGATCTTCATCCTCGGCATGCCGCGCACCGGCACGACGCTGGTCGAGCGCATCCTCGGCAATCACACCGACGTGGTCTCACTCGGCGAACTCGTGGACTTTCCGATCGAGATGACGGCACTGGCCGAGCAGGTGTTCGTCAGCACCGGCGCCACCGACCCCGACCTGCTGCGGGCTTCGCTGCAGATGGATTTCGCCGAGCTCGGGCGCAACTACCTGCGGGCAGTGCAGCCGCTGGCGGGTGACCGCCCGTACTTCGTCGACAAGCTGCCGTTCAACTTCCGCTATTGCGGCCTGATCCACCAGGCGCTGCCGAACGCGAAGATCGTGCACCTGACGCGCGACCCGCTCGACACGTGTTACGCGGTGTTCAAGACGCTCTTCGTCAACGCCTACCACTACTCGTACCAGCTGGACGAACTGGCGCAGTTCTACGTCGAGTACCGTCGCACGATGGAGCACTGGCACGCCGTGATGCCGGGCGTGATCTATGACCTGAGCTACGAGGACCTGGTCGCCGATCCTGCTGCGCAGTGCCGCAAGTTGCTGGACTACTGCGGTTTGCCCTGGCAGGACGAGGTGCTGGATTACCATCAGTCGCGCGCGGCTTCGACGACGGCCAGTGCGGCACAGGTGCGCAAGCCGATCTACACGTCGTCGGTGAAGAAGTGGCGCAATTTCGAGCAGCAGCTGCAGCCCGTGGTGCGACGGCTCGCGGAAGCGGGCCTGGTCGACGCGGAGGGCAACGCGTTGCCGTCGCCATGACGCCGGCTGATGAATCGGCGCGAGGGTCTCAGGCGCTGCCGTCGACCGGCCGGTCGCGTATCCACTGCGACAAGCACCCATTTGACGCCCGCGCGTCGGCGCGCAGGCCCGCGTGCAGCGTGTCGTAGTCCAGTGCGCCGGAAGGCTGTACGTTGGCGAACAGCAGGGCATCGCCGGTCGCGGCCCGGTGACGCAAGCCGATGCGCGGAAACTCGGTCTCGCCGCCGTCGTAATCGTCGTTCAGGTAGACCAGCACGGTCGCTACGCGCTGGCCGCGCCGCTCGACCTCCCGTGCCAGGGCCGGCGTCGCTGGGTTCCTGGAAGTCGCAGTGAGGAGCGAAGTGCTGCCCTGGCTCGTAATGCAGCAGCTTGGCCACCTCGAACAGCTGGCGTCGAGACGCCGACGGCGCGGGCGATCCGCTCGATGACCAGCCTGAGCACGAGGTCGGCGTTGCCGAAGCGTGTAGTCCGCTTCCGAGTTCGTGCGCGTGCCCGCTTCGGTGAAGCCTGCGGCGTCCTTGCGGTAGATCTGTGCCCGCCGCAGGCTGCCGCGTGCCAGCTCGATCAGCCAGGCGCATTCGGCGGCCGTCGCAAAGCCCTCGATCGCGCGGATCTCGCGGTGCATTGCGCCAGGACCCGCGCTGCAGGTCCGGGGTCGTCCACGCTGCGATGTCTACCCGGCGGCGCAGTTCCGGCCAGTCCGTGCCGCTTCGCCGCGCGAGGAACTGCAGCTCGCGCTGTGCCGGCGGCCAGCCGAGTTCGGCGGCGCGTTGCAGGTGATCGAGCGCCTCCGGCCAGTCTCTGCGCTCGTAGCACCCCCCAGCGGCGAACAACGCGAGTCTGCGCCGTCGCCTCGCCATCGCCACGCGCTGCAGCTGTCGCGATGCAGGCGTAGCCTTCCTGCGGCGCGGCTGCGACGCCCAGGCCGAGGAGCAGCCGCCTGCCCAGGGTCGTCAGTGCCCGGGTATCGCCACTGCTGCGCGCGTTCACGCAGGTCTCCGTTGCGACCGTGTTCATGACTTGATGCCTGACTTGCCAGGTGCCAGCCGATGAGAGTTAGATCGGGCCGTGTCGCCAAGAGTAGCAGGGCGCCCGCGCGCTGGCCGAGCGCAGGCGCTTCGTGCAACCGATCGCTGCGCACGAGGTCCAACCAGTCACTGCAGCCCCACCTCGTCGCCGACAGTGTCCCGCTCGCGCGTCGGCCTGCCGCTGCTGGCGCTGTCGCTGCTGGGACTGCTGCCGCCGGTCCGCAGCGGAAGCCAACGATGGTCGACCGGTGCGCCGGCGACCAGCCGCTGTACGCCGCGCCCACGCGCCCGGATCGCGTCGGCCGCATGCTGGCCGCCGTCGAGGTCAACGGCTCGGGTCCCTACCGGTTCATCATCGACCTGGGCGCCAATCGTTCGGTGCTGTCGTCGCGGCTCGCGGCGTCGCTCGGACTCGCGGCTGCCGGCACCGGCACGGTCGAAGTGCATGGGGTGACGGGTTCCGCTGTCGTCCCCATGGCAGTCGTGGACGAACTGCGAGTCGGCACCATCGTGATGGTCGATCAGCAGCTGCCGGTCCTTGCCGGCGCCGTGTTCGCCGACGCCGACGGGATCCTCGGCATCGACGGCCTGCAGCAGTCACGAATCGAGGTCGATTTCCGTAACGACCGCGTCAAGATCGGACTCGTCGGATCGCCAGGGGCGCGCCGCACGGTTACCTGACGGTGCCGGCACGCACGATCAACGAGGGATTGCTGCTCGTCGCGGGGCGCGTGGGCAACGTCAAGACCCACGTGATCATCGACACCGGCGCCGAATACACGATCGGCAACCTGCAACTGCAGCAGGCGCTGCTGCGTGGCGCCCGCAAGGGCGACCGACGAGAATCGGTCGTGACCGGGGCCACGCCCGGTACGGCAAGCGGCGACACGCACGCGACGCCGAGCATCACGATCGGTGAGGCGCGCCTGCGCAACATTCCGGTGACCTTCAGCGACCTGTACATCTTTTCGCTCTGGGGGCTGGCGGACGAGCCCGCGCTGATCGTGGGCATGGACGTGCTCGGCACCGTGCAGAAGTTCGTCGTCGACTACGGCCGCCGCGAATTCCAGATCAAGGCGTACCCGCGGACCGGTGCCGACGTGGACCGCTGTCTCGCGGGAACCTGCGGTACCCGGTTGAAAGGATCGCCGAACTAGTCTGCGGCCGGCTTGCAGGACTGCTCCTGCGGGGGCCAGCCGGCGTCGAGCCGCAGCACGCGATCGCCGACCGCGATGCCCTGCGCAGCGACCGTCCCGGCCTTGAGTTCCACGACGAGCACCACAGGCACGCGCGACGCAATCTGCGCGAGCGCGCCGGGCCTGGCGTTCTGCTTGATCGTGACGACGCAGCCGCGCTGGTCCACGAACAGCATGTCGAGCGGCAGCAGCGTGTTCTTCATCCACATCGTCACGTACTCGGGTGGGTCGTAGACGAAGATCATCGCCTGGTCGGGGCGCACAGCGCTGTCCTCGACGAACATGAATCCCTGCTCGCGCGTCTGCGGTGTCTCGGCACGCCAGGCTTCGAACAGGTGACGGCGGAAACTGGCACGGGTCTCGACCGCGATGCGTTCGCGCGGAAAGGCGCTGAGCGGCAGCGTGCCCGCGGGTGCGGCGCCCAGCGTCAGCGGCAGGACGGCACAGAGCAGGAGCAGCAACCGGGCCGGCAGACGGGCGGTCATAGGTCAGTCCTGCGGGTAGTCGACCAGGGCCGAGACGTCGAAACGCGTGACCAGCACCGAGCCCCCGCCGCTCGTTCCAAGCGCGCGCGCAGGCTGCGTGCAATAGCCGCGTGCCGACACCCGGTATCGACCATTGCGACCGTCGACAGGTTCCTGGCGCACCTCGTCGAGCGCGCACTTGTCGTCGCCCTGCGTGGAATAGAACGAGCCTGCACCCTCGCGCACCAGCGTCACGTTGGCCGCTACGTTGCGCGCCGACGTGCCGGGCAGGAGGTTGGCGACGCCGATCACGATCAAGCAGCGGGGCGTCGTCGACCGCTCCCTTGAAGACCAGTCGCACGCCATCGCCGCCCGGTCGCGGGCCACCGAGGCACTGCGCGACCCCGGGGGCCGACCAGTCGATCTCGGCATCGATCGAGCCCTGCAGGCGCGCGCGCAGGAACCCTTCGGGCGCTGGTGCACAGAGGATCTCTGCCGAGGATCCCGCAGCGGGCGCGCCGCTGGTGGTATCGGCGTGGCCGCAACCTGCGACGAGCAGGGCGCAGCACGCGGCGACCGCAGCGCGCGGCGACGGTTCAAGCGACGGCGGGCTCGTCCGCCGTGCGTGGCGCACGGACGAGCAGCGACTTAGCCAACTGGCCATGGAGATAACCGATGCCCCGTGAGAGATGCAGCGTGACGGTGAGCAGCACTATCCCCAAGATCGAAACCAGAGGCAACAACGCCGGGTGCGGCGACTCGACGGTGCCGTCGATCGTGATCACGCCGGCGTGGTACAGCAGCACGGCGATCGGTGCGATCGTCAGCGCGAGCGAGCAGACGACGCCCACGATCACGAACGTGAAGTAGAACAGGCCAAGCGGCAGCATCAGCAGCAGGTACAGCAGCGTCCCCCAGGTGCGCGGATCTTTCAGCATCTCGAGCACCCGCTGCATCCAGCCCATCGGCGGACCGGGATGCACGGGCCTGCGCGGCATGCGGGTGCCCAGCAGTGTTTCCACGATGCGGCCTTCGGCCAGCGCAAGCACTCGCGTCGTGCCGATGAAGAGCAGGAAAAACGGGATGCCGATGATCAGGACCGCGAAGCCGGCCGAGAGCGACAAGCCCATCATCGCGAACGTGAAGTAGAAGATGCCTGTGGCGAGCGCGAGCAGCATGTAGGCCATGCTGAGGTAGGCGCGCGGATCGGAGTACACGCCGAAGAAGCGGCCGAGCGTCGTGTGCTTCGGCTTCGGTGGCGGCGTGCGCAGAGCGGCCTGCACGCGGGTTTCGTTCGAACGATAGGCGTCGGCGACTTCGCTCGGCGCGCCGTAACTCGCCACGATCCGGCCCAGCATTGTCTCGTCCGTTTCCTCCGGGTGCTGCGCCAGCTCCGCGCGCAGGTGTTCCTCCGCGTCGTAGAGCGCGTCCTGGACCAGCGCGCGATCGGCGCCCTGCAGTTCGGCTCGAAGCAGGTCGAGGTATTCCTCGACGGTGCGGGGTGTCGCGGCCGTCATGACGGCATCTCCTGTGCGGCGGACGTGGAATGCTGGACGAACGTGTCGACGAAGGCGCGGGTGCCGAGCCAGGTCTCGCGCCACGCGGCGAGCACCTCACGCCCGAGCGGCGTAATGCGGTAGTAGCGGCGCGGCGGTCCGGAATAGGAGGGGACCACGCGGCTCGACAGCAGTCCAGCGCCGCTCATGTTGCGCAGCACCGGATAGAGGGCGCCCTGCTTGAAGGGAGCCGTTGGGGCTTCGTCCGAGGGTGAGCTTACGGGCAATCTCGTAGCCGTAGAGATCCGTTTCCGCCTCGGCGAGCACGGACAACAACACCAGGGAAGTCAGGCCGGCGCTCAGCTCCCGCTGGAACTTGCGGGCCTGCGCTTCCGCCGGCGTCTCGTCCCCGGGCGAGAGGGTTGTGGTTGCTTCGTCGTCCCGCGACATGGCGGTCCGTCTCCTTGCTAAGTGAACCGTATTAGGCATCAAACAGTAGTATGAAGTCAACAATATAGTTTGATGCCTTATACTGATGCACCGCAGCAACGATCCAACGGCGTTTCTACTCTGTAACATCCTCACTGGCTGTGGTTGCCGGAGAGCGATCGGATGTCGACCGAACAACAACGCGTGGGTGCGCCACGTCGATATCTGAGCCGCCTGACCCGCGGTACGCTCGCCGTGATCATGGCGGGCGGACGCGGCGAGCGGCTCAAGCAACTGACCGAGGACCGCTGCAAGCCAGCCGCACCGTTCGGCGGCAAGTTCCGCATCATCGATTTCGTGCTGTCGAACTGCCTCAATTCCGGCATCCGGCAGATCTCGGTGCTCACGCAGTACAAGGCCCATTCGCTGATCCAGCACATCGGCAGGGGCTGGGGTTTCCTGCGCGGCGAATTCGGCGAGTTCATCGAGATCATTCCCGCGCAGCAGCGCCGCGGCCCCGAGTGGTACCAGGGCACCGCGGACGCGCTGTGGCAGAACATGGAGCTGATTCGCGCGCACCGCCCGCTGCACGTGCTCGTGCTCGCCGGCGATCACATCTACAAGATGGACTACGGCCCGATGATCGGCTTCCACGTCGAGAAGGAAGCGGACATCACCGTCGGCGTCGTCGAAGTGCCGATCGAGCGTGCGCGTGAGTTCGGCGTGCTGGGCGATCGACGAATCGCAATCGCGTGCTCGGCTTCCTGGAAAAGCCGAGGATCCGCCGCCGATGCCCGGGCGGCCCGACGTCGCGCTCGCGTCGATGGGTATCTACGTCTTCAACCCGCGGCTGCTCGAGCGCCTGCTGCGCGCCGACGCCGAGGATCCCGGCTCCGCGCACGACTTCGGCAAGAACATCATTCCGCAGGCGATCGAGAACCTGCGCGTGTTCGCGTATCCGTTCGAGGACGTGCGCAGCAAGGCGCAGCATTACTGGCGCGATGTCGGCACGATCGACGCGTACTACGAAGCGAACATGGAACTGGTGCGCGTCTCGCCCGAGCTCAATATCTACGACGAGCAATGGCCGATCTGGACGTACCAGGAGCAGCTGCCGCCCGCCAAGTTCGTGTTCGACGACGAAGACCGACGTGGCTGCGCGATCGACTCGATGGTGTCGGGCGGCTGCATCATCTCGGGCTCGCGCGTGTCGAACTCGCTGCTGTTCTCGCAGGTGCGTGTGCACGACTACTCGACGGTGGATCGCTCGATAGTCCTGCCGCGAGTGCACATCGGCGAGCACTGCGTGATCCGCAACGCGATCATCGACGAGGGCGCAGTCGTGCCGGATGGCACGATGATCGGCGTCGACCCGGCGCAGGATCGCGAGCGCTTCTACCTGAGCGAGAACGGCGTTACGCTCGTCACGGCGTCGATGCTGCGTGCTCCGGCGCGCGGCAGCGTCGGCTGACGACGGCCCGACCACCATCGCACCACTGGATCATTCGCGAGGAATATCGACGATGCTGCTGCGAAATGCGCTGTTGCGGATGGCCGGACTGTGCGCCGTGCTGGTCACGCTGGCGGGCTGCTCGACCTTCAACCAGAAACTCGAGTCGCCGGAACTGAGTCTCGTCGGCATCCAGATGTTGTCCACCGACATGTTCGCGCAGAAGTTCCGGGTGCGCGTGCTGGTCAAGAATCCCAACGAACTGGAGATCCCCGTCCGCGGGATCGACTACACGATCATCCTGATGGGTGACAGTTTCGCCGAGGGCGTCAGCAACGACCAGTTCCTGCTGCCCGCCAAAGGCGAGGCCGAATTCGACATGCTGGTGACGACCAATTTCGTGAGCAGCTTCGGCCGGCTGCTGAGCCGCGTCGGTGGCGGCAAGCTGCAGGACCTGCACTATGAAATTGCGGGTGAAGTGCTGGTCGACAAGGGGATCATCCGCAAGATCCCGTTCAGCCACCAGGGAACTGTCGACATCTCTCGGGCGCTGGGGCAACCGAAGAGCGGCGAGACCTGAGGA
Source organism: uncultured Gammaproteobacteria bacterium (assembly GCA_963827615.1). Classification (GTDB taxonomy): domain Bacteria; phylum Pseudomonadota; class Gammaproteobacteria; order Steroidobacterales; family Steroidobacteraceae; genus RPQJ01. The sequence continues at coordinate 79,782 of CAWHCA010000009.1, read as the reverse complement.
AAGGGGGAAGAGGAAGGGGGAAGGGGATAGGGGTTAGTTGGAAGCGGCGCGGTCGATCAGGCGGTCGTTCCGGGTCTTGTCCGGGCGAGCGTGTCTGCCTTTCCGCTCGCCCGGACAAGACCCGGAACGACCGCCCTCACCGACCATCGCCCATCCCCTAACCCCTTGCGAGCTGCTCGTAGAGCAGCTCGTACTCGCCGATGCGTGCGTCCCACGAGAAGTCCTGCTGCATGCCGTTCTGAACGAGCCGGTGCCACACGCTGGGCCAGCCGTACCACTCGAGCGCGGTCTGCAGCGCCCAACGCAGGCCGCCGGCGTCGAAATCGTTGAACACGATTCCCGTGCCCTGGCCGGTCGTGGGATCGAAATGCTGCACGCTGTCGGCAAGTCCGCCGGTGCGACGCACTACGGGCACCGTCCCGTACTTGAGGCTGTACAACTGGTTCAGGCCACACGGCTCGTACAGCGATGGCATCAGGAATATATCTGCCGCCGCCTCGATGAAATGCGCGAGTTCCTCGCTGTAGCCGGTGTAGAACACGACGCGCCCGGGGAACTGTTGCTGCAGCTCGTGCATGAAGCGCTCGTATTGCGTCTCGCCGCTGCCGAGCGCAACGAAACGAACGTCGCGTTCCTGCAGCAGTTTCGGCAACACCTCCGGCAGCAGGTCGATGCCCTTCTGGCGCGTGAGACGCGTCACCATCCCGATGAGCGGCACCGAGGCCGCCGCACTCATGCGCAGCAGGTCGAGCAGGGCCTCCTTGTTGCGCAGCTTGCCGCTGACGTCGTTCGCGTCGTAGTGGAAGGGCAGGTAGCGATCGATTGCCGGATTCCAGTCGTCGTAGTCGACGCCGTTCAGGATGCCGCTGACCGAGTCGCGGCGGGCGCGCAGGTCCGCGTCGAGGCCGTAGCCGCCCTCGGGAGTACGAATCTCCCTGGCATACGTCGGGCTGACCGTCGTCACCGCATCCGCATAGAGAATGCCGTGCCGCATCGGGTTGATGCGGCCGAGACCGAGATCCGCCTGGTGCAGGGCCTCGATGCTCACGCCCGGTCCCACGTCGGCGGCGGCACTGGCCGAGAAGACGCCCTGGTAACCGATGTTGTGAATCGTGAATACGCTGCGGGTCGAGCCGAAGATCTGCGCGTCCCACGCATAGGCCGTGCGCAGCAGCAGCGGCGCGAACGCCATGTGCCAGTCATTGCAATGCACGATATCCGGCGCGAAGCCGAGCCGCTGGCAGCATTCGAGCGCCGCGCGTGTGAGCATCAGGTAGCGCACGTGCTCGTCGTGCGCGTCCGAATAGATGAAGGGACGGTCGAACACGGCCGGGCAGTCCACGAGTTGCACCCAGAGGTCCGAACCAGGGAGCCGCGCTTCCCGGACGTCGTAGCGGTACTCATTGGTGCCGACCCGTACGGACAGGCCCTGCAACGCCGCGACCGGACGCTGTTCGCAACCCTGCAGGTCGGAGAGCGCGTGCAGGGGAACGAAGACACGGATGTCGTGACCACGCAGCAGCAAGTGGCGCGAAAGCGCGGCCGCAACGTCACCGAGCCCGCCGGTCTTGGCGAACGGCGAGATCTCTGCGGTCAGGAAGCAGATGCGTTGGCGGGGCATGCGTCGCTTAGTTTGCCACAGCGCACCGTCGCCTCAGCACGATCCGGGTGGATGGCACGCGTGGCGTCGGTATCCTTACGCCATGAAAGCAATCGTCGCTGACGGCCCCGCCGCCCCCCCCGAATTCCGGCGCATCGCACGCGCGATCGAATTTGTCGCGGCGAACGCCGGCCAGCAGCCCTCGCTGGCAGACATGGCGGCGGCCGCGAACTGGAGTGAATATCACTTCGCACGCGAATTCCGTCGCTGGACGGGCATTTCGCCGAAGCAGTGGCTGCAGCAGTTGTCGCTGACGGCAGCGAAGCAGGCGCTCGACGACCAGCGGTCGGTGCTGCAGGCGGCAATCGATGCCGGTCTTTCGGGTCCAGGCCGTCTGCACGACTTGTTCGTGACGCTCGAAGCCGTGACGCCAGGCGAATACAAGTCGCGGGGCCGCGGCCTGACCTTGCGGTTCGGGACGGCGCAATCGCCCTTCGGCGAGGCGCTGATCGTGCGCTCGGCCCGCGGCATCGCGTTCCTCGCGTTTGCCGACGAAGATGGCGTGTTCGATGGCTTCGACGATTTTCGCGCGACGTGGTGCGATGCGGAGTGGGAGCAGGACGACGCCGGCGCGAAGCAGATCGCGGACACAATCTGGCGGACGGCCCGGCGCGCCGACCGCAAACTCACGCTCTGGGTGCATGGCAGCAATTTCCAGCTGCAGGTGTGGCGCGCGCTGCTCGCGGCAGGCCAGAGCCGGACGCTGAGCTATGCGGCGCTCGCGGCAGCGATCGGTCGCGGGTCCGCGTGTCGCGCCGTGGGCTCGGCAGTCGGTGCGAATCCGGTGGCCTGGCTCATTCCATGCCACCACGTGCTGCGGGCCAACGGCGCGCTGGGCGGTTATCGCTGGGGACTCGAGCGCAAGCGGGCGATGCTCGCGTGGGAACTGGCCCGCTCGGTCAGGAACGCTTCTCGTCGTCGTCCTTCGACTTCTCTCGCTTCGGCAGGATCGCGCTGAGCATCGACTCCTGCATCTTGGCGAGCGCCTCGATGTTCTGGCGTGTCAGGTCGGCCACGGTGGCGAGCGGCGTGCTGGCGACGATCTTGGAGATCTGCGCCTGCAGCGATTCCTGCTGGTGCAGGAACGTCTCCACGCTCTTTTCCAGGAAGCCCGCGAGGAAGCCCTGCATCGGGTTGCCGTAGAAACGGATGATGGACTCGAGCACCGTCGTGCTCAGGATCGGCCGGCCGAACTGCTCCTGCTCGGCGATGACCTGCAGCAGGATGTGCCGGGTGATGTCGTGTCCCGTCTTGTCCTCGACGACACGGATCTTTTCGCCCTTCACGATCAGCCCACGGATGTCGTCCAGCGTGATGTGACGGCTCTGCGAAGCGTCGTAAAGACGCCGGTTCGCGTACTTCTTGATCAGGCGTTCCTGGCTCATGGGCGCGAGTGTACCTGAGCCATTGTGCGGTGCATGAAATGCAGTGCAAAAGGGCGATGCACGAGGCCGGACCAGGCGATGGCCCCAGGGGGAGCCACCGCCGCTGTCGGACGCCGCGATCAGGCCGCCTTGCCGCTCGCCAGGGACGTCGCGTCCTCGATCCACCGGGCAAAGCCGGCCTGCGACTCGGTCGCCATTTCGGCCAGCGCCTGCTGCCGGGTCGTCGCTTTTTCGGCGAACTTCGTCGCGATTTCACGCTGCTTCGACAACAGCGTCGGCAGGTCCCTGGCCTTGACCGAGGCGTTCATCTGGTCGAGCGCGAACTGCATCAGGTCACCCGTCAGTTCGTACTGGAAGCGGGCAATGCGCTCGATGTTGCCGACCATGACCTCGTTGAAGCGGCTGGCGGGCGTGAAAGCGCGCTTGGCAAAATCCGTGTAGTCCGTCGTCTTCCTGGTGGTGGCCATGGCAGGTCCTCGGTGGCAGGTGGGTCGGCTCAGGGGCGCTATCCTAGCAGTGGAAATTTTGCATCGCAAGAACGAGATTGTGCCTGATTTTACGAGAAATGTTTCGATTGGTTTTGCGACGCATACAAGATCTGAACGGAGCTGGTGCCGGGCGCTGCCGGCTGGGCGATACTCTCGTCCGGGATCAACACACCCAATCGATACACGGGGCACACCATGAGCGGACAGTCGGCGGCGCAGCGGGTCCTGGCGGATCTGCAGCCCAGAATCGGCCAGGAAATTCACTGCAGCGACTGGCTGCTCGTGTCCCAGCAGCGGATCGACGAGTTCGCGCAGGCGACCAGTGATCACCAGTGGATTCACACGGACCCGGTCCGGGCCGCACGTGAGTCGCCGTGGAAAACGACGATCGCCCACGGGTACCTGACGCTGTCGCTGTACCCGATGCTCCGTGGCCTGGTCGACGCCGACAAGCCGCTGTTCCCGGGCGTCACGCGCGTCATCAATTACGGCCTCGACAAGCTGCGGTTTCCAAATGCCGTGAAATCGGGGAGCCGCGTGCGTGCCCGCTGCGTGCTGCTCAAGCTCGAAGAGGTCACGGGTGGCCTGCAGCTGGCCGAGCAGTACACGGTCGAGATCGAGGGTGAACCGAAACCCGCTTGCGTCGCCGAAGCGATCATGCGGGCGTATTTCTGACGAGATTCCCACGCGGCATGACGTATTGCCGCCCGTGTTGGCTATAGTCGCAACCAATGCCCCGGGGGCGAGGGATCCAGCCATGATTTACGACAGCATCCTGCACACCATCGGCCGCACGCCCATCGTGCGCGTCAACCACATCGCGCCGCAGCACGTGGACATCTACGTGAAGTGCGAGTTCTTCAATCCCGGCAGTTCGGTCAAGGACCGCCTCGCGATCGCGATCATCGAGGACGCGGAGAAGAGCGGCGCGTTGCAGCCCGGGCAGACCGTCGTCGAGGCGACGTCGGGCAACACCGGCATCGCGCTGGCGATGGTCTGCGCCGCGAAGGGGTACCCGTTCGTCGCGGTCATGGTCGAGACGTTCTCGATCGAGCGCCGCAAGATCATGCGCATGCTCGGCGCCAAGGTGATCCTGACGCCCGCCGCCGAACGCGGCAGCGGCATGGTGCGCAAAGCGGAAGAGCTGGCGAAGAAGAATGGCTGGTTCCTCGCACGACAGTTCGAGAATCCCGCGAACCCGGCGTATCACCGCCAGACCACAGGGCCGGAAATCCTCAGCGATTTCGCGGGCCGCCGGCTCGATTTCTTCGTCTCGGGCTGGGGCACGGGCGGCACGCTCACCGGCGCGGGCGAAATGATCCGCCTCGCGCGACCCGAAGTGCGCATCGTCGCGACCGAGCCAGCAGGGGCTGCGCTGCTTTCCGGGGCGGAGTTCAAGCCGCACAAGATCCAGGGCTGGACGCCCGACTTCGTGCCGAAGGTGCTCAACCGTTCGGTCCCGCACGAAATCGTCACGGTCACCGATGACGAATCAATCGCCGCTTCGCGCGCGCTAGCCAGCAAGGAAGGCATCTTCTGTGGCATCTCGTCGGGCGGAAACTTCGCGGCGGCCCTGAAGGTCGCCGAGAAGGCGCCCGAGGGCTCCGTGATTCTGACCGTGTTGGCCGACACCGCCGAGCGGTACCTGTCAACGGTGCTGTTCGAGGGCATTGCCGAGGGCTCCGACCAGGAGCCTTGAGCCGCACCACGGCGGGGCGCACAGCGCCGACATCCGCGAGCGGCAGACGCGCGAATCAGGGATAATCTACGGCCTCCCCTGATCCGCGCCGTCGCGCCCGCAAAACTCGATGCCTGAATCCCTGCGAAAGGTGCTGTTCGGCACCCTGATCGGCGCCTTGATCGTCGGCTTTGCCTGGCATATCGCGGGCGAGCGGGCCAAGCGCGCGCCCGCCTCAATGGGCGCGCCGCCTGGTGCAGTGACGACCGGGGGCAAGCCCGGTGCGTCCGCAGGCAAGCCGGGTGCGTGGTGGTGCAGGCGGCGGCCCTGTCATTCCGGTCGTGGCGACTCCGTCGCGGACCGAACACCTGTCGCTCGAAGTCGAAGCGCTCGGCACCGCTCGTGCCAGCGAGTCCATTGACGTCACCGCCAAGATCTCCAATCTCGTCACGGCGATTCGTTTCACCGAGGGCCAGCAGGTCCGCAAGGGCGACGTCCTCGTCGAACTCGACGGTGCGCAGGCCCGGGCCGATCTGGCGGTGGCGGATGCCGCGCTGAAGGAAAGCGCAAGCCAGTTGCAGCGCAGCCGTGAGTTGTACGCAACCAAGGTACTCTCCGACCAGCAGATCGAGCAGATCGAATCGACATACTCGGCCAACGTGGCGCGCGTCGCCGCGGCGCGCGCGCGCCTGAGCGATACGATCATCCGCGCGCCGTTCAACGGCCGGGTCGGCCTGCGCCGCGTCAGCGTCGGCGGCCTCGTCGCCCCGGGCACCGTCATCACCACGCTCGACGACACCAGCACGATCAAGCTCGACTTCACCGTGCCCGAGCGTGTCGTGGCGGCAATGAAGCCAGGCCTCACGCTCGAAGCCAGGAGCGTCGCGTATCCGGACCAGGTATTCGAGGGCAAGGTCGCGAGCGTCGATTCGCGTGTCGATCCCAACACACGTTCCGTCGTCGTGCGCGCCCTGGTGCCGAACGACGACGGCCTGCTGAAGCCAGGCATGTTCCTGAACGTCCACCTTTCGCGCGGCACGGCCGACGTGCTGGTGGTGCCGGAGGAATCGCTGGTGCCGGAGCAGGGCGACGTGTTCGTCTACGTCGTGCAGGACGGCAAGGCGTCGAAGCGCAAGATCCAGACCGGCCAGCGCGCCGTCGGCACCGTGCAGGTCACGGATGGACTGCAGGCCGGCGAAATCGTGGTCACCGAAGGCACGCAGAAGCTGCGTGACGGCGCCAGCGTCAGCGTGATCGAACCGGCTGCGGCACCCAAGCGTCCGCCGTCGCGGCTGGCGAAGGTGGCGGTCCCGCACGATGAAAATCTCGGAAGTCTCGGTCAAGCGTCCGGTCTTCGCCGCGGTCATCAGCCTGATGCTGGTGATCCTCGGCCTGCTGTCGGCCTCGCGGCTGGCGGTGCGCGAGCTGCCCGACGTCGAAGCCGCGATCGTCTCGATCGACACCAATTACCTCGGCGCGGCGGCCGACGTCGTCGAGACCAAGATCACGCAGGTGATCGAAGAGCGCGTGGCCGGCCTCGAGGGCATCACCAAGATCACCTCGCAGAGCACCGACGGCCGCTCGAGCATCAACCTCGAATTCGACCCCGGCCGCTCGGTCGACGAAGCCGCGAACGACGTGCGCGACCGCGTGGCGCGCGTCGCCGACGACCTGCCGCCCGAGGCCGACCCGCCCGAGGTCGGCAAGGTCGACTTCGGCGCCGACCCGATCATCTGGCTGGTCGCTGTCGAGCGACACGATGAACGTGCTCGAACTCACCGACTTCGCCGAGCGCGAGCTCGTCGACCGCTTCAGCGTGCTGCCCGGCGTGGCACGCGTGCGCATGGGCGGCGCCCGCCGCTACGCAATGCGCGTCTGGATCGACCGCGAGGCGCTCGCGGCGCGCCAGCTCACCGTCGCCGACGTCGAAGCATCGCTGCGCCGCGAAAACGTGCAGCTGCCGGCCGGCCGCCTCGAATCCTCGCAGCGCGAACTCACGCTGCGCACCGAGACCGGCCTCAACACCGAGCAGGAATTCCGCGACCTGGTCATCGGCCGCGGCGCAGGCGGTTACCTGGTGCGCCTGGGCGAAGTGGCCGACGTGCGCCTCGCCGCCGAGAACGAGCGCACGATCTCGCGCACCAACGGCGTGCCGGGCATCAGCATCGGCATCGAGCAGATCTCGAAGGCCAACACGCTCGAGGTCGCCAAGGCGGTGCGCGCCGAGCGCGAGCGCGTCGTTCCCGACCTGCCGGCAGGGCACCCGGCTCGAGGTCAACCTCGACCGTTCCGTCTACATCGAAGCGTCGATGCTCGAGGTGCGTCGAGGCGCTGCTGATCGCGATGGCCCTCGTGATCGCGGTCATCTACCTGTTCCTCGGCAACCTGCGTGCCACGCTCGTGCCCGCGGTGACGATCCCGGTGTCGATCATTTCCGCCTTCATCGTCATGGGCGCGCTGGGTTTCTCGATCAACACGCTGACCCTGCTCGGCCTGGTGCTCGCCATCGGCCTCGTCGTCGACGACGCGATCGTGGTGCTCGAGAACATCTACCGGCGCATGGAAAACGGCGAGCCTGCCCTGATCGCGTCGGTCGACGGCTCGCGCGAGATCGGCTTCGCGGTGGTCGCGACGACGATGGTGCTCGTCGCCGTGTTCCTGCCGATGTCGTTCCTCTCGGGGAACGTCGGCAAGCTGTTCCGCGAGTTCGGCTTCACCATCGCGGCAGCGGTCGCGTTCTCGTCGCTGATAGCGCTGACGCTGACGCCGATGATGACGTCGAAGCTGTTTGCCGGCGGCGCGCATCGTTCGCGCATGGCCGTCGCCGGTCGACGATTTCTTCCAGCGCCTGTCCGCCTGGTACGACCGCAACCTGCGACGCGCCATGCGCCGGCCGTGGCTCGTCATCGGCGGCACGCTCGCCGCGACCGCGATCGCCGCGGTGCTGCTCAAGGTGCTGCCGAGCGAGCTCGCTCCGGTCGAGGACCGCGGCTTCGTCTTCATCGGCATGAACGGCCCCGAAGGCGCCTCGCTCGAATACATGGACCGCCACCTGCGCATCCTCGAAGGAATCGCGGCGAAGGAGATGGCAGACGGGCGACGTGCGTGCGCGTCAGCGCGCGCGTACCCGGCGGCTTTGGCGGCTCCGGCAGCCAGGTGAACGAAGCGCGCGGCTTCCTGCTGCTGGCGCCCTGGGGCGAGCGCGAGCGCACGGCGGACCAGATCGCGCAGTCGCTGCGCGGACCACTCAATGCGGTGCCGGGAGTGCGCGGCTTCGTGACGGTGCCGGGCGGCTTCGGCGGCGGCGGCGCGCCGGTGCAGGTCGTGCTGCAGGGAACCGAGTACGCCGACCTCGTGCAGTGGCGCGACCTGCTGATGCAGCGCATGGGCGAAAACCCGGGCCTCACCAACATCCAGTCGAACTACGAAGAGCGCAAGCCGCAACTCAGCGTCGCGGTCGATCGCAATCGCGCAGCCGATCTCGGCGTGTCGCTGCAGACCGTGTCGCGCACGCTCGAAACCGTGCTCGGCTCGCGCATCGTCACGACGTACATCGATCGCGACCGCGAATACAACGTGATGCTGCAGGGCCGCGCCGAAGACCGCGCGACTCCGACCGATCTCGACAACCTGTACGTGCGCTCCGACCGCACCGGCGAACTCGTCCCGCTCTCGAACCTGGTCAAGCTCACCGAGCTGGCGGGGCCGACGCGCCTCAACCGGTTCGACCGGCTGCGTTCGATCACGGTCAGCGCCGCACTCACGCCGGGCTATCCGCTCGGCGACGGCCTGCGGTACGTCGAGAACGTCATCGAGAAGGAGATGCCGCCCTCGGTCAAGCTTGCATTCGACGGCCCGTCGCGTGAGTTCAAGCAGTCGGGCTCGCAGCTGTACTGGATGTTCCTGCTGACGCTGGTGGTCGTGTTCCTGGTGCTGGCCGCGTTGTTCGAAAGCTTCCTGCACCCGTTCATCATCATCACCACCGTGCCGCTCGCCGTCATCGGCGCGCTCGTCGGACTGTGGATGTATGGCATGTCGATCAACGTCTACAGCCAGATCGCTGCGATCATGCTGGTGGGGCTCGCCGCGAAGAACGGCATTCTCATCGTCGAGTTCGCCAACCAGCTGCGCGATCGCGGCGTGGAGTACACCGAGGCCGTGATCGAGGCCGCGGCGATCCGTCTGCGCCCCGTGCTGATGACCAGCTTCTGCACGGCCTTCGGCGCGCTGCCGCTGATGCTTGCGGCCGGCGCGGGCGCGGGTTCGCTGCAGTCGATCGGCGTGGTCGTCTTCTACGGTGTCGTCATTTCGGTGCTGATGACGCTGATCGTCGTCCCGGTCGTCTACGCGCTGGTCGCGCGCAACACCGGGTCCCCGGAGGATGTGGCGCATCGGCTCGAGCAGTTGCGCCAGCAGTCTCGCTGGCCATCCGGTCGGCAGATGGAACGCAATCGGCTGAATAATAAGTAAAAAGTCAGTATTTCGTCAGGTCCGGCCCGCGGCCGGTCCGAGGGCTTGCTACAATCCGTGCCCGACCCCGGGGCACACCACCCGCGCGCTGCGCGGCCTCTTCCGCCGTTGCGAGGGAGCGGCAGGACGTCCGCGACCGGCCATGGCACAGAGTCCTTACCAGCAACTCGAGCAGGAATTCCGCCGACTCCACGCCTTCCAGGGCGCGGCGAGCCTGCTGCGCTGGGACTCGGCCGTGATGATGCCGAGGGGCAGTGCCGACGTGCGTGGCGAGCAGCTCGCCGCCCTCGATTCCGAGTGCCACGCGTTGCTCACCTCGCCGAAGGTGTCGCGCCTGATCGAGCGTGCGCAGGCCAACCAGGCGCAACTCGAGGACTGGCAACTCGCCAACCTGCGCGAGATGCGGCGCGAACGCGATCACGCGATCGCCACGCCCCTCACGCTGATCACCCGCCTCGCGCGCGCTACGTCGCTCGCGGAAGTGCGCTGGCTCGAAGCGCGCCAGGAGAACAACTTCGGGCTCTTCGCGCCGCACCTCGAGGAAGTGGTCGCACTGACCCGCGACAAGGCACAGGTGCTGTCGCAGGCACTCGGGCTCGCGCCGTACGACTCGTTGATCGACGGCTTCAGCCCGGGGTTCCTCAGCGCGGACATCGACCAGTTGTTCAAGGTCATGATCCGGCGCCTGCCGAACCTGATCCGGGAGGCCATCGAACTGCAGGCGGAACGTCCGCCGCTGCCAATCGTCGGCAAGGTGAGCATTTCGAAGCAGCGCGCGCTGGCGCACGAAGTGATGCGCGTCATCGGCTTCCCGTTCGACCGCGGCCGCCTCGACGAGAGCAGCCGCGCATTCACGGAAGGCGTGTGGGGTGACGTGCGCATCGCCACCCGCTACGACGTCAACGAACCGTTCACCGGCCTGATGGGCGTGCTGCACGAAGTCGGGCAGGCGATGTACGACCTCGGCCTGCCCGCTGCCTGGCGCGACCAGCCGGTGGGCCGCGACCGCGGCATGGCGCTCGAGGAAAGCCAGTCTTTGCTGCTCGAGATGATCATTGGCCGCAGCCGGCCATTCCTCACGTGGTTGCGCCCGCTGCTCGAGAAGCACTTCGGTTGCACCGGTCCCGAGTGGGACGTCGAGAATCTCTACCGCACGCTCACTCGGGTGCGACGCAGTGCGATCCGCGCCGACGCGGACGAACTCACGTATCCCGTTCACATCATGTTGCGCTACGACCTGGAAAAGCAGATTTTCGACGGGACAATGCCGGTGCGCGACCTGCCCGAGGCGTGGCGCGCCGGATTCGATCGTCGTCTTGGCTTGCGCCCGTCCAGTGACACCGAAGGTTGCCTGCAGGACCCGCACTGGGCGCTGGGGCAATTCGGCTATTTTCCGTCGTATGCGCTCGGCTCGTTCATAGCCGCGCAACTGCACGAAACCCTGCGCACGCAGAGCGAACACTTCGATGCGGAGATCGCGAGCGGCCGCTTCGGCGGGCTGTTCGAGTGGCTGCGGCAGAACGTGCACGGCCGCGGTGCGAGCGTGGGCGCGCAGGAACTCATCAGGGATGCGACAGGCAAGGCGCTGTCGGCGGCGCCGTGGATGCGGTACGCGGAGTCCAAGTACCTCGAAACCGAAGCGGAGGCGTCCGGCAAGGCGGGAGCCGCGACCATTGTTGAACCCGCTGCTGCCGCGCCGGCGGCCACTGCCAGCTGACGGCATGAGCGCGATCGTCGTTCCACCTTCGGCGGCGCCCCTCGCCCGGCCGGCCACGTCGTCCTCGACGTTCAAGCGGCTGCAGGCGCGCCTGCGCGGTCTCGTCGGCAAGGCCATCGAAGACTTCCGCATGATCGAGGACGGCGACCGCGTGATGGTCTGTCTCTCGGGCGGCAAGGACTCGTACACGTTGCTCGACGTGTTGCTCTCGCTGCAGCGGAGTGCGCCTGTGCGCTTCGAACTCGTCGCGGTCAACCTCGACCAGAAGCAGCCGGGCTTTCCGCAACACGTGCTGCCCGACTACCTGACCGCCCTCGGCGTGTCGTTCCACGTCATCGAGCAGGACACGTACCGCGTGGTGAAGCGCGTGATTCCCGAGGGTCGCACGATGTGCGGACTATGCTCCCGCCTGCGGCGCGGTGCGCTGTATCGCTATGCGGCAGAGAACGGCATCACGAAGGTGGCGCTGGGGCACCATCGCGACGACATCGTCGAGACGCTGTTCCTGAACATGTTCTTCGGCGGCCGCCTGAAGACGATGCCGCCGAAATTGCTCTCGGAAGACGGCAGGCACATCGTGATCCGGCCCATGGCCTACGTGCCGGAGCGCGAAATCGAACGCTACGCGCGCGCCCGGCAGTTTCCGCTCATTCCGTGCACGCTCTGCGGCTCGCAGCAGCACCTGCAGCGTGTCGCCGTGAAGAAGATGCTGGTGGACTGGGAACGCGAGTTCCCGGGTCGCACCGAGGCGATCTTCTCGTCACTGGGAAACGTGACGACGTCACACCTCGCGGATCCGCAAGCGTTCGATTTCGCCGGCCTCGAAGCTCGCCGCGCGGCAATCGTGGCCGCCTCGCAGCAGGCTGCATCCGCAGGCGTCGATGGCACGGCTGGGGCTGCAACCCCGGATTCATCGGGACTTGAACCCTGGGAAGAGCAGTAGCGCTGCGGTTTTCGCGGTCGATTTCATTGCGCTGGTTGGTCTTGCGCGGCGGAGGGACGAGAGCCAGAGGAGCAGCCCCTGGCGGCCGATCGAGTCGTTCGTCCCGAGCGCGGAAAGGCAGACACGCGCTCGGGACGAACGACTCGATCGGCCGCTTGCCACGCGGCGCCTGAGCTCGTCTTCGGCGCGCCGAAGACATCGCACGGCGCAAGCAAGGTTGACGCGTGAAAACCGCAACGTCAGATGCAATCTGCTGGATGCTGCCAAACGGAAGTGATGCTGTCCGTCGGCCACAGGGCTACCGTGGGTAGTGGCCGCGGTAAGCTGCCTTCCGCGAATGTCTGAACCATCGGCCGGAAGCAGCCTGGCGGCGCGCCACAGCTGTCCGTATGCCGCGTCTCCGACGCTGCTTGCGCCGTGCAATTTTCCGGCGTGCCGGGAAATTGCTCAGGCGCGTGCTATGCAGCGTTTGATCCGGCTGTCTTTCCCGTGAGCGTGTCTGCCTTTCCGCTCGCGGGAAAGACAGCCGGATCGAACGCCCGCCATCACTGCTGACGCACACTTCTCCTGCATAGCCGAATAGCAAACGCCCAGCAGCGACGAACAACCGCCGCTGGACGCGTCAGGCGCGCAGCTCAGGCCTGCTGCCGGATCCGCGAATGCCTGTAGCCGTACAGGAAGTAGATGAGGAATCCGATTCCCGTCCACACCGCCAGCCGGACCCACGTGTCGTGCGGCAGGAAGAACGTCATGGCGAGGCAGATGGCCACGCCGGCCACTCCGGTGAACGTTGCGAACGGCACGCGGAACGGACGCGCAGTTTCGGGCTGCGTGTGGCGCAGCACGACGACGCCGGCGCACACCGCGGTGAAAGCCAGCAGGATGCCGATCGAGATCAGTTCACCCAGCACGTCGAGTGGGAAGACGCCGGCGAAGAATGCGGCCACCAGGCCCGTGACGATCGTCGCGACGTGCGGCGTGCGGTACTTGGGATGCACCTTCTGCATCGACGGCGGCAGCAGGCCGTCGCGCGACATCGCCATGAAAATGCGCGGCTGGCCGAGCAGCGACATCAGGATCACCGACGTGAGTCCCACGATTGCGCCGATCTTCACCGGCAGGCCAAGCCACTTCAGCTCCGGGTGCGCGTCGAGCGCGACTGCGACCGGTGCGGCGACGTTGAGTTCCGTGTACGACACCATGCCGGTCATCACGGCAGACATCAGGACATAGAGCGCCGTCGAGATCAGCAGCGCCGCGATGATGCCCCACGGTACGTCACGCTGCGGATTGCGGGCTTCCTGCGCCGTCGTCGCGGCCTGGTCAAAGCCGATGTAGGCGAAGAAGATGATCGCGGCACCCTGCATGATGCCACTGAAACCGAAATGTCCCGAGGTGCCCGTATTGGCAGGAAGGTAGGGCTGCCAGAGGACGGGTGTGACGTACTTGATGCCGACCGCGATGAACAGGACGATGATCAGGACCTTGATGATCACCATCACGTTGTTCACACGTGTCGACTGCTTCACACCGACGTAACACACCCAGGTGAGCAGCGCGACGATGAGCACCGCCGGTACGTTGACCAGGGCGCCCGTCGCCACCAGGTGGTTGTCCGCACCTTTGCCAAGCGGTGCATTGGTGAGCGCGTCGGGCAGGTGGAGGCCGAACTCAGCGAGCAGGTTGACGACGTAGCCGGACCATCCGACAGCGACGGCAGCGCCCGACATTACATATTCCAGCGCCAGGTTCCAGCCGACGAACCAGGCGACGCCCTCGCCGAGCGTCGCGTACGTGTAGCTGTAGGCGCTGCCGGATATCGGGATCATCGAGGCCAGTTCGGCATAGCAGAGCGCGGCCAGGCCGCAGCCGATGGCGGCCACGAGGAAGGCGAGCGTGACGGCGGGCCCCGTGTGCTGGGCGGCCACGGTGCCCGTCAGCACGAAGATGCCACTGCCGATCATCGAGCCGAGGCCAACGGAGGTCAGCGCTCGACGGTCCAGTACGCGGTTCAGCTTGGGCCCGGATTCGATTTCGCGAGTCATCGCAGCCACCGATTTGCGGGCTGCCAGCTGTTTCAGCACGAACGTCTCCCCCTGGGAAATTCGCCCAAGTCTCTCACAGCCGCACCGGCAGCCGCACCCCGTTGCCTTATCATGGTGGCAATGACGCCGAAGCCGCCAGCAGCCAGCGCCGGACCCGACTGGACCAGGCCACGCCCCATCGACACCACGTATTGGGTGGTGCCGGGCCGCTTCCTGGTGGGTGAACATCCGGGTTCGCGTTCGCGCGCCCGGTCAATGGATCGGCTGCGGCGGTTCCTCGAGGCCGGCGTTACCTGCTTCATCGACCTGACCGAGCTGGACGAGAGCCCGGCCTACGACATGCACCTGCCGTTCGAAACGCCGGCGGGGCGGCGCATCAGCTACCTGCGCCGGCCGATCATCGACCACGGTGTCCCGGCCGACCGCGCGACCATGGGTCAAATCCTGGCGGCGCTGGACGACGCCCTCGCGACCGGCCACTGCGTGTACCTGCACTGCCGTGCCGGCATCGGCCGCAGCGCGACGGTCGCCGGCTGCTGGCTGGCCGAACGCAATCCGGGCGGGGGTGCGGCAGCGCTTACCGAGCTGGGCGATTACTGGCAGCAATGCCGGCAATCGAGATCGTGGCCGCAGGTGCCGGAAACCGACGAGCAGGCTGAATTCGTACGCACGTGGCTGCCCTTGCGGCCAGGAGTGCAGGGCGCCATGCGCGGCGCAAAGTCGATGGGGCCGGCCAGGGGTCTTGCGCTCGAGCAGCGCGTGCGCGGGGGCTGGTTCGGGCTCGCGCTGGGCGACGCGCTTGGTGCAATGAGCGCAGCCGTGGCATCGAAGACCTCGCCGCTGGCATGGACGCAGCACACGGCGCTCGCGCTCTGCCTTGCGGAAAGCCTGGATACCCTGGGGCGCAGCGATGCGCGGGACCAGATCGAGCGCTATTGGCGCTGGTTCAAGGAAGGACACCTGTCGGCCAAGGGCCAGCCCGGCGAGACTCACGTTTCGCCCGACGTCGCGAAAGCCCTCGCGACCTTCCGCTGGCGCGGATTGCCGGTGGCTGGCTCGCACGATCCGAAGGACGCCGCAGCGACGAGCCTGCCACGCGTCCTGGCCGCCGCGCTGTTCGCGGGTAACGATCCCGCAGCCGCCATCGCACTTGCCGCCGAGTGTGCGCGCACCACGCATCAGTCGCCCGTGGTACTGGACGCCTGCCGCGTCTATTCGGCGATGTTGCTCTGCGCGCTGGGCGGCCGGCCGGCGCAGGACTGGCTGCGGGCCGTCCCCGAACCCGTGCCCGGTTGCTGGACTGCCAGGCCGCTGCGCAAAGACGTGCAGGCTGTGGTTGCCACTGCGTCGGTTGCCGGGGACACCAGTGTGGCCCGTGGCACGATCGACGTGGTGCAGGCCCTCGCACTCGCGCGCCGTATCACTGGCGACGCGCAGGATTTCGATGCGGCCATTGCCGCGGCAAAACACAGCGCGCACCACGATGCGGCCCTGGTCGCCGGGCTCGTCGGCACGATGTTCGGCCTGCAGCACGGTATGGACGTGCTGCCCCCGGACAAGCTCGGGCGGCTCGCGGGCCGCGCGCATCTCGACGTTGCGGTCGAACGCAGCGTTGCGCGCCTTGCGGCGACGGGCGGAGTCACGGCGTGAAGCCGCGTCGGCGCCGCTTGCGCGAACCCGCGTGGACGCGGCTCGACGATGAAGCGCTGCTCGACATGCGCCTCTGCGACCTGCGTTTGTCACTTGCGCGGTCGGGCCTCGACCAGGCAGTGCTGCGCCTGTACGAGGAACTGCGGCTCAAGGGCATCCTCTTCCGTCCGCACGTCTGGCTGTCCGAAGAGTGGTTCTCGCCGGACGGCATCCCCGGGATCGCCATACCGTTCTACCTGGCGCACCCACGGCTGCAGCGCCTCGAACGGCGCTTCATGCGCGAGGTCGAGGGTGGCAACGACAAGTGGCTGATGCGCATCCTGCGCCACGAAACCGGGCATGCGATCGACACCGCGTTCGGGCTGCGGCGACGCAAGACATGGCGTGACACGTTCGGCAAGGCCTCGCGCCGCTATCCGTCGCGGTATTCCCCGCGACCGGCCAGCCGCCGGTTCGTGCTGCACCTCGGCCACTGGTACGCGCAGAGTCATCCCACCGAAGATTTCGCCGAAACGTTCGCCGTCTGGCTGCCGCGCAGATCGCGCTGGCGCAGCCAGTACGCCGGCTGGCCCGCGCTGCGCAAGCTCGAATACGTCGACGCGACGATGCGCAACCTGCATGGCAAGCGCGCGGTGTGCCTGAACCGCGATGTCGTAGAGCCGCTGGCCGAGAATACCCGCACGCTGCGCGAACACTATCGGCGCAAACAGCGACGCTACGAACTCAACACCGCGCGCACTTACGATCGACGCCTGCTGCGCGTGTTCGGCACCGCGGAGGATTATCCGGACGGCCCGCAGGCCAGCCGGTTCCTGCGCAAGGTGCAGCCGCAGGTCGAGCGCCTGATGATCCGTCGTGCGAGAATGCACCCGTACCTGGTCCAGCACGTCCTGAAAATAGCGACCCAGCGCGCGCGTGTCATGAACCTGCGGCTCAGTCGCAACCAGCGCGACACCAAGCGCGCGGTGCTGGTGATGCTCGAACGCATCATGCTCGAGATGCTGTTGCGGGACCGCGAGAACTACGCTCTATGACCAAGAAACCCCTGCGCGTGCTCGTGCTCGTGCACGAAACGCTGGTGCCGCCCGAATCCACCGACGGCTACTCTCCGCAGGAGATCGACGAGTGGCGCACCGAGTACGACGTGATCTCGTCGCTGAAGGCGATGGGACACGAAGTGCGGGCGCTCGGCATGGGCGACAACCTGGCCGAACTGCGCTCGACGATCATGGAGTGGAAGCCTGACATTGCCTTCAACCTGCTCGAGGAGTTCCAGGGCATCGTCACGTACGACCAGTACGTGGTGGCTTTTCTCGAGCTGATGCGGCTGCCGTACACCGGCTGCAACCCGCGCGGCATGATGATCTCGCGCGACAAGGTGCTGTCGAAGCAGATTCTCGCCTACCACCGTATTCCCACCGCGCGCTACGCGCTGCTGCCGCGCAAGCGCCGCTACGTCGAGCCGCGCAAGCTCAAGTTTCCGCTGTTCGTCAAGTCGGCCACCGAGGATGCCTCGCTCGGCATCTCGCAGGCTTCGATCGTCTATGACAGCCAGAAGCTGCGGGAACGCGTCGAGTTCATTCACGAGCAGACGAATTCGGACGCGCTGGTGGAGGAATACATCGAGGGGCGCGAGCTGTACATCGGCGTGATGGGCAACGAGAGGCTCACCACCCTGCCCGTGTGGGAGCTCAATTTCGGCACCCTGCCCGACGTGATGTCGATCGCGACGCGCAAGGTGAAGTGGGACCGCAAGTACCAGGTGCGGCACGGCATCGGTACCGGTCCCGCCCATGACCTGCCGCCCGGCCTGTCGCCGCGCCTGGCAATGCTGGTGCGGCGCATTTATCGCGCGCTGTCACTCAGCGGTTATGCGCGCATCGACCTGCGACTGAAGCCGGACGGCGCGGTGTACGTGCTCGAGGCGAATGCGAATCCGAACCTGGCCCAGATCGAGGACTTCGCGACCTCGGCACTCGCTTGCGGCATGAGGTACGACGCCGTGCTGGAGCGGATCCTGCAGTACGGGCAGAACTACGACGCGGCATGGCGGCAGTCCTGACTGCGCGCCGATGTCCGAGGCGTGCGATCCGGCGCCTTTCCGCGAGCGCGTGTCTGCCTTTCCAAGCCCGGGGAAAGGCGCCGGATCGCACGCCTGGACGGTTAGAGCGTGCGGCCCGTCTTCTGGAAGTGCGTGCGTTCGAAGATCGTCTGGCAGTCGATGCAGCGCAATGCCTGTGGCGTGAGGGTCAGCCGCTTCACGTCGATCGGCTTGTCGCAGGTCTCGCAAACGCCGTAGCTGCCATCCGCCACGCGCAGCAGCGCTGCGTCGATCGCGCGCAGTTCGTCGAGGTCGCGATCGATTTCGGCGAGGCCGACGTCCACGATCAGGTCGGCGAACGACTCGTCCTCCAGTTCCCGGACCGAGTCGGCGATCTGCAGGTAGTGTTCCGAATCGCTCTTGATCAGTGCCTGGCGGATTTCTTCGCGCAACTGGATTTGCCGCGCGCGCATGGCCGTTTGCAGCGACTCGAGCTGCTTGTTCTGGAGGTTGCGGTTCATCGCCATCTTCCTTGGGACACTGCCCAAGGATCGGACGCGATCCGCGCCACAGATATAGGGAAGATGCGAAATTCATTGCGCCAAATGCGTCTGGTCCTGCGGGTGGCCGGGTCAGTCCGGCGGCGGGGCGCTCCGGTCCGGGAACAGTTCGTCTTCGAAGCCGAACGCGCGCATATCGGCGACCCGCAGCGGATAGAGAATGCCGTCCAGGTGATCCACCTCGTGCTGGACGACGCGTGCATGGAAGCCCGTCACGGTGCGATCGATCGGCCGCCCGTCCAGGTCGAAGCCGCGGTAGCGCAGGTTGGTGTGGCGGGAAACCCGGCCCCGCAAACCCGGCACCGACAGGCATCCTTCCCAGGCTTCGTCGCGCTCGTCGCCAAGCGGGTCCAGCACTGGATTGACCAGCACGGTATACGGCACGGGCTCGGCCTGCGGATAGCGGGGATTGCGCGTGACCTCGAAGATCACGACCCGCAGCGAGACACCGATCTGCGGCGCAGCGATCCCGGCGCCGCTCAGCGCGCGCATGGTGTCGTCCATGTCGGACACGAGCCGGCGCAGTTCGGCGGTGCCGAAGCGCGCAACCGGGGCAGCGACCTGCTGCAGCAACGGGTGACCCATGCGGAGAACGGTGCGGACGGCCATGCGGGATTCCACGGAGCGGGAACGCAAGCGTAATCGACTGCGGCCGATTGACAAGGCCGGGACGGGAGCGTAGCTAAGGCGCGGTCCGAACACTGCCGGGATCGACCGATGGACAATGGATTGCGCTGCTGGAAATGCGGAGCGTCGCTCGCCGACTATTCGCTGCCGCTGCGGCGACTGGAGGAGTGCCGGGCATGCCATGCGGAACTGCACGTCTGCCGCATGTGCGAGTTCTACGACACGGGCAAGGCCAAGCACTGCCGCGAGACCATTGCCGAGGAGGTAAAGGACAAGCAGGCAGCGAATTTCTGTGACTACTTCCGGCCGACTCCGTCGGCCTACCGACCCGAGGCCCTGAGCGCGGCCGACAAGGCCAAGGCCGAACTCGAAGCGCTGTTCGGCCGTAAGTAAATAGCGACCAGGAGACGACCGTGACGATGACCCGACAAACGGTGCTGACAGGCATTGCGGCCATGACGCTGCTGGCAGGCGTGTCAGGTGCTGGAGAAACGACCGTACAGAAGGCGGCGGAGGCAGCGCCCGCACTGACGGCAGTGCGACCCGAGATCTACGCGCCGGTGACGCTGGCCGTGGACCTGTCGTCCCTGAGCGCCAGTGAACGGCAGATGCTGGGTCTTTTCATCGAGGCCGGCGAAATCATGGACGACCTGTACTGGCGGCAGACGTACGGCGACCGCGATGCGCTGCTGAAAGGCATCGTCGATCCGCGCACCCGCGAATTCGTCGCGCTGAACTATGGCCCCTGGGACCGGCTGGCCGACAACGCGCCGTTCGTGCCCGGTGTCGGCGTCAAGCCGGAAGGTGCGGAGTTCTATCCGCACGACATGACACGCGAGGAATTCGAGAAGGCAAACCTGCCGCTGTCTCGCAGCGAATACACGCTGCTGCGACGCGACGCCAAGGGCGCGCTGCAGGTGGTGCCGTACCACGTCGAGTACCATGATGCCGTCGAAAAAGCCGCGCTCAAGCTCGAACAGGCGGCCGCGCTGGCCGAGGACCCCGGCCTGAAGCAGTACCTGACGCTGCGTGCGCAGGCGCTTCGTACCGACGACTACCGCGCGAGCGATCGCGCGTGGCTCGACATGAAGTCGAACCGCATCGACCTGGTGATCGGCCCGATCGAGACCTACGAAGACGCGCTGTTCGGTTACAAGGCCGCCTACGAGGCCTACGTGCTGATCAAGGACATGGAGTGGAGCAAGCGTCTCGAGCGCTATGCCGCCATGCTGCCGGAACTGCAGCGCGGCCTGCCGGTCCCGGATGCCTACAAGGCCGAACAGCCCGGCACCGATTCCGACCTCAATGCTTACGACGTCGCCTATTACGCGGGTCACAACAACGCGGCTTCGAAGACCATCGCCATCAACCTGCCGAACGACGAGCAGGTGCAGCTCGAGAAGGGCACGCGCCGGCTGCAGCTCAAGAACGCGATGCGCGCCAAGTTCGACAGGATCATGCTGCCGATCGCCGACGAACTGATCGTGCCGGAGCAGCGCAGGCACGTGACGTTCGACGCGTTCTTCGCCGATACCATGTTCCACGAGGTGGCGCATGGCCTGGGTATAAAGAACACGCTCGACGGCAAGGGCACGGTGCGTGAAGCACTCAAGGAACAGGCGAGCTGGCTCGAGGAGGGCAAGGCCGACATCCTCGGGCTGTACATGGTCACGCGGCTGCACGAGAAGGGCGAAATCGGCGGTTCGCTCGAGGACTACTATGTGACGTTCCTGACCGGCATTTTCCGTTCGGTGCGGTGGGGCGCCGCCGAAGCCCACGGCCAGGCGAACATGGTGCGCTTCAACTACTTCGCCGACCGCGGCGCGTTCAGCCGCGATGCCAATGGCCACTACCGCGTCGACATGGCGAAGATGCGCAAGGCGATGGATGAATTGTCGGCCGACATCCTCAAGCTGCAGGGTGACGGCAACCACGCGGGCGTCAAGGAACTGCTCGCCCAGCTCGGCGTGCTGAAGCCCCAGTTGTCCGCCGACCTCGCGCGCCTCGGCGCACGCAACATTCCGGTCGATGTCCGCTTCGAGCAGGGCAAGGCCGTGCTCGGCCTGAAGTAGGCGCCGTGGTGTCGAATCCGGTCGAGCGCGTCATCGAACCGCGGCCGCGCGACCTTGGCGATTTCGCCGTGCGTCGCGTGCTGCCCGCGGTGGGGCTGCAGACCGTCGGCCCGTTCATCTTCTTCGATCACATGGGACCGGCCGAGTTCGGGCCGGGGCAGGGCGTCAACGTGCGGCCGCACCCGCACATCGGCCTCGCGACCGTGACGTACCTGTTCGAAGGCGCGTTCATGCACCGCGACAGCCTCGGCACGGCGCAGTTGATCCGTCCGGGCGACGTCAACTGGATGGTGGCCGGGCGGGGCATCGTGCATTCGGAGCGAACGCCACCGGAGGTGCGTGACGCGGCAGGTCGCACGCGTGCGCACGGCATCCAGACGTGGATCGCGCTGCCGCGTGCGGAGGAAGAGCGGGAGCCGTCCTTTGCGCATCACGGCGCTGCCAGTCTGCCCCGTGTCGAGCGACCTGGAGTGATCCTCACCGTCATTGCCGGCACGGCCTACGGCAAGCGATCGCCGGTCGACGTGTTCTCGCCGACGCTGTACGTGGATGCAAAGCTGGCCGACGGGGCTGTCCTCGAAGTGCCGGACGAGCACGTGCAGCGCGCATGTTACGTCGCGCAGGGACGGATCGAGATCGCGGGCCAGGCCTATGGCGAAGGCCAGTTCATGGTGTTCGCATCCGCTGCCGGTCCGGTGTCGATGCGTGCGCTCGAGACGGCCCGTGTGATGCTGGCCGGCGGCGCTCCGCTCGACGGACCGCGGCATATTGACTGGAATTTCGTTTCGAGCACGCGCGAGCGCATCGAAGTGGCCAGGCGCGACTGGCGCGAGCGCAGATTCGCACCGGTGCCGGGCGACGCGGAAAGGATTCCTCTGCCCGACGAGTGACACCGCGCCGAATGGCGCGGCACGATTCGCGTCAACCTGCGTTCAGGCGAGTTCCGCAGCCGCGCAAGGTCTGCCCACCCGATTCCACGGTCACGACGTGGTCGAATTCCACGTCGCCATCGTCCACGCAGCGCTCGGCCTTGATCGAGACCCTGATCGAGACATCACCCTGCTGCGCTGTGTAGATGGTCGCACCGTCAGGCGCGGTGGCTGCCTGCGACTGATCGAAGTCGAAGCGGTCCTGGCCGAAATTGGTGGTCCAGCTGAGTTTGCTGGCTGGGCCGATTTCCAGGACCCAGCCCGGTTCGTTGCCGAGGCCGCGATACACGACGCCGCGCGCGCGTGCGTCCTCGCGCAGGGAGTCGGCTCGCCGTTCTTCGCACTGCACAGGCGGCGCCCCCTGCCGCTCGAGCGTTGCCATGCTGCCCTTGGTCCAGAACACCACGACGCTGTCGGCATAGCGCGCGCCCGAGGCACTGACTGTCTGGTCGAGCCGCCGCGTACCGTCGTGGAAGTCGATGGCAATCGCCCTTTCACGCACGAGGTTGCGCATGACCAGCGTCCGGCCGTCCGCGCAATGCCAGACGTAAGCGCGCAGCACGCCTGCGGGAACTTCGTCCGCCGCGGGCGTCGGCGCCGGCGCGGTCGCTGGGGCGGATGCCGCCGGCTTTGCGTCCACGGCGGTTTCGGCCACGGGCGCTTCCTTGCGCTGGCAGCCCAGGGCTGCGATCAGTGCGATGCCCGCACCTGAGACAATCAACAGGCGCGAAAGCAGCGTGAGCGAGGGCATGCGGGTCACCTGGCGGGCGGGGAGATCCTGATTTTACACAGGATGCTTCAGCAGTTCGCTTCGCGCAGGCGGGCCTTCGCTTCACGCCAGCGGTCCCACAGCCTGCCGGCCTCGCGTGCCGAGTAGCCGGTCCGCATGCGCGCATCGAGGCTGTCGAGCGTCGCCTGCAGTTTCTGGCAGCTTGCCGCGTGTTCTTCTCGCGCATCGTCGGGGTCGACATCCTCACGCCCAGTCGAATTTCTGCGGCTCGCCGCCGCTGGCTCCCTGGCGTCGCCGAGCTCCGGCGACGCTCCAGCTGCCGCGGGCGCAGGCGCGCTCACCTTCAGTTCGCGCACCTGCAGCAGGGGACCGCACGGACGGTCAGAAAACGTGACCAGGCCTGGCGCAACGCAACTGTAGACGAGCCGGCGTGTCGGTTGCGCGCGCGGCTTGACCGGCTCGAGCACGACGGCGCCGCCACCCCCCGCCGGACTATCGACGGCCGGCAACAGCAGCGCGTTGGCGGCGTACAGTGACGTAGGCAGAACGAGTATCGCCTGTGCAGCTAGGAGCAGGCGGACAGCAGGATGTGTCACGGTGAACCCTCCATGGACCGGAAGGCCATGCTCGGGTCAGCGCTTGGGGATGTCGTGCGCGATTCGTCGCGCGTGCGCGCAGTTTAGCGCCGGCCTCGAGTCGGTCAGGAGCACGTCAGGCCAGGGACCGGCCCTCAGGCACGTCCAACGTTCGAGTCGGTGGGGGCGTGGAAGTACTGGCTCTCTGCCGAGAACTGTTCGACCAGCCGGCGCAATTCGGCCATGCGGGCCTCGGCAGTGCCGATCGCCAGGCAGTCCTCGCAGCGGGGGTCGCCGCAGGGCTGTCGCGTGTACAGCCAATACTGCACGGCTCCCGCGAGCAGGCCATCCGCGATGTCCCACAAGTCGGCCTTGTCGTCGCCGTCCGCGATCTGGTTGCCGAGGTCGACGGCGCGGCTGAAGGCCTGGTCGAACGGTTCGGAGTCTTCGATTTGCGTATTGGCGGTCACGTTGGGAAATGCAGTCAGGAGACCAGCCGCAATGATACCAGACATGCCTGCCGGAACGTCGTCGAAATGTACAAAAACTGCTTATAAATCAGGTAATTCTGGCGCTTCAGATACCGGCCTTGGCGAGCGCGTCGACGAATGCGCGGACGGCGCCGGCCAGGCCAGGGTGTTCCGTTTCGAGGCGCACAGCGGCATTCTCAAGCGCATCGGCCGGCGCGACGTCCTGAACGGAGCCTGCCTGGCCCTGTGGCGCCAGTGCCCGCTGGATATCCGCCAGGGCCGCCTCGAGCAGCGCACGCTGTTGCGGGTCGAGTTGCGGGACGTCCGCCAACTCGCGGTGCAGGTCACGCAGCGTCTGTTGCAGGTCGTTCATCACTTGATCTCCGCCGAAGCCCTTGGCGAAGAGTTTAGCAGCGACAGGTGTCGCCCCGGCTGTGGAAAGACCGGACGCCACTACGTCGCGTCCTACTAGAATGGCGGTCTCGAAGACAGGGAGCGCCGCATGAATTCGTCCACCAGGTTGTCTTGGGTGCCGCTGCTGGCAATGGTTGCGCTGTTCGCCGCGCCGCTGGCGGCGCAGGCCGACTCGCCACGCTTTGAATTCACCCCGTTCGTCGGCGGTCGAATGGGCGGCGGATTCGACGTCACGGCTGCGGACGGCACCAGCAGTTCGGTCGACCTCGACGCCGGCATGAGTTACGGGATCGATCTCGGGCTGTATCGTGATGACCGGTCGTTCTACGAACTGCTCTATTCGACGCAGACGACGAGCTTCGACTCGACGGACCCGTCGCTTGACCGGGTCGATCTGCGCGTCGACTACCTGCAGTTCGGTGGCACTGCCTTCTTTCCGCAGGACAGCGACCACTTCATGCCTTACCTGTCGCTCACGATCGGCGCGACGCTGATGGAACCGGACAGTGGCGCCTACGACTCCGAGACCAGGTTCTCAGGCAGCATTGGCGGCGGCTTCCGCATTCCGTTCAACGACAACGTCTCGCTCAACCTGGGTGTGCGTGGCTACCTGACGCTGCTCGATTCCGACTCGAGCCTGTTCTGCGTCAGCGATTCCGGGGAGGCCGGCTGCCTCCTGCGAGCGTCGGGCAGCACGTTCTTCCAGGCCGAGGGCCTGCTGGGGCTCAGCGTCCGGTTCTGAGGATGGCCTCAATCGGCCGGCGTTTAGATTTCGACGCTGCTGCCGGCATCCGCCGGGCTCATAACGCGGGAACCGAGCTGGCATCCACCAGCTCGGGAGGCGATTCCGTGAACAGTACGCGCAGGCGCACACCCACCTGCTCCTGCGGCGTGAGACCGCTGCGGTCGCGCATGACGCGCACCAGCGTGGCCGGATCGTCCGTGATGACGTTGTCGACGTTGCGCTCGATCATGCGCAGCATCACCTCGGGCTTGTTCACGGTCCACACGTGGACCTTCTTGCCCGCAGCCCTGGCCTGGCCCACGAGGCTCGCGGTCGCGCGTGCGGAATTCAGGCTCACGAAGTCGGCATCGGTCTTGATGACGTTGCCGACCGCCGCCGTCACGATCAAGCCGGTCTCGAGACTTGGTTGCAGCTCTTCGATCTGCCGCAGCGACGCGTAGTCGAGTGACGTGATCACGACCTGGTCCAGGAACTGCTTCTCGCGCAGTAGCGCCACGACAGCCGCGGCCAGTTGCGGGTCCGGCACGTTGTACTTCAGTTCGATGTTGATGCGGAACTTGCCGCGCGCGTAATCGATCACTTCGGCCAGCGTCGGCACGTGCTCACCTGCGTACTGCGGTCCGCGCTTGCTGCCAATGTCGACCGTCCGGATCTCCGCGAGCGTCAGGTCCTTCACCTTGCGCGGGTCGTTGCCCATGCGCATCAGGTCGCCGTCGTGAATCACGACGATCGCGCCGTCGCTTGTGCGCTGCACGTCGAGTTCGACGTAGTGAGCTCCAGCCTCGTACGCCTCGCGGAACGCGGCCAGCGAATTTTCCGGCGCCTGCATCGAGGCGCCCCGATGGGCCGTCACGGCGACGTCCTCGCGCACGTCCAGGCGCTGCAGCAGGAAAATCACGGCGACTGCGGCCAGCGCCGCGACGACCAGCACGGCGAGCAGGAGCGGGCGACCCACGCGTGCACCCGTCGCATCGGCGGCAGAATCCTCGGGCGCCTGCAGCAGGATCGGTGCCGCGCGCCGCTCGGCGTACATGCGGGTCGCAAGGAACTGGTGACCCGCGAACTGCAGCGTCGCGTAGACGAAGCTGAAGGCGATGGTCACGGCCATGAAGAGCGCGACCAGCGGCAGGACGCGCTGCGGATCGACGCCGGCCCAGCTCATCGCAAGGTCGGTGAGGTAACGGCCGACGCGCAAGCAGACGGCGGCGAGCGACGCCAGGCACAACCACCACAGCAGCAGCGGCGTGATCGACTGCAGCAGCCGTCCCTCGAGCATGCGCTCGCTCGCGAGCAGCACGTCGGCGGGCTTCAGGGCGTGGAACATCGCGATCGGCATCGCGAAGATCCAGCGTGCGAACTGCGCCAGCAGCACGAACCCGAACCCTGCGCCGGCGATGCCCGCTGCCAGCAGCGCACGGCGCCATTCCGGCGGCGTTTCGGACAGGTAGTAGTTGACGTCCCGTCCGGCGAGCGTCGTAAACCAGACGATCGCGATGATCGAGAGGAACGGCAATGCCAGCAGCACCACGCGCGCGAACATGCGGCCGCCCAGCCGCACGAGCAATCGCAGCTTGTGCGTGACCGCGCCGATGGTTCCCCACAGCGTGACCTGGCGTTGCCCGATGGCATGCCCCGAGATCCAGGCGTAGCCGGCGAGTTGTGCGACCTGGAAGCTGATCGATGCAACTGCCGCGAGCAGCACAAAGACGATGCCGGGCGGTGACAGTACGAAGCGGGCAATGTCGAAATTGCTGATCACGTCGGACCCGGAGCGGGCGACGATCCGGTCGGCGAGCCAGCCGGCGAGCGGGGCGAGCGCAATGAACCCGAGCAGCTGCACGAACAGCTGCCAGGCGATCACGACTCCCCAGTGGCGTTTGAAGTCAGTGCGGGTGCGGCCGAAGAGTCCAGACAGGTTCACGCGCGGCGTCCTTTGTACTGATGCAGGTCGCAGCGCCCGGGCGCCGTCCTGGTCAGACGAGGACCCGTTCGATGCCGCCCGCGTTGGCCCGTTGCACGTAGGATTCGAGCCAGGCGGGGCCCAGCAGGTGCCGCGCCATCTCGACCACGATGTAGTCGGCGCCGGTGCCTGCATCGTCATCGTACCGCGACAAGCCCTGCAGGCACGACGGGCAGGAGGTCAGCACCTTCACCTCCCCGCTGAAGCCGTCGCCGCGGAGCTTGCCGGCACCCAGTTCCATCTCGCGTTGCTTACGGAACCGCACCTGGGTAGCGATGTCCGGCCGTGCGACGGCGAACGTGCCCGACTCGCCGCAACAGCGGTCGTTCTTCTCGATCCTGCCGTTCGTCCCGGCGGCCAGCAGAGTGTTGACGACCTTGAGCGAGTCGTGCGTCTTCATCGGTGAGTGGCACGGTTCGTGATACATGTAGCGCACGCCCGTCGCGTTCTCGAGCCGGATGCCCTTCTCGAGCAGGAACTCGTGGATGTCGAGGATGCGCGAGCCCGGGAAGATCTGGTCAAACTCGTAGCCCTGCAGCTGGTCATGGCAGGTGCCGCAGCTCACCACGACGGTCTTGATGTCGAGGTAGTTGAGCGTGTTCGCCACGCGATGGAACAGGACGCGATTGTCCGTGATGATTTTTTCAGCCTGGTCGAACTGGCCGGCGCCGCGCTGCGGGTAGCCGCAGCAGAGGTAGCCCGGAGGCAGCACAGTCTGCACGCCGGCGTGCCAGAGCATGGCCTGCGTCGCGAGTCCCACTTGCGAGAAGAGGCGTTCCGAGCCGCAACCCGGGAAATAGAACACTGCCTCCGAATCACTGGTCGTGCCCGCTGGATCGCGGATGATCGGCACGTAGTTGCGATCTTCGACGTCGAGCAGCGCGCGCGCCGTCTTTTTCGGCAGGCCGCCCGGCATCTTCTTGTTGATGAAGTGAATCACCTGCTCGCGCACGGGCGGCCGCCCGCCGGTCGTGGCCGGCGGTCGCTTCGTCTGCGCGGCGCCGAGCTTGCCGAGCGTCCGATGGCCGAGACGCTGTGCCTTGTAGCCCCAGTCGATCATCAGCTTGCGCGTCAGCCTGATCGTGCCTGGGTCGTTCGTGTTCAGGAAGAACATGGCAGCCGACTTCGCAGGATTGGCGCCCTGGTTGCCCAGTCGTCGCAGCACATCGCGCATCGCCATCGAGACATCGCCAAAGTCGATGTCGACGGGGCAGGGCGTTTCGCATTTGTGACAGACCGTGCAGTGATCAGCGACGTCGCCGAACTCGTCCCAGTGCTGGATCGAGATGCCGCGGCGCGTCTGTTCCTCGTACAGGAACGCCTCGATCAGCATCGAGGTGGCGAGGATCTTGTTGCGCGGCGAATAGAGCAGGTTCGCGCCCGGCACGTGGGTGCTGCAGACCGGCTTGCACTTGCCGCAGCGCAGGCAGTCCTTGATCGCGTCGCTGATCTGGGCGATGTCCGACTGCTGCATGATCAGCGATTCGTGGCCGAGCAGGTTGAAGCTCGGCGTATACGCGTTGCGCAGGTCCGCGCCGGGCAGCAACTTGCCGGCGTTGAAACGGCCTTCCGGATCGACCTGTCGCTTGTAATCGCGGAAGCCGCGCGTCTCGTCGTCCGTCAGGTACTCGAGCTTGGTGATGCCGATGCCGTGCTCGCCGGAGATCACGCCACCGAGGTCGCGAGCGACCCGCATGATGCGGCCGACTGCGTGGTTGGCGGCCTGCAGCATTTCGTAGTCGTCGGAGTTGACCGGGATGTTGGTGTGGACGTTGCCGTCGCCGGCGTGCATGTGCAGCGCGACGAAAACACGGCCGTGCAGCACGCGCTGGTGGATCGCCTCGAGCTCGGCCAGCAGCGGCACGAACGGGCCGCCCGCGAAGATGCGCGTGAACTGGCTGCGCAGCTCGAGCTTCCAGGAGACACGGATCGTCCGGTGTTGCAGCAGGTCGAACACCTTCAGGCCGGGTTCGTCGACGAGACGGCGGCCGGCCGCGTCCGCAACCTCGTCGAGCCCGAGCCGGTGCATGTCATCGAGCGCGTCAGCAAGCGGCCGGTCCATGTTCTGCGCGTACCAGGACCAGCGCGAGCGAACCTGCGCGATGGCATCGCGGGCCTGCCCGAGCCGGGTGCCCAGCACTTCTTCGCGCGGCATGCGGTCGATGTCGGCGTCGCCGGTCTTGCCTAGCTTCGGTTCACCAAGCAGGTACGCCTCGAGCGCGTCGAGCAGCTGCAGCTTGTTGGCCAGCGAATACTCGATGTTGATGCGTTCAATCGCGTCCGTGTACTCGCCGAGGCGCTCGAGCGGGATCACGACGTCCTCGTTGATCTTGAAGGCGTTGGTGTGGCGGGCGATGGCGGCTGTCTTCGCGCGGTCGCGCCAGAAGGCCTTGCGGGCCTCCGCGCCAGCGGCGATGAAGCCTTCGCCGTGACGTGCATTGGCGAGACGGATCACGTCGGACGCGCAGCGCGACACCGCGACGTCGTCGTCGCCGACGATGTCGCCGATCAACACCATCTTGGGCAGCGCGCCGCGCTTCGATTTGGTCGTGTAACCGACTGCCTTCAGGTAGCGCTCGTCGAGATGCTCGAGGCCCGCCAGCTGCACATGGCCGGCGCGGCCCTGCCGCGCGAGTTCATCGCGAATCTCGACGATCGCCGGAATCGCCTCGCGTGCCTGGCCGAAGAACTCGAGGCACACCGTGCGGATGTGCGGTGGCATCCGGTGCACGACCCAGCGCGCGGAGGTGATGATGCCGTCGCATCCCTCTTTCTGGATGCCGGGCAGGCCGCCGAGGAACTTGTCGGTGACGTCCTTGCCGAGGCCGGCCTTGCGAAACGTCGATCCGGGAATCTCGAGTCGCTCCGTGCGCAACACCTTCGCGACGCCTGGTGCGTGACGCCCGTCTTTCCAGGTCAGCGCGAAAGTCGCGACCGGCGTATCGTGAATCTTGCCGCGGTTGTGGCCGATCCGCGTCACCTCGAGCCAGTTGCCGTCCGGATCGACCATGCGCCACCACGCGAGGTTGTCGAGCGCGGTGCCCCACAGCACGGCCTTCTTCCCGCCGGCATTCATCGCGATGTTACCGCCGACGACAGAGGCATCGGCGGAGGTGGGGTCGACGGCGAACACGAAGCCCGCATGGTGTGCAGCTTCCTCGACGCGACGGGTCACGACGCCTGCTTCGGTAAAGAGGGTCGGCACGTGGCCGTCGACTCCCGGCAGCAACTGCGGTTCGACGCTGCCGATGCGTTCGAGCTTCTCGGTGTTGATGACGGCCGCGAACGGCGTGAGCGGAACGGCGCTGCCGGTGTAGCCAGTGCCGCCGCCGCGCGGGATCACGGTCAGGCCGGACTCGATACAGGCGCGCACGAGTCCCGGGATCTCGTCTTCGGTGTCGGGTGCAAGCACGACGAACGGTGTTTCGACCCGCCAGTCGGTCGCGTCGGTCGCGTGCGCAACGCGGGCATACGCGTCGAAGCAGACGTT
Organism: uncultured Gammaproteobacteria bacterium; assembly: GCA_963827615.1. GTDB lineage: Bacteria > Pseudomonadota > Gammaproteobacteria > Steroidobacterales > Steroidobacteraceae > RPQJ01. The sequence continues at coordinate 49,133 of CAWHCA010000009.1, read as the reverse complement.
GTCGTCATGGGTGTGCGAGGCGAACGCCTTGCGCGCCCGGCGTCGCAGCGCATCGACCTTGGCAAACGAGCCGGCGAAATCGAGGACGGCAGCGCGCGCAAATTCGAGCAGTCTGCCGACCTTGGCATCGCGCCCGGCGTCGCTGGTGTCGCGACGTTTTTCGATATCGGCGAGCCGGTGATGCAGCGCCTCGACCAGCAGTTCACGCCGCCGCGGGTTGTCGAGCAGGTCCTGCTCCAGGTACGGATTGCGCCTGACGACCCAGATGTCGCCGAGCACCTCGTACAGCATGCGCGCCGAGCGCCCGGTGCGACGCTCGGCACGAAGATCGTCGAGCAGTGCCCAGCCCCCGGCGCCGAGCAGGCGGATCACGATCTCGCGGTCCGAGAAGGACGTGTAGTTGTACGGAATTTCGCGCAGCCGCGGCGGCGGATCGAGGTCTGCTGCGTGCGGTGCGGTCGCGGAGTCGGTCTGGAAGAAAGGGTCGGTGGTGAGTGAGTTCACTTAGCGGAGTCGAACTTGGCAGTGGCCGGAACGGCACCGCCATTGTTACTCGCCAGCGACCCGACGGGTAGCGTGGATGTACCGGTTGCGACGGAATCCAGGTCGGTTGCAAAGGCTGCAGCGGTTTCGTCGAATACAGGATCGCGCGCCTCGCCGATCCAGTCGCCACGCAGCTGCAGGCTGCTGACCAGTGAAACCATGACGGCGGCCGCGTAAGGAATGGATTGCACCAGCAGTACGGTGACCCAGACCGTCAGGTCGGGGCTGCCGACGAGTCCCGGCTGGTCGCCGTCCATCTGCGGAATGCTGCTCACCGCAAACGCGGCCATCCACAATCCGCACATCAAGACCGCTTCCTCGCGCGCTGCCGCGAGCGATTGCAGCCACGCGTGTCGCGTCGTCCGCTTCGGGGTCCTGAAGAACGGGCGGTCCTTGTTGACGAAGCCGCTCAGCATCGCGGATCCGACCGTGTGCGACAGGCCGAGTCCGGCGATCGCCGCGGCGATGGTCTGGGTGAACGTCGCGCCTACCCGTGCCCGGTAGAGGTGCAGCAGCTTGACGAGCTTGAACAGGAACAGCGACAGCGGCAGCACCGAGAACAGCATCAGCGGCGGCTCGATGTGGCGCGGGAACAGCACCATCACCAGCGACCAGACCAGCGCGGCGAGGTTCACCAGCAGGTTGAAGCCGTCCGCAAGCCAGGGCAGCCAGCCCGCGACGAAGTGGTAACGCTGGCCCGATGTCAGGCCCGTGTCGCGCCCGTGGATCAGCGCATCGAAGTGACGGCGCAGGATCTGCATGGCACCGAAAGCCCAACGCGAACGCTGCTTCTTGAAATCGAGGAACGTGTCCGGCATCAGCCCACGACCGTAGCTGCGGGCGATGTAGGTCGTCGAGTACCCCTCGTCCAGGATGCGCAGGCCGAGTTCGGCGTCCTCTGTGATGCACCACTCCGACCAGCCGATGCGCTCCAGCAGGTCGCGGCGCACCATCGTCATCGTGCCGTGCTGGATGATGGCGTTGCGCTGATTGCGCGTGACCATGCCGATGTGGAAAAAGCCGCGGTACTCCGCGTGGCACATCGCCTTGAATGCGCTCTCGGCAGCGTCGCGGTAATCCTGCGGTGCCTGGACGACGCCCGTGCGCGGATTGGCGAAAGCGGGCGCGAGGTCACGCAACCACTCCTTGCGCACCACGTAGTCGGCATCGATCACGGCGACCACGGTGGCGTCCGGCGACGTGTGGCGCAGCGCGAAATTGAGCGCGCCTGCCTTGAAGCCGTCGAGGGGCGCGACGTGGAAGAAGCGGAAACGGGCGCCGAGCTTCGCGCAGTGCGCCTCGACGGGCCGCCACACGGACTCGTCCCGTGTGTTGTTGTCGATGACCAGGACCTCGAAGTCCGGGTAATCGAGGGCTGCGAGGGAGTCCAGCGTCTCGATCAGCATGTCCGGCGGCTCGTTGTAGGCCGGCACGTGGATGGAAACCCGTGGCAATTCGGCATCCGCGACTTTGGTCGGTCGCAGCAGACGGTCATGCGTCGTCACCCAGCGTGCTTCGGCCCATTCGTGCGCTTCGGCGAACAGCACGGCGACGACGCCGAGCATGCCGACCATCAGCACGGCGCCGACCAGCACGCTGCTTACCGTCAGGTACTGCTGCGAGAAGTCGTAGATCGTCCACACGAGCAGCGTCGCCGTGGAATACACGACTACGGCCAGGAAGCTGCGGCCCCGGTTGCGCAGCGTGTGGCTGTGGAAATAGAACAGCCACAGCATGAACGCCGCCGCAAGGACCGAAGCGGCAGCGAGCACGTGCCAGTGCGGCACGCGCACGATCGGCGCGCGGAATTCGAACTTCTGCTGGCGGTCCGCGTCGTACACGCCCCAGTACGCGCCCACCTTGCCTTCGGCTGCCGCTTTCCACGGCTGATCGAACGCTTCCATCACGAAGTACTCGAGCCGCTGCTGTTCGGCGTAGGCAAGGAACCGACGCAGGAACAGCGCTTCGTTCGCGGTGGTTGCGACGGCGGATTCGCGCGTGCGGCCTTCGCTCGGCCAGCCCACTTCACCGATCACGATCGGCTTGCGGGGAAACGCGTCGCGGACCTCGCCGAGCTTGGCGACGACGTAGCCGACAGCGGCTTCGACTTCGACGCCTTCCCAGTAGGGCAGCATGTGCACGGTGATGAAGTCGACGTGCGCAACGAGTTCCGGATGCTTGATCCAGACGTGCCAGGGCTCAGCGGTGCTCACCGGCTGCCTGGTGGCGGCCCGCACGCGGTCGAGGTGCGCGATGAGATCATCGACCGGCAGGTCGCCACGCAGGACGACCTCGTTGCCGACGAGAATGCGCGTGACGTTGCGGTTGGTGTTGGCGAGCCGGATCACGGCCTCGACTTCGCGATCGTTGCGCTCGCGGTCCGAGTCGATCCAGCTGCCGAGCATCACCTTGAGCCCGTGCTTGCGGGCGAGCGCCGGGATCTCTCCCAGGGTACCGATCGAGCTGTAGGTGCGGACGGCACGGGTCGTGCCGGCCAGCAGCTTCAGGTCGGCGTCGATCTGCGCCGGAGTCGGGTCCTCGCCCGCAATCGCGTCCTGGTCCTTCTGGTAAGGCTGGAATGCGAACCCATGGATGACACGCGGCAGGGCCGGCTCGGACGTCGGCCGATTGGCGTAGCTCCACGCCGCCACCGTGAGCATGGCAAACAGGACGACGATCAGGAAACCCGACAGCTTTTTCATGCACCACCCGCGCGAAGAGCCGCGATTCTAGGTGCAGCGCAATACGGCCTTGGGGTCGCCGGGTGTCGGGAATTGGCGACAACCTGACGATTGCGCCCGTCGCCGCACCACCATGACGCATTTGCTCCCGGAATCAGCATGTTGCGTCGCGGTCAGGACGCGGGAATACTGACCTGTCAGACCAATAAGCAGGCACCCGGACCTGGTTGCAACTCGTCACCGGCAGAACGCCATGCCATCCGATGGGCGGGAAGAGCGCCGAGCGTTGACCACCCGCCCCTGGTGCCCATGGTCGGCCCTGTGTGCGCTCGTGCTCGCTGCCTGCGCTGCTGATCCGGTGCACGCCGAGCCGGGTCCGGCCGCGATCGACGAGCGGGTCGAGCGGCTGCTCGACCAGATGACCGTCGAGGAAAAAATCGGCCAGTTGACGCAGGTGAATGTCGGGCAGGGCGGGCCCCCGGACGAACTGCGCCAGGCCATCAGGGCGGGCAAGGTGGGTGCCGTGCTCGATGTGGTCGACGTCGCAACCGTCAACGAATTGCAGCGCATCGCGGTGCACGACAGCCGCCTCGGCATTCCGCTGCTGGTGGGGCGAGACGTCATTCACGGCTTCAAGACCGTGTTGCCGATCCCTCTTGGCCAGGCCGCGGCCTGGAATCCGGAACTGGTGCGTCAGGGCGCGCGCATGGGCGCGCTCGAAGCGGCCGTCGCCGGGGTGAACTGGACCTTTGCGCCGATGATCGACATCGCGCGTGATCCGCGCTGGGGGCGCATCGCCGAGAGTTTCGGCGAGGATCCCCACCTGACCGCGGTGCTTGGCGTGGCTGCGATCCGCGGCTTCCAGGGCGACGACCTGTCGCTGCCGGGTTCGATCGCGGCTTGCGCCAAGCATTTCGTCGGTTACGGGGCGAGCGAAGGCGGGCGCGATTACGGCTTCGTGGGGGTTCCGGAGATCGAGCTGCGCAACGTCTACATGCCGCCCTTCAAGGCCGCGGCCGACGTGCGTGTCGCAACCCTCATGGCTGCTTTCAGCGACGTCAATGGCATTCCTGCTTCGGCGAATCCGTTTCTCCTGCGGACGGTATTGCGCGGCGAATGGAAGTTCCCGGGTTTCGTCGTGAGCGACTGGGGGTCGATCGTCGACATGGCCGTGCATGGCCTCGTCGCCGGTGACAAGGAAGCCGCTTTCGCGGCGCTGAGCGCCGGCGTGGACATGGAGATGGCGAGCACGACCTACCGTGAACACCTGCCTGGGCTGCTTGCCGAGAAGCGCATCGACCCGCCGTTGCTGGATGATGCCGTGCGCAATGTGCTGGGCGTGAAACTGCGGCTCGGGTTGCCCGAGCGGACGGTGACGGACCCGGCGTCTTATCCGGGCGTGGCAAGCGCCGCCAACCTTGCGCTTGCGCGCAAACTGGCGACGCAGAGCCTGGTGCTGCTGCAGAACCGCAACGGCGTGTTGCCGCTCGCGTCGAAGTCGCTGCGTTCGCTCGCCTTGATCGGTCCGCTGGCCGACGACGCCTACGAACAGCTTGGAACGTGGGCGCCCGACGGCGATCCGGCGCTGAGCCGCACGCCGGTGCAGGCCGTCCGGGAAATCCTGGGCTCGCGCGTCACTGTCCGGCACGTGCCGGCGATGTCAACGACTCGCAGCGTGACGACGGTGGGATTCGCCGACGCCGTGGCCGCTGCCGGCGGTTCCGATGCAGCCGTGTTGTTCCTCGGGGAGGAATCGATCCTGTCGGGAGAATCGCACTCGCGTGCCAGCATCGACCTGCCGGGCAACCAGATGGACCTCGTGCGGGCCGTCAAGCGTGCCGGCAAGCCGGTCGTCGTCGTCATCCTCGCCGGACGGCCGCTGACGATCGAACCGATCCTCGCGGATGCCGACGCAGTGTTGTACGCATGGCACCCCGGTGTCATGGCTGGACCCGCGATTGCCGATATCCTGTTCGGCGTCGAATCGCCTTCAGGCAAGTTGCCGGTCACGTTGCCGCGCGTGGTGGGTCAAGTGCCGCTCTACTATGCCCACCGCAACACGGGCAAGCCGGCGTCACCTGCGAGTTTCCTGCACATCGACGACATCGAGGCGCGAACGCCGCAGGCGGGATTGAAGAACGCGTCGCAGTACCTGGATGCGGGTTACGCACCGCTGTATCCGTTTGGTTACGGCCTGTCATACACGCGCTACGCGTACTCCGGCATTACGGTCGAGCCGTCGCGCGCGCGCGTTGGCGTGCCCATCACGGTTCGCGCTGTCGTGAAGAACGTAGGCCTGGTCGCCGGAGACGAGGTGGCGCAGTTGTACGTCCGGGATCTCGTGGGCAGCGTCACGCGCCCCGTGCGTGAGCTGAAAGGCTTCCAGCGCATCCATCTCGAGCCTGGCGAGAGCCGGGTGGTTTCGTTTCAGCTGACCGCTGACGACCTGGCGTTCTACGGCCGCGACATGACGCGTGTGACTGAGCCGGGCGCCTTCCACGCTTGGATCGGTGGCAGTTCGACGGCGGACCTGCGCGCGGACTTCGAGCTGACCGCCGACTGAGCGATCTAACCTGCTCAGAACTTCCAGACGAGGTTCAGTTGCAGCGTGTCGAACGACGGCGTGCCAGTGGCGTTCTCGAAATCCATCCAGCGCATCCGGTACGCGCCGTCGGCCGCGAGCGAACTGCTGAAGTTGTAACGCATGCCGATGCCGACTTCGTAGGCGAGACCGTCGACCGTCCGCGTGTCCTGCCAGGACGTGCAGATGTAGCCCCACCACGGGTGCCACCAGCAGCCGACCTCGGGTGGCGCAGAGGCGATGTTGGTGTCGACCCAGGCCCAGCCCACGCCGCCAACGACGTAGGGCGTCAACGGGCCAGTGAGGAAGGTGTAGGCCGCATCGAACATCAACGACATCGTGTCGAGGCTGCCTTCGATCGCATACGACTCGCCCAGGCTGTCGCCCGCGACGTCGGCGCTGTAGTCCTTCTGGTCGAACGTGAAGGTCGACCCGAACCGCAGGCGATCCGTGAAGTGATAGCCGGCTCCCGCCATGAATCCGAAACCGCTGTCGATCGCGGCCGTCGTGCCGCCGTCGAAGTCGACGTCGCTCGAATTGGCAGCGATGACACCGACGGTGGCTTCCCATTGCCCAGCCTGTGGCGGTGCGCCGCCGAACTGCCAGCCGCCGCCACCGCTGTTGCCCGTTGTGCCCGCGGCAGCGGTCCCGGCGGCCGCGGTGCCGCCGAGGGCCATCTGATCGGGAACGGTATATGCGTTGGCCTTGCGGACGTTGTCCGCGACCAGCGCCAGGTCGTCGAGTTCCAGCCTGCGATACGCCGCCGCAAGGATCTTGAGTGCGTCGTCCACGGCCGGCGCGCCGTCGAAGCCCGTGATGACACCCTTGGCCCTGTTGGCCGCACCCACGTAGGCGCCACGCTTCAGGTAGAAGCGAGCGACCGAGATCTCGTAATCCGCCAACCGGTTGCGCAGGTAAATCATGCGCTGGCGGGCATCGGCCGAGTACGGGCTCTTCGGGTACTGCTGCACCAGCACCTGGAATGACTGAAACGATTTGCTTGCTTCGTGCGGCGGGCGCTTGGCGATGTCGGCCTTGAACTTGCGCTCGAGCCAGTTGGCTCCCGACTCGAAATACACGAGACCGCGGACGTAATAGGCGTAGTCGACTCGCGGATGTGTCGGGTTCTCGCGGATGAACTGATCCGCCTGGTCGATCGCCGCGTCGGCCGACCGGTTCTTGTAGTAGGCGTAGATCAGGTCCAGCTGGCCCTGCTTGGCCTGCTCGCTGAACGGGTAGCGAGCCTCGAGCATTTCGTAGCGCTGGATGGCGCTCGGGTAGTTGTTGTTCTTGATGTCCTTGATTGCGTCTCGATAGAGCTGCTCTGGCGAGCCTTCGATGACCTGGTCCCCGTTATTCTTGTCCCAGAACTTGAGGCTGCTGCAGCCGCCGGCGCCCAGGAGGGTCAACGCGAGCAGAGCCGAGGCGAGTAGACGTCCGGAAAAGGCAGCAGCCATGCGGGGATCCTGGGTCAAGCCCTGCGGAAGGGCGTGAAGTATATAGAATTCGACCCCATGCCGACCTCAACCGTTCAACTCAACCTGCAGATTCCGGACACCGAAGCGGGCCAGCGGCTCGACCAGGCGCTTGCGCGACTGCTACCCGACTACTCCCGCAGCCGCCTGAAGACATGGATCGAGGCCGGTGAAGTGCTGGTCGACGGGTCCATTCGCCGCCCCAGGGACAAGGTCAACGGCGGTGAAATGGTCGCGGTCGCCGGCACCGTGACCGAAGAATCGACCGCCGAGGCGCAGGCCATCCCGCTCGTGATGGCGTACGAGGACAAACACGTCTTCATCGTCGACAAACCTGCCGGGCTGGTCGTGCATCCAGGCGCCGGCAACCCCGACCAGACGCTGCAGAACGCGCTGTTGTCGCGCGATCCCGAACTTGGCAGGTTGCCTCGTGCGGGCATCGTGCACCGGCTCGACAAGGACACGAGCGGATTGCTGATCGTGGCCCGTTCGCTCAAGGCGCACACCGCGCTGGTGCGGATGCTCGAGGCGCGCGAAATACATCGCGAGTACGAAGCCATCTGCCGGGGCGTGATGACAGCCGGTGGCACGATCGACGCGCCGATCGACCGTCACCCGACGGACCGCGTGCGCATGGCGATCCGTGATGGCGGTCGCGATGCCGTCACGCATTACCGCGTGATCCGGCGTTTCCGTGCGCACACGCACGTCCGCGTGCAGCTCGAAACCGGGCGCACGCACCAGATCCGCGTGCACCTCGCGCACGTCAATTACCCGATTGTCGGCGACCGCGTTTACGGCGGCCGGCTCGCGCTGCCGAAAGGCGCGACCGAGGAGTTGCGCACTGCGCTGCGTGAATTCCCGCGACAGGCGCTGCACGCAGCGAAGCTGCAATTGGCGCATCCCGTGACGGGCAAACCGCTCGAAGCGCAGGCACCGCTGCCCGGGGACATGCTGGGACTCCTGGCCGTGCTCGCTGCGGACCTCGCCGTCGCCAAGGCATGACGCAAGGCGTGTCTTCGCCACAGGGCTCATGGCTGACGCCCGACTGGGACGTCGCGCCAAACGTGCACGCGCTCGCGACGCTGCGCGGTGGCGGCCTGAGCGCGAAGCCTTACGCGAGCTTCAACCTCGCCGAGCACGTTGGCGACGATCCGGAGCACGTGCGTGCAAACCGCGCGTTGCTGCGAGCCGCAGCGAAGTTACCCGCGGAACCGCTCTGGCTCGAGCAGGTGCACGGCATCCACGTGGTCGAACATCCCGGGCCTGCCGCCCTCGGTGCCGTGCAACCGCGTGCTGACGCCGCAGTGGCTTTCGAGCCCGGCCGCGTCTGCGTGGTGATGACGGCCGACTGCCTGCCGGTCGTGTTCGCGGATCGCGCGGGCACACGAATCGGTGTGGCGCATGCGGGTTGGCGCGGACTCGTCGGCGGTGTGCTCGAAGCCACTGTGGCTGCGCTGCAAGCGGATCCCGCACAGCTCGTTGCCTGGCTCGGACCGGCGATCGGACCTGACGCGTTCGAAGTCGGACCTGAGGTGCGTGACGCGTTCATCGCGCGCGATGCGGCGAACGACGCTGCATTCGTGCGCAACGTGGCCGGCCGCTTCCAGGCCGACCTATATCTCCTGGCGCGCCGCGCGCTGGCGCGTGCCGGTGTCCAACGCGTCAGTGGCGGCGGGCGCTGCACGCTGCGCGAGGCCGCGGAATTCTTTTCCTTCCGTCGCGACGGCGGCCGGACCGGCCGCATGGCGACGCTGGCGTGGCTCGCGCCCCGCACCCCCGCCGATTCCCACGCAGTGCGCGTGCTAACCTGACTGGCATTCCCAGCCCGGCACTCGGCAGTACGACCCTTGAGCAGCCTGACCCTGATCGTCGTGTTCACGGCGCTGAGCGGTGCGTTGAGCGCCCTCGCGGCAGGCGTGTTCCTGGCGCTCGATGCGCGCTGGCGCACGGCCATGCTGCCTCACCTCGTCAGCTTCGCGACCGGGACTCTGCTCGGCGCCGCGTTTCTGGGCTTGATACCGCATGCGCTTGGCGAGGCCGGTCCCGGGTCGGGGCATCAGATCGGCCTCGCGCTCCTGGTCGGCATCCTGCTGTTTTTCCTGCTCGAGAAGTTCGTGCTGTGGCGACATTGCCACGACGATCCCTGCGAGATGCACTCGCCTGGCCACGATGCGCGCGACCGGGCGTCGGCCAACCTGATTCTGGCGGGCGACACGTTCCATAACCTGCTTGATGGCGTGCTCGTGGCGGCAGCGTTCATGACGAACCCGCAGCTCGGCATCGTCACGGCGCTCGCCGTGTTCGCCCACGAAATCCCGCAGGAGGTGGGTGACCTTGCGATCCTGCTGCACGGTGGTTTCAGTCGCGCCCGGGCGATGACGCTGAACCTGGTCTCGAGCCTCACGTCCGTGGTGGGCGGCGTCGTGGCGTATTACGCGCTCAATACGGCGATGAATCTGCTGCCCTACGCGCTGGCCCTCGCGGCCTCGAGCTTCATCTACGTGGCCGTGGCCGACCTCATCCCCGGACTGCACCGCCGCGTGGATCTGCGCGCGAGCCTGGGCCAGGTGCTGTTCATCGCCCTGGGGGTGGGGCTGGTGTACCTGACGCACCAGGGCATGCACTAGGAAGGGGAGGAAGGGCAGGAAGGACAGGAAGGGCAGGAAGGCCAGGAAGGGGAGGAAGGGGAGGAAGGCCCGGAAGGGTCGCTCCGATCAGGTCCTGGACACCTATCCTGACCTTCCTTCCCTCCTTCCTGTCCTTCCTGTCCTTCCTGCCCTTCCTCCCCTTCCTGCCTTTCCTCCCCCTTTTATCTCGCGGCTCGGCCCCACTTCTGGGCGCATACCGTCCCACGGACAGAGCCCCCATGCGCCAAGACAAATTCACGACCAAGCTCCAGGCCGCGCTCGCCGAATCGCAGTCGCTCGCCCTCGGCCGCGACCACCAGATCATCGAGCCCGTGCACCTGATGCAGGCCCTGCTGGACCAGCAGGGCGGCACCGTGCGGCCGCTGCTCGACAAATGCGGTGCCAACATCAACACGCTGCGCTCGCAGCTGCGTGAAGCGCTCGACCGGCTGCCCAAGGTCGAGGGTACGGGCGGCGAGGTGCACCTCTCGAACGATCTCGCGCGGCTGCTGAACCTCACCGACAAGGTCGCGCAGAAGCGCGGCGACCAGTACATCACCAGCGAACTCTTCATCCTGGCCGCCCTGGAGGACAAGGGCCCGCTCGCCCGGATCCTCAAGGACGCGGGCGTGCAGAAGGCCGCGATCGAGCGTGCGATCGACGAGATCCGGGGCGGCAGCAAGGTCGACGACCCCAACGTCGAGGAACAGCGGGGAGCCCTCGAGAAGTTCACGATCGATCTCACCGAACGCGCGGAGCAGGGCAAGCTCGATCCGGTCATCGGCCGCGACGACGAAATCCGCCGCACGATCCAGGTGCTGCAGCGTCGCACCAAGAACAACCCCGTGCTGATCGGCGAGCCGGGTGTCGGCAAGACCGCGATCGTCGAAGGCCTGGCGCTGCGCATCATCAACAAGGAAGTCCCGGAGAGCCTGCGCGACAAGCGCATCCTCTCGCTCGACATGGGCGCGCTGATCGCGGGCTCGAAGTTCCGTGGCGAATTCGAAGAGCGCCTCAAGGGCGTGCTGAACGATCTCGCCAAGCAGGAAGGCCGGGTCATCCTGTTCATCGACGAACTGCACACGATGGTCGGCGCCGGCAAGGCCGAAGGTTCGATGGATGCCGGCAACATGCTGAAGCCCGCACTCGCGCGCGGTGAGCTGCATTGCGTCGGTGCCACCACGCTCGACGAATACCGCAAGTACGTCGAGAAGGACGCCGCGCTCGAGCGCCGCTTCCAGAAAGTCCTGGTCGACGAGCCGTCGGTCGAAGACACGATCGCCATCCTGCGCGGCCTGAAGGAACGCTATGCGGTCCACCACAAGGTCGAGATCACGGATCCGGCAATCGTTGCTGCGGCCACGCTCTCGCATCGCTACATCACGGATCGGCAGCTGCCCGACAAGGCGATCGACCTGATCGACGAGGCGGCGTCTCGCATCCGCATGGAGATGGACTCCAAGCCGGAGGAAATGGACCGGCTCGATCGCCGCATCATCCAGTTGAAGATGGAGCGCGAGGCGCTCAAAAAGGAGAAGGACGAGGCGTCGAAGAAGCGTCTCGAGGCGCTCGACGAGCAGTTGGGCGAACTTGGCAAGGAGTACGCCGACCTGGAGGAAATCTGGAAAGCGGAGAAGGCCTCGGCGCAGGGTGCCGCGCAGATCACGCAGGAGCTCGAGGATGCGCGACAGGCGTTCGAGACGGCGCGACGCGCCGGCGACCTCGCCCGCATGTCCGAACTGCAGTACGGCAAGATTCCGGAGCTCGAGAAGCGCCTGAAGTCGGCACAGGAAGGCGAGACCAAGGCGCCGACGCTCGTCCGCAACAAGGTGACCGAAGAGGAAATCGCCGAAGTCGTCTCGAAGTGGACCGGCATTCCGGTCTCGAAAATGCTCGAAGGCGAGCGCGAAAAACTGTTGCGCATGGAAGAGGCGCTGGCAAAGCGCGTCGTCGGCCAGGGCGAGGCGGTCAAGGCCGTCTCCGACGCGATCCGCCGTTCGCGCGCCGGACTCTCGGATCCGAACCGGCCGAACGGTTCGTTCCTGTTCCTCGGGCCCACGGGTGTCGGCAAGACCGAACTCTGCAAGGCGCTCGCCGAATTCCTCTTCGACACGGAAGAGGCGATGGTGCGCATCGACATGTCGGAGTTCATGGAGAAGCACTCCGTCGCGCGGCTCATCGGCGCTCCGCCGGGATACGTGGGTTACGAGGAAGGCGGTTACCTGACGGAGGCCGTGCGCCGGCGTCCGTATGCGGTGATCCTGCTCGACGAGGTCGAGAAGGCGCACCCGGACGTGTTCAACGTGCTGCTGCAGGTGCTCGACGACGGCCGCCTCACGGACGGCCAGGGCCGCACCGTGGACTTCCGCAACTCCGTCGTGATCATGACCTCGAACCTCGGTTCGAACGTGATCCAGGAGCTGGCGGGCGAGACCAACTACGCGCGCATGAAGTCGGCGGTGATGGAAATCGTGGGCCAGCACTTCCGTCCGGAGTTCATCAACCGCGTCGACGAAGTCGTCGTGTTCCACCCGCTGGGCAAGGAGCACATCCGCGAGATCGTCGACATCCAGCTGGGCAACCTGCGCCGGCGCCTGGCCGACCGCGACCTGGGCCTGGAACTGGACGATGCCGCTCGCGACCTGCTTGGCGAGGCGGGGTTCGACCCGGTTTACGGGGCGCGGCCGCTCAAGCGCGCGATCCAGCACCAGCTCGAGAATCCGCTGGCTCAGCGCATCCTGCGGGGCGACTTCGAGCCGGGCGACGCGATCCGGGTGACGGTCAAGGATGGCGAGCTCGCGTTCGAGCGCGTCGTCGTCCCGGTATAATCCGCAGCCGTTTCGACTACCCTAGGCCACGCAGCACCGCGCCGGACCGACCATGCCGATTTACGAATACCAGTGCCAGAAGTGCCACCACCACCTGGAGGCGCTGCAGAAGATCTCCGACAAGCCGTTGCGGGAGTGCCCCGAATGCGGCAAGCACACGCTGCAGCGCCTGATGTCGGCACCGATGTTCCGCCTCGTGGGCAGCGGCTGGTACGAGACCGATTTCAAGTCGGACAAAGAGAGCAAGCGCAACCTGGCCGGCAAGGACGAAGCTCCTCCGGCCGAGAGTTCTGCCGCGGTCAAGTCCGAGAAGAGCGAAAAGGCTGACAACAAGGTCGAGACGAAGACGGAACCTGCCTCGACCAAGAAGAGCGTCGCAGTCAAGAAGCCCGCCGCGAAGCCGGTCGCCAGGTCCAGGCCGGCCGCGAAGAAATCCGCGGCAAGAAAAGCCGTCCGCAAGCGCTGAATCGCGCGGGCAGGTGGTCCGCGCCGGAGTGAACCCATTGGCTGATCCGACATCGACCGACCAGGACCACGACGTCGACGACGCGGACGGGGGCGATGGCAAGGGTGGTCGCCGCGGCTTTGCCCGCCGATTGCGCAATCACCTGATCGCGGGTCTCCTGATCTGGATTCCCGTGATGGTGACCGTCTGGGTCATCCGTTTCCTGTCCCGCATCCTCGACCAGTCGCTGGTGCTGTTGCCGCCGCCCTGGCGACCCGAGGCGCTCTTCGGCACCTACATCCCCGGCGTGGGCATCATCCTGTCATTCATCCTGCTGGTGGTGACCGGCGTCGTGGTCCGCAACCTTTTCGGCGGGCAGATCGTCGTAGGGTTCGAGAACCTGGTGCGGCGCATCCCCGTGATCGGCTCGGTCTACGGCGGTGCCAAGACCTTCAGCGAGACCGTGCTCACCGACAAGGGCAAGTCGTTCAAGCAGGTCGTGATGGTTGAATTCCCACGCAAGGGCATCTTCAGTGTGGGGTTCATCACGTCCGAGGAACTGGAGGAAGTCCAGGCCAAGACGGAGCAGGACGTGGTCTGCGTTTTCGTGCCGACGACGCCGAATCCGACCACGGGATTCATCGTCCTAGTGCCCCGCGACGAGGTCGTTCGCCTCGACATGACCGTGGACGAGGCCTTCAAGATGCTGCTGACGCTGGGAGTCGTCGTACCCAAGTGGAGCAACAAGCCTGTCGCGGCCGATCTTGCGCCGCAGCAACCCCCTCCGTAACATTCCCCGGCTAAGCGTCGCAAACCGGCCCCAGGACGTTCGCCGCGCACCTTTTTACGGGATTTTCCCCATGTCCATGCGTACCCATTACTGCGGCGAGGTCAACGAGAACCTCGTCGGATCCACGGTCGAAGTGGCCGGCTGGGTCCATCGTCGTCGCGACCACGGCGGCGTCATTTTCGTCGACCTGCGCGACCGCGACGGCCTGCTGCAGGTCGTCTTCGATCCAGACGCGGCCGAGGTCTTCGCCGAAGCCGAGCGTCTCCGTGGCGAATGGGTGATCAAGGTGACCGGCACGGTCCGGCCGCGGCCGGCGGGCACGGCAAACGCGAACCTTGCTTCGGGCCAGGTCGAACTGCTCGCGCGCGGCATCGAAGTGCTGAACCGCTCGGAGCCGATCCCGTTCCAGCTCGACGAGGAAGTGAAGGAAGAGACGCGGCTCAAGTACCGCTACATCGACCTGCGCCGCGACGTGATGCAGAAGCGCCTGCGCCAGCGTCATGCGATCACGCGCTCGATGCGCGAGTACCTCGACGGCAACGGCTTCATCGACGTCGAGACGCCGATGCTGACCAAGGCCACGCCGGAAGGCGCGCGCGACTACCTCGTGCCGAGCCGCACGCAGCCGGGGAAATTTTTCGCGTTGCCGCAGTCGCCGCAGATCTTCAAGCAGCTGCTGATGATGTCGGGCTTCGACCGTTACTACCAGATCGTGCGTTGCTTCCGCGACGAGGACCTGCGCGCCGACCGCCAACCCGAATTCACCCAGCTCGACATCGAGACGTCGTTCCTGACGCGCGACGAGATCATGGCCTTGATGGAAAGCCTGGTGCGCAAGCTGTTCAAGGACGTGCTCGGCCAGTCGTTGCCGGAACCGTTTCCGCGCATGACCTACGCCGAGGCGATGCGTCGTTACGCGTCGGACAAGCCCGACCTGCGCATCCCTCTAGAACTCGTCGACGTCGCCGACCTGGTCAAGGACTCCGAGTTCAAGGTGTTCTCAGTACCGTCCGCGGATCCTGAGGGCCGTGTCGCCGCGTTGCGCGTGCCGCAAGGCGGCGAGAAGCTGTCGCGCAAGCAGATCGACGACTACGCCGCGTTCGTGGCGCGCTATGGCGCGAAGGGTCTCGCGTACGTCAAGGTCAACGACGCGGCGAAGGGCCGCGAAGGCCTGCAGTCGCCGATCCTCAAGTTCCTGTCGGACGCCGCGGTGGCGGGCCTCCTGCAGCGCACGGGCGCGCAGACCGGCGACCTGATCTTCTTCGGCGCGGACAAGGCCAAGGTCGTCAACGACGCGCATCGGTGCGCTGCGCCTCAAGGTCGGCCAGGACCTCGGCCTCGTGGCCGCCGGCTGGGCCCCGCTCTGGGTCATCGACTTCCCGATGTTCGAGTGGGATCCCGACTCGAAGCGCTGGGCCGCGATGCATCATCCGTTCACGTCGCCGGTCAACGACGATCCGGTGGCACTCAGGGCCAGCCCGGGCGAGGCGCTGGCCCGCGCGTACGACATGGTGCTGAACGGTTCGGAAATCGGCGGCGGCTCGGTGCGCATCCACCGCAATGAAATGCAGTCGACCGTGTTCGAGATGCTCGGCATCGGCGCGGAGGAGGCCGGGAAGAAGTTCGGTTTCCTGCTCGACGCGCTCAAGTTCGGCGCGCCGCCGCACGGCGGCATTGCGTTCGGCCTCGATCGCCTCGCGATGCTGATGGCCGGCGCCGACTCGATCCGTGACGTCATCGCGTTCCCGAAGACTCAGACGGCGACCTGCCCGTTGACCGACGCTCCCACCGAGGTCTCGGAGCAGCAGCTGCGCGACCTGCACATTCGCGTCAAACTGCCTGAGAATAGAGGACATTCACCTATTTCAAAACGCATGCTGGTGGTGCATGGACGGTTGCCGGAAATAGGTGATGTCCCCTATTCCAGCGCGATCCGGTCATCCTCGTTCACGGCCTGTGGATGACCGGGCTGGAGTTCGGGGTGTTGCGCCAGCGCCTGCAGACGCGGCACGGCTTCGACGCGCACGTGTTCTCGTACCCGTCCATGCACGGACAGGTCGACGAGATCGTGGCGGAACTCGCTGCATTTGCGCGTGAGCGAGCGACGAGCACCGGTCGTGTCCACCTCGTCGGACACAGCCTGGGCGGCGCGGTCGTGTTTCGCGCGCTGGAGCAGCAGGGCCTGCGTGATCTGCCGGGCAATGCGGTCCTGCTCGGTTCACCCTTGAACGGCAGTCGTGCCGCGAGTGGCGTGGGGCGCATCTCCATGCTGCGGCCGCTGATCGGACCGCACGCATTCCACGAATTGGCAGAACCCTGCGGTCGATGCTGGTCTGCTGAATGCGGGCGGGCGCTTGGCGCCATCGCCGGTACCCGTCCACTGGGCACCGGGCAGTTCTTCGCGCATTTCGACGAGGAGAACGACGGTACCGTCGCGGTGAGCGAGACCGTGATCCCCGGACTCAACGACCACGTCGCGCTGCCGCACAGTCACGTCGGGATGTTGTTCGCGAACGACGTCGCCGCGCAGGTGGGGCATTTCCTGCGGCACGGACGCTTCGAGAAGGGGGTAGGGGATGGGGTTTAGGAGTTAGTCGGAGGCACAGGTCCGCCTCTGAATTCCATAAGCCCAGCGTCATCGCCGCAGATTTTCGCCGTACCTCCGACTATCCCCCATCCCCTAACCCCTACTTGGCCGGCGTCCAGCCCCCACCCAACGCCCGGTAGAGATCGACGTAACCGACCACGCGCGCGACCTGCGATTGCGCGAGTTCGATCTCCGACGCGAACAGCTGGCGCTCGGCGTCGAGCACTTCGAGATAGCTCACGACACCGGCCTTGTAGCGCCGCTTCTGCAGGTCGAGCAGCCGCAGGGCCGCATCGCGCCGGATGACCGTCTCGGAAATGATCCCGCGCGTCTTGTCCGTGACGACGAGCGCGTCGGCCGTTTCGCGGTACGCCTGCAGCACGCCGCGGCGGTAGGCCAGCTCCGACTGCTGCAGCTGGGCCTTCGACACTTCGACCGTGCCGGTGCCGAAGCCGGACTGGTAGATCGGCATGCTGACGAACGGACCGATCGAGAACAGGTCCTGTGCGGGGTCCTTGCCATTGAGCAGGTTGCCGAGCTCCGGGCTGATCACGCCGAAGAACGACGTCAGGCCGATCGACAGGTACGGGAACCGGCTGGCCTCGGCGACGCCCACGTTCGCCGTGGCGGCGTGCAATTCGTTCTCGAGCTGGCGCAGGTCGGGTCGACGCGCGAGCAACTGTGCCGGCAGGCCGACGGGAATATCGTCGGGGATCGCGAAGGCAAACGGCTGGCTGGTGCGCGCCACCGGGCCCGGGGAGTCGCCCAGCAGCAGACGCAGCAGGTTCTCGGTCTGTACGCGCGTGAGTTCCGCCTGCGGCAGCTGCGAGCGTGTCGCGGCCAGCTGTGACAGCGCCTGCATCTCCTCGGTCGCCGAGGCGACTCCGTTCCGTTTCAGTGAGCGCACGAGTGCAAGCGACGCGGACTGGCTCTCGATCGTGCGCTGGATGATCGCGATTTCCTCGTCGATCTCGCGCAGGCGGAACCACGTCGTCGCAACGTCGGCCACGAGGGCATTGATCACGCCGCGCTGGAAGTCTTCGGTCGCGAGCAACTGGGCGCGCGCCGCTTCGTTCGCACGCCGCAGGCGCCCGAACAGGTCGAGTTCCCAGTTGAGCGTCAGGCCGAGCGAGTAGCTGCTGTCGTCCGGCGTGCCGGGCGACGGCGTCGTATTTCCACCCAGGCTCAGGTTGGGTCCGAGGTAGCTGCGGGCCACGCGCGCGCGACCCCGGAATTCCTCGACACGGGCTGCCGCAATCTTCAGGTCGAGATTGTTCGCGAGCGCGGTCTCGATCACCTGCTGCAATTCGGGGTCGTGAAACACCTCGGCCCAGTGCTGGTCGGCGAACGACGTCGCTTCCTGCGGCGACAGCACGCCGCGGAACTCGACGGGCGCCGGCAATTCCGGCCGCTCGTAGTCGGGACCGATCGCGCATGCCGTCAGCGCAACGAGCACGCCGGCAGCAAGCAGGTGACGCGCGCTCATGCCGATGCCTCGGTCGTGACCGCGGGTTCGATTGGGGCGGGCGCGCGCGCAGCGGGCGGACCACCGCCGAACCGTTCCGCCAGGCCCTGGATCAGCACGTAGAACGCAGGCACCGCCAGCGTGGTGAGCAGCGTCGCCGCGATCATGCCGCCGAACACCGCGGTGCCGACGGACTGCTTCGATGCGGCGCCGGCACCCGATGCGATCATCAACGGCACGACGCCGAGAATGAACGCGAACGACGTCATCAGGATCGGTCGCAGGCGCAGCTTGGCCGCCTCGACCGCCGACTCGAAAATCGGCATGCCTTTTTCGTAATTCAGTTTCGCAAACTCGACGATGAGGATCGCGTTCTTGGCCGACAGTCCCACCAGCGTCACCAGGCCGATCTGGCCGTAGACGTTGAAGTCGATACCGCCGGCCTTGAGCGCGAGCAGCGCACCGAGGAATCCGAACGGCGTTGCGAGCAGCACCGCGAACGGCACGGCCCAGCTTTCATACAGCGCCGCCAGGAACAGGAACACGACGACGATCGACAGGCCCAGCACGACGGTCGACGCGTTCCCTGCTTCGATCTCCTGCTTGCTCTGGCCCGACCATTCGAAGCCATAGCCTTCGGGCAGGACTTCGGCAGCCACTTCCTCGAGCGCGCGCAATGCATCGCCGGAACTCGCGCCGGGCGCAGGGGAGCCGCTGAACGCAGCCGTGCGATACAGGTTGTAGCGCTGCAGGAAGCGGGCGCCGGTGCCCCTCTGCCACGACGTCAGCGTGTCGAGCGGCACCATGCCGCCCTCCTGGTTGCGCACGAAAAGCCGCGAGATGTCGGTGACTTCCTGGCGGAAGTCCGACTCGGCCTGCATCGTGACCTTGTAGTTGCGGCCGAAGCGCGAGAAGTCGTTGACCTGGTAGCCGCCGAGAAACGTCTGCAGCGTCGTGAAGACATCGTTGATCGGCACGCCAAGCTTCTTGGCCTTTTCGCGGTCGACCTGCAGCTGGTAGTTCGGCGTACTGGCGCTGAAGGTCGTCGAGATGCGGCCGATCTCCGGCCGTTGCATCGCCTTGCCGATGAATTCCTGCGCGACGGCCGAGAGTTCGGCGGGCGTCTGGTTCGAGCGGGCCTGCAGCATGAACGAGAAGCCGGACACCGAGCCCATGCCGGGCAGGGCGGGCGGGTTGAATGGCATCACGATCGCCTCGGGAATGCCCTGCATCGCGAAGTAAAGCTTGCCGACGATCGCCTTCGCCTGCTGGTCCGCGGCTGTGCGCTCGTCCCAGGGCTTCAGCTTCACGATCACCAGCGCGCCGTTCGACGCGGCCGTGCCCGAGATCAGGTCGAACCCCGAAATGCTGACCACCGCATCCACGCCGGGCACCGCTTTCGTGATCTGCTCGACCCGGCGCAGGACGGCTTCGGTGCGCTCCTGCGAAGCCGCATCAGGCAGCACGACCTGCATGAACACGGCGCCCTTGTCTTCGTCCGGTACGAATCCGGTCGGTACGCTGCGGAACAGGCCGCCCGTGGCGAACACCAGGATGCCCAGCGTGACCAGCACCAGCAGCGTGCGGCGGGCGAGGGTCGCGGCCGCGCTGCCATACTTTTCCGTCAGCCAGTCGAAGCCCGCATTGAAGCGCTTGAAGAACGCAGCCAGCGGGCCGTGCTTCTCGGTGTGCGGTTTCAGCAGCATCAGGCACAGGGCCGGCGTCAATGTCAGCGCGACGAGTGCCGAGAACATCGTCGAGACGGCGACCGTCACCGCGAACTGCTTGTACAGCTGACCCGTCACGCCGGGAATGAATCCCATCGGGATGAACACGGCGGCCAGGATCAAGGCGATGGCGACGACCGGGCCCTGGACTTCCTCCATGGCCTTGATCGTCGCGTCGCGCACGGCCAGGCCCTGGCTCATCTTGTGCTCGACGGCCTCGACCACGACGATCGCGTCGTCGACGACGATGCCGATCGCGAGCACCATGCCGAACAGCGACAGCGTGTTGATCGTGAAGCCGAGCAGCTGGAACGCGGCGAAGGTGGCGATCAGCGACACCGGCACCGCGAGCATCGGGATCAGCGTGGTGCGCCAGTTCTGCAGGAACAGGAAGACCACGATCAGCACCAGCACCAGTGCCTCGACGAAGGTGTGCAGCACTTCTTCGACCGACGCTTCGACGAACGCCGACGAGTCGTAGACGATCTTGTAGTCCAGGCCCTGCGGGAACGCGCTGGCCAGGCGCGTCAGCTGGGCCTTCACCAGGTGCGCCGTTTCGAGCGCGTTGGCGCCCGGCACCAGCGCAATCGAAATGGCGGCCGCCGGCTTGCCGTCGAGCGTCGAGACGTTGCTGTAGCTCTTGGCCCCCAGTTCGATGCGGGCGATGTCCTTGAGCCGGATGAACGAGCCGTCGGGCTTGGAGCCGATGATGATATTGCCGAATTCCTCGGCCTTGACCAGGCGGCCCTGCACGCGCAGGGAATACTGGTAGCTCTGGCCACGCGTCGCCGGCGGCTGGCCGACCTGACCCGCCGGCACCTGCACGTTCTGTTCGCGGATCGACTGGGCCACGTCCGCGGCAGTGATGCCGAGGCTGGCCATGCGGTCCGGCTTGAGCCAGACGCGCATGCCGAAATCCGAGCCGAACACGCGCACGTCGCCCACGCCCTTGATGCGCTTCAGTTCGTCGACGACGTAGACGTAGCCGTAGTTGCTGATGAAGAGCGGATCGTAGGTCGAATCCGGCGAGTAGAGAGCGAAGTACAGCAGGGTATCGGGTGACTGCTTGCGCACCGTCACACCCGCGTTGATCACGTCCGAGGGCAGTTGCGAGTTCGCCTGCGACACGCGGTTCTGCACCTCGACCGCCGCGAGGTCGGGATCGCGCTCGAGGTCGAACGTGACCGTGATCGCCGAGCTGCCGTCATCGCCACTGACGCCGTTGATGTACAGCATGTCGGTGGCGCCGTTGACCTGCTGGTCGATCGGCGCCGTGACGGACTCCTCGACAACGTCGGAGCTGGCGCCGAGGTAGTTGGCATTCACCTGCACGGTCGGCAGCGCGATGTTGGGAAATTCGCCGATCGGCAGCTGCAGCAGCGACAGCGAGCCGATCAGCAGCAGGAACAGCGACAAGACGATCGCGAGGACCGGACGGTCGATGAAAAAGCGCGCCATCGTGCGGCTCCGCTCAGGTCGTGCCGGCAGGTTTCGCCGCGGGAGCGGCCGCATCGACAGTGGGCCGGTCGAATTCCTCGAGCTTGACGGGCACCACTTTCAGCGGTGTGCCAGGGCGGGCCTTCTGGATGCCTTCGACCACCACGCGATCGCCGGCCGCGAGACCCGACAGGATTACCTGGCGGTTGCCGAAGCGCTGGCCGAGCGCCACCGGGCGCATCTCAGCCTTGTCGCCTTCGCCGACCACGGTCAGGAAATAGCGGCCGAGCTGTTCCTGGACCGCGCGATCCGGAATGATCAGCGCGTTCTCCAGCGTGCTGCCGGTTGCGCGCACGCGCGCAAACAACCCCGGCAGCAGCCTGTGGTCAGGGTTGGGGAATTCGGCACGCAGCTTGTACGTACCCGTCGTCGCGTCGAGGGCGCGGTCGCCGAAATTGATGCGACCGGGCAGGGGATAGACGGAGCCGTCACTCAGGATCAGTTGCACGACACGCATGGGATCGTCGGCCGCCAGCGCGCGGCCCTGATTCCGCGCTCGAACTCGAGCAGTTCGCTCTCGCTGATCGTGAAATAGACCCACGCCGGGTCGTCGGACGAGATCGTCGCCAGCAGCGTCTGGCCGGCCGTCACCAGGCCGCCCGGGAAAACCTGCGCCGCACCGATGCGACCGTGCATCGGAGCCCGCACCTCGGCGTAGTCGAGACCCAGTTGCGACTCCTGCAGGGCGGCCCGACTGGCATCCACCTGTGCCTGCGCCTGGCTCGCGGCGGCAACGGCATTGTCATAGACCTGCCGGGCGATGGCCTCGTCCGCGAGCAATGGCTTGTAACGCGCCACGTCCTGCAGGGCACGGTAGAGGTTCGCCTCAGCCGAGGCGACCTGGGCACGGGCGTTGTTGACCTGCGCGCGATACTCGCGGGCGTCGATCGAGAACAGCAACTGGCCTTCCTGCACCAGCGCGCCGTCCTCGAAGTGCGTCTTGAGCAGGATGCCGCTCACGCGCGCGCGCAGGTCGACTTCCTGCGAACCACGCACTTCGCCCACCTTGTCGGCATAGGTGATGGTGGAGCTGGGTTCGACGGTGACTGCCTTCACCTCGACCGCCATCTGCGGCATCGCCGGAGGGTGCTCTTCTGCCGCAGGCGGCGAGACTGACAGCGGCCGCCAGCGGCAGGACAGACCGCGACCTGGGTGCGCAGCTACGAGTCGAGCATAGTCCTGAGTTCACCGGGGGCCTCTGCGGATCGATTCGGCTCTTGCCAGAGCCTCGGGTTTGCAGTCTAGCCGTTGTCCTGCGGGGGTCGTCAGGCGCGTCCACGCATGCCACTGCGGAGCCGAACTGCTCATTTTGGGCACCGGGCGGCGCACCTGACTGATTTGCCCGGACCGGCCCGATCCGGCCCGGCGTCGACCCACGCTTGACCGCGTATGGTCGCCGCGGACTAGACTGACCAACTCGACGGGGGAAGGTGACGATGATCGATCGTGAGCAGCTCTTGCAGCGGCGTCGTGAGCTGTCGTACGTCTCGGGGCGCTTCATGACGGAGCACCTGATCCGCGTGCATCAGTTGTTCGAGGGTGACCTGACGGCGGCCGATCGTGCTTGCAACCGTCGCACAACATGGCGTGCAGCGTTACTACGAAGAAATTGCACGGGACTCCGCCGAAGGCTTCGATCGGCTCGTTGCCGACGGTGCGCACGTGGACCACCTGCGACCCTGCAATGCGCTCTCGGTGAGTCATGCAACCGGCATTCCACGTGAAACGGTCCGCCGCAAGGTCCGCTGGCTCGCAGCGGCGGGGATGGCTCGAGATCGGGACGCGTGGTCGATTGTCGGTGGTGCCGCGGATGGCGGATGACTTTGCAGAATTCGACCTGGAGACGATCGAACGACTGCACGCCTGTTCCGCGGCGATGCAGCGAGTACTGCGACGCGCCCACTGGACCGACCGCGGCGACGTGATTTGCGACGCGGGCGGATTGCCTTACCGCGGCTCGTCCAGCAACTCTTTCAACCGATACAACACGTCGAGCGCGGCACGCGGACTCAGTGATTCCGGGTCGACGCCCTCCAGCATCCGGCGCAGCACGGACTCCGTTTCGTTCTCCGGCATCGACAATGCAAGCTCCTGCTGCGGTGTCGGCGGCCGGGTCGCGTGCTCTCGCTGTTCCAGCTCGTGCAGGTACCGGCGGGCTTCACCGATGACGGTCTTCGGCACGCCTGCCAGGCGTGCGACCTGCAGGCCGTAGCTCTGGTTGGCCGGGCCCTCCCTGACGGCGTGCAGGAAGACGAGCTGGTCCCCGTGCTCCGTGGCATCGAGATGGACGTTGGCGCAGGCAGGCAGTTCGTCCGCGAGCGCGGTCAGCTCGAAGTAGTGCGTCGCGAACAGCGTGAACGCACCGATTTCGCGTCCCAGGTGCCGGGCGCACGCCCACGCCAGCGACAGGCCATCGAACGTGCTGGTGCCGCGACCGATCTCGTCCATCAGCACCAGGCTGTCGCGCGTGGCGTTGTTCAGGATGTTCGCGGCCTCGGTCATCTCGACCATGAACGTCGAGCGACCGCCGGCGAGATCGTCGGCCGCGCCGATGCGCGTGAAGACGCGATCGACCGGCCCGATGCGCGCGGTCTCGGCCGGCACGTAGCTGCCGATGCCGGCGAGGATGACGATCAGCGCCGCCTGCCGCATGTACGTCGACTTGCCGCCCATGT
This sequence comes from uncultured Gammaproteobacteria bacterium, assembly GCA_963827615.1. Taxonomy (GTDB): domain Bacteria; phylum Pseudomonadota; class Gammaproteobacteria; order Steroidobacterales; family Steroidobacteraceae; genus RPQJ01. Next base: position 25,209 of record CAWHCA010000009.1, on the reverse strand, counting down.
TCGGGCCCGTGACGATCAGCATGCGTCGGCCGTCGCGCAGGTCCAGATCGTTCGGCACGAACGGCCCGTCGATGTGCTGCTCGACCACCAGGTGGCGGCCGCCGCGGATGTCGATGCGCGATTCGTCGCTGAGATCCGGCCGCGTCAGTCGCAGCGTGATTGCGCGCTCGGCGAGATTGCCGAGCACGTCGAGCGCAGCGAGCGCTGCGGCCATCGCCTGCAATGCCGGCAACGCATCGGTGAGTGTGTCGAGCAATCCCTCGTAGAGTTCGCGTTCGCGAGCCATCGCGCGATCGCGCGCGCCGAGCACCTTGTCTTCGAACGACTTGAGTTCGCTCGTGATGTAGCGCTCGGCGTTCTTGACCGTCTGCCGCCGCACCCAGTCGGCCGGCACGCGGTCGGCCTGGCTGCGACTCACTTCGATGAAGTAGCCCTGCACGCGGTTGTAGCCGAAGCGCAGGTTCTGGAAGCCGGTGCGTTCGCGTTCACGGGCCTCGAGCTCGATCAGCGCCTCGTCGCTGTGCTCGCTGATGCGGCGCAGTTCGTCGAGGGCAGCGTCGAAGCCAGTGGCAAATATTCCGCCTTCCCGCAGCAGTGCGGGCGGGGTCTCGACCAGTGCATGGGACAGGTGCTCGTGGACGGCCGGATGCGTACCGACGCCTGCGGCAAGTCGCTGCAGCAGCGGGGCGTCCAGGGTCGCGAGCTGCGCCTGCAGTTCGGGCAGGCAACCCAGGGCCTCGCGCAATTGCGACAGGTCGCGCGGTCGTGCGGAGCGCAGCGCCACGCGCGCGAGGATGCGTTCGACGTCGCCGACCTTGCGCAGCAAGGTATGCAATGACGAATGCGAACCCGTGTCGAGCAGTGTCTCGATCGCCTGCAGCCGCAGCGACCGCGGCTCGACGCCACGCAGGGGGCGCTGGATCCAGCGCCGCAGTTCGCGCCCGCCCATCGCCGTGGCCGTGCGATCGAGCACGCCGATCAACGTGCTGTCGCTGCGGCCCGACAGGCTGCTGTCGAGTTCGAGGTTACGACGCGTCGCCGCATCGAGCAGCAGGCTGTCTTCGCGCAGCTCCGTGCGAATGCCGCGCAGGTGGGGCAGGGCAGACTTCTGTGTCTCGCGCACGTAGTTGAGCAGGCAACCGGCCGCGCCAATCGCGAGTGATTGTCCGGCGAGGCCGAAACCCGCCAGGTCGCGCGTGCCGAACTGCTCGCACAATTGCCGCTCGGCGCTGCCGGCTTCGAAGTGCCACGGCGGGCGCTGCCGCACGCAGAGGTCGGCACGACCCTGCAGCCGCTCCAGCGCGCTCTCGGGAATCAGCAGTTCCGCCGGGCGAAGCCGTTCCAACTCCGCGGCGAGCGCTTCCTCGCCCGACGCCTGCAGTACATGAAAGCGGCCGCTCGAGAGCTCGAGCCAGGCGAGGCCAAAGCCGTCTGGGCCAGTGGAGATTGCCGCCAGCAGCGTGTCGCGGCGTTCCTCGAGCAATGAATCGTCGGTGACGGTGCCGGGCGTGACGACACGCACCACCTGCCGTTCGACCGGACCCTTCGCCTTGGCGGGGTCGCCTATCTGTTCGCAGATCGCGACCGATTCGCCCTTGCGCACGGCGCGAGCCAGGTAGTTGTCGAGCGTCTGCACCGGCACGCCCGCCATCGGAATTGGCTCGCCGCCGGACGTGCCGCGGGCCGTCAGCGTGATGTCGAGCAGTCGCGAGGCCTTGCGGGCGTCGTCGAAGAACAGCTCGTAGAAGTCCCCCATGCGATAGAACAGGAGCACGTCCGGGTACTGCGCCTTGATGCGCAGGTACTGGGTCATGACGGGGGTGTTGGGCGGAGATTTGAGCTGTTCTGTCACGCTGCGGGATTCTAGCCTTTTGCCCTGTCGGCCAGCGAACGCGCCGGGTGCGCGGCGCGCGCTTCGTGGGTTTGCCCCGGATGGGTCAAACTAGGATGCCCGGCCGGCCTGGCCCGCGAGGATTCCGCATGCGCAAGACGATCGACTTCCTGCTCAACGACTGGCTCGACGTGGCCGCGCTGGTCGAGTGCCCGCGATACAGCGAGCACAGCCGCGAAACCTTTGCGTCGGTGCTCGACACCTGCCAGCGCATCGCGGACGGAAAAGTTCGCGCCGTTCAATCGACTCGTCGACGTCCAGGAGCCGCGTCTCGAGAACGGGGTCGTCGTCCTGCCGCAATGTGCCTATGACGCGGCCCGTGCTTACGTCGACTCGGGAATGCTCGCGGCGACGCAGGACTACGACGTCGGCGGCATGCAGCTGCCCTATGTGGTCGAACTGGCCGCCAATGCTTTTTTCGCCAAGGCAGGGGTCGGCCTCGGCGGCGGCGGCATGCTCACGGTCGGCAACGCCAACCTGCTGCTGGCGCACGGGACTCCGCGGCAGAAGGCCGTATTTGCGCAGCAGGAAATCGACGGCAAGTGGTTCGGCACCATGTGCCTGTCGGAGCCGCAGGCCGGTTCGAGCCTGTCCGACATCCTGACGCGCGCGACTCCCGACGGCGACGATTTTGCGCAGGACGAACTCGGACCGCGTTACCGGCTCACCGGCAACAAGATGTGGATCAGCAACGGCGAGCACGACCTGTCCGAAAACATCGTGCACCTCGTGCTGGCCAAGATTCCCGCCGCGGATGGCAAGCTCGTCCCCGGTGTGCGAGGTATTTCGCTGTTCATCGTGCCGAAGCGGCTGGTGACCCCTGCAGGCGAACTCACGGGCGAACGCAACGACGTCGCGCTCGCGGGCCTCAATCACAAGATGGGTTTCCGCGGCATACCGAACACGCTGCTCAATTTCGGTGAAGGCACGTTCCCGGTGCGCGGTCGTCCGGGCGCGATCGGCTACCTCGTCGGCCAGCCCGGTGACGGCCTGAAGTGCATGTTCCACATGATGAACGAGGCCCGCATCGGCGTCGGGCTCGGTGCCGTAGGCATCGGCTACGCGGGCTACGAGGCGAGCCTCGACTATGCCCGCAATCGCAAGCAGGGGCGTCCGTCGACGCCAGCCGGCAAGGATCCGGCGTCGCCCCCCGTGAGCATCATCGAGCACGCCGACGTGAAGCGAATGCTGCTCGCCCAGAAGGCGTACGTCGAAGGCGGGTTGGCGCTGGTGCTCTATTGCGGCCGGCTGGTCGACGAAGCCAGGACGGGATCCGCCGAGAGCGTGCCTGCGATCAAGGCATTGCTCGAGATCCTGACGCCGATCGCGAAGAGCTGGCCGAGCGAGTGGTGCCTCGAGGCGAACAACCTCGCCATCCAGGTGCACGGCGGCTACGGCTACACGCGCGACTTTCCGGTCGAGCAGTACTGGCGCGACAACCGTCTCAACATGATTCACGAGGGCACGCACGGCATCCAGGGCCTGGACCTGCTGGGGCGCAAGGTGCTGATGGACGACGGCCGGGCGCTCGGCCTGCTGGCGCGGCGTATCGACCAGACCGTGCAGCAGGCGCGTGAGCATGCGGAGTTGCAAGCCGAGTCCACTGCGGTCGCCCATGGATTGCAGGCGCTGCTGGATGCGACCCGCGCCGCGTGGAGCACTCGCCAGCCCGATGAGGCGCTGGCCAACGCGACCCCCTACCTGCAGGCGTTTGGCCACGTCGTGGTGGCCTGGTTGTGGCTCGAAGTCGCTCGTGTCGCGGTCGCCGCGGCTGCGGGCAAGGAAAACGCCTTCCTGCGCGGCAAGCTGCAGGCAGCTCGCTATTTCTTCGATTTCGAGCTGCCGAAGATCGATGCCTGGCTGGCGGTCGTGGCGGCCCGCAATCCGACCTGTCGCGAGATGCAGGATGCGTGGTTCGAGAGTTGATCAGGTCCCCGCCGCACAGCGTTGCGGGCGATCGCAATGACCCGTGTCGCTTAAAGAAAAGCCGCAGCGCGCTGGCGAGGTTAGAATTACGGGCTGAAAACCCGACGCCGCCCGGACCCCGCTGAGGTCCCGTCGTGCGTTGTCCCCGATTCTTACCTCCTGGAGCAATTCAACGATGAAACTCGTCAAGCTTTCGATCGCGGCCCTCTGCCTGGCCTGGGCCTCGGGCTGCAGCACTCCTGAAGCGGCTGCACCCGCGGCTGCTCCGGCACCCGCACCGGCACCAGCCGCGGCGCCAAGGGGCGAGACTGTTGTCGCGACCGTCGAAGTGACCGCGACCGTGACTGCGATCAATCAGGCGACACGTGAAGTCACGCTGAAGAAGGAAGACGGCACCGAGGTCACCTTCGTCGCCAGTGAAGACGTCAAGAATCTCCCCCAGGTGAAGGTGGGCGACGTGCTGCACGTGGTGTACGCCGAAGCGCTTGCGTACGAAGTCAGGAAGGGTGGCACGACCGTGGCGCCGGCGACGGCGATTGCCGGTGGTGCCGCCGAACTGGGTCAGAGGCCGGCAGGCGCGCTCGCGCGTCAGACCACCGCGACGGTCGTGATTACCGCGATCGATCGAGCAGCGCCGTCGGTGACGTTCCAGGGACCTGCCGGCAACACGCGCACGATCAAGGTGCTGCATCCGGAAAGACTCGAAGGCGTGAATGTCGGTGACACGGTCGAACTGACCTTCACCGAGGCACTCGCCATCAAGGTCGTCGAAGCGCCTGCCAAGTAGGCCAGCAGCGGCGATCCGACGCCCGCTCGGTGCGCAATGTATCGAGCGGGCGCGGGCTGCGCAGGCACGATGTCAGCGGAACGTGTACACCCACGACGCCGCGACCCGGTCCACGTTCGTCTCGCCCGTCGTGTCGGAATCGCCGAGCCCGTCGAAGTGCTGATAGTCGAGTCGCACGCTCCAGGTCCCCGAGTACCGGTACGTCGCGCCGACGCCGTAGAGCATGTCCTGGGTATCTTCCGAGACGTTGTCCGCGAACGAGAGCGTGCTGTTGCGCGCGTGTGCCGTCAGCGTCGTGGTCGCGAAGATCATGCCGAGCCGCGCGTAGACATCCCATGACCGGTTGATCGGCCAGATGCCGAGTGCAGAGGCGGAAACGCCTTTCGAGTCGGTCTCCGCGTCGAACCTGAGCGTGTCGGTCGTCGTGCCGTCGGTCACGTCGCCGCGTGCTTCGTACTTGCCGGTACCGAGCGTCAGCCATTCCGCTTCGACGGCCAGGTAGGGCAGGATGCGATAGCCGGCGAACGCGCCGAACGAGGCGTCGTTCTCGCTCGAACTCGAAGTCGCCGACAGCGCGGTGAGTCCATTCTGCGTCAACGCATCGGACAGCGCGGCATCGTACGCATTCCGGTCGATGTCCAACTGGGTCGCGCCGATGTTCACGCCGAGGTAAAAGCCCCGGTTGTCGTCAGCCTGCGCGACGGCCGCACCGAGGGCGAGGGTGGCTGCGACGGTCAAGCCAAGCATTCGATTCATTGCCAACTCCGTTTGCGGGGTGAAACCTGAGGGCACATTATCCCGCCCGGTCCGGCCGCGCGAGCCGCGGTGAATACGGACCCACTCATTTCACATATTCGCCGCCCACGACCAAAGAAAAAGCCGGGCCACGGGGCCCGGCTCGGTCTCGTCCTGCACGCGGCGGTGACAGCGATTACTTCTTCTTCTCGGCAGGCACCACAGGGGCCGACTGGCCTGCGACGAACGGGTACTTGGCGAAGATCGCCGCGACCGCGTTGTTCAGGGTGCCCTCCTTGTCCTGCATCATCTTGGACGTGACGACGTCCTCGAGGCCGCCCTGGAACACGGCCTGGCGCTTCTCACGGTCGATGACGTCCATGACCAGCGTGCCGACGTTGTAGCGGCGCGTCGTCACTTCCGTGCCGCCGTAACCGTAGGCCCCGTAAGGGGCGCCGCCCCAGCCGCGATACCCGTACGACGGGCCGTAATACGGTGCCGGCGTCGACTGGATGTCGGTCTTTTCCTCGAGCTTGCCCTTGAAGTTGAGCAGCAAGTCCGGGTTGTCGGACTTGGTGTAGCCACGCGCTTCCATTTCGCGCGCCGCCGCCTGCTGCAGCATCTGCTGGGCAGATCGACTGGAACTCGGCAGGGTTACCGCTGGAAGCCGCGAGGAAGTTGTAGGTCTTGTACTTACCGAAGTCGACGGCGCGGTCGTAGTCGCCGCGAACGTCCGGTCCGCTCGCGCAACCACCGGCGAGCGCTGCCGCTGCCACAAGGACCGCGACGAACGGCATGCGGGACAAACGTAGATTGAACATGAACGGCTACCTCGCGGATTACTTGGCGAGCGGAATGCCCTGGATGCTCGGCAGGCGCAGCAGCGTGTTGAGCTTGTTCTCGACCTGCACGAAACGCAGCACCTTGGCCGTCGGCAGGACCTTGTCCAGCTTCTTGGCCGTGCCCTTGACCAGCGCATGCTCGTCCTCCTGCAGCTTGAACCAGTCCTTCAGCAGGCCCTTGGCGGCGTCGTCGGTCATGGAGTCGTAGTTGGAAGAGTAGGCATTGACGAGATCGACGCCACGCTGCATCAGCTGCTTGCGGTCGGCCTGGTAGGCGTCGTAGATCGGCGTGAACGCGGCCAGTTGCGCATCGTCCAGGGCCATGGCCTTGAGCACCACCGCGCGCTTGTCGGCCTGGATCTGCGCGAGCAGCTGCTGCGTGTCGTCGTAGGTCGACTGCGCCTGGGCCGCGAACGGCGTCGCGACGGACAGCAGTGCAATTGCAGCAAGGGCGATCTTGAAACTCTTCATGTAGGGACTCCGTGGAATTCTGGTTTGCTTATTGTGCGAGCGGGATCAGGCCGTAGACGTCGCGACGGATCATGTTGTCCAGACGAGTCTCGATCTGCGCGTAACGCAGCGCCTTCACCGGCGGCAGCACCTTGGCGACTTTCTTCGTGTATGCCTGCTTGAGGGCCTCGCGGTCCTTCTCGATCTGCATCTTCTTCTTCAGCATCGCCGTGGCGTCGGCATCTGTCATCGCGCCGAACTTGGCGGCGTAGTCGTCGACCAGCGCCAGAAATTCGTCGTTGAGCTTCTTGGCCTTGCCTTCGTACTCGTCGTAGATCGGCCAGAAGGCGTGGCTCTCCGCATCCGTCAGCTGCAGGTTCTGCGCGTAGACCGCGCGCTTGTCGGTCATGACCTGCTTGAGAATGATCTGCTCGTCCGCCTTGACGCTCTGCGTCGCAGGGGCGGCCTGCGCGTTGGTCAGGACGGGAAAGGCAGCGACGGCGAGCGCCACTGCAAGCGAAGCGATTTTCATGGTTTCTGCCTGTTTGTTGGTCTGTCCAAGCCTTGACTTGCACGATAGCGACGGCGTGCCGCTGCTCGCAAGGGGCCGGTAGAATTGTCGCATGACGGCCCCCACCGATGTCGACCTGCAGCAGCTGGCCCGGGCCGTGGGCGACCGTTTGCTCGCCCGGGCCGAGACCCTCGTCACGGCCGAGTCCTGTACCGGCGGCTGGATCGCCAAGGCGTGCACGGACATATCCGGCAGTTCGCGATGGTTCCAAGGCGGGGTGGTTGCGTACTCAAACACCCTCAAGGCCGCGCTCCTCGGCGTGTCGGAGGGCCTGCTGGCGCAGCACGGTGCCGTGAGCGAGCCGGTCGCGCGGGCGATGGCGGCAGGGGTCCTGACTCGCACGGGCAGCACCGTGGCCGTCGCCGTGAGCGGCGTGGCTGGCCCGGACGGCGGCACGGCCGACAAGCCCGTAGGGACGGTCTGGCTGGCGTGGGCCTGGCGCGAAACAGACGGTTCGTTGCGATCCGAAGCACGCTGCGAACGGTTCCCGGGCGGGCGCGACGAAGTGCGGCGCCGGACGGTCCGGTGCGCGTTGGAGCGGCTGCTCGCCGAATGAGCGACCGGCTCTTTTTCGCGCTCTGGCCCGATCCCGACCTGCGGCAGGCGTTGCGCACGCGCCTCGACACGATCGCGGCCTTGAACGAGGGCAAGCAGCAGCGTCCCGACCAGTGGCACGTCACGCTCGAGTTCCTGGGCCAGGTACCGGTTGGACGCCAGCGTTCGTTGCGGGCCGCCGCGGACCGTGTGCACCGTTCGCCCGTTGCGATCGAGTTCGATCGGGTCGAGCACTGGCGCAAGCCGCAGGTCGTGTGTCTGGTGGCGAGTCATGTGCCAATGGGGCTCGCAACGCTCGTCACGCAGTTGCGCGCGGAGCTCGTGCAGGAAGGCTTCGCGGTCGAGGCACGAGGGTTCCGGCCGCACGTCACGCTCGCGCGCAGAGTACGGTCGGCTGTCGGGGAACGCCTCGAGCCTCCGTTCTTGTGGCGAGCCGACGGGTTTGCACTGGTGCGCTCGGTGACCGATCCGGCAGGCTCACGCTATGAGCCTCTGCACTGGTGGAATCACGCGGTCGAAGGCGGCTGAGAAACCGGTGGTTCCCGGCAATTTTTCGGACCGCCCGCGGGCAGGGCTGTGGAATAATGCAGCCATTCCGCTGATCTCCTTTCACGAGCCGGGCCAGCCCGGCTCCCACGCCTGACTCACGAGCAACGCAATGGAAGAAAACCGCAAGAAGGCCCTGGTCGCAGCGCTCGGCCAGATCGAGAAGCAGTTCGGCAAAGGCTCGGTCATGCGCCTTGGCGACTCCAACAGCTACGACGTCGAAGTCGTCTCCACAGGCTCGCTTGGGCTCGACATCGCGCTCGGCGTCGGTGGCCTGCCGAAAGGCCGCGTCATCGAGATCTACGGGCCGGAATCCTCCGGCAAGACCACGCTCGCGCTGACGGTCGTCGCGCAGGTGCAGCGCAGCGGCGGCACGGCCGCCTTTGTCGACGCCGAGCACGCACTCGACCCGGCCTACGCCGAAAAGCTCGGCGTGGACGTCAACGAACTGCTCGTCTCGCAGCCGGACAACGGCGAGCAGGCCCTCGAGATCACCGACATGCTGGTCCGCTCGAATGCGGTCGACATCGTCGTCGTCGACTCGGTTGCCGCGCTCACACCCAAGGCCGAAATCGAAGGCGAGATGGGCGACATGCAGATGGGCGCGCAGGCACGCCTCATGTCGCAGGCGCTGCGCAAGCTCACCGGCAACATCAAGCGCTCGAACACGATCGTCATCTTCATCAACCAGATCCGCATGAAGATCGGCGTGATGTTCGGCAACCCCGAGACCACCACCGGCGGCAACGCGCTCAAGTTCTACGCCTCCGTCCGTCTCGACATCCGCCGCATTGGCGCGATCAAGCAGGGCGAGGAAGTCGTCGGCAACCAGACGCGCGTCAAGATCGTGAAGAACAAGGTTGCGCCGCCATTCCGCGAGGCCGAGTTCGAGATCATGTACGGGGTCGGTATTTCGCGCGAAGGGGAAATCATCGAACTCGGCGTGCTGCAGAACATCATCGAGAAGTCGGGTTCCTGGTACTCGTACAAGGGCGAGCGCATCGGCCAGGGCAAGGAAAACGTCCGCACGTACCTCACTCAGCACCCGGACACCGCGCGCGAGATCGAAACTGCCATCCGGGCCAAGTTGCTGGTTCCGAAGAAGGGTGAGGCGGCCACGGGTGAGGCGTCGGAAGCCTGAGCCCGGCGCGGCGGCGGAGGCGGATCAACGCACCGTCCAGACCGCGGCTTACGCCCTGCTCGCAGGGCGTGACTTCAGCCGTCACGAACTGACCGAGCGCCTGCTCCGCAAGGGGTATGGCGCCGCGGTCGTCGAGGCGGCGGTGGCCGCGATCGTGCAGGAGGGGTTCCTGCGCGAAGAGCGGTTTGCCGAGCAATTCGTCACTCAGCGCGCTGGACGAGGCCAGGGGCCGCTGCGCGTCCGCATGGGCCTGCGCGATCGCGGCGTCGAGTCCGAAACGATCGACCAGGCGCTCGACGCCACGGAGACGGACTGGATCCAGGCGGCCCGGGAAGCCCGCCGCCGCAAGTTCGGGTTGTCGCCTCCAGCCGACTACCGTGAACGTGCAAAACAGGCACGCTTCCTCCAATATCGCGGGTTTTCTTCGGACCAGATCCGGGCCGCCCTCGGCCCCGGCGAAGACGATCCAGACCTATGACAAGCACGCCCCAGGCCCCGGCCAAGTTCATGACCAGCGCGCAGCTGCGCGCGGCGTTCCTCGATTTCTTCAAGGACCGCGGCCACGCCATCGTGCCGTCGAGCTCGCTCGTCCCCGGCAACGACCCGACGCTGCTTTTCACCAACGCGGGCATGGTCCAGTTCAAGGACCTCTTCCTTGGCAAGGAAAAGCGCACTTACGTTCGTGCCGCCACGTCGCAGCGTTGCGTTCGTGCCGGCGGCAAGCACAACGACCTCGAGAACGTCGGTTACACGTCGCGGCACCACACGTTCTTCGAGATGCTGGGCAATTTCAGCTTCGGCGACTACTTCAAGCAGGACGCGATCCGCTTCGCCTGGGACTTCGTCACCGGCACGCTGGGCATTCCACCGTCGAAGCTCTGGGTCACCGTGTTCGAGGAGGACGACGGCGCCGCCGAAATCTGGCTGCAGGATATCGGCGTCGATCCCACGCGGCTCACGCGCATGGGCGCCAAGTCGAATTTCTGGGCGATGGGCGACACGGGCCCGTGCGGTCCCTGCACCGAGATTTTCTACGACCACGGACCCGACGTAGCCGGCGGCCCGCCGGGTTCGCCCGACGAGGACGGCGATCGCTACGTCGAGATCTGGAACCTCGTGTTCATGCAGTTCGACCGCTCGGCCGACGGCACGATGACGCCGCTGCCGAAGCCGTCGGTGGACACGGGTATGGGCCTCGAGCGTGTCGCCGCCGTCATGCAGGGCGTGCACAGCAACTACGAGATCGACCTGTTTCGCAACCTGATCGCCGCGGCGGCGAAGGCCACGGCTACCGGCGACCTCGCCTCGAATTCGCTGCGCGTGATTGCAGACCACGTGCGCGCCACGTCGTTCCTGATCGCGGACGGCGTGCTGCCGTCGAACGAAGGCCGCGGCTACGTGCTGCGCCGGATCATGCGTCGCGCGATCCGCCATGGCTTCATGCTCGGCCAGCGGCAGCCGTTCTTCCACTCGCTGGTGCGGACGCTGGAGCAGGAGATGGGCGTCGCCTATCCCGAGCTGACCGTGCAGCGCACGCACATCGAGAAAGTCATCCTGCAGGAAGAAGAGCGCTTCGCCGAGACGCTGGCGCAGGGCATGGCCTTGCTCGACACCGCCATCGGCACGCTGGGCGGCAGTAAGGAGATTCCGGGCGAGACGGTGTTCCGTCTCTACGACACGTACGGCTTCCCGGTCGACCTCACCAGCGACATCGCGCGCGAACGCGGCCTCTCGATCGACGAGCCGGGGTTCGAGGCCGCGATGAATGCGCAGCGCGCGATGTCGCGTGCCGCCAGCAAGTTCAACGTCGATCTGCGTGGCGAGATGAGCGTCGACAGCCAGACGTCGTTCGTCGGCTACGACGGCGAGACCGGCCAGGGCCGGGTCGTCGCGATGTTCCGCGGCAAGGAGCCGGTCGCCGAACTCAAGGCCGGCGAGGAGGGCCAGGTCGTCCTCGACGTCACGCCGTTCTACGCCGAGAGTGGCGGCCAGGTGGGTGACGTCGGCGAACTATCGACGTCCACCGCACGCTTCATGGTCACCGACACGCAGAAACTCGGCAAGGCACACGTTCATGTCGGCAAGCTCGCAGCCGGCTCGCTGCAGATCGGCGAAACGGTTGCTGCGACGGTGGACGGACTGCGCCGGGACGCAACTCGTGCAAATCACTCTGCCACGCACCTGCTGCACGCGGCATTGCGCGAGGTGCTGGGAACGCACGTCACGCAAAAGGGTTCGCTGGTCGCGCCCGACCGCCTGCGTTTCGACTTCTCGCATTACTCGGGCCTGACGCCCGAGGAGTTGCAGCGGGTCGAGGCGATCGTGAACGCGGAAGTGCGCAAGAACGCCGCCGCGGAAACGAAAGTCATGGACTTCGACGCCGCGGTGGCTGCGGGAGCGATGGCGCTGTTCGGTGAGAAGTACGAAGACAAGGTGCGCGTCCTGCGCATCGGTGCATATTCGACCGAGCTCTGCGGCGGCACCCACGTGCGCCGCGCCGGCGACATCGGCCTGTTCAAGATCGTGAGCGAAGGCGGCGTTGCAGCCGGTGTGCGACGCATCGAGGCGGTCACGGGCGAGGGTGCCTACCAGTATGTGGTCGAAACGGACCATAAGTTGCGGGACGTGGCTGGGCTCGTGCGTGGCTCGCGCGACGACGTCGAGGACAAGGTCAGGCAGCTTCTCGATCGCGCACGCCGCATGGAAAAAGAGATCGCGCAGCTCAAGGAAAAGCTTGCGAGCGGCAGCGGTCGCGACATGGCGGCCGAGGCGCTCACGATCGGCGATGGGGTGAAGCTCGTCGCTGCGACCGTCGATGGCGCGGACGCTGCCGCGCTGCGCACAGCCGTGGATCAGCTTAAAAACAAGCTCCGCAGCGCAATCATCGTGCTGGGTTCGCCGGCGGGTGATGACAGGGTGACACTCATTGCAGGTGTCACTGACGACCTCACTTCGCGCGTGAAGGCGGGCGACATCGTCAATCACGTGGCGAAGCAGGTCGGCGGCAAAGGCGGTGGTCGCGCGGATCTCGCGCAGGCCGGCGGCACGCAGCCCGCCAATCTGACCGCTGCGCTTGGCAGCCTCGCCGCGTGGCTCACACCCCAGGTGTCATGACACGTTGACGCGTCGGCTCGAGCGGAAGAATACGTTCCGTTCGCGTAAGTGAGAATTGAACCGATTCGGACAATTCGTTGTCATCGCGTACTGACATTTGCCGGTGCGCGCGCTATTGTTCGTCGCCGGAAATGCCGTGCATATTCATGCGCATATAGTCTTCGATGATGGTTGGAGAAATCAAGGCGTTGTTGCCTGCGGATGCGGAGGGCTTCGTGAGCGAGCAATCGCTCCCGACTGCGTGCTCTCAGAAGGATTGAATGGAATCGAGTCCGGCGACGTAGGAAGCCATGCAGGCCAGGAGAACTTCATGTTGATTCTCACGCGACGCGTAGGTGAGACGGTCATGATCGGCAACGACGTGACCGTTACCGTGCTCGGCGTCAAAGGCAACCAGGTCCGCATCGGCGTAAACGCGCCGCGCGACGTGGCTGTCCACCGCGAAGAGATTTTCGAGCGTATCAAGCGCGAAGAGCAGGACGGGGGCGGCACGACGTCGGCGCGCCCGGCCGCCGCACGCACGAATGGCAACGGCCATGCCGCGAATGGCATGGATAACGAACCGTATCCCTGACCAACGTACCCCTGAAGTCCACTGACTGGCCATTTTCCGGCCCCAAGCTTTACGGGGCGGCTCAGGACGTTTATCCTTCGCGGCTCTCCTAAAAACGGAGAGATGGCCGAGTGGTCGAAGGCGCGCCCCTGCTAAGGGCGTAAGGGTCAAAAGCCCTTCGAGGGTTCGAATCCCTCTCTCTCCGCCAGGACGTTCATAACGCGCCCGTAGCTCAGTTGGATAGAGCGTCTGGCTACGAACCAGAAGGTCGGGAGTTCGAATCTCTCCGGGCGCACCATTTGAAATGGAAAAGGGTCACCTGCAAGAGGTGGCCCTTTTTCATTTGCTGAGGGATGACCAGGAATCAACGCTGTTCACCGATCCACGCTCGCACCGAGGCGTCGAGCATGGGCAGGGTCACGCTGCCGTAGCCCAGCACACGGTCGTGAAAGGCTTTGAGGTCGAAGCCGGCACCGAGTTCCTTCTCTGCGAGATCACGAAGGCGACGGATTTCCAGCATGCCCAGCATGTAGGAGTTGGCCTGTCCGGGCCAGGCGATGTAGCGGTTGACTTCGGACTCGATATCCACCGCCGGCCAGGCGGTATTGTTCAGCATGTAGTCCACGGCCTGCTGCCGCGTCCAACCTTGGGCGTGAATGCCGCTGTCGACGACCAGCCGCGCGGCACGCGCCGCCTGGTCCGACAGCAGACCCATGCGATCGAGCGGGCCGCTGTACAGCCCGAGCTCGTCTGCCAGGCGCTCCGAGTACAGCGCCCAACCCTCGCCGAATCCGGAGTTCCAGAGGTAGCGTGCGATAGGGTGCACGCGGTCGCCCAGCTCCAGCGCGATCGCACCCTGCAGGTGGTGGCCAGGGTAGGTTTCGTGGTGCAGGACCGATTCCTGGATCGCGCGCGAACGGCGGGTCGGGTTGACGACCGCAATGTAATAGATGCCCGGGCGGGTGCCATCCTCCGAGGACGAATGGTATTCACCGGTGCCGCTGGCGCGATAGGCCGGATACGCCCGGATCTCGACGTCGGCCTTCGGCAGCCGGCCGAATGCTTCCGGCACCCTCGCCTTGGCGCGGGCCAGCGCAGCCACCGAATACTGCAGCACTTCGTCTTCGGTCCTGAACGTGTACTTGGGGTCGTCGTTGAGGCCCCGCAGGAATGCCTCGATGGTCGCTCCGGCGAAGTGCTTGTCGATTATGTCCTGCATCTCGGCGCGAATTCGGGCGATCTGCTCGAGCCCCAACCGGTGAATCTCGCTGGCCGCGGGTTCGATGGTGGCGTAATGGCGCACCAGGGCGGGGTAGCACGTCGCGCCGTCAGGGTTGTAGCCAATTCCAATTTCTTCCCGCGCGCGTGGCAGGTACTCAGCTTCCAGGAAGCGTGCGTATCGTTCCACGGCCGGCGCGATTTCGGATTCGAACAGCGCCTGTACTTCGGCAGCAAACTTCGGGTCGCCCGCGCGTATGCCCGGGCTCAGCAACGGACTGTCGGCGCCTGCCAGTGCCCGCACTTCGCTGACGGCAGGAGCCACCGTCAGGCGCGGAGCGCTGAAGCCGGATTCCAGGCCGCGGCGCAGGTTGGCGATCTCGATGTCGATGTACTTCGGCAACGCCGCCAGTCGTCGCAACGCCTGTCGCTGCAGTTCAGGAGTATCGACAGGCTGTATCTCGAACAGACTCGGCACCGACGTGTGCCAGCCGGTCATGCTGCTGGCCGCCCACAGTTCGTTGCGGCAGACGCGGATAGCGGCCGAGCTGGCCAGGGTCTCGTGCAGGATGCCCCAGGTCACCCAGTCGCGACTGCCCACCTCTGTGGGCATGCCCAGGGCAACGAGTTGTGCGAGCCACGTATCTTCCCGAGCCTGCCAGGCGGCGCGGGCTTCCGGTGAGTGATCGCTGAGGCGGTCGTGGGGGGCGCCGGGCAGGGAATACATCGTCCCGAGTTCAGGGGCGTACTCCAGCAGTGCAGACAGGTATTCGTCGGCGATCGCCTCGACGTCACGCTGCGCGAGCGTGGGGCCATGCAACTCTGCTGGCGTGGCGTCCGGCAGCGCACGGTATGAATGGCATCCGGTCGGACCGAGGCAAAGCAGTGCCGCGACCAGGACCAGCCACCTGCCGGTGCTCTGGTTGCGGCCAGTGGGCGAATCGGGCTGATTTTCAGAATGCATCGGCAGTTTCCGTTGTTCAGGATCGGCGGGACACCGGGGGCGCCATCAGGTTTCCCGACTGGCAGGCGCAGGGGTCAGACGCACCAGCAGCGGTAGCTGGTAGGTACGCGGCGGCGCGAGGGACCGTTGCCGCGCGTGACCACCGGATTGTACGAGATGGAGCGTGCGTGCGCGCAGCTGCGCCGTGACTCGGCTACTTCGCCGCCACGATCACGTGCGCCTGGATCCTGCCCGCCGACGCGACCTTCACCTTGGCGGCTGGCGATTGCCGCAGTCGCCAATTCCGTCGCGAGTTGAAGCAAGCTGCGCGTCGCGCGCTTCGATTTCGTTGCGCAGCGGCGTTCCGTGGCAATACGCGGCGGCAGCGTGACGTGCCGATGGTGCGCAACTCAACTCCTCGCGCGTCGAGATCGTGATGTCGGCGAAACCAGCACGTCTCAATTCCTCGCGGATCAGCGCGATGTCGTGGTAGCCATGCGGCGTGCGGGCGAGAAACAGTGGAGGGTCGTGCGGAAACAACTTGGCGACGGCATTGGTGACGTCGTCGGCGAAGTCATTTTCCTCGATGCGATCCCAGACGCTGAAGACAAAGCGTCCGCCTGGTCGGAGAACGCGACGCGCCTCGGCGTAGCCTGCGACTCGGTCGGGAAAGAACATCACGCCGAACTGGCAGCAAATGACATCGAATGTCGCGTCTTCGAACGGCAGGTCCAGTGCGTCCCTGCCGCCATTCGATACGCCGATCGGCGGGCTGGCGCGCGCTCCCCTGGTCGGCGTGCGAGCGCTCGCGTCGGCGCCGCTGCCGGCAGCCGTTCGAACGAGAGCCGGCAATGCGCGGCATAGGCCTCGACATTGGGCCATCAGTCCTCGAGAACTTCGACCCCGCGAACAGTCGCTTTGAGTCATGAGATCTCCTGCAGAGGCCCGGACGGAGCGCTTGGGCGTCTGTTCAGGGCCAGCCGATATCGAGACACTCGTACCTGCGAGTTCCCCGAGGGCCGGCGCGCCGAGCGGCCGCGATCTCGAGTGGCGACCGGCAGATGCTGCCACAGCGGCGCTGGACCGCGCTGTCGAACTTCGGGTTGATGTTCTTCGGTGACCCGGCGCGGCGTGGTTGATCAGCAGCGCACGCAACTGCAGTTGGTGCGGCGGGTGCGATGCGTCAAGAGACAGGCCAGCAGCCAGACGACGTCGATTGCACCACCGCCCCCGCTGTTGCCACCGCTGCTATCGGGCAACTTCCGCGTGATCGTGACTTGCGCTGAGCCCGAGCGGCTCGTGTCGGCATTCGACAGGGCGCTCACGGTCACTGTCGCGGAGGACGGCACGATGATCGGCGCAGGTACAAGCCCGCCGTCGAAATCGTGCCCACCGTTGAATTGCCGCCCGTCACACCGTCAACCTGCCAGGTGACCCCGGTGTTCGATGCGTTCTCCACTGTGGCGGTGAACGCCTGCGTGCCGCCACCTGCGCTGACACTTGCTGTGCCTGGAGATACTGTCACCGTGACAGGCGCAAGTGCCGTTATGCCTATATCGGCGGAGTCTTGCGCGCCCTCATTGTCGGTCACCGTCAGTCGCAACGTGACGACGCTGCTGCCCGTCGCCGTGAATGAAGCGTTCTGCAGGTTCGCGTTGGCGATCACCGGCGGTTCTCCGCTGGATGACACCACCGACCACGCGTAACCGGCGATCGAGCGGTTGTTCGACGCAAAGCTGCCCGACCCATCGAGGGCGACCGTTTGTCCTGACGCCGCCGTAGTCGGATCGGCGGTCGGGACGGCAAGCGGGCGCAGCGCTTCGTTGACCGACCCTCTGGCGTTCGCCATTCCGGCGCCGCAAGTGTCGGTCGTGCAGTTGCACTCGCTCGGCTGAACGTCTGATCCGCTGGTGGGGACGTGGCAATCCGGGACGGACGCATCTGGCGATTTCGGAAAGGGCCTGGAGCCGCTTTGCAGCCGGGCGATGAGATGTGTCGCCCCGAGCCGATCATTCACCGCTGTCATGAGTGCCGCGATGCCCGCCACGATCGGTGCCGAAAAACTCGTGCCGACGTTGAAATTGATCTGGTCCGTGTACGTGCTGGCACCCGGCGTCGTGATGCCGTCGTTCGTTGTGGAGTCGATCGAATACAGGCAGGCGCCGCTCAGGTTGACGCAATTGCCGCCCGGCGCGCCGAGCGCAACTTCACGGCCGAGATTGCTGAATCCGACTTTGGTGCCGGCGTGCCGCAACGCGGCGATCGCGGCCACACCGCGGCAATTGGCGGGTGAACCGACCGGCCCGCTCTCGTTGCCCGCAGCGACGACGACCAGCACGTCGCGCGCGACGACCTGCGAGATCGCGTCCTGCCAGGATGCGGGGCAACTCCCTGCGCTGCCCAGACTCAGGTTGATGATCCTTGCGGGGTTCGGGTTGTCCGGTACGCCGCTGACGTGAATGCCCGCGGCCCACAGCACGGCCGGGATGAGGTCGGAGTCGTCGCCTCCGCACTTGCCAAGGCCGCGTACCGGCAGGATCCGACCGCTCCACGTGATGCCCGCGATCCCGATCGCGTTGTTGGTCGCCGCACCAATGATTCCGGACACCAGCGTGCCGTGCCAGGAACTGCTGGACCCCTGGCACCAGTCACCGGGGTCGGAAGCGTCTGCATCGGGTCCGTCGCCGTCGTTCGCGGTCGCAAGGTCTGTAATGAAATCGTAGCCGTCGAGCAGCCGTCCCGCGGCGGCCGCGCGCCCGAGATCCGGATGATCGAAGCGCACACCGGTATCGACCACGGCGATCACGATGCCGTCACTGCCTTGCGTCGTTTCCCAGGCGCCCAGCGCGTCGATGGCGCTCGGGGTGCTGGCATCGTTCTTGAGATGCCATTGCTGGGCGAGGAACAGCGGGTCGTCGGGCGTTGCCAGGATGTGGCGACGGTAGTCGGACTCGGCGTACGCCACGGCCGGGTCAGCCCGCAATCGCGCGAGGGTCGCTGCAAGCGATTCACCCGCGCCTGGCGCCCGCACTTGCATCGCGTGCATCCCGGCAACCAGCTCGCGCGATCGTTCGAGCTTCAGGCCGGCGCGTTGCGCGACGTCCATCGCCCGCTGCTTGTCGTACTCCACTCGCTTCAGACGGCCAGGGCGAGTTGCAGCGCGCTGGCTTTGCTCGCGGAATTTCACGATCAGTTTCCGGACGCCGGTCTCGGCCACCTCCGGCCGCTGGCTGCGAACCGGGTTGACCTCGGCGTCCGCGCCGAACGCAAGCGCGCAAACGGTCAGCGACAAACAGAGCAGTAGCCTGGGTGCAGACATTGCTTGCTCTCGACCGCCTAGAAGTAAGTGCGGATCGCGTCGACGACCTGGTGACGATCGTAGCAGACGTCGATCAGTTGCCACTTGCCCGGCCTGTACCAGGCGACGGGCGTCGGCAGGTGCATTTCATGCGACTCCATGTACGCACCTTCCGACACCGCTCGCTGGTGCATGCCTGCTAACGTGGAGCCGTAAGGAGACTGCGGGGAGGACGACTCGCGTCAGGATCGTTGCGGCACGAGTCGCGCCGGCACCTGCAGGCAGGAATCGATGATCGAGCCGCCGAATGTCACCGCTCGCCCTGGGCTGCACGCTCGCAGCTGGGGTCGTGCCGCTGCCGTGGTTCTCGTCTGCGCCTCCGTCGCGCTCCTGTTGTCCTTCGATGCGGTGTACGAAAACCTGCAGCGGGCGCTAACCGCCGCTGAACCGGGCATTGCCGCGCATCCTCGGCTTGGCGCCGTCGCGTTCGTTCTGTTCGCCGCCTTGTCCGCGATCCTCGCATTCTTTTCCAGCGCGCTGCTGTTGCCGGCGGCCGTGTTCACCTGGGGTGCGACGGTCACCCTCGGCCTGCTGTGGCTCGGTTGGCTGCTGGGTGGGCTCGGCACCTACGCCTTGGGTCGCGGGTTGCGCCGACCGCGGGGGGAGGTGCCCAGGACGTCCAACAAGATCGATTTCTATCTGCAAAGGGCCCCGGGTGACGTCACGTTCGCGCTGGTCCTGCTGCTGTGTCTCGCATTGCCTTCGGAAATCCCTGGTTACCTTTGCGGTTATCTCGGCGTGCGGATCCGCATGTATCTCCCGGCGCTGGCCATGGCAGAACTGCCCTACGCGATTGGCGCCGTCGTGCTCGGCGATGGCGTGGCCCATCGCCACATCGGGTGGCTGGTGGCGGTTGGCTTCATCGGCGCTGCGCTGAGCCTGCTTGCCTTGCGGGCGCTGCACAATCGGCTCGAGCCGCCGTCATGAACTAAGTGCTTGTGCGTAGCAGTGCCGAGGCGCGTTGCACGGCCACGGCGGCCGACAGTCCCAGGGTGAGTCCCTGCAACAGCCGGCGTGGCCGGATAACGACCACGACGGCGGCAACCGCGCCAGCGAGCAGCAGCGGATGCGTCGCAGCCCGTCGCGCGACACCGACGGCCGCATCGACTTTGCGCAGTGAATAGGCGATGTCGCCGCTGCTGATCGCGAGTTCCCGTCGTTGCAGCTCGCTGCGTGCCACGAGCATGGCTCGTTTCGCGGCAAGTTCCTGTCGCCGGCTCATCGCGAAACCTGCTTGTCCAGCAGTGCCAGGTCGCGCTCGAGTTCGTCGAGGGTCGACGCCAGCAGGCGAGACCGCCGCCGCGTCTGCGCGCGTACGACAAGATACGCCGCCGCGGCGAGAACGACGAAGCCGAGGGCCACGCCCACCGTGGCGGCCAGGCGGTGCGTATCCCAGTAAATCGCAATCACCACGAGGCCGCTGAACAACAACGCTAGGCTGGTGAGCGCGAGCACGGCCAAGCCTCCCAGCAGGAGCGCGACGACGCGACGAACTTCCTCCTCGATTTCGGTGCCGAACAACTCGACCCGCGTGTGCGCCATGGCCACGAGCGTTGCGAGCAGCGCGCGCAGGGAGTCGAACAGGCCGCCGGCCGATCTTCCGGATGTGTCGGAATCGTCCATCGCCGTGCTCGCTGGCAGCCGAACGCGTTCAGCGCCGGCCGATCAGCAGTCCGACCAGGAGTCCGACACCCGCGGCCACCCCGATCGACGGCCATGGGTTGTCGTGGACATAGGCGTTGGTCTTCTGCGCGGCTTCCCGCGTACGGGCAGCGAGATCATGCTCGAGTTCGCTCATGCGAGCCCGCGCCTTGTGCAGGGACTCCTCCGCATGCGCTCGTGCCTTGGCGGCTCGCTCGCTGGCGTCGCCAGCCGTGGCTTTCAGCAGATTCTCGGTGTCGCGGACGACAGCCTGTAAATCAGCCATGAGTCGTTCAGTACTGGTGTTGGTATCCATGAGTCCTGACCTCCTGAAATTGACTCACACGCGCGGTTTGCGTCGCGCCTCAGTGACAATGTACTCCCATGGCCGGGACTTAAAAATCCGTACAAACGTGAAGCCTGCCCGTGCCCGGAAGACCCCCCGGTTCGGCCGGCTGCAAGGCCGGAAAATGGCTCTTTCCTATCCGTCCGCGCGTGAGCACAATCGGCGCATGACGACCCGCAAGCGCGTGACTCCCGACCTCGGCCGGCTCGACCGCGTCGTCGCCGACGCGCGCCGTGCCCGCGACCAGCGCGAGCAGGGGTACCGCGCCCAGGCCTTGAAGCTGTTCCCGTGGATCTGCGGGCGCTGCGCCCGCGAGTTCGAGCAGTCCAACGTGCATGAGCTCACGGTCCATCACAAGAACCACGATCACGATCACAACCCGCCCGACGGCAGCAACTGGGAACTGCTCTGTCTCTACTGCCACGACAACGAGCACCAGCGCTACGTCGACCAGGGTGGCACCGCGCTGCGCGAGCCTGACCGCGCGCCGGGCGTGACTCACTCGCCGTTTGCGGACCTGGCGTCCCTGCTGAAGAAGTCCTAGATCGGCAACGTCCTGACGCGCTTGCCGGTCGCCGCGAAGATCGCGTTGACCACGGCAGGCGTTGCAGGCGGTAGACCCGGTTCACCGATGCCGCCCGGGGCCTCCATGCTCGGCACGATGTGCACTTCGACCCTGGGCATCTCGGCCATGCGCAGCATCGGGTAGTCGTCGAAGTTCGACTGCTCGACGCGACCGTTCCTGAACGTGATCTTTCCGTGCAGCGCGGCGCTGAGTCCGTAGGCAATTGCACCTTCGACCTGCGCGGTGGATCACGTCCGGATTCACCGTGCGTCCGCAGTCCACGGCCGCGACGATCCGGTGCACACGCGGCTTGCCGCTCGCATCCATCGAGACCTCGGCCACCTGCGCGACGAAGCTGCCGAAGCAATTCGTGATCGCCACGCCGCGATGGACGCCTTGCGGCAGCGGCGAGCCCCAGCCGGCTTTTTGCGCCGCGAGATCGAGCACGCCGCGCAGGCGCGGCTGTCTGGCCAGCAGCGAGCGGCGGAACTCGACCGGATCCCTGCCGGCCGCAGCGGCAATCTCGTCGATGAAAGCTTCGATGAAGTACACGTTCTGCGAATGACCGACCGAGCGCCAGAACCAGAACGGGACGCCGGGTTCCGCCTGGGCATATTCCACGCGCAGGTTCGGAAACGCGTAGAGCATGTCGCCGATGCCTTCAATCGCGAGTTCGTCGATGCCTTTCGGCAACTCCTTTGTGAAACCGGCGGCTATGGACAGTGCCGGCGACGCGACACGTGCAGTGAGCGACACAGGGTTGCCGGCCGCATCGAGGCCGGCCGTGAACCGCGCGACCGATGCGGGGCGGTAAAACCACGCGCGCATGTCATCCTCGCGCGTGTAGACGAGCTTCACCGGTACGCCGGCCGCTTTCGAGATCAACGTCGAGGCGATGATGAAGTCCTGCGCGTAGCGACGGCCGAAGCCGCCGCCGAGGTACGTCGTGTGCACCTGCACCTTCTCGGGCGGCAGTCCCGTCAATTGCGCGACGATCCCCTGATTCGGGCCCGGCGCCTGTGTCGGTGCCCAGACTTCGGCCTCTCCTGCGCGCACCCAGGCCGTGCAGTTCATGGGTTCCATGCAGGCGTGCGCGAGATAGGGGGCTTCGTAGACGGCCTCGACCGTCGTCGTGACGGCGACGCTGACGTCGCCTTCGTTGCGCGCGACGGCGCCTGGTTTCTTCGTCGCCTCGGTCAGGAGTTTCGAAATGCCTTCAGACGACAACGAACCGAGCGCGCCTTCGTCCCATTTCACGACCAGCGCGTCGCGGCCTTTCAAGGCGGGCCAGTAGCCATCGGCCAGCACCGCGACGCCCTGCGGAATCCGCACGACCTGTTTCACGCCCGGGATCGCCCTGGCCGCCGCGTCGTCGACCGCAACGACCTTCGCGCCCGGCACGGGTGCGTGCGCCATGACTGCCGTCAGCAGTCCCGGCAGTTTGACGTCGATGCCGAAGCCCGCGCTGCCGTTGACCTTGGCTGGCGTGTCGATGCGGGTCAGGCCCTTGCCGAGGATGCGAAAATCCTTCGGGTCCTTGAGCTTCGGGTTCTGCGGCACCGGCAGTGTCGAGGCGGCCGCAACGAGTTCGCCGTAACCGGCCGACTTGCCGTCGGGACCCATGACGCGACCGTCTTGTGTGCGGCACGTGGCGGCGTCGACGCCCCATTTTCCGGCGGCCGCGGCGACCAGCATTTCGCGTGCTGCCGCGCCTGCCATGCGCATCGGCTCGTAGTGACCGCGGATCGAGGTCGAGCCGCCCGTGGCCTGCATGCCGAACATTGGATTGATGTAGGCCTTGTCGACCGGCGCCTGTTCGAGCTTGACACTCTTCCAGTCGGCGTCGAGTTCCTCGGCCACGAGCGAGGCAATGCCCATGTGCACGCCCTGGCCCATCTCGGACAGGCCGCAGATGACCGTGACCTGCCCATCCGGGGCGATGCGCAGGAACGCATTGGGTGCAAAGCCGGTCGCCGGCCTGGCAATGCCGCGGCGGCTGCCTGGACGAATCTGGACGACACGGGCAGCGTGAACCCGATGACGAGCGTGCCGGTGGCGGCCGCGGAGCCTTTGAGGAAGTCGCGGCGGGTGGTGAATGCATTGCTGCTCATGGCTGTCTCCGTGCCTCAGGCGCCGAGCGTCGCGGCCGCGTCCTTGATGGCAGCGCGAATCTGGTTGTAGGTGCCGCAGCGGCACAGGTTCCGACGCATGGCTTCGTCGATGTCGGTGTCGCTGGGCCTCGGGTTCTGCGCCAGCAAGGCGGCCGCGCTCATGATCTGCCCACTCTGGCAGTAACCGCATTGCGGCACATCGTTGCGAATCCACGCGGCCTGCAGGGCCTGGCCGATGCGGTCAGAGTCCATCGCTTCGATCGTGGTGACTTGCTTGCCGGCCACCGCCTCGATCGTGGTCACGCAGGAGCGTATCGGCTTGCCGTCGACGAGCACGGTGCACGCGCCGCAGACGGCAATGCCACAACCAAACTTGGTGCCGGTGTAGCCGAGCTCGTCGCGCAAGGCCCACAACAACGGTGTGTCGGGTGTAGCGGACAACTGCACGGTCTTGCCGTTGAGCGAGAGTGAAATCATGACGTCTCCCCAGCGCAGCCACGGTTGCCGGTGGGCCGGCGACTGGAATTTAGTATAAAGCGGTCCTGTGGACGGATCATTGCATCACATGCTGCCGATGTACGAACGGGCGCGCGCGGAGCAGGACCCGCTCGTGCTCGCGACGGTCATCGCCACCCGCGGCTCGACTTACCGCAAGGCCGGGGCACAGATGCTGATCGGCCCCGGTGGTCGGTACGAGGGCATTCTTTCGGGCGGCTGTCTCGAGGGCGACCTGGCCGCGCACGCGGCGTCGGTGCTCCACACGGGCACTCCTAAACTGGTTCGGTACGACAATCGCGGGGACGACGATCTGTTGTGGGGGCTGGGCGCCGGTTGCGAGGGTGGCATGGACGTCTGGCTCGTCCGTCTGGATCCCGCGTCGAACTGGGAACCCTTCGCCACCCTGTCACGGTGTTTCGAACAACGTGAACGCGCAATGTATGCCTTCGTGCTCGAATCTGCGGCACCGGCCCCGCCCGTCGGTACGACGCTCTGGATTGCTGGCGGTCCGGCCCCGTCCGCCGGACTGCCTGAGCCGCTGACCACCTGGCTGGCAGCGCAAGCCAGGGGCGCCCAGGGCGCGGCGACCTGCGGGATCGTCGAGTTCGACAGTCCCCGGGTGCGACTGTTTGTTGACTCCGTGGCTGTCCCACGCGAAGTGCTGCTGGTCGGCGGCGGTCCGGACGCACTGCCGGTGGTGGAATTCGGCGCCGCGCTGGGCTGGCGCGTGACCGTGGCGGACCATCGGCCGGCTTACGCCGACACGGTGCGATTTCCGCGGGCACGACGTGTTCTCCTGACCACGCCGGCGGAACTGGCGCAGCACGTCGACCTGGCGCAGTTCGATGCCGCCGTGGTCATGAGCCATCACCTCGCGACCGACCTTGCGGCGCTCGCGACGCTTGCCGCCACTCCGATTCCTTACGTCGGATTGCTCGGCCCTGCGTCGCGTCGCCAACGTCTGCTGGTCGATCTCGGGGCGGCGACAGCGGCGAAATTCGGGGCGCGCCTGCACGCACCGGTCGGTCTCGAGCTCGGCGGGCGCGACCCGACGAGCATCGCGCTCGCGATTGTCGCGGAGATCCAGGCGCATCTGCATGGCAAGAGGCACGGGCAAGCACTCGATCGCAACACCGCGGCATCGAGCCTGCACGTGATGTTGCTGGCCGCGGGCAGCTCGTCGCGTTTCGGCTCGCCGAAGCAACTGGCCGACATCGCAGGACGACCCATGCTCGCGCGCACGCTGGACACGGTGCTGCAACTGGAACGAAGGCACCCCGTCACCGTGGTGCTCGGCGCGGACGGCGAGCTCCTCGAGCCGCTGGTGCGCAATGTGTCGGCGCACGTGGCCTTCAATCCGGATCACGCGCAGGGCATGGCGAGTTCCATCCGCGCTGGGTTGGCGCACGCGCCGTTCG
>CAWHCA010000008.1:0-40892 GCA_963827615.1 uncultured Gammaproteobacteria bacterium | reverse complement strand
TCCTGCTGCTCGTCGTCGCGGTGGCCGCGTTCAACATCGTGGCGGCCCTGGTGATGGTGGTCAATGAAAAGCGTTCGGACATCGCGATCCTGCGCACGCTCGGCATGACCCCGCGCGGGATCGTCGGCGTCTTCCTCACCCAGGGTCTCGTGATCGGCACCGTCGGGACACTGTTCGGGCTCATCCTGGGCGTGCTGGTCGCGGCCAACGTGGGCACCATCGTGCCCGTGCTCGAGCGTGTGTTCCGCTTCCACGTGATGGACCCGTCTGTCTACTACATCACGCAGATTCCATCGGAACTCAGGGTCGGGCAGATCGTGACCATCACCCTGGTTGCGTTCGCGCTCACGGTCGTTGCGACGATCTATCCGGCGATCCGCGGCGCCGCCACCCAGCCCGCCGAAGCATTGCGGTACGAATGATCGTGGCAGGGAGTGGCACCCCGTTCGAGCTCACGATCGGCCGGCGCTACCTGCGTTCGACCGGGAACCGCTTCCTGTCCTTCATCTCCCTGATCTCGATGGTGGGCGTGGCGATCGGCGTGGCGGTGCTGATCGTCGTGCTGTCGGTGATGAACGGATTCGAGCACGAATTGCGGTCACGCATCCTGAGCCTGACGTCGCACGCGACGATCACGGCCTTCGGCGAGGGACTCGTCGGCTGGGACGCCATGCGGGAAACAGCGCTGAAGAATCCCCGGGTGTCGGCAGCAGCGCCGTTCGTCGAAGCCGAGACGCTGCTGATCGCCGATCACGCTGCGGGTGCGTCGAGCGCAGCCACCTTGCGTGGTATCGACCCGATGCTCGAGGCGCAGGTCTCTGCGCTTGGCGAACGGCTGACGAGCGGGTCGATGCAGTCGCTGCAGCAGGGGGACTTCTGCATCCTGCTGGGTGACGAGTTGGCGAACAAGCTTGGTGTTGCCCTGGGCGATGCCGTCGTCGTTGCCGTCGCGAAGGGCAACGTGACGCCCGCCGGCGTGCTGCCGCGGCTGCGTCGATTCCAGGTCGCGGGCACCTTCCGCTCCGGCATGTACGAAATCGACGCCACGCTCGCGGTCGTGCACGTTGCCGATGCCGCGCGACTGCTGCGGCTGGGCGACAACGTGACGGGACTGCGCCTGGCGGTAAAAGACCCCTACGAGGCGCCACTCGCGGTGCGTGAAGTGGCCAACGAACTCGGCGGCGGACTCTACGTCGAGGACTGGACGCAACGCAATGCCAACTTCTTCCGCTCGATCGAGCTGACCAAGCGCATGATGTTCTTCATCCTGCTGCTGGTCGTGGCAGTCGCCGCGTTCAACATCGTGTCGACGCTGGTGATGGCGGTGAAGGACAAGCAGCCGGACATCGCCATCCTGCGCACGATCGGCGCGCGACCCTCGAGCATCCTGGCGATCTTCACGACCCAGGGCACCGTGATCGGCCTGCTCGGCACGCTCGGCGGCGTGGCTTTAGGCACGCTGCTGGCGACGAACCTCGAGTCGATCGTGCACGGTCTCGAGCGTCTCTTCGGCGTGCATTTCATGGACGCGAGCGTTTACCTCATGAGCGACCTGCCGGCGCGCGTCGAACCCGGCGACGTGCTGCTCATCGCGGGCACGGCGTTCGCGCTCTGCTGTCTGTCCACCCTGTATCCCGCGTGGCGCGCAGCGACCACCGATCCGGCGAGGGCCCTGCGCCATGACTGAACCATCGATCCTCGCCTGCGACGGCGTGCACAAGCATTTCGAGGAAGCGGGGCAGCGCCTCGAAGTCCTGCGCGGCGTCGAGTTGCAGGTGCGGGCGGGCGAGACGCTCGCCATCATCGGCGCCTCGGGCTCCGGCAAGACGACGTTGCTGCAGATTCTCGGCGGTCTCGACCTGCCGACGAGGGGCGCCGTGCGGCTGATGGGCCAGGCCTTCGCCGAGCTGTCGGACGCCGCGCGCGGCGACCTGCGCAACCGCGCGCTGGGCTTCGTGTACCAGTTCCATCACCTGCTGCCGGAGTTCAGCGCTCTGGAGAACGTGGCGATGCCGCTGCTCGTGCGTCGCGCGTCAGCGGCGGATGCACGACGCGACGCGCAATGGTTCCTCGAGCGCGTGGGCCTCGGTCAGAGGCTCACTCATCGGCCATCGCAGCTCTCGGGCGGTGAACGGCAGCGTGCAGCCGTTGCGCGTGCATTGGTGACGCGACCGAATCTGGTGCTGGCGGACGAGCCAACCGGCAACCTCGACGGCCGCAACGCCGAGGCTGTACTCGAACTCATGCTCGAGCTGAACCGCGAGCTCGGCACCAGCCTCGTGCTGGTCACGCATTCGAGCGAGATCGCCGCGCGCATGCAGCGCGTCCTCACCCTGCAGGACGGTCAGCTCGTCGAGGGCTGAATCGGGCTGAAGGCGCCGATTAGTCGCGTCGCCAACTGCCGCAGGTACCTCGCACGCTGCCGTCCTCGCGGTCGGGACGTTGAACCATGTGGCAATTGGCGGCAGGCTTCCTGGCGGGCTCCTGTGCGGTGCTCAGCCTGCCACAGGCGCCTCCTGTCGCGCTGGCGTGGACCTGCCTTTGCGCGAGTCTTGCTGGCGCCTGTGCGTGGCGCAGAACCTGGCTTCTGGGCCCCGGAGCAGGGTTCTGGCTGACCGCCCTGCAGCTCAATGCAGGACTGGCCGACCGGTTGGACCCCGTGCTGGAGGGGCGTGCAGTGCGCATCCGTGGCGTGGTCACGAGCGTGCCGCAGGGGACGCTCGACGTGCTCAAGTTCCGCTTCTCGCCGCTGCCGGACGGCAACTCGCGAACTCTGCCCAGGCTCATCGAGCTGACCTGGTACGACGCTCCGACCCGGGTCGAGGCCGCGGAGACGCTCGAAATTGAAGTGAAACTGCGCCGTCCTCGCGGGTTTGCCAACCCGGGTGGGCGCGACAACGAGGCACGGATGCTGCGCGACCACGTTGGCGCGAGCGGTTACGTGCGTTCCGGCGAACGGCTCGGCCGCGAGTCCAACGCTGCGTTCAAGTACCCGGTGCTGCTCGCACGCGCACATATCGCCTCGATCATTCGTGACGTGCTTGGCGAGCGAACCTCGGCCGGCATCGTCGCAGGACTTGCCGTTGGCCTCCAGGACGCGCTGAGCCGCGACCAGTGGCTGCAGCTCTCGCGCAGTGGCACCAGCCACCTGATGGCGATCTCGGGCCTGCACATCGCGATGGTGGCGGCGGTCTTCGCCTGGTTCGGTGGCCAGGTGCAGCGGTTCCGGCAGCGCCGTGGCGCGACGGGCGCGACGCGCGATGCATCGGTCGTGGCCGCTGCCGTCGCGGCGCTGGGCTACAGCCTGCTTGCGGGCTGGTCCGTGCCGACACAGCGCACGATGGTCATGATCGCGTGCGGCGCCGCGGCGCTCCTGTTGCGTCGACGGATCGGTGTCGCCGATGGCCTCGGCGTCTGCGTGGTCGGTGTGCTGCTGCTCGACCCGCTGGCACCGCTGGCGCCCGGGTTCTGGTTATCGTTCGGCGCCGTGGCCGTCATTCTCTATGGCGCCACCGGGCACGTCCGGCCACCCGGTCTGATCCGCAGCTACCTGCTGGTCCAGGTCGTCGTCACGCTGGGACTCGTGCCGGTGCTCGCGGGCAGCTTCGGTTCCGTGTCGCTGGTGTCCGCCCTGGTCAATCTATACGCGATCCCGCTCTACACGCTGCTGGTTGTGCCCGCCGTGCTTTTGTCGTGCGCCGTCGCCATGGTTGCCGGCCACGCAGGCGCGGCCATGCTCGACTGGACCGGCCGGCTGATCGAATCGACGTGGCCGCTGATTGGGGTGCCGGCATCGTGGCCACTCGCCACCTGGTCGATCGCCGGGCTCGACGGCATCGCCTGGATCGCCCTCGTGCTTGGCGCGCTCGCCGTGCTGTCGCCTTTGCCGGTCCTGGGTCGTGTCGCCGGTGGCGTACTCGTTGCAACGGCTTGTATGTGGCGGCCTGTGCTCGCGCCTTACGGGGCCGCGCGGCTGACGATTCTCGACGTCGGGCAGGGTTTGTCGGTCGTGGTCGAGACGCGCGGACACACGCTCGTCTACGACGCAGGACCTTCGTTCCGTACGGGCAGCGACACCGGCCAGCTCGTCGTCGTTCCATTTCTCAGGGCGCGCGGCATTCGCCAGGTGGATCGCGTCGTCGTCAGTCACGACGACGACGATCACAAGGGCGGGGCGGGCAGCGTGCTCGCGCTCATGGACGCGGACGCCTTGATCCTGGGGCCGAGCTTGCCGGCGAACACTTTCGTCGGCAGCCGTGCGCAGCTGGTCCGGGACACCTGCCGGCGTGGCGAGGCCTGGACCTGGAATGGCGTCGGCTTTCGCTGGGTGCACCCCGGCGACGTTCGCTACCAGCGCGATAACGACAGTTCTTGCGTGCTGCTCGTGAGCGCAGGCGGGCACACGGCGCTCATCACCGGCGACATCGAGGCCGAGGCCGAGCGCGACATCGTGCTCGATGGCGCATTGGCAGCCGTCGATGTCGTGGTGGTGCCGCACCATGGCAGCCGCACTTCGTCGACGCAGGACTTCGTGACGGCGGTACGGCCGAGCTGGGCAGTCTATGCCGTGGGTTACCGCAATCGCTGGAATTTCCCGGTGCGGAGCGTCGTGGAGCGCTGGGAGCACGCGGGAGCCCAGTCGGTGCGCACGAGCGACAGCGGAGCCATCACGTTCGAGCTTGCGCCCGGACGGGTCCTGGCGCCGCCGCACGAATGGCGGCGCGAACACCCGCGCCCGTGGCGTGATCCTTGAACCGTGCCCGTCGCCGCGGGGGAGGGGTTCCAGTATCATCGGCGGGTCAAATCTGCCGGGCACAGGGACTCGAGCGAGCCACATGTTCGAAATCGTGAAGGCCGGCGGCATCGTCATGGTGCCGCTCATCCTCTGTTCCATACTTGCCGCCGCCATCACGCTCGAGCGTCTCTGGACGCTGCGGAGCCAGCGCGTCGTGCCCGAGGAACTCGTGGACAAGGTGTGGCGCTGGGTCGAAAACCGCACCCTGTCCGACAAGCAGATCCTCGCGTTGCAGCAGCACTCGCCGCTCGGTCGAGTGCTCGCGGCCGGGCTTGCCAATCGCCACCGCGACCGCTCGTTGATGATCGAAGCGATCGAGGACGCCGGACGTCACGTCGCGCACGAACTGGAACGTTACCTGAACGCGCTCGGCACGATTGCCGCCATCTCGCCACTGCTCGGACTGCTCGGCACCGTCACGGGCATGATCCGCACGTTCAAGGCGATCACGGTCGCTGGAGTCGGTAACCCCGCGGCCATGGCCTCCGGCATCGCCGAGGCCCTGATCACCACCGCGGCGGGCCTGATCATCGCCATACCGGCGCTCGTGGCTTACCGCTACCTGCGCGGCCGCGTCGACGGGCACGTCATCGACATGGAGAAGGAGTCGCTCAAGCTGGTGCAGGCCATCGATCGCGCGAGCACGTTGCGTCCGGCCGCGGCTGTCGAACTCGATGTGGCACTGTCATCGCAGTCGGACGCGCAGGAAGCGGTGGCTTGAGGTTCCAGCAGAAGCACCGTGAGGAGCTCGAGCTCAACATGACGTCGCTGATCGACGTCGTGCTGCTGCTGCTGATCTTCTTCATGATGTCCACCAAGTTCATCGACGAGAGCCGGCTGCAGGTGCGCTTGCCCGAAGCCGGCGTCCAGCCGGACGAGGCCTCCGTCAAGGAAACCGTCGAGATCGAGGTGACGGCGGAGGGAAATTACCGCGTGGGCGGTCGCGATCTCGTCAACAACAGTCCCGACACGCTCGCCACGGCACTTGCCCGTGCCACCAGCGGCAACCGTGCGCAACCCATCACGATCCGCGCCGACGCGCGGGCCGTGCACCAGTCGGTCGTCACGGCGATGGACGTCGCCGGACGCCTCGGCTACCGCCAGATCAACATCGCCACGGTTCACGATGGGTCGGAAAGCCGATAGGCGCATCGACCTGAAGATGCCGGAGGGCGCCCTGCAGACGTACAAGCGCCTGCTCGGCTACCTGCGGCCGCACAAGGCCATGTTCGCGGTCGGCGTCGTCGGCATGACGATCTTCGCCGCGACCGACGCCGGCTGGGCTGCGTTCGTGAAGTTCTTCCTCGACGGCACGTTCGTCGACAGGGATCCGCGCATGGTGTGGCTGGTGCCGGTGGCGCTGGTCGGGCTCTTCGTGCTGCGCGGCGTCGGCGACTTCATGCAGACGTACTGTCCGGGCTTCGTCGGCCGCCACATCGTGAAGACGCTGCGCGGACAGATCTTCGAGCGCTACGTGCACCTGCCGGTGTCGTATTTCGACACCAACACGTCGGGGGTGCTGCTGTCCAAGCTCACGTACAACACGGAGCAGGTGGCCACCGCGACCACCGATTCGGTCACCGTGTTCATCCGCGACTCGCTGACGATCGTCGGCCTGATCGGCTACCTGCTCTACCTCAACCCGAAGCTCACGCTGTTCAGCCTGATCGTCGGTCCGCTGATCGCGGTGCTGATCCGCAAGATCAACCTGCTGTTCCGTCGCTACAGCCGTCGCATCCAGAACTCCATGGGCGACGTGACACGCGTCGCCAAGGAGGCGATCGAGGCGCCGCGGGTGATCCGCGTCTTCAGCGCGCAGGACTACGAAGCGCGGATGTTCGACGAAGTGATCGAGCACAACCGTCGCTCGCACATGAAGCTCATGATGACCAAGGGCATGAGCAATCCGATCGTGCAGACGATCGCCGCCGTCGGCCTGGCGGGCGTGCTGTACCTGGCGACGGTCGACGCCATCAATGGCCTGATGTCGGTGGGCGAGTTCACCTCGTTCATCGCGGCGCTGATGCTGATCACGGCGCCGCTGCGCCGGCTGGTCAACGTGGCGGGGCCACTGCAGCAGGGCATCGCTGCCGCGCAGAGCATTTTCGAAGTGCTCGATGCCCCGCTCGAGGACCAGGGCGGCAGCTTCCGGCTCGAACGTGCGCGCGGTGAGGTCGAATACCGCAACGTCGAGTTCAAATACCCGACTGCGGCGGATCCCGTGCTGCGCGGCGTGAGTTTCCGGGCACAACCCGGCGAGAAGATTGCCATCGTGGGTCGTTCCGGCAGCGGCAAGTCCACGCTCGTCGGATTGCTGCCGCGCTTCTATGATCCGACGGCGGGGCAGGTGCTGGTCGACGGCCACGACGCACGCGAGTTCGCCCTCGACTCCCTGCGCGGGCAGGTCAGCCTCGTGAGCCAGGACGTGGTGCTGTTCAACGACACGATCAAGAGCAACATCGCGTTCGGCTTTCCGGCAACGGCTGCCGAGATCGAGGCCGCGGCGGCGAGCGCTCGCGTCAACGAGTTCAGCGAGCAATTGCCGCTTGGACTCGACACCGTCGTGGGCGATCGCGGCACGCTGCTGTCGGGCGGCCAGCGCCAGCGCATTGCGATCGCACGTGCGCTGCTGCGAAATTCGCCGATCCTGATCCTGGACGAAGCGACCTCGGCGCTCGACACCGAGATCGAACGCCAGATCCAGGACCAGCTCGAAGCGCTCATGGCCAACCGCACGACGCTCATCATCGCGCACCGCCTGTCGACGGTCGAGAAAGCCGACCGCATTCTTGTCATGGATTCCGGCCGCGTCGTGGAATCGGGAACCCACCAGGAACTGCTGGCGCGCGATGGCCAGTACGCCGTGCTGCACCGGTTGCAGTTCAACGACTGACGCATGTCGCTCGACGCGCGACTGCAGAGCGTCTGGTACGGCCCCGCCTGGCGCAGCCTGCCGTTGTGGCCGCTGGCCCTGTTGTACCGCGCCATCCTCGCGTTGCGTTCGCTGGGGTATCGCAGCGGCTTGCTGCGCGTCGAACACGCCGGTGTGCCGGTCATCGTCGTCGGCAACCTGACGGTCGGCGGCACCGGCAAGACACCGGTCGCCGCCTGGCTTGCGCGGCAGCTCGAGGCTCGCGGCCGGCGGGTGGGCGTGGTCCTGCGTGGCTACGGCGGATCGCATCGCGGTGCACCCAGGGTGGTGACGCCAGCGGACGATCCGCGTGTCACCGGCGACGAGGCGTTGGTGCACGCGCGGCGTGGCGTGCACACCGTGGTGATCGGTGCGGATCGGGTGGCCGCCGCACGCCTTGCCGCCGAGCACGGCGCGGAAGTCGTCGTCTGCGATGACGGGCTCCAGCACGTGCGCCTGGCCCGCGACTATGAAGTAGCCGTCGTCGACGGCGCGCGCGGACTCGGTAACCGCTGGCTGTTGCCGGCGGGCCCATTGCGTGAGCCTGCACGCGAGCTGGAATCAGTCCATGCTGTTGTCGTGACTGAGCGCGGTGGAGGCGGGCGCGCTGATTTTTCGGTTCGAACGCCCATGCTGCTGCGCGCACGGTTCGATCTCGGCGACGCAGTGAACCTGCTCACGAACGAACGTCGTCCGTTAGTTGGTTTTGCGCAGGCGTCCGACCTGCACGCGATAGCCGGTATCGGTCATCCGGATGCCTTTTTTCGCGGTCTCGCTGAACGTGGATTGGTCGTCAAGACGCATGCATTGCCCGACCACGCGCCATTGGATGCAGGCTCGCTGCCGTTCCCCGCGGGCGCCATTGTCCTGATGACCGAGAAAGATGCCGTAAAATGCCGGCAGATCGCCCGTCCCGACTGGTGGTGGGTCGACCTCGACGTGAGCATCGGTCGCGCCGAGGCCGCGGCGTTGCTGACATCCGTACTTGAGCGCACCGGCTTGACCGGTGCGGGAGTGTCCCTTGGATAACAAGCTGCTCGACATCCTCGCCTGCCCGCTCTGCAAGGGGCCCCTGCAGTGGCACCGCGACGCGCAGACCCTCGTTTGCCGCGCCGACCGCCTGGCTTTTCCGGTGCTCGACGGTGTCCCGGCGATGCTCGAGGAAGAAGCTCGCCGCCTGAACTCCGACGACCCGTTGCTCAAGGACTGAGCGAGCGTGACTTATCACGTCGTCATCCCGGCGCGTTACGCCTCGACGCGCCTGCCGGGCAAGCCGTTGCTCGACATCGGCGGCCGCACGATGATCCAGCGCGTGGTGGAGCAGGCTGCAGCCAGCGGTGCAGATCAAGTGCTGGTCGCCACCGACGACGAACGCATTGCGGCGGCAGTCCACGACCCGCGGCGACCGTCGTCGGCGATCGCGGTGATGACCGATCCAGCGCTGCCGTCCGGCACGGACCGTGTCGCCGCCGTCGCGCGCCAGCTGGGCTGGGACGACGACACGATCGTGGTCAACGTGCAGGGCGATGAGCCTTTCGTGCCGTCGCGCCTGATCGACCAGGTGGCCGGTCGGCTGGCACGCGATCCGGTTGCCGCCATCGCCACGCTCGCCACGCCGATCGAATCGCTGCACGACTTCCTGGATCCCAACGTGGTCAAGGTGGTGTACGCGGCCGACGGGGCGGCACTCTATTTCAGCCGCGCGCCGATTCCCTGGTCGCGGGACGGGGCAGCCGCGGGGCTCGGCACCCAGACCGACTTTTCCGGGGCGCTGCGACACGTCGGCTTGTATGCCTATCGCGTCGGCGCGCTCAAACGCATCACCGCCATGGCGCCTTCGGCCTACGAACAGGCCGAAAAGCTGGAACAGTTGCGCGCCCTTCAAGCGGGGCTGCGCATCATGGTGGCGCTGTGCGCCGAACCGCCCGGCCCGGGCATCGATACGGACGCAGACCTGCAGCGCGCACGTGCGCACGCCACCACGGAACCTGGAGCACGCAGACCATGAATGAACCATTGCTGGTGGCGTTTGGCGTTACGATCACGACCTGGAAGCTGATCGGTTACCTCGGCGTTGCGTTGTTTGCCGGCCGCTGGTTCGTACAGATGTTCTATTCGCGGCGCCACGGCCGGCCCGTCGTCCCGACGGTGTTCTGGCTGATGAGCATCAGCGGCAGCCTGCTGCTGCTGTCGTATTTCACGTTCGGCAAGAACGATTCGGTCGGCATCCTCTCTAACCTGTTTCCCGCCGGCGTCGCCGGCTACAACCTCGTCCTGGACCTGCGGCACAAGAAGGTGAGGCAGGAAGAAAGGGGTTAGTCACTTCCTGAGCGACAGCGTCGCACGCTTGCGCTCAGGCGGCACCAGCAACGGCTTCACCTCGGCCGTGGTCAGGTTGCGCCATTTGCCTACCGGCAACGTGCCGAGCTGGATGTGCATGATCCGCACGCGCTGCAGGCGCCGCACCCGGTAGTCGAAATGCTCGCACATGCGGCGGATCTGGCGGTTGAGGCCCTGCGTCAGCACGATACGGAACGTATTGCGGCCGACCTGGGTGACGCGACACGGATTGGTCACCGTCTCGAGGATCGGTACGCCGCTGGCCATGCCCGAAAGGAATTCGTGCGTGAGCGGCCTGTCGACCGAGACGATATATTCCTTCTCGTGTTCGTGCTCCGCACGGAGCACGCGATTGACGATGTCGCCATCGTTGGTGAGCAGGATCAGGCCTTCCGATTCCTTGTCCAGGCGGCCGATGGGGAAGACGCGCTCGCGGTGACCCACGAAGTCGACGATGTTGTCCGGCACGTCGCGGTCGGTCGTGCATTCGATGCCGATCGGCTTGTTCAGTGCGAGGTAAATGCGCTCAGGCTTGAAGTTCAGCGGCCGGCCATCGAGCGACACCTCGTCGCCTGCTGCGACTTTCGTGCCGAGCACCGCGGTCACGCCGTTCACCGCGACGCGACCGGCCTCGACCCATTGGTCGGCCTGGCGACGCGAACAGACACCCGTTTCGCTGAGGTACTTGTTGATCCGGACGCTGGAGTCAGCCACCGGACCGGCGCACCGTGTAGCCGAGCCTGCCGAGTTCCTCGACCAGCAGGTCGCGATGGTCGCCCTGGATCTCGATGACCCCGGCGTCGACGGTGCCGCCGCACCCGCAGCGTTTCTTGAGCCGCGTGGCCAGGGCATCGAGTTCATCGCCGGCAAGGGGCACGCCCTTGATGATCGTTACGCCCTTGCCCTTGCGGCCCTTGGTCTCGCGACCGACCCGCACGATGCCGTCGCCTGCGGCCACGACGGGCTGCGCCGGCTTGCTGCGCTTGCAGCGGCATTCAGCCAGCGGACGGGTGCACTCAGGGCACAGGCGTCCGGAGCCGGTGGAGTAGACGAGACGACTGGAACTCATCGGGTCGGCGCAGCCTCGGGAACGCTTACTGAATACCGTCGACGTCCATTGTAAGCCATGGTCCAGCCGTACCCTACGCAGGACCCGCGGATCGCGGCACAATCCGCCCATGGCCGAACCCATCGTCGAGATTGAGACGGAGCGCCTGCGACTGCGCAGGCTCGAGGCGACCGACGCGGTCTTCATCCTCCGCCTCGTCAATGAACCTTCGTGGCTGCGGTTCATCGGCGACCGGGGAGTGCACGATCTCGACGGTGCACGGCGCTACATTGCAGAGGGGCCGCAGCGCCTGTATGCCAATCACGGGTTTGGGCTTTTCCTGGTCGAGCGTCGCAGCGACGCCGTGCCGCTAGGTCTGTGCGGTCTGATCAAGCGGGACACGTTGCCCGATGTCGACATCGGCTTCGCTTTCCTGCCCGAGCACTGGGGCCAGGGCTACGCGCGCGAGGCGGCAGAGGCCACGCTGCGTTATGCGCGAGAGCGACATCAGCTGCCGCGCGTGGTTGCCATCACGAGTCTCGACAACGTTGCGTCGGGCCGCCTGCTCGAGCGGATCGGCCTGCAGTTCGAAGGCAACGTGCGTCTCGCCGGCAGCAACGAGGAGGTACGCCTCTTCGGCACGACGGGTGCCTACCAGTTCGACGCACCGAACACACGTCCCGTATTCGACGGCTTGTGGACGTCGGGCCAGCTCACGCCGGCCGACATTCAGCACCTGCCGGCGTTCGGCATCGAGGCGGTCGTCAATCTCGCGTTGCCGACTGCGTCGAACGCGTTGCCCGGTGAAGCGGAGGCCGTCACGGGGCAGGGCATGGCCTTCGTGCAGATCCCCGTGCCGTGGGAAAAGCCCGAGTCCCGGCACTTGCAGCAGTTCTTCGGCGTGATGGACGCGTTCGCCGGCCGCAAAGTCTGGGTCCACTGCGCGAAAAA
This sequence comes from uncultured Gammaproteobacteria bacterium, assembly GCA_963827615.1. GTDB lineage: Bacteria > Pseudomonadota > Gammaproteobacteria > Steroidobacterales > Steroidobacteraceae > RPQJ01. The sequence goes on along the minus strand of CAWHCA010000008.1, from coordinate 28,847 downwards.
TTTCCGCGTCTCGGCGTTCGTCTACCTGTATCGACGCTTGCGTCTCGGGGAGGCGCACGAGGCAGCGCAGCATCCGCTGCGCACCGTGTGGCAGCCCAATCCGACCTGGCAGGCGTTCATCGAACAATCGCTGTCGAACCCGGATCAGGACCCGGTCGCCGGCACCACCCGGTAGATCACGCCCGCGTAGTCGTCAGTGATGAAAATGGTGCCGTCGGGGCCTTGTGCAATACCGGCGGGTCGGCCGAGAACGCCTGCGTCACCGAGAAAGCCTGTCAGGAAGTCGCGTTCGACGATGCTCCCGTCCGGTCGCCAGTCCAGGGCGACCACCTTGTAGCCGTCGGGCTGGCTGCGATTCCACGAACCGTGCAGCGCGACGAGTGCAGTGCGTGAATGACCGGCTGGAAGGTTCGCTCCGCGCAGGAATGCAAGTCCGAGGGGCGCATTGTGAGCACGAAACGCATGTGCCGGTGCGATGGCACGGGCTGCCTCTGCGGCGTGCCCTGAACCTACGTCGGGATCGGGCACACTGGCGCCATCGACGAACGGCCAGCCATAGAATTTGCCCTGTTCGATGCGATTGAGTTCGTCGGGGGGCAGGTCGTCGCCCAGCAGGTCGCGGCCATTTTCGGTGGCGTAGAGCGTGTCATCCCACGGCGCCCAGTCCAGGCCTACGCTGTTGCGCAGCCCGGTGGCGTAGATCTCGCGCTGGCTGCCGTCCGGCTGCATGCGCATGATCGTCGCACGGCGCTCGTCCTTCTCGATGCAGACATTGCAGGACGAGCCCTGCGACACGTAGAGCCATCCGTCGGGGCCGAAGCCGAGGGTTTTCGTCCTGTGAAAGCCATCGTCAGTGAAGTCGTCGACGATGTGCTCGAAGGCGCCGGACACCCGGCCCGATTCTGCGTCGAAGCGGATGCGACCGATACCATTCGACTCGCCGACGTACAGCCACCCCTCATGCAGGGCGAGTCCATGCGGATGGTTGAGATTGGTGAGCAGGGCGCGCACCGCATCCGGCTTGCCGTCGCCGTTGGCGTCACGTTCGAGCAACACGATTTCATCGGCACGCGTGCGGGCCACGATGAGGTCGCCGGTCGGAGTCGCGAGCGGCCAGCGGGCGAGGGGCACGTCGGTGGAATACACCTCGAGCCGGAACCCGTCGGCGACTCGCAGCCTCGACGCAACCTGCGCTGCCGTTGGCGGCCCGATCGAACGGCCGAGCAGGAAATCGAGCATGACTTTCTTGTCGCCGACCGCGACCGGGCCAAACCAGACGTAGCCGATGCCGGCGACAACGAGCAACGCGACGGCGAGCAGGAGCACGAGCAGGAGCTTCTTCATGCGCGGCAGTCTAGCGTCTGGCCTCAAGGGTCGGTACCGCACTCATGACGCGTCGTTTGCCGATCGCGCCGAAACCCTGTAAAAGCAGGTGCGCAAAGATCTTGACGGGGCAGATTCCCATGAAAGACCGCTCTGAATCGAACCCCGGGACAGAACCGGCGCCGGCGACGACGTCGGATGATGTGCCGGACCTGCTGCAAGGGGCCAGGGTCTTCCGCCCGATCCACCCGTCCGAAGGCATCATCGGCGATGACGACGACACCGCCCGGTTGCCGAAGATCACAAATTTTCCGGACGGTATCCAAGTCATCGAGCATTCCGTCTCTCGTGCCGTCGGCCAGTGGGTCTTGATGGTGCGGTGCCAGTGCGGCAAGCGCTGGTTCGAACTCGAGGCGATCGACGCCGCGACCTGTCCGCGTTGCAATACGCTGGTCTATGTCGACGTGCTCCAGGCCCGGCCCGACCCATGAGGAATGTCCGTGGTCATGCGCTCGCCGTGACGGCCTGCTTCGCCGTCGCCGCGCCGACATTTGCGGATGACAGTTTCCGGTGCGGTAGCAAACTGATCGTGACCGGCATGACGCAGGCCGAGGTGCTGGAATACTGCGGACCCCCGGAATCGACGAGCGAGGAAGCGGTGCCGGTGCGGAGCGGCAACCAGGTCGTCGGCGAGACGAAGAGCTTTCGCTGGACGTACGAATCCTACGGCGCCACCCGCGTCCTTGTATTCGATCAGGACGTGCTCAAGTCGATCAAGTGAGTGTCGGCCATTACGGCGTGCCTGATGCCTCGAACTCGTGGAGAGTCCCGCCGTGCGTGGATTGATCGGTTGGACGGGCGCGTTCCTCGCCGGATCCGCAGGCTGGTGGCTTGGAGCCAAGGCCGGCCTCGGCATGGCTGTCGCGCTGGGAGCAGTGGCATCCGGCGTCGGGCTCTATGTCGGACACCGCTGGTTCGACCAGAACCTGAAGTGAAGGTGCCGGCCGACGTGCAGCGGGGTTGAGGGACTCGTGACGAACCCTTATCTCGAACCAGTCCCTCCCTTCTGGACACGCATTGCCGGCATTGCGCTGCTGGTTGCAGCGACCAGCCTGACTGCCGTGCTCGGCCTCGGTATTGTCGATTTTGCTGCGCATGCTGCAAGCCGTCGGACACTCACGAGTTCAACGGTCGTTTTCGCCCTCATCCTGCTGGCGCTGTGCGGGATCTGCTGGCAGGCCGGATTTCGCCTCGCATTCAATCGACGCGGCGGTCAACCGACGCTCTTTTCCCGGCCGGCCTGGTTTGCCATAGGCATGGCACTGACGGTGATAGCCGTATTGATGGCTGCCGTCATTTTCTCGGCGCGCCGACCGACGCTTCTCGATTACCAGGTGGTGCTGTCCCTTGGCGCCTTCGGGGTCTGGTGCCTCGTGCTGGCGTTCCGTAGACGCACCGAACGACGCACCGAAACAACGAACCGTGACGGTAAGCACGACGAACGCGTCTGATCAGGCAGGGCGGCGATCGGCCTCGTCGAGTTCTGCCATCTCCGCGGCGGTGAACACCCGCGACCGGGTATGGAAGGCCTTGCCTTCCGGCCCCTCGAGCGAAAACGTCCCGCCGTGGCCTTCGATCACGTCGATGATCAACTGCGTGTGCCGCCAGTACTCGTACTGCGCCTTGCCGATGTAGAACGGGCAGCCGCCGATTTCACCCAGGTACACGTCGCCCGCGCCGATGGTGAGTTCGCCCAACAGGTAGCAATTGGCCGCACTGTTGTCGCAACAACCGCCGGACTGATGAAACATCAATCCGGGGCCGTGTTTGGACTTCAGCAGTTCGATCAGCTCGACGGCCGCTGCCGTGGCGATGACCTTCTCGACCATGCTCAGAAGAAGCCGAGCTTGCTTTCGCTGTAGCTGACCAGCAGGTTCTTCGTCTGCTGGTAGTGGTCGAGCATCATCTTGTGGGTCTCGCGACCGATGCCCGATTCCTTGTACCCGCCGAACGCCGCGTGCGCGGGGTAGGCGTGGTAGCAGTTGGTCCACACGCGGCCGGCCTTGATCGCGCGACCCATGCGATAGGCCACGTTGCCATTGCGGCTCCATACGCCGGCACCGAGGCCGTAGAGCGTGTCATTGGCCACCGCCAGCGCTTCGGCTTCATCCTTGAAGGTGGTCACGGCCAGCACCGGGCCGAAGATCTCTTCCTGGAAAACCCGCATCTTGTTGTGGCCCTTGAACAGCGTGGGCTGCACGTAGTAGCCGCCCTCGAGTCCGGCGCCGAGCTTCGCCTGCGCGCCGCCGATGAGCACTTGCGCGCCTTCCTGCTTGCCCAGGTCGAGGTACGACAGGATTTTCGTGAGCTGCTCCTTCGACGCCTGCGCACCCATCATGGTGTCGGTGTCGAGTGGATCACCCATCTTGATCGCAGCCACGCGTGGCAGCACCCGCGCCATGAATTTGTCGTAGATGCTTTCCTCGATCAGCGCACGGCTCGGGCAGGTGCATACCTCGCCCTGGTTGAAGGCGAACAGCACGAGGCCCTCGATCGCCTTGTCGAGGAACGAGTCGTCCTTGTCCATCACGTCGGCGAAAAAGACGTTCGGTGACTTGCCGCCGAGTTCCAGCGTGGCGGGTATCAGGTTGTTGGCGGCGGCCTGTGCGATGACGCGGCCAGTAGTCGTCGACCCCGTGAACGCAATCTTGGCGATGCGCTTGCTCGTGGCGAGCGGCATGCCGGCTTCGCGACCGTAACCGTTGACGATGTTGAGCACGCCGGGCGGCAGGATATCGGCGATCAGGTTCGCCAGGACCAGGATGCTTATGGGGGTGGATTCCGCGGGTTTCAGGACGACGCAATTGCCCGCGCCGATTGCCGGGGCCAGTTTCCACGCGGCCATCAGGATCGGGAAATTCCACGGAATGATCTGGCCCACGACACCGAGCGGTTCGTGCAGGTGATAGGCGACCGTGGTCTCGTCGATTTCGCTGATGTTGCCTTCCTGCGCGCGCACGCAGCCGGCGAAGTAACGGAAATGATCGACTGTCAGCGGAAGGTCGGCGTTGAGCGTCTCGCGAATCGGCTTGCCGTTGTCCACGGTCTCGGCATAGGCGAGCAACTCGAGATTGGCTTCGATCCGGTCGGCGACTTTCAGCAGCAGGTTGGCGCGCTCGGCCGGTGGCGTCCTGCCCCACTTGTCGGCCGCGGCATGCGCCGCATCGAGCGCGAGTTCGATGTCTTCGGCCGTGGAGCGCGCGACCTTGGTGTAGACCTTGCCGCTGATGGGCGTGACGACGTCGAAATACTGGCCTTTGACCGGGGCCACCCATCTGCCACCGATGAAATTGTCGTAGTGCGCCTGGTAGGTCAGCTTGGCGCCTGCGGCGCCGGGTGCTGCGTAGAGCATGTCGTGTCCCCCTGATTGAACGGGGTCATCCTACACCCGAAATCTGCGACGAAGTCTCGAGTTGGCCCAATCTAGAGCCAGTCCCGACGGACTGCTTCTTCGATCAGGCGGAACACTCGCCCGTTGTCGTCCGCCGTGGTCCTGCCGAGAAGGCCATGCTGCCAGGAAGCGGGCAATGCATCCTTGCCGTGCAACGCGCCGACGGCCGCACCGACGAGTGTCGCGACCGTATCGTTGTCATCCGTGTCGTTGACGGCGCGCACGATCGCTTCCTCCGGGTCGTGCGCGTGGCGGGCAAGGATCCACAGCGCGCTCGGCACGGTCTCGAGCAGGTACGCGCCGGACGACCATGCATCGCAGGCTTGACGGGTGCTCCAGTCGTGGCGCGCGGCTTCGCCCAGCACGAACTCGAGGTAATCCGGAAACGAGCTCTCGCGGTCGATGTAGCGCCCACTGCGGGCACGGTACGGCTGGTCCGTGCAGACCTGACGCACGGTGGTGACGAACGTGGCAATGATCCAGTCGGCCGTTGGCGGCGCCGGCAGTCGCAACAGGCGCGCGAGCAGGTCGACGAACGCCACGCACGACGCAACCGAACTCGCGTCGCGATGCGTGACGATCGAGGCCAGCGCCACGTCCAGCCAGAGGGCCGCACTGGTACCTTGCGGATGCAGCAGCACGAGGGGTGCGATGCGCATCAGTGCGCCATTGCCCGCGCTCTCAGCGCCGTAGCGGTACCAGGACGCCGCGCCCTGTTCGCGATTGCGCAGGAACTGCTGCATGGACTTGCCGATGCCGAAGATTTCACGCGCGGCGAAGCGGGCAGACAGGTCGTCCGGATCCAGTCCCCGGCATTCGAGCAGGCTCTCGAGCGTCCAGAACGCGAGTTGACTGTCGTCCGAGGGCAGTCCTACCCGGTGACCCGAGGATCGGCTGTTCGGCAGGTAGTCGCGGATTTCGCCGTAGCGCGCCTCGCGCTCCCGGACCGGCAGGCTTTCGCTGGTGTTGCCCAGCGCATCGCCGATCGCGAGGCCCAGCAGCATGCCGCGAACCCGGCCCGGAGCAACGGGACCACTCACGGGTTCGCGCGGACCCTGCAGCAGGGCGGATCGCGCCGGGAGGAATCCTTCGGAGATGACGCGAGCGGCCAGGGTCAGGTTCGAAGTCATGATCCGCAGAGTCTCGCAGACTACAGGCCGGCCGCGGGGTCGTCCGGCGGCCACTGATCCGGCGGCGCGCCACTGCAGACGCGTTGCCGGATGAATTTGTCGCTGGGGGTCAGCCCGAGCTCGCAGCTGCGCACGCACAACGCACGGAACGACGCAGCATCGAGGCCCGTGGTTTCGTGGTACAGGCGCGTGAGTCGCTGCCATCGCGACGAGGAGATTGGCCGCGCACTGCTCCCGAACGAGCGGCAGTCGCGGCTGGTCGCGCACGACTCGGCAGCCTTGATCACGGTCGCACAATCCGCGCGGCTGAGAGACCGGCGCGGCTCGCGCTTGCGTGCGATCGCAAGGTCGCCGGCTGCCGTCAAAGTCGCACTTCGATGCTCGCCGTCCCACACGCCGAGGTCGATCTGCACGCCGTCGGCAGAAACAACCACTGCTCCGGCGCCGCTGCCGGCTCCGACCCACAGTCCGGGTGCCCGCCGGACGTCAGGCGGGAGCCCGGCACGCAGGTCGAGCCAGAACGGCTGTCGCCGGCCGCAGGGTGCGATCGTGCCGTTGCACCGTGTGAAACCGACCACGATTTCGCGGTCCGAGAACACGGCGCGCCGCACCACTGAAATCTCATCGTCGCGCAGGTCATGCAAAGGCTGGCCATCGAGCAGAATGACTGGCCTGGCGTCGGATCCTGCCGCCGATGCGATGTCCAGGACGCCAGCCAGCGTCGCAATTGGCAGCTGCGACTTGTCCAGGACCTCCTGTGACTCGAGCCTGCTGCCGACGGCATGTGCAGTGGGACGTGCAGTCGTCGGCGGTGCAGGCATGGATTGAGTTTCGACCTGGGTGCTGGCCATCGGCAGATTGGTCGTCGTCGGATCCTGCCGGTCGATGACGGCATAAATCGCCAGTGCGGCCAGCAACGCTGCGGCCGCCCACGACCACCTGCGCCAGCTGCGCCTGCCGCTGTCGGTTGGGTGGTTTGCTGCCGGCATCGGCGGCATCTTCGCTGCTGGCGATGCAGGTGGCGGCACGATCAAAGGCTGCGACGGAGCGCGGGTGACGACCCGGTCGATCTTGACGCTAGCCGTGGTCTTCAGGGCAGGGCGGGTCCGGTCGGCCTCGCCGGTTCGGCCGTCTGCCGGCAGCGTCGACGGCGGGGGCACCGCTGGCAACACAGGCGACGGCTCGATCGCAGGTCGCGGCGTCGCGTCGGTGACGACAGGGTCGGTCCTGACGCTGGCTGTCGTGTCCAGCGCGGGACGGGTGCGGCTGCGCCGCCCGAGCAGGCCGCGCCGCGCCTCGGCCGCAGTGAGCCGGTGCAACTGCGACGAGTCGGTGATCGAAATGGCGACATCCTTGTGGTGTCCGGAGCCGCTGAATGCGGTATGGACCGGTTCGACCAGGCCGATGGCGCGGACCCATTGTCCTGCCCATGTCGCGTCGGGTACGTTGCGTCCATCGTCGAGGGCCTCGGGCCAGATCTTCAGGCAGGCCATGTCGTGCGATTGATTCGCGAACTCGACACGCAGGCAGGGCGTGTCGGTTTGCGGCGAAGTGTCCAATGCGACCCGCACGATCTTGCCGATCATCTCCACCCGATCGCCCACGTGGCTGCAGCACTGCGCGAAATTCGTGGCGTCGACGACGTCACACGCCGGCACGTACTCGCGACGCAATGGCAGGGCCGCATTGCCGGCAAACACGACCGGGCGGGTCGGGATGTTGCGACCTTCGAGAAAGTCCTCGAACGTCGGAACCTGCTCGAACGGATGCGGCGCAGATGGCGGCGAAATGCCGCACCCTGTGTTCGATTTCCGGCACCGAGGCCAGCAGGCTGAACGCTGGCGAGTTGGCAGGATCAGCGATATCCGCAGCCCGCAGGATGAATGCGTCGGCATCGCTGTCGGATTGTTCCCAGAGTTCGGGTCGACGGCAGAGTGCGTGGAGCGTGAGATCGAGCAGCGAGAACGCAAACGAATCGAGGCTGGCGTCGAAATGCCGGCCACGGCGACCGGAGTGCTGAAAGTTGCGCTGGCCGAGTTCCGTGCTCTGCAGGCCCGCGAGTTGCGGCACGAACAAACCGTCGTAATCGATCAGCCGCACGTCGGTCACGCTCTGGACGATCACGTTGGTCGGCTGGATGTCGCCGTGCGCAATACCGTGCCTGAGCAGTTCGCGCGAGATTCCCCGCAGTGTCATGCGTAAGCGCTGCAGCGCATCGCTGTCGGCCCGGTGCGTAGCAACGAATGCCGCGAGCGTCTGGCCGTGCGCCCAGTCCATCCGGACGATGGGATAGGTGCCGCTCTCGGTCGTGATTCCGGCCGGCTGGAATTCGAAGTCGACGAAGCAGCTGCTGCGGATGCGACGCAGGTGACTGCCGATGGCGGCGTATCGTGCGTGCAGCGAGTCGGAAGGCTTGTGGAAGCAGCGGACGGCATAAGTCCGACCGTCGGCCACGACCTCGAACGTCAGTGCGAAATTGCCGCTGCGAACGATCGGCTGGCCCGGCCCGCGCGAGCGGAGAGTGCCGCGGGCGAGCAGCGGATCCGACAAGGCGATGCCCAGGCTCAACTGCAGGGCGTCGGAGTATTCCGCGAGTGACGGATATTGCATCTTTCTGCGTCAGGGACCGGCAGTTGTCGCCGTCGCCTCGTGTGATTTGTTGCGGCGCAATCTTCACACGGCCGCGCGGTGCGGCAAAGCCCATTCGCAAAATCCACGCCCCGTCCTGCAGCCAGTCGCTCGACCATCGACCGTGAAATCGGGCTGGATGCGCAGGCCGGTCGCGTGATTCACGCCCTGCCGCTCACTGCTGGATTTCAGGTACACACAAGGCGAGAATTTCCCACCGTCGAGCGGGAACCGATCGCGGTGTCGAGTGACTGGATGGCAGAGGCGTGGTGGCAATGAAAATACTGTTCGTCTGCATGGGCAACATCTGTCGGTCGCCCACCGCCGAAGGCGTTTTCCGCGCACACGCACGCCGGCTCGCCCCGGCTCACGACATCGAGTTCGACTCCGCCGGCACGCACGCCTATCACGTAGGTGAGCCGCCCGATCCGCGCTCGATCGACGCTGCCGCCCGGCGGGGTATCGACCTCACGGACCTCCGGGCACGGCAGGTGAGCAATGACGATTTCGAGCGCTTCGACCTGATCGTCGCGATGGATCGCCTGAATCACGCGACGCTGCTCGACCGCAGTCCGCCCGAGCATCGCGAGCGTATTCGCACGCTGCTCGAGTTTGCCGGCAAGGCCGCGCCGGCCGATGTGCCCGATCCGTACTACGGCGGCGCAGCAGGCTTCGACGACGTGCTCGACCTGGTCGAATCTGCGGTCGAGGGCCTGCTGGCCGAGGTCCGCCACAGGTCGGGGGTCCGTTGACAGGACGGCACGTCGCGATACGGCTAGACTCCACCGGTTGATGTGTCAGGGGAAACGCGCCGCCAGGACGGCTCGCCTGGCTTCGTGGTCGATATAACGAAAAGACTATAGAGTTCGGGGCGAGGAATGAATTCAGCCGCGCGAGCGACGCTGGTCACGGCGTTGCAGCAATACTTTGCAATTCCCGGGAACGAAGCCGCGCTGGTGCTCGACGAGTTCGAGCCATGCGTGTGCCGCGGTGGCGATTGGCTGTTCCGCCAGGGTGACGAAGCCGATTGCCTGTTCCTGCTGGCGCGAGGCCGCATGCAGGTGTGGCTGGCACAATCCAACGGCCAGGAACCCGGCGAACGGCTCGTGGCCGAGGTCAACCCCGGCGAGACCATCGGCGAAATCGGCATGCTCACCGGCGGGGCGCGATCCGCGAGCATCCGCGCCGTGCGCAACAGCCTGTTACTCAGGATGACCTCTGCGGCCTTCGATCGGCTCGCGCGGCAGCGGCCTGATCTCACGCGCCACATCGCGGGCGGTATTGCCGGCCGGTTGCGCGATCGGACCGCCGGCGTCTCGCACATCCGTCGTAACCTGAAGACGATAGCACTGGTGCCGCTGGGCTCGGTGCAATCGGCCGAGGTCCTTGCGGCGAAACTCGGCGCGGCGCTGCAGCTGTACGGACCCACCTGCGTACTGTCCGCCACGGCAATGCGCGACGCGGGTGCGCCTGCCTTGCCTGCGGCGCGACACCAGGACCAGTCGCCGGCGTTGGTCGACTGGCTTGCCGTCAAGGAAGACGAGAATCGCTTCGTCATGTACGTGGCCAACCCGGCCGACGGCGTCTTTACCGACATGGCGCTTCACAACGCGGACCTCATCCTCCTGGTCGGGCAGGCCGGCGACGATGCCGCGCCCCGGTCCTGGGAGATGCAGGCATTCGACGAGGCCAATGCCCCCGTCGCCCGTCGTGCGCTGGTGCTGTGGCACGACCAGCACGGCGAGACGCTGTCTGGAACGGCTGCGTGGCTGGCGCCACGCAAGCTGGATTTTCATCTGCACGTTCGTTCCGGCATCCAGGGCGACCTTGACCGCCTGGCCCGCATCATCGCAGGGCGCGCCGTCGGCCTCGTGCTTGGTGGTGGCGCCGCTCGTGGGTTTGCGCACCTGGGCGTCTATCGCGCGTTGCATGAATCCGGCACGCCGGTGGACTGGCTCGGAGGCGCCAGCATCGGCGCCGTCATGGCAGCCGGCATGGCGACGGGACTGGGGCCGGGTATCGTCATCGAGCGTGCGCGCAAAGCGTTCGTGGACGGCAAGCCTTTTGGCGACGTGACCCTGCCGATCATCTCGTTCCTGCGCGGAAGACGCATGGAGCGTCTGATCGATGCCCATTTGCCGGGCGAAATCGAAGACCTGCCAGTGCCGTTCTTCTGCGTTTCCAGCAACCTCGGCAATGGCCGCGTGCAGGTGCACGATCGGGGCTCCTTGCCGCGCTCGTTGCGCGCAAGCGTGTCGCTGCCTGGCATCTTTCCGCCGGCCGTGATCAACGGCCAGCTGTCCGTCGACGGCGGCATCCTCGACAACCTGCCGGTCGACCTCATGCGTGCCCGTCCCGTCGGTCGCGTGATCGCCGTCGACCTGAGTTCGCGCAAGGATTACACGGTCGATTACCCATCGGTACCGTCACCCTGGCGGGTGCTCGCCGGACGGATGCTGCCGCTGTCAACGCGGTATCGCGTGCCGAGCCCGGTGTCGTTGATGCTGATGGCGATGTCGATCGGTGCGATCGGTTCGGCCCGGGCCGCTGGGGCGCGCGCGGACTTGCTGGTGCGGCCGCCCGTGGGTGGTTTCAGTTTCACGGATGTGCGCAGCTTCGACCGCGTCGTCGAGGTCGGATATCGAGAAGCGCAAAAGGCAATCGCCGATGGTTGGTCGCCGCAGGGCTGAGTCGAAGATGACTGGCCGCGGGGCCGGCAAAGCAGGGGGGAATTTGCAGCATTCAATCCGGAGCGGGCGGCCCGCGAGTACGACATTGCTGACGATCATCACCTTGGCGATCGGGTGCCAGCCCAGGCTGGCCGTGACGGCAGGAGCGGAAGCCGCTGCTAAGACGGCTGCTGGTGCGCGGGGAGTAGCGGCGCTCGGTCGCATCGAACCGTACGGTGGCATCGTCCACGTCGCCGCCGCCTCGACACCTGACGCGATGTCGGGCGCCATCCTGAGCAAACTGCTGGTCGACCGCGGCTCGGACGTGACGGCGGGCCAACTGCTGGCCGAGGTCGACACTGCTGCGCTGGCGCGCAGCCGCATCGTCGAAGCAAAAGCCGAGCTCGAAACCGCGAAGCGCGATGCCACCGCCTCCGTCAGCCTCGCGGATGAGGCCTGCGTGCTTGCCGACGTTGCGGCCAAGCGCTCGAAGCGCAAGCAGGACCTGCTCGGCCGCGGACTCGCTTCGAGCGAGGACGCCGAGCAGGCCAAGGGCGATGCCGATGCCGGCGTGGCCTCATGCAAGGCGCGACGTGCCTCGGCCAGTGTCGCGCAGTCGCGTATCAGCGCAGCCGCCGCGCGCGTGACGCGCTTCGAGACGGAACTCGAGCGCTCGTTCGTTCGTGCACCCTTCTCCGGCCGGGTCATCGACGTGCGGCGCCGGCCCGGAGAAATCGTCGGCATGGAGGGCGTGCTCGAGCTTGCGCGCATCGACCAGATGCAGGCGATCGCAGAGGTCTTCGAAGCCGACGTCCGCCGCGTGCGAGTGGGCCAGCGTGCGCTGGTGCGCAGCCCGGCGCTGCCTCAAGACCTTACCGGCACCGTGACGCGCATTCGCCCCAAGGTGCAGAAGCTCGACCAGATTGGTGACGATCCGGTTGCACGCAAGGATGGACGCATCGTCGAAGTCGAGATCAAGCTCGACGACGGCCGCGCGGCTGCAAACCTCACCAACCTCCAGGTCGAGGTCGAGATTGGCCGCTGAGGGCACGTGGAGTCGGCTGCTGCCCTCCGCGCCGCTCGGGTGGTTGCAGCTGTGGCACAAGCCGTTGCGCCTCACCGTCGCCGTCGCGGGCATCGCGTTCGCCGTGCTGCTGATCCTGATGCAGCTCGGCTTTCGCTCGGCGCTGTTCGAGAGCACGTTGCGCTTCCATGAGCGCTTCCGCTACGACATCGCGCTGTTCAGCACGGACAGTGTGTTCATCGTGCGACCGGCACCATTTACGATCCGCCGCCTGTACGAGGCGATGGGTTCACCCGACGTCGAGTCGGTGAGCCCGGTCTATATCTTTCCGGCAACGTGGAAGAACCCGTGGACCAACGCGCGCCGCAGCATCAATGCGGTCGGCATCGACCCCACCCGAAACGTGCTCGACACGCAGGGCTTCGTGGACAATTATTCCAGGCTGGTCGCACAGGACGTCGTGTTGTTCGATCGGGCGTCGCGGCCGGAATTCGGGCCGGTGGCGGAGAGCTGGCGCCCGGATGCGCCGGTCAGCACCGAACTCAACGATCGTGCGGTCTCGGTGGTTGGGCTGGTCGAGATCGGCCCGTCGTTCGGCATCGATGGCACGGTGACTCACCAGCGTCGACAACTGGCTGCGGCTGTTTCCGGACCGGTCGCGCAACCAGATCCAGCTGGGCCTGGTGACGCTGAAGCCGGGCGTCGATGCGAATGCCGCGCGCGATCGCCTGCGCTCCTATCTGCCCGCGGACGTGCTGGTCATGACCAAGGCCGACTTCGCCGCCCGCGAGAAGGCGTACTGGAACGGAGCGACGCCGATCGGCTACGTGTTCGCGTTCGGCGCGATCATGGGCCTGGTGGTCGGCGCGATCATCGTCTACCAGATCCTGTTCGCCGACGTGTCCGAGCACTTGCGCGAGTACGCCACGCTGCGGGCCATCGGGTATCGCAATCGATTCGTGTCCGGCATCGTGCTGCAGCAGGCAGCAATACTCGCGGTGCTCGGGTACCTGCCGGGCATGGCCGCGGCGTGGTTCCTCTACCGATCGGCTGCGCACGCGACGCGTTTGCCGCTGCACCTGACGACCGATCGGGCACTCACGGTGTTCGTGCTGACGCTCGTGATGTGCGCGCTCTCAGGTTTCCTCGCGCTGCGCAAGGTGCGTCGCCTCGACCCGGCGGAGGTCTTCTGATGCCTGGCAGTGCGGACGCGCCGGTCGTCGTCGAAAACCTCAATCACTACTACGGCAAGGGCCCGCTGCGTCGGCAGATCCTGCACGACGTGTCGACGACGATTCCCGCTGGCGAGATCGTCATCGTCACCGGACCGTCGGGGTCCGGCAAGACGACACTGCTGACGCTCGTCGGTGCGTTGCGTGCACCACAGGACGGGCGCCTGCGTGTGCTCGGTCACCAGCTCGACGGCGCGAAGTCGCACGGCTCTCGAAGACGTCCGCAAGCGTATCGGCTTCATCTTCCAGAGCCACAACCTGCTCGGCGCATTGACTGCTTCCCAGAACGTGCAGCTCGGCCTGCGCGTGACCGGTCGCGCCGCACGTGTCGACCTGCGACGCAGGGCTGATTCGATGCTGGAGGCAGTCGGTCTTGGCGAGCACACTCACAAGCGTGCGGAGCAGCTGTCCGGTGGCCAGCGGCAGCGCGTGGCCATTGCGCGCGCCCTGGTCGGCGAGCCGGTCGATGGTGCTGGCGGACGAGCCTACCGCGTCGCTCGACAAAGCCTCGGGCCGCGAGGTGGTCGATCGCATGCAGGCACTGGCCCGGGAGCGGGGCACCACCATCCTGCTGGTCACGCACGACAACCGCATACTCGACGTTGCCGATCGTATCCTGCACCTCGAAGACGGCAAGCTCGCCACCTTCACCGATGCCGTCATTGCCAATACGCAACAGATGATGCACCTGCTGGCCCAGAACACAGAGCGGCAGCACATTGAGCAGCTGGTCGACGCGATGGACGAGACGGCGTTCCGCGGCACGCTGCAGGAGCTGACGCAGCAGTCGCAGAAGTTTCTCGAGGCGACCGCGATGGCGAGCGACGAGGCCTACCAGAGCATGCTCGAGCAGTCGCTGCGCGTCTTTACGCGCCGGGTCGGCGAGCTGCTCGAGGCGGAACGTGCGTCGCTGTTCCTGGTCGACCGCGAGCGACAGGAGCTCGTGCTGCGCGTCGCGCAGGACATGCCGGAAGGTGACTATGTGCGCATTCCGCTGGCGAGCGGCATCGCGGGCGCTGCGGCAATGTCGGGCGAGGTGGTGCGAGTCGACGATGCCTACGCCGATCCGCGTTTCAACCAGACAGTCGATGCCGAGACTGGCTTCCGCACGCGTTCCATGCTGTGCCTGCCCCTGCAGGATCGCAGCGGTGCGGTGTTCGCCGTGACACAACTGCTCAATCGGCGCGGCGGCCGCCCGTTTGACGAACAGGACACGCACCGATACGCAGAGTTTGCGTCGTCGCTGTCGGTCCTGCTCGAGTCGCTGGTCAAGCTTGGCGGGTCCGCCGCCCGGCGCGCGCCATGATCGGCTCACCCGGCAAATCCGTGCGGCTGCTGCAGGTCACCGACCCGCATCTCTTCGGGGACGAGGCGAGGAAGATCTACGGTGTGACGACCGCAGTCTCGCTGCGCAGGGTGCTGGCCGAGGCTTTCGCACCCGGGACGCCGCGGCCTGCTGCGATTCTCGTGACGGGCGACATCGCCGACGATCACAGCGCCGCCGCGTACGACAATTTCCGCCGCGCACTGCGTCCGTACGGCCTGCCCGTGTTCTGCCTGCCCGGCAATCACGATGAGCCGGGCCTGATGGTCGACCTGGTGGGCGGCGATGGGTTCCAGTACGGCGGCACGGCTGAATTCGGCGCGTGGGGCGCGGTGTTCATCGACACGCACGTGCACGACCGCCCCGAAGGCAGGGTCGAATCGAAGGAACTGTCGCGCCTCGAGTCCGCGCTGCAGGCCTTCGGCGACCGGCCGATCCTCGTGTGCCTGCATCATCCGCCATTGCCCGTCGGCAGCACCTGGCTCGATGGCGTGGGCCTGCGCAATGCCGACGAGTTGCTGGCCGTCATCGAGCGGTATCCGACCGTGCGTGCCGTGCTCGGTGGTCATGTGCACCAGGCGTTCGAGCGGCGGCACGGACACACGCTCGTGCTCGCGACGCCTTCGACCTGCGCGCAATTCACGCCGCTCACCGAACACTGCGTGATGGACCTCAAGCCGCCGGGATATCGCTGGCTGGAACTGCTGCCCGATGGCCAGGTGCGGACGGAAGTGCGGTGGCTGCAGGACTGGGAAGTGGCCGAACGGCCGCCGGACGACCGTTTCTAATGACCGTGGGAACCACATGAAAGACAAACTGCCGTTTCCGTTGCTGGATGCTCCAGCTGCCCTGGCCAGCTGCAATGGCTGGACGGAGGAGGTCTATCGCGACCTGCTCGCGCTGCAGGAAGGTTCCATCAGTCATGACGCGCTGGATGCCAAGTACCTGTACCGTCGGGCCATCCTGACGCTCGACCTCACTGGCTTCACGGTGCAGGCCATGAAAGACCGGCCGCTCAATGCGCTCCTGCGCATCCTGGATGCGCAGAAGGTCTGTATTCCGGTGCTGCATGAGCACGGCGCGCTGCTCGTGCGCGCGTTCGCCGACGACCTCGTCGGCCTGTTCGAGGAGCCCGGCCGGGCGCTCGATGCCGCATTCGAGATTCACCGCCGTGTGACCGCTTTCAATCACTCGGAGCATGCTGCGGAACAACCGGCGCTCGCCTGCATCGGCATCGGCTACGGCCAGGTGTACGCGATCGGTCCCAACCTGGCGATGGGCGACGAAATGAATCGTGCTTCGAAGCTCGGTGAAGACACTGCCCGTGGCAATGAGACGCTGGTGACGTCGAATGCCTATTTCGCGCTGCGCAGCCGCCCTGACGTCCTGTTCGAGCAGGTCGCGAGCGACGACCAGCTGTTTCCGTATTACCGGGCGTCGCCGCACTGAACCCGGGCATCAAGCCCCACGAACCGCAGCCCGGTGCTCGCGGCAAGCGGTCCGGCCAATGACCGCTGGCGCCGATGGCCGAGTCATCGTGGAAATGATCGACTAGAGTTTCCTGCCGCCAAGCAGGAGCAGCGCGGCGCCGATGGTGATTGCGCCGACACCAGCCCAGACCGGCACGTTGACCGTCTGCTTTTCCTTCAAGGACATTTCGATCGGTCCCGACGTTGATGTCGTGAGTCTGCTTCGTGTAACTGAAGCTCCCGTAGACGAGTCCGAGGACGCCGGCCACGATCAGCACGATGGCGGCAATCTTGGATGCATTCATGTTCGTTCCCTTCATGTCCGCCGCGAGGCTGTTCCCGTACGATCGTACACGGTCGTCGTGAAACTACGCCAGCTGGCGGCAGGGCCTGGTGCGTTAGCGGCCGCATTGCGCTTCTCCAGCGCCACCCGGGTGTTGCCAGTGACTGGCTCGCAATCTGGCGGACAACAAAAAACCCGCTGCGTGCCAGGCAGCGGGTTCCTGTTACAGCTGAACGAGTCGCTTACGGCTCGTTGCGCGGCGTCGTCACGTCCGTCGGCGGGGTCGGCGTCCACTCGCGCGGCTCGGTAGCCGTTGCGACTGGAGTCGACTCACGGACAACGACCGGCGCGGGTGTCACTTCGCGTGGCGGGACGGGTGGAGCTGGTGGTGCCGCAGGACGATCGAAGTCGAACGAGCGAGGCTCTGGCGCACGCGGTGCTTCATGGCTCGGCGCGGGCGGCGGAGCCGTGAACTCACGCGGTGCTTCCGGAGTGGGGATCGCCGCGAATGGACGCGGCGGTTCGGGCCAGTGGGGTTCATCGAACTCGCGTGGGGCGTTGAGCGACTGCGGCGCAGGCGCGCGGCCAGCGGTTTCGCCGCCACCCGCGTCGTCGCCACCAGCACCGCCCGGACCTTCATCGACGTTACCGTCGCTGACTGCGCCCGCGGCAGCGCCTGCGGCGTAGCCTTCACCACCCTCATTACGACCGCGGCGACGACGGCCACCGCGACGCGACCTGCGTCCGGTGCGCTCGCTGCGATCACCCTCGGGGCGTTGCTGCTGACCGTCACCTGTCGGTTGCGCGACTGACGCGTCGGCCGTGTTCATGTCGTTGGCAACGGCTGCGACGACCGCCGTGGCTGCTGCGACCTGCTCACGCGCTTCCTGCGGCTCGCGGTATTCGCGCGGTGGCCGCGGTTCGCGGGGCTCACGCGGCTCGCGCGCAGGTCGCGCATGTTGCGGCTGGCGCTGGCCTTGCTGGCCACCTTCACGACGCGGCTGGCCCTCGCGCGGGCCGCCTTCGCCGCCCTGGCCCTGACCTTGACCACCATCACGACGTCCGCCACGCGGGCCTTCGTCACGACGCGGCTGCTGCGGTTGCGCGCGACTCTGCTCGTCGCGACGCGGTTCGCTGCCGCGGGCAGGCTGGCCCGGACCCGGTGCACCGTCAGCACGGTTCTCGCGACGCGCTTCGTCACGTGAGCCGCGGCTGTCGCTGCGTCCGCGCCCGTCACGGCTGTCGCGTGCGTCGCGGCGCCCATCACGGCCGCGACCGCGTTCGCTGCGATCCCGGTCATGACGCGGACGATCGCGTTCGCCGTCCTTGCCACCGCGACCGACGTTCACGGGCGGCGCCACCTGCGGTTCGGGCGCACGCTTGTCGCCTGCGAGCCAGCGCCATGCGCGCACGAGCACGTTGTCGCGTGGACCGTAGGCCGGCGCGGCAACGGCTACCGGTGCAGCTGCGACTGCGATCGGGGCGGCCACGACCTCGGGGGCCGCTGGCGGGGCGGGGGTGCTGGGGATGATCGTCGTCACCGCCGGCTGTTGCGGCGGTGGGGCTTTTTCTTCCTCGGCCGAGGCGATCGCATCGAGGTCGATCTTCGGCTCGACTGCCATGTGATGGCTGATGACCGAGTTCTCGGGCAGCTCGGTCTCGTCATCGCGCACGCGGCGCAATTCGTAAGCCGGCGTCTCGAGGTACTTGTTCGGCACCAGGACGATGTCGACATGGCTGCGCGCTTCGATGTCGTGCAGCCAGTCGCGTTTCTCGTTCATGAGGTAGGTCGCGACGTCGACCGGCAACTGCGCGATGACCTTGGCGGTGCGGTCCTTGCGGGCCTCCTCGCCGATCAGTCGCAGCACCGCGAGCGCCAGCGATTCGACGCTGCGGATCACACCCATGCCGGTGCAACGCGGGCAGACGATGTTGGTGGATTCGCTGATCGACGGACGCAGGCGCTGCCGCGAGAGCTCGAGCAGGCCGAAGCGGGAGATCTTGCCCAGCTGGATGCGGGCACGGTCCTGCTTGACCGCTTCACGCAGGCGATCTTCGACCGCGCGCTGGTTCTTGGTCGACTCCATGTCGATGAAGTCGATGACGATCAGGCCGCCGACGTCACGCAACCGCATCTGGCGCGCAATTTCGTCCGCGGCCTCGAGGTTGGTGTTGCAGGCGGTGGTCTCGATGTCGGTGCCGCGGGTGCTGCGCGCCGAGTTGATGTCGATCGAGACCAGCGCCTCGGTGTGGTCGATCACGATGCTGCCGCCGGCGGGCAACGTCACCTTGTGGGAATAGGCCGACTCGATCTGGCTCTCGATCTGGTACCGCGTGAACAGCGGCACGTGGTCGTCGTAGAGCTTGAGCTTGCGCAGGTTGTTCGGCATGAAGCGCTGCATGTATTCGCGCGCTTCCTCGTAGACGTCCTGCTTGTCGATCAGGATTTCGCCGATGTCGTCGCTGAGGTAGTCACGCAGCGCCCGCAGGATCGCCGTGCTTTCGCGGTAGATCAGGAACGGTGAGGGGCGGCTGTCCGACGCCTGCTGGATCGCGTTCCAGATGTCGACCAGGTTGTTGAGGTCCCACTGCAGTTCCTCGGCGCTGCGGCCGACGCCGGCGGTCCGCACGATGGCACCCATGCCATCGGGAATCTGCAGCGAGTCCATCGCTTCGCGCAGGGCGTCGCGGTCGTCACCCTCGACGCGGCGCGACACGCCACCGGCACGGGGGTTGTTCGGCATCAGGACCAGGAACCGGCCCGCCAGGCTGATGAAGGTGGTGAGCGCGGCGCCCTTGTTGCCGCGTTCTTCCTTCTCCACCTGGACGATGATTTCCTGGCCTTCCTCGATCAGGTCACGAATGCCGCGGCTGCCGCCTTCCTGGCCGGGCTGCTTGTCCTTGAAGAATGCCTTGGAGACTTCCTTCAGCGGGAGGAAGCCGTGGCGCTCGGCGCCGTAGTCGATGAACGCAGCCTCGAGGCTGGGTTCGACGCGGGTGATGCGTCCTTTGTAGACGTTGGCTTTCTTGGTTTCACGCGACGGGATTTCTATGTCCAGATCGTAGATTCGCTGGCCGTCGACCAGCGCTACGCGCAACTCTTCTTCCTGAGTTGCGTTGACGAGCATTCTCTTCATCGGCCCTCTCGCTATTGGAGGTTGGGGCCGCGAACGGTTCGGACGGGTAATGGTGCCGTGGCGTGGGAAAAAGGTCTGGCAGCGACTGCGCGAGCGCTCATTTGCTGTTCTTCTGCACCGGCGCAGTGCGCACGATGCGTGACCGAATCCTGGTGCTGTCGGGCATCGTACCCGCCGAGGTCGCTGCCGGCCCGCTGCCCGCCGGGGCTGCGGCACCTGCGCGTGTCCGCGGCAGATCGATGGTGTCTGAAGGTTCAGAACCAACTAAGATTGCGGGCGCCCCGCACAACCCGTAGGGCGTGCAACCGCGCGTCGCTCATTCGGCGCTGCCTGATGTTGCTTGGACGCACCAGCGCATTGCCTAGCGCCGGAATGTAACAAGCGAAGGCCCGAAAATCAATGGCTTACGAAATAGATCCGGCAACCGACCAGAACAGTGCCGCGCCGGAACCCGGCCGCGGCGTTACCCACGTGGAAGTGACCGCGGACGACGCCGGAACCCGGCTCGACAACTTCCTCGTCCGGCAGCTCAAGGATGTCCCGCGCACGCACGTGTTCCGACTGCTGCGCAGGGGTGAGGTGCGCGTCAACAAGAAGCGCGCCAGGCCCGACCAGCGGGTCGCCCTGGGCGACGTCGTCCGCATTCCCCCGGTGCGCAAGGCGGAAGACGTGCCGCCGCCAGCCACGCCCCGGACCGCCAGCGAGTCGCTGCAGAAGCTGGTCCTCGACTCGATCACCTACGAGGACAGTGACCTCATCGTCTGCAACAAGCCGCCGGGCCTTGCGGTTCACGGCGGCAGTGCGACCGACTTCGGCCTGATCGAAGCGCTTCGCAGCGCGCGCCCCGGGCAGCCGGACCTCGAACTCGTGCACCGGCTCGACCGTGACACCAGCGGCTGCCTGCTCGTGGCAAAACGGCGCGCTGCGCTGCGCGACCTGCACCGGCAGTTGCGCGAAGGCCAGACCGAAAAACATTACCTCGCACTGGTCTGCGGTAAGTGGAACCTGGGGACCAAGCGCATCGAGCTCGCGCTCGACACCGACGAGCGCCGCAGCGGCGAGCGGCACGTGGCCGTGCGCGCGCACGGCAAGAAGTCCGTCAGCACGTTCAAGCCCGTGCAGTTCTTCGGCAATCTGGCGACGCTGCTGGAAGTCGAGATCGATACCGGCAAGACGCACCAGATCCGCGTGCACGCCGCATATGCCGGTCATCCCGTGGCGGGTGACGACAAGTATGGCAACCGGACCTTCAACGAGATCTTCAAGGACTACGGCCTGAAGCGCATGTTCCTGCATTCGTCGTCGCTCGGCTTCACACGGCCCGGCACCCGCGAGCCCATGCTGGCAAGCGCGCCGCTGCCGCCCGAACTCAGCGCGGTGCTGGACACGCTCACGCGTGGCAAGGCGCGGGCGCCGCAGGACGAGCGTGGCAAGACACTGAAACCGGAGGGCGCGCGTGGACCGATCGTCGCTCCGCGCGTGCAGCGACCGGCGCCGGTGGCGCAGACGGGCAAGCCGAGGACGGCCAAGCCCCGGACCGACAGGCGGGGCCCGGCTAAGGGACCTGGACCCGTGCGCGGCGAAGGGCGCCGCAAAGCCAGGACAACGGGAGGCCGGTGAGGCCCGTCGGATCGATCGATTCGACGCGGTCGAAGAGGGCGATCCCCAGGGACTCGGCTTTGAAACCGCCGGCGCAGTCGAGTGGATTGTCGCGCTCGATGTAGCGGTCGATTTCGTCATCAGACAGCACCCTGAACTTCACGACCGTGCGGTCGACGTGCGATTCGGTGCGACCGGCGGAGCCATCGATGACGTGCACCGCCGTGAGGAAGACGACTTCGCGGCCAGACGAAGCCCGCAGCTGTTCGCGGCAACGCTCGACGGTGCCGGGCTTGCCGAGCACATCGGTACCGCGCAGGGCGACCTGGTCCGAACCGATCACGATCGCTGTTGGGTACCTCGCGGCGACTGCCTCGGCCTTGACCCGGGCCAGGCGCGCGGCCATGGCGGCGGCCGGTTCGCCCGGCAGGCGAGCTTCATCGGCGCCGGGGGCGACGCACTCGAACGGCAGCCCGAGCCGCTGCAGCAGGTCGCGGCGGTAGCGGGACGTCGAGGCGAGAATCAGGCCCTTGGAAAACAAAGATTTAGGCTCGTTTTTTCTTTGACAGGGCGGGGCAGCGTCACTATGATACGCGCCCCATGTCGCCCGGCCAGGCCGATCAGGTTAACGCCAAGGAGCTGTCGGCGCGAGCCGCCGTTCTCGAGCGCCATTACGACCTGGCGCAGCTCGAACGCGTAGCCGAGGCGGGCGGCCTTCCCGGCACTCGCATCGATGCGCGATTGCAGTTCGGTGCCTTCGAAGGCCGAACGACGGTCGACGTCCGCGTCGAGGGCACGGCAGTGCTGGAATGCCAGCGTTGCCTGCAGCCTTGCGCGATCGCGATGGACGAATCGGCGCTGGTCGCCATCGTCCGCGACGAGATGGATGACGTGCCGGGCGGCTACGAGCCGTTCGTGGGAATGCCGGAGCAACTGTCGCTTGCGGCGCTGGTCGAAGAGCAGGTGCTGCTCGCGTTGCCGCTCGTGCCCGCGCACGAAGCAGGCAGCCCGGAGTGCCTGTCGTCCGAGGCGGAAGAGGTGCCGTTGGCGCCCGCTTCCGTGGTCGAGACCGCGGCCGAAGAGGCAGCGGTGGAAGAGAAACAGATGCCCTTTGCGAATCTGCGGGAGCTGCTCGAGAAAAACAACGAGCGCGGACCCGCTTCAGGAGAGTAGATCATGGCAGTCCAGAAAAGCCGCAAGACCCCGTCCAAGCGCGGCATGCACCGTTCGCACGACCACCTGAGCAGCCCTGCGCTGTCGGTTGACCGTACCAGCGGCGAAACCCATCTTCGTCACCGCATCACCGCCGACGGTTTCTACCGCGGCAAGAAAGTGATCGAGAAGCCGGCCGCCGACGAAGGCCAGGAGTAATCCTGTCTCGACGGGCCCGCGCATGACCGCCGGCCTGACCGTAGCCGTGGACGCGATGAGCGGCGACCACGGCGCTGAAGTTGCCGTTCCCGCGGCGCTCGATGTCCTCGCGTCCACGCCCGATCTCCGGCTGATCATCGTCGGTCGCAGTGAGGTCGTGCTGCCGTTGCTGGGCGCCGCCCTCGACAACGACCGCTGCCGTTTCGTCGAAGCGACCGAAGTCGTCGCCATGGACGAGCGTCCGCAGGACGCGCTCCGCCGCAAGAAGAACTCGTCGATGCGTGTCGCGATCAACCTCGTCGAGAAGGGCGAGGCTTCTGCGTGCGTGTCTGCGGGCAACACCGGCGCACTGCTCGCCACCGCGCGTTTCGTGCTCGGCATGGTGCCGGGCATCGACCGTCCCGCCATCGTCTCGGCCGTGCCCTCGACGGGCGGGTACACCGTCATGCTCGACCTGGGCGCCAACCCCGACTGCAACGACGATCACCTGGTGCAGTTCGCGGTGATGGGCTCCGTGATCGCATCCGACCTGCACGGCATCGAGCAGCCCCGCGTCGGCCTGCTCAACGTCGGCGAGGAAGACATCAAGGGCACCGAGGAGATCAAGGCGGCGCACAAGCGTCTCACCGGCTCCGCGATCAACTACGTTGGCTTCGTCGAGGGCGACAAGATTTTTTCAGGTGCCGTCGACGTCGTCGTCACCGACGGTTTCACCGGCAACGTGTCGCTGAAGACGATGGAAGGCCTGGCGAAGTTCATCAGCGGCGCGATGAAGGAAGAGTTCACTCGCAGCACGGTACGCAAGATCGGCGCACTCGCCGCGGCGCCGACACTCACGGCGCTCAAGGCACGACTCGATCCACGCGCGTACAACGGCGCAAGCATGGTGGGATTGCAGGGCGTGGTCATCAAGAGTCACGGCGGCGCCGACCGCATGTCGTTTGCCAATGCCGTGCGTGTTGCGGTCACGGAAGCACGCAACGGCGTGCCGGACCAGATCGTGGACCTGCTGGCGAAAGTGACGGCGACGGGAGTGAATAGTGAGTAGTGATCAGTGATCAGTCGGAAAGAGCGCGCCGCGCTCTAAACTCCATCACTATCACTACTCACTACTCGGCCTTGCGCCGGCGCCGCATGCGCGCCATCAGCTGCACGCGCCGCCGGTCGATCTTCGCCGCGACGCCGGGCGCAGCCTTGCGCAGCACCGAGCCCTTCGTCAGTGATTCGCGGTAGGCGCGGAAATCTTCGTACGCCTCGAGCTCGTGCCGGAGTTCACGGAACACGAGTTCGATCATTACGGCGTCGTCGAGCATGCCGATGCCCGGGATGTCGTCGGGAATCAGGTCCTCCGGGTCGCACAGATAGGCAAGCCCCGACAGCACCGGATTGCGCTCGTCGTCGTCCAGCGGCCAGTCCTCGTCGGTGACCATGGCGATCAGGGTGTCGAGCTGCTCGAGCCGCTCGGTCACGAAATCGGGCAGGTCCGTGCCCTTCATGGATTTCACCATGTCGGCCGCCGCGCCGAGGATTTCCTCGTCGTCGGCGATCCGCACCGAATCGCGCGCCTTTTTCAATTCCCGGCGAAAATGGCGTAAATCGCGGTCGGAGAGCTCGATCGTCAGCTTGTAAGGCATGGGGGTCCCTCGCGGCCGCAAGGCTACGGGCGGTGCCGTGTCCGGGTCAATGCGTGCGGGCAGCGTGTGGATCGTCGCCATGTGGTTAGAATAGATGCAGGCAATGGAAGGAAGGTTGCATGCAGGATAACGGTGTCGGCCAGTGGTTCGCGGCTGCGCTGGTCGCAGCGTTCGCACAGTTCGTCGCCAATGACGTCCGGGCGGGCGAATTCCTGCTGCCGCGCAATGGCGACAACGTGATCGGTGCGGTCAGCATCGCCATGGCCGAGCACGAGGACACACTGCTCGACATCGGCCGGCGCCATGGCGTCGGGTACGAGGAAATCATCGCCGCCAACCCCGGCATCGACCCCTGGCTGCCCGGGGCGGGCACCGAGGTGGTGATTCCAGGCCGGTTCCTGCTGCCGGACGCCCCGCGCGAGGGGATCGTGGTCAACCTGCCGGAGCACCGTCTTTATTACTATCCGCCCGCCCAGCCGGGCCAGCCGCGCGTCGTTCGCACGTACCCGATCAGCACCGGCAAGATGGACTGGAAGACACCGCTCGGGGCCACCAGGGTCGCGTCGAAGCAGGAGCGCCCCAACTGGTATCCGCCGAAGTCGGTCCGGCTCGAGCACGAGGCGAAGGGTGATCCATTGCCGCCGTTCATCCCGCCGGGTCCGGACAACCCGCTCGGCGAGTATGCCTTGCGGCTCGGGATCCCCGGCGGCTCGTACCTGATCCACGGCACGAACCGTCCCGCAGGCGTCGGCATGCAGGTTACGCACGGCTGCATCCGCATGTTCCCGGAGGACATCGCCGAGTTCTACACGATGATCCCGGTCAACACGAAGGTGAACCTGATCGACCAGACGACGAAAGTCGGCTGGTCGCGCGGCTCGCTGTTCATCGAGCGCCAGGCGCCGCTGGAAGGCACGGACAATCCTTCGCACATGGATCCGGCGGAACTCGATCGGGTGGTAAAGGCGGCCACGGCCGGCGTCGATGTGTCGATCGACTGGGACACGGCACGGCTCGCGTTCCAGCAGGCGTCGGGCGTGCCCGTGCGCGTCGGTGAACGCAATTTCTCGCGTGTTCCGGTCCGGTCGCCGGAATCCGTGCCTGCGCCAGCCGCAGAGACGGCGCAGGCACCGGCTCCGTAACTCAACGCTTGTCGGTCTGCGCCGTGAGCAGTGCGGTGCTGCTGTGCGCGGGGCAGGCGGCAAAGTGCTGCGGAAAAGAAAACGCCGCGGAGGTCCGCGGCGTCTTCGTATCGCCGAAGCGACGGAGTCAGTCGATTACTTGCCCATCGACTTCTTGAACGCGCGATCGATCTTCTCGTTGGTCGCGTCGCAGCAGGACTGCGAAGCCTGCGCGGCCTGGAGAGCCTGGTTGGCCGTGCTCTGGGCGGCGCTCGATGCGCTCGCGGCGCTCGATGCCGAGGCGGCAGCGGCGTCGGCAGAAGCCTTGGCGGCAGCGGCGTCGGCAGCGGCAGCCTTGATGGCCGCATCGGCGCTGGCCACGTGCTCGTCAAACTTCGACTGGCTCACGCAACCCGTGGCTGCGGCGAGCACGACGGCGGCGGCGGTGGCGGTCAGGATCTTGGCGATAGCGGTCTTCATTGGTGATCTTCCTCGGTTTTTGAATCAGGCAAGACAGTGTGGCGGCCGCAGCCCGTCCACACCTTTCCGTGTGCGCAGCGCAGCCGAACAGCGAGAGACTAACTCATTCGAAAACGACGATAAAGATTACTGTGCGGTGCGTCGCATGCGAGGCGTTCGCATTCGACGACCAGTCGCCAGCCACCCGCCACGCGCCTCCTCTGACATGCGTCGCGGTTGGCACTGGATTTCCCGGCATTCGCTGCAATGCGCGGACTGGCGAAGTTCGCGCGGAAGTGTGGTGTGGCCACCTTGCTCGAGGCGGCGGTCCTTGCCCGATGGTCTCTTTCCCTGCTTGCCAACAGGCACGTGGAGCTGTATATATAAACAGTCACTGTATGGGTATACAGGGAGGGTTGATCGATGGAAGACCTCACGCCGCGCCAACGCCAGGTGCTTGTATTCATCCAGGACAGCCTGGCCGAGCAGGGCCTGCCCCCCACGCGGGCCGAAATCGCCGAAGCCCTGGGCTTCAAGTCCGCGAATGCGGCCGAAGAGCACCTGCGTGCACTGCAGCGCAAAGGCGTCATCGAACTGCGCCCCGGGGCCTCCCGCGGCATCCAGCTCAAGGACTCCCTGCGCGACCAGATCGGCCTGCCGTTGATCGGCCGGGTCGCTGCCGGCCGGCCCATCCTGGCCGAAGAAAACATCGAAGCGCGCTACCAGATCGACCCGGCGCTCTTCCAGCCGCGGCCGCATTACCTGCTCAAGGTCAAAGGCATGAGCATGCGCAACGCCGGCATCCTCGACGGCGATCTCGTCGCAGTCCACCGCACGCCCGAAGTCCGCAACCGCCAGATCGTCGTCGCGCGCCTCGAGAACGAGGTCACCGTGAAGCGCTACCGGCAGGACGGCTCGATCGCCTGGCTGCTGCCCGAGAACGAAGACTTCGAACCCCTGCGTATCGACCTGCGCGAGCAGTCGCTCACCATCGAAGGCCTCGTCGTCGGCGTGGTGCGGCAGGACACGCATCGTTTGTCCTGACTGCTCCCTGGATGATTTTTCCGGATCAGCGATCCCGCCCCCAGTTATGCAAGAAGCCATGCCAGAAGCCATGAAGGCTTCCGTCGAACAACTGCTGCAAGAGAATCCCGCGCGTCTCTGGCGCGCACGGGAAACGGGCAGCAGCACGGCCGCGGCCGTGCCGGCGGGATTGCCCACGGGCTACGCCGCGCTCGACCGTTGCCTGCCGGGCGCGGGCTGGCCGCGGCAGGGTCTCATCGAAATCCTTGCCGATCAGCGGGGCATCGGCGAGCTCCGGTTGCTGCTCCCCGCACTTGCCGCGCTTTGTCGGGACGACGGCGCAGCCGGCGAGGTTTATCCGCCACCGCGCCCCGATCATGCGGGGTCTGCCCATGTCGGGTCTGCCCAGCCACCGCATGACCGGGGCAGCGGGGGTTGGATCGCCTGGGTCTCGCCGCCGTTTCGACCGTATGCGCCGTCGCTGGCGGCGTGGGGCATCGATGTCGGGCGCATGCTCATCGTCAATGGTGCAGGAACCACCGAGTGGGCGATGGACCAGGCGTTGCGTTCGGAGTCGTGCAGTGCCGTGCTCGGCTGGGCCAATCCCCGCGATCCACACGCGTTGCGACGGTTGCAACTGGCCGCAGAGACTTCGCGCAGCCTTGCCGTGCTGTATCGCCCGCTGCAGGCAGGGCTCACGCCTTCACCCGCCGTGTTGCGGCTCGCGCTGCTCGGCGGCGGTACCGAAGGCCTGCAGGTGCGCATCGTCAAAAGCCGCGGAGGCCGTCCTGTCACGGTGAACCTGGGACACTGAGATGGCCCCGCTCGCCAGGCCCCCGTCTCCCCGCCGTGTGCGGGTCACGCCGGCATTCCGTCCATCTTCGCTTGCCGTTCCCGGCCGCGCACCGCTTGCGCAGTCGCGCCCGCGTGAACTCTGGCTCGCGATTCACCTGCCGTCATTGCTGTTCGATTCGCTGCGCGACGTGGCGCTGGCCCTGCCGGGTCGTCCGCCCGTTGCCATCGTCGATCTCGAGCGCAACGGCAAGGTGGTGCGCGCGTGCGCAGAAGCGGTGCAGGCCGCCGGCGTGCACGAGGGGATGTCGATCAATGCGGCGCTCGCACTGGTGCCGGGCTTGCACGCATTGGCGCGCAATGCGCGACGCGAGCGCCAGCTGCTGGAGGCGGTGGCGCAGCGCGGAGTGCGCTTCACGCCGCGGGTCAGCCTCGAGCCGCCCGACGGCGTATTGCTCGAGGTGCGTGGCAGCCTGCGGCTGTTTGGCGGCGCCAGGCAACTGTGCCGGCGCTTGCAGCAGGAGCTCGTGGATGCCACGGGCGCGGCGGTTCGCTTCGCGATTACGCCGTCGCCGCTGGCATCGTTATGGTTCGCGCGCACGGGTCCGCCAGGCGCGCGACCCGTATTCGTCCGCCACCGCGACGAACTGGCTGGGCGGCTTGCGTCGCTGCCGCTCGGCTGCACGCGGTGGCCCGAACGCAGCCTCGAGGTGCTCGGGACCATGGGCGTGCGCACCGTGGGTGAGTGCCTGCGCCTGCCGCGCGATGGCTTCGCGCGCCGCTTCGGCCAGGAGCTGCTGGCAACGCTCGACCGCGCCACGGGTCGTGTGCAGGAGCCGCGCGCGGCGTATGCCGCGAGCGAACGCTTTGCCGCACGGTGCGACGTCGAACCCGAGATCGCCGACACCGCACGACTCGGCCTGGCACTCGATCCGCTGCTCGAAGAACTGTGCCAGTTCCTGCGCGAGCGCGGCCGTGGCGTGCAGGCGATCGAAGTGCAGCTGCGTCACCGTGCTGCTCCGGTCACGCGCGTGCGGCTGCGTTTCGTGCAGCCGGTCGGTGCGCAGCGGCGGCGCATGGCGGAGCTGCTGCGCGAACGGCTGTCACCGCTCGTGCTGCCGCAGCCCGTGCGCAACGTGCGCCTGCTGAGCGGCCCGCTCATCGACCTGCAGGCCGAC
>CAWHCA010000007.1:0-33338 GCA_963827615.1 uncultured Gammaproteobacteria bacterium | reverse complement strand
GAGTTCATAGGCATACGCCGGGTCGTACGCGACGCAGTTCGGGATCGTCGTCGCGACCAGCTGGCTGTGGCCGTCCTGGTGCTGCAGGCCTTCGCCCGCCAGCGTCGTACGGCCCGCCGTCGCGCCCAGCAGGAAGCCACGAGCCTGCATGTCGCCCGCGGCCCAGGCGAAATCGCCGATGCGCTGGAAACCGAACATCGAGTAATAGATGTAGAACGGCACCATGTTGACGCCGTGGTTCGCGTAGGCCGTGCCCGCCGCGATCCAGCTGCACATCGCGCCACCTTCGTTGATGCCTTCCTCGAGGATCTGGCCCTTCTTGTCCTCGCGGTAGTACAGCAGCTGGTCCGCATCCTGCGGCGTGTAGAGCTGGCCCATCGACGAGTAGATGCCGATCTGGCGGAACATGCCTTCCATGCCGAAGGTGCGCGCTTCGTCGGGAACGATCGGCACGACGTGAGAGCCGATCTCCTTGTCCTTGAGCAGGATGCCGAGCAGCCGCACGAAAGCCATCGTGGTCGAAATCTCGCGCTCGCCCGAGGATTCGAGCAGCGGCTTGAATGCTTCGAGCGCCGGCGTCTTGAGCGGCGGAGCGCGGTCACTGCGCTGCGGCAGGTAGCCGCCCAGCGCCTTGCGCTGCCCCTGCAGGTACCGGGATTCTTCGCTGTTCTCCGCCGGCCGGAAGTACGGCAGGCTCGCGATGTCCGCGTCCGATACCGGGATGTTGAAGCGGTCACGGAATTCGCGCAGCGCAGCGTCGTCGAGCTTCTTCTGCTGGTGCGTGATGTTCTGCGCTTCGCCGCCGGTGCGGCCGAGGCCGAAGCCCTTTACCGTCTTGGCGAGGATGACCGTCGGCTGGCCGGTGTGCTTCATGGCCGCCTGATAGGCGTTGAAGACCTTGCGCGCGTCGTGGCCGCCGCGGTTCAAGTGCCAGATGTCCTCGTCGGACAAGTTGGCCACCATTTCCTTCAGCTCCGGATACTTGCCGAAGAAATTCTCGCGCGTGTACGCGCCGCCCTTGGCCTTGAAATTCTGGTACTCGCCGTCGACGCATTCCATCATCAGCCGCCGCAGCAGCCCCTTGGTGTCCTGCTGCAGCAGTGGATCCCAGCGCGAACCCCACACCACCTTGATGACGTTCCAGCCCGCACCGAGGAACGCGGCTTCGAGTTCCTGGATGATCTTGCCGTTGCCGCGCACCGGCCCGTCGAGCCGCTGCAGGTTGCAGTTGATGACGAACACCAGGTTGTCGAGCTTCTCTCGCACCGGCATCGTGATCGCGCCGAGCGATTCCGGCTCGTCCATTTCGCCGTCGCCAAGGAAGGCCCAGACCTTGCGATCGCTCACCGGCACGATGCCGCGGTGCTCGAGGTAACGCACGAAGCGCGCCTGGTAGATGGCCATCATCGGGCCGAGACCCATCGACACCGTCGGAAACTGCCAGAAGTCCGGCATCAGCCACGGATGCGGATACGACGACAGGCCGCCGCCCACTTCCTCGCGGAAGCGGTTCAGCTGGTCCTCGGTCAGGCGGCCTTCGAGGTAGGCGCGCGCGTAGACGCCGGGAGCCGAGTGGCCCTGGATGAAGACCATGTCGCCTGGATGCTGCTCGCTCGGCGCGCGCCAGAAGTGATTGAAGCCGACTTCGTACAGCGTCGCCGCCGAGGCATAGCTCGCCAGGTGCCCACCGAACTCCGAGCTCTGCCGGTTGGCATGCACGACCATGGCCATCGCGTTCCAGCGCAGATAGGCCTCGATGCGTCGTTCGAGCGCGCGATCGCCGGGATATTCGAGTTCCTGCCCGGTCGAAATCGTGTTGACATAGGCCGTGTTCGGCTTGAACGGCAGGTACGCACCGGAACGGCGCGTGAAATCGATGATGCGCTCGAGCAGGTAGTGTGCCCGCTCGGATCCCTGCGTCTTCAGCACGGAATCGATGGATTCCAGCCATTCGCGCGTTTCAGCGGGATCGGCGTCGTCGATCTTGGACGTTTCGAACATCAGTCAGGGTCTCCATCCGTGTCGAAAACGCGACGCCGGCCGCCGGGCGGTAATGATTTGGCCGGCACGGCCTGTTAGCATGCCGCCGCGCCGGAGCGCGCGTAATCGGCTCGCGCGCTGCACGCAGAATGCGTCCGGCAATGATCCGGTCCGGGCCGATCAGGGTCAAGGTTTTCCCCATGCAGAAATTGATTCCGCCCGAACTGAGAGTCGACGTGAGGGTGCGGCCGCTGGTCCTGTCGGACGCGACGCTGTCGCGTGCCGATGGCGCGGTCGTGCTGCTCGAAAAGAAGGCCGGGCGCGACAAATCGGTCGACCAGCTGCCACAGGCCGCCGTGTGGCGAAAATTGCTGCGGGCGCATCTGCGCAACGGCCAGGAATCGCCGATCCTCGTGACGCGACTGTCAAATCGCAGCCAGACCCTCGTCGTCGTCGGCTTCGTGAAACCTGGCGCGACGGGGTTCGAGCGGCTGGACCTCTCCGGCAAGCTGGCGCGAGAGGTGCTCAAGCCCGGCGTGGCGCGCCTGCACATCCATGCAAACGAATTCACGGCGCCCGGCGAACGAGCTGCCGCGCTGGAAGCGGTGCTGAGCGCCGTGCTCGCTCACGCGGCCCCGATGCCCGAGCAGAAGTCGAAGGCCACGGCTGCGCACGACCTCGCCCAGGTCCACGTCGCGGACCGGGCGTCGGCGCTTTACGACCGAAGCCGCGCCATCGCGGCGGGAAACCACCTCGCGCGCTGGCTGGCAACCCTGCCGCCCAACGTGCTCGACTCGATGGCGTATCGTGCCGCGCTGCAGAAGCTCGCGCGCCGCGAAGGATGGTCGTTCAGGTTCTACGGCATCGGCCAGCTCGAGAAGCTGGGTGCCGGCGCGTTCCTCGCCGTGGCACGTGCCAACCCGCACCGTGGCGCGGGCATCGTGCGGCTGAGCTATCGGCCCAAGCGATCGCGCCCCACGGGGGCAAGCGAGGGTGCGACCGGGATTGCGCTCGTCGGCAAGGGCATCTGCTTCGACACGGGTGGAATCAACCTCAAGCCGCATCGCAGCATGTACACGATGCACGGCGACATGCAGGGCAGCTCCGTCGCGGTCGGCTCGCTGCTCGCGCTGACACGACTCGAGACGCCGTATCCGATCGACTGCTGGCTCGCAATCACCGAGAACCAGATCGGTCCGAATGCGTTCCGGCCGCAGGAAATCGTGCGCGCCCTCAACGGGGTGACCATCCAGGTCGTGCACAGCGACGCCGAGGGGCGCATGGTGCTGGCAGATACCCTGACGCTCGCCTCGCGCGAAAAGCCGCGTTTCGTGCTCGATTTCGCGACGCTGACCGGTGCCTGCGTCAATGCCCTGACCGATCGTTACGCCGGCGCGTTCAGCAACCGCGCGGGCCTGCACGACTGGCTGCAGCAGACGGGACACCGCAGCGGTGAGCGCGTCTGGTGCTTCCCGATGGACGCAGACTTCGACACGGAACTCGAGTGCCCCGGCGCTGATGTCCTGCAGTGCACGCTCGACAGCAAGGGCGACCACATCCTGGCCTCACGCTTCCTCAGCCGGTTCGTCGAGACGACTGTGCCCTGGGTGCACGTCGACCTCGCGCCGTCGGAACGAAAGGGCGGGCTCGCGCACGTGCCTACCGAGATGACGGGCTTCGGCGTGCGCTACGCCGTGCACTTGCTGGGCGACGCCACCGAACTGGACAAGCAGTTGCGGTCCCTGTCGTGAGCCCGACCTCGCAAACCCTGACGTTGCGCCGGCCTGACGACTGGCACCTGCACGTGCGCGACGGCGCGCAACTCGCGGCCGTGGTGCCCTTCACCGCCAGGCAATTCGGCCGCGCGCTGGTGATGCCGAACCTGCAGCCGCCGATGACGACCACGGACGCGCTGGCAGCGTACCGAGCGCGCATCGTGGCAGCCGTCCCGGCCGGCCTGGCGTTCGAACCGCAGATGACGCTGTACCTGACCGACAGCACCTCGCCCGACGAGATTCGCAAGGCGAAAGCCAGCGGCTTCGTCGTCGGCGCCAAGCTCTATCCGGCGGGTGCCACGACGCATTCCGACGCCGGCGTGACCTCGATCGACAAGGTGTGGCCCGCGCTCGAAGCGATGGCCGAACACGGGCTCGTGCTGCAGGTGCACGGCGAAGTGACCGCGGGCGACGTCGACGTCTTCGACCGCGAGCACGTGTTCATCGACCGGGTGCTGAGCCGCGTCGTCGAACGCGTGCCGCGCCTCAAGGTGGTGTTCGAGCACATCACGACACACATCGCCGCAGAGTTCGTGCAGGGCGCGCGCAAGGGCATCGCCGCCACCATCACGCCGCAGCACCTGCTGCTGAACCGCAACGCGCTGTTCGCAGGCGGCATCCGCCCGCACCACTATTGCCTGCCCGTGCTCAAGCGCGAACGGGACCGCGAGGCTTTGCTCGCAGTCGCGACGAGTGCAGACCCGCGTTTCTTTCTCGGCACCGACAGCGCGCCGCACGCCCGGCACGCCAAGGAGGCTGCCTGTGGCTGCGCGGGCATTTTTTCCGCGCACGCAGCCATCGAGTTGTATGCCGAAGCCTTCGAAAGCGCTGGCCGCCTCGAGCGCCTCGAGGCTTTCGCGTCCGAGCGCGGAGCTGACTTCTACGGTGTGCCGCGCAACGAAGGCACGCTCACCCTGCGCAAGGAATCCTGGAGCGTGCCGGACAGCTACTCTTTCGGGCCGGCGAACGAACGGCTGGTACCGTTCCGCGCCGGCGCGACCCTCGCATGGCGCATGCTGGACCCGGCGTGACCGAAGACTTCGAATCCTACGAGTTCGTCGAACCGCGCATTGCCGACCGGTTCCGGGGCTTCCTGCCCGTCGTGGTCGACGTCGAGACCGGCGGTTTCAATCACCAGACCGATGCGCTGCTGGAGATCGCCGCGGTGATGATCGAGATGACGCCGATGGGCGAACTGCGCCCGGGAGCGACGCACCGCTTCCACGTGCAGCCGTTTCATGGCTCACGCATGGATCCGGCTTCACTCGCGGTGAACGGCATCGATCCGCATCACCCGTTGCGGCCGGCGCTGCCCGAGAAGGAAGTGCTGACGCAGCTGTTCCGCGAGATCCGCAAGGAAGTTCGCGAGCGTGGGTGCACGCGCGCCGTGCTGGTCGGGCACAACGCGTCGTTCGACCTCAATTTCCTCAACGCGGCCATTGCGCGCACGGACATCAAGCGCAACCCGTTCCACCCGTTCTCGAGCTTCGACACCGCGACCCTCGCTGGCGTCGCATTCGGACAGACCGTCCTGTCACGGGCCATTGCGGCCGCGGGCCTCGAATGGGATCCGAACGCCGCGCATTCGGCGATCTACGACGCGGAACGCACGGCTGCGCTCTTCTGCATCATCTGCAACAAGTTCCGCAGCCTGTACGAAGATGCGTGCGAACGCGCGCCGCAGCTCGCACAGCGCGAGCCGCCGCCCACGGACGAAGAAACCATTTAAGGGGGAGGGCCGCCGGCGCTGTCGCGTGGCGGGCAGCCTGCTCAGGCCGACTTGGCCGTTGCGCCCGCTTCGTTCAGCACCTGCTGCAGCTCGCCTTTCTGGAACATCTCGGTGAGGATGTCCGAGCCACCGAGCAACTCGCCTTTGACGTAGACCTGCGGGTACGTCGGCCAGTTCGAGTAACGCTTCAGCGCCTCGCGCAGTTCCGGGTCTTCGAAGATGTTCACGTACGCAAACTCGGCGCCGCAGGCCTCGAGCGTACGCACGGCGGACGCCGAGAATCCGCACTGCGGAAAGTCCGGGGTGCCTTTCATGTAGAGCACGACCGGGTTCGACTTGAGCTGATCCTGGATCCGCTGTGTAACGTCCACGTCCTTACCTCTCGGCCGCAAGACGCAGCCAGTTCGCCAGCACGCTTGCCAGCATTGCCAATGACATCAAAACGCAGCCGGCGTTCCGTTCGCCCCGAACTCGATCAGTTCGCTGGGACGGGACTGGCCGTTGCGACCTCCTGCTGACGGACACGTTCCAGACGCGCAATGACCTGCCATTGCTCGGCGGCGCTCATCCGGCCCCACCGTGCGATCTCATCGAGCGTGCGGCCGCACCCGATGCAAGTTCGGGCAGCATCGAGCACGCAGATGTTCAGACAAGGTGAAGCCGGTGCAACCTGGGACATGTAGCCTCCTGCGCCTGCCGCGCAGGACATTGAATTATGAGGGTCCGTCGCCTATTCTTCAAACTCATTCCAGGATGCCATGGGAGCGGTAAGCTCCGGTATCAAAAAGATTTTTTCCTGAGGAATCCGTACCCATGAACCCACTGAACACCGTTCGCGGAGCCATTACGGCCGGTTTCGCGGCGGCCATCGTGCTGAGCTTGCTCATCGCGCCCACCACGTTCCACGAGCTGGGCCTGGCCCGCTGGCTGCATATCCTGGCCGGTATCACCTGGATCGGGCTGCTCTACTACTTCAACCTGGTGCAGATTCCCGGCCTCGCCGCTGCCGCAGCGGACAAGGGCGGCCCGGGCGGCGCCGGCATCAGCAAGTACATCGCGCCGGTGGCGCTGTTCTGGTTCCGCTGGGCGGCGCTGGCGACGTGGCTCACGGGCGCCTGGTACCTGGCGCGTTCGGGCAACTTCCATGGCTCGTTCGCGCTCGGGATGCTGAGCGACCCCGTCAACTACTACCAGCTCGTGATCGGCATCGGCGCCTGGCTCGGCACCATCATGCTCTTCAACGTCTGGGTGCTGATCTGGCCCAACCAGAAGAAGATTCTCGGCATCGTGGCGGCGACGGACGAAGAGAAGGCTGCCGCGCGCAAGACGGCCATGCTCGCCTCGCGCACGAACTTCGTGCTGTCGATCCCGATGCTGCTGTGCATGGGTTCGGCGACGCACGGCCTGCCGTTCTGATCACACTCGCCTGATGGGCGCAAGAAAGCCCGGCTCCGGCCGGGTTTTCTTTTTGTGCGAGCGGAGCGGACAATTCGTCGCGCCGATCGACGACGGACGGACGACAACATGACGACCGCGACGACCCACACGCCCCGTTCCCACGACCCGGACGCGGCCCTGGTCCTGCCTGCGGATCTCCACGAGACCGTCGCCGCTGCTCTCAAGGAAGACGTCGGCAGCGGTGATCTCACGGCAGGGCTGGTGCCGGCCGGTCGCATGGGGCAGGCAAAGGTGATCACGCGGGAAGCCGCGGTGGTCGCAGGCCGACCGTACGTCGACGAAGTGTTCCGCCAGGTCGATCCGGCGGTCGTCGTCGAATGGCACGTGAGCGACGGCGATACCGTGCAACCGGGCCAACTGCTCTATCGACTTGCCGGCCCGGCCCGCTCGCTGTTGACCGGAGAACGCACCGCGCTCAATTTCCTGCAGGTGCTGTCCGCGACGGCGACGGCCACCCGGCGGTATGCCGACGTCCTGCACGGACTGCCGTGCCGCGTGCTCGACACGCGCAAGACGTTGCCCTGCCTGCGCAACGCACAGAAGTACGCCGTGCGCTGCGGCGGTGGCGTCAACCACCGCGTGGGCCTCTATGACGGCATCCTGGTGAAGGAGAACCACATCCTGGCGGCGGGTTCGATAGCTGCCGCGGTGGCGGCGGCCAAGGCATCGCCTGCGCAGGTGATGATCGAAGTGGAAGTCGAGTCGCTCGACGAGCTGCGGCAGGCGCTCGACGCCGGTGCCGACATGGCGCTGCTCGACGAGTTCTCGCTCGCTGACCTGCGGGCGGCCGTCGCGCTCAGTCGCTCGCATCCGAATGGACCGATCAAGCTCGAAGCGTCCGGCGGCGTCACGCTCGAGACGTTGCGGGCTATCGGTGAGACCGGCGTGGATTTTGTCTCGGTCGGTTCGCTGACGAAGGACGTGCGGGCCGTCGACCTGTCGATGCGGTTCGAATTCGCGGATTAGGCGATCACTTCGGCTCGGGCGTCCCGGAGTGCAAGGGCGGGTGATTCCGTGGTCTTTCCGGCGAGCGGAAAGGCAGACACGCTCGCCGGAAAGACCACGGAATCACCCGCTTGCGAGACGGCGCCTGAGCGAGTTCTCGCCAAGGCGCGAGAACTCGCACGGCGCACGCAGCGTCGACGGCGCGGAGGTGTTTCGTCACGCGCTGCGACCACGGCAGCTGGGGTGCCCGAGTCTGGCAATGCGGTCATTCTGCTACTTCCGCGTTCGGCCAATAGGAGTCACTGGCGGCGCGGGCCACTTCCGCATGGCCGCATAGTTAGAGAGCGGCGGAGTGGGTCGCCCGCAGGCCGTGCGCAACGATGCCATAACGGTGACTCCGGCACCGGCATTGCCGTCGCTTCTCACCGAACGAGTACGCGAGCTTGAACACTCGCCCGGTCACCGCTATTGTTGCCGCAACCCTGGTTCTGCCTGTTGTGGCGCTCGGCGACTCGATGGCCACGCGGAGCTCAATCATTCCGGGATGCCATCATCTATCACGAAGGCGTCGATAAGGGGCCCCTGAAGTACGAACAGACGACCATTGTTCGCGGCACCGTGGCGGCGATCGACCCAATTGCGCGGCTCGTCATGTTGAAGAGGCAAGATGGCCGGACGTTTGATGTGCAAGCAAGCGACAGGGTGAAGAATTTCGACAAGGTCGTAGTAGGTGATGTCATTGAGGCCACCTACACCGAGTCGGTTGTCTTCCAAATCGTGCCGAAGGGCGAGACTCAGGGCGGCGCGGCGCCGAGTGTCACTGGCGGTGCGAAGGTTGGTCTGAAGGTGACCTCCTCGTTCGAGGTTGCCTCCGTCGATCCAATAGCCAACGTTCTGTCGGTGACAATGCCGGACGGCACCAGAAGCCGATCCATCTCGATGAAAAGTCGCAGGCACCCCTGATGACGCTCAGGCCCGCGATGTCATTTCGCGACGTACACCGAGTCGGCGGTGATCCGGTTGGAGAAGCTCGCCAATGACGTTCACAGGGATCGTCCTGTCTACCCATTGCATTTCGACACGCTTGCAGGCTTCGGAAACCTCCTGTCTAGGATCGTCACAGCGGCGCCGGGGCAGGGTCTGGATGCAGCGACACTGCATAGCGGCCGCGGCTGCGGCGCGGTCAGTCAATGACGCGAGGCGATTGCGTCAGCCTTGAACGGCCGCTCCGGGTCGTCTATCTTCTAGTAGGTCTGCTTTCGAGACCCGACTTTGCCGCCCTTCGCTGCCGAATCGACCACTGACTAAAGTGGATGGTCAGGTAGCGATGTCGACGCGGCGCCGTCCGGGATTCGTGCGGGGCCGTCGCGCCTAGCTCGCAGCCTGCAAGCGTGCACGCACCGCAGCCACGAACGCGGGCATGCCCGCGTCTCTCTTCGCCGCAATCATCTTGACGTGCGGATTCTCGCCCAGCC
Organism: uncultured Gammaproteobacteria bacterium; assembly: GCA_963827615.1. GTDB lineage: Bacteria > Pseudomonadota > Gammaproteobacteria > Steroidobacterales > Steroidobacteraceae > RPQJ01. The sequence continues at coordinate 23,976 of CAWHCA010000007.1, read as the reverse complement.
GTTGCAGCAGCGTCCTGGCCGCTGGCAGGTCGCCGAGCAGGTCCAGGCCAAACAGCTGCTTGCCGACCGTGGCCGCGAGGTCGACGCTGTAAAGGAACACGATATCGGCCAGCGTAAATGTGTCGCCCGCAACGTACGGCGCGAATCGGGCATGTCGCTTGAGCGTGGCGAAACCCGCCAGCAAGTCTTCACGCGCCTTGGACTTGATCGCAGCGGGCACCGAACCGCCGAAGAACGCTTCAGCAAAGCAACTGCGCGCCGGCAACTCGATGTAGAGCTCGATCTCCTTCATCAGCGCGCGAACGGTGGCCCGCGCCTGCGGGTCTTCCGGCAACAGTCGCCTGGCCGGCCCGATGTCCTCGAGGTAGTCGAGGATCGCATCCGCTTCGTTGATGAAGCCCTGGGGCGTGCCGAGAAAAGGCACCTTGCCGCGCGGGCTCCTGGCCAGAAATTCCGGGGTCTGCTCCGGAAACGTCAGCACGTACTCGAAGGGCAGTCCCTTCTCGAGCAGCGCGAGTTCCACCATGTTCGTGTAGTTGCTGACCGGGAATCCGTAGAGCTTGAGCATCGGCTAGTCCTCGTGTCGTGCCGGCGATTCTGTTCGGTGGCTGAGCCGCGAAACGCGCACGGTACTCCGAACCCGCATGCGCTGGCGAGCCCGCTGACCTCAGGCCGATCCGCGTTCGCCCGCGAGGTGCATGTGAGCGCGGACGTCGGCACGCGAGGCGTTCGGCTGCCGAGGGTTGCGCGCACCCCGCCCCATCTGGCGCTACGACCCCGGCGGCCTCCGCTCACCGTCAAGGTCGCCGTGAACGCCTGATCAGAGCATCTCGTGACCTGCCGCCACCTGCGCCGTGCGCAGTCTTCGGTCACGAAGACAAAGCTCAGGCGCGGTCGTGCAGCGGCCGATGCCGTGCTTTTCCGGGCGGGCGTGTCTGCCTTTCCGCCCGCCCGGAAAAGCACGGCATCGGCCGCCTGCGCACTGCGGCCCTGCCACCTTCCGTAACGGAAATGCGCCCGGCGCAGAACGCGCCAGACGAGACGGCACTCAGCCGTTCGCGGCGATCTTGAGGATGCGCGTCGGCGCCGAGATGCCGTAGCCCTGCGCGTAGTCGACGCCGAGCGACCGCAGCATGTTGATGATCTCCTCGTTCTCGGCGAACTCCGCGATCGTCTGCTTGCCCGTCAGGTGACCGATCTCGTTGATCGAGCGCACCATCTCCCGGTCGATCGGGTCGCGCAGGATCTCCTTGACGAAGCTGCCGTCGATCTTCAGGAAATCGACGGGGAAGTGCTTCAGGTAACCGAACGACGACAGGCCCGTGCCGAAGTCGTCGAGCGCGAACTTGCAGCCCTGCTCTTCCTTGAGGGCCGCGATGAAGCGGTTGGCCTGCGAGAAACTGGCGATCGCCGCGGTCTCCGTGATCTCGAAGCAGATCTTGGTGCCGTCGATGCCGCTGTTCTTCAGCAGTTTCTGCACGAACGGCAGGAAATCCGCGTCGCCGAGGCTCTGGCCCGAGAGGTTGATCGAGCACAGCGCAAGACGCTCGCGCTCGTCGGCCTCGGAGACCAGCCAGCGCAGCGCGTGCTCGACCACCCAGCGGTCGATCTGCGGCGTGATGCCGTAGCGTTCGGCCGCGTTGATGAAGTTGTCGGGCGCGACGATCTTGCCGGTCTCGTCCCGCATGCGCAGCAGCAGCTCGTAGTGCGCGCCCGGGTCGTGCTTCTGCAGCGGCTGGATCGTCATCCGGAACAGCTCGAAGCGCGACTCCTCGAGCGCGTTGTTGATGCGCGCGGCCCACTGCATCTCGCGACGGCGGCGCATGAGGTCGATGTCGTTGTCCTGGAAGCTGAAGACGCGGTTGCGCCCGCCCTCCTTCGCCGCCTGGCAGGCGCTGTCGGCCGACGACAGCACCGTCGCCACGTCTTCGCTGTCGCCGGTAATCGGGACCACGCCAATGCTGCAACCGAGGCGGAACGTGCGTTCTTCCCAGACGAACTTGTAGTTGCGCATGGTCTCGCGCAGCTGCTCGGCCATCACCAGCGCGTCGTCGAGCGAGCAGCTCTCGAGCAGCACGCCGAACTCGTCGCCTCCCAGGCGCGCGAGCGTGTCGCGCCAGCGGATCTTGGTCTTGAGCAGCGCACCGACCTGCCCGAGCAGCGCGTCGCCCGCACTGTGGCCACAGGTGTCGTTGATGATCTTGAACTGGTCGACGTCGAGGTGGCAGAGCGCGTACTGCGTCTCGCGCGCCTTGGCGCTGCGCAGCGAGCGCTCGAGGCGGGCCTCGAACTCGCGACGGTTTACCAGGCCCGTCAGGATGTCGTGGCTCGCGTGGTAGGAGAGCTTGCGATTGAGTTCGCGGCTTTCGCTGACGTCGTGGAACACAAGCACGCCACCGCAGACCGCGCCGGAACCATCGCGGATCGGCGAGGCGGTGCTCTCGATGTACATCTCGTTGCCGTCGCGCTTGATCAGCAGCGTCGGGCGCACCGACTTGATGGCGCGCGCGCGACGGATCGCCACGGACAGCGGATTCTCGAGGGGCTCGCAGGTTTCCTCGTGGAATCCGCGGAAGATCTCGTCGACGCCCTTGCCCTGCGCCTCCTCGAACTTCCAGCCAGTGAGTTCCTCGGCGGTGGGGTTCAGGTACTCGACGATCATGTGCCCGTCGGTGGTGATGACGCCGTCGCCGATCGACTGCAGCGTGATCTGCGCGCTCTCCTTTTCCTTGAACAGCGCGTCTTCGTAGAGCTTGCGCTCGGTGATGTCGAATTCGACGCAGACCAGGCGGCGCAGGCGGCCGGAGGCGTCGACGCGCGCCTGGGCGCGGCTGACGACCCAGCGCCAGTCGCCCTTGACGTGCCGCATGCGATGCACGCTTTCGAACATCGGCGTCTTGCCGGCGATGTGGTCGCGGATCATCGCCTGGACGCGGGCGAGGTCGTCCGGATGCACGAGGCGACGCCAGTCGGGCGTGACGTTCGCGTCGTGCTCGTCGTAGCCCAGCATCTTCCGCCAGCGCGGCGAGTAGTAGACGGTGTTGTTCTCGACGTCGAAGTCCCACATGCCGTCATTGGCGGCAGGCAGCGACAGCGCGTTGCGCTCCTCGAGCCTGCCCAGGTAACGCTGGACGCGCAGGCGTTCGAGGCCGGTGGCGAAACTCGAGCCGACCAGCTTGAGCATCAGGTGCAGGTTCGCGTCCCAGCCCTCCAGGCGCGGCTGCGACGAGAACAGCGCGATGAAGCCATTGACGCGACCGTTCAGCGACAGGCCGCAGGCGAGGGCCGACCGCACGTTGACCTCCGCCAGGCGCGCCGCGTCGACCGCGTGCTCGCGGCGGGGGTTGTGCGTGTCGCGGATCTCGGCGACGCGCAGGTGTTCGAGCTTGCCGGTCAGCACCGGCAACCGGTCTGCGGCGTCGCCCTTCATGATCTGCGGATCGAACGGCGCGACCAGCCCGGTGGCTGCGGCCACGCGCTCGATGACCTTGCGCTCACCGTCGAGCAGCGCGATGCAGATGGCGTCTACGCCAGTCGCTTCACGCAGCGCATCGAGGTTGCGCTTGACGCAGCTGTCCCCAGCCTCGCTGGTGAGGCCGACAAAGTCGACGGCAACCTTGGTGACGAGGACGTCGAGACCGACGGTGGGATGCTCGCCATTGCCGAAGACGAACTGTGTGGCCAGGAAATCTGCGGTTTCCTGTTCCTCGGTTTCGATCGGCGGGGGTTGCGACGACATCGCGCTATCCGGTCTCCCTGGCGCGAACGCGGTCGCAGATTGAAATGACGACGACTCGACCGACGTAGACGCGGGCCGAATTCTGCCACAAAGCCGCAGGAACTCAAGCTAAGGCGCTGAATTTATTGACGCATTCGGAGGAATATAGAGCCGGGCCCGACGCAGGTCGCCGCCTGCGACGCAGGCTGGATCGGCCTCGCCGCCGGTCACGAGGAACCAATGCTGCCGATTCGCGCGGCCGAGTTCCTGCGCCTGCATGCCCTCGAAACAGGTCTCGAGCGTCTTCTGGTGCACGAGCAGCGCGCGTCCGGGCTTCGCGGCATACCAGGCCGCAGCGTCGGCCGCCTCGGCTTCCTTCTCCTGCCAGCGAGCGTGGCCGAAGTTGATGCTGGGCCGGCGCAACTGGAGCAGGTACTGCTCCTTCGCACCGACGAGACCGAGTTCCGCGATGCCCGCGGCGGCCTGCTCGACCTCCGCCATGAACGCCCGGCCCGATCGCGCATCGTCCATGCGCGGGTAGATGAGGAGGCCGACAGTCGCAAGAATTACCGCGAGCGTGCCGCCGTAGGCGAGCCAGCCGTCCTGCACCCGGAACAGCGCGAGCGCGACGAGACCCCCGACTCCCGCCACGGCGAGCGGCAGCAGCGGAGCCACGCCGTAGTCGCGAACGAGCCGCGCACTCGCCTGGCCATCGATGGCGAAATACACGGCGCCCAGCACCACGCCGAGCGCAAGGATCGCGGCCAGGACGAACCCGAGCCTGCGCGTCCGCGGCAAGCGCAGGATCTCCGGCAGCCAGGTTGCCGCCGCCATCACGAGGGCCGGTACGGCCGGCAGCACGTACACGCCGCGCTTGCCCGAACTCAGCGAGAAGAACAGCACGACCAGCGCGACCCACGCGAGCAGCACGGCGACGAACGTATCGCGCGAGCCGGGTCGTAGAGCGGCGCGCCAACGCGGCCACAGCCAGGGCACGAGCGCGGTCAGCGGCAACCACAGCACCGGGATGACATTGACGAAGTAGAACCAGAATGGCTCGTGGTGGTGCCATGCTCCCGCATAGCGCGTGACCGTCTGCTTGAACAGGATCTCGTTGCGGTATGCGAGCAGTTCGCCGCCTGCCGACGTGACCAGCATCATCGGCACGAACCACAACGCAATCGCGCCGAGGAAGAAGACCGGCCCGAGCCACCAGCGCGAGTCACGATGCGGCACCGTTGCCGGCCACCCGCGCGCCGCGAGCACGACGAACGGAATCAACAACAGCAGCGGCAGGAAACCCACGCCCTTGGTGACGACACCGATGCCCGCCGCGAACCAGCCGACGTAGAACCAGCCGATGCCCGGGCCCGCGAACAGGTGCCGCAGCAACCCGTACAGGCTGAGCGTGGTGAAGAAACACAGCACGCCGTCGATCTGTGCCTGCCGGAACTGCCACACGAACTGGAACGTGAGCAGCAGCACCAGGCCGCCGGCGAACGCCACTTCGCGGCCGCGGACACGACGCAGCAGGTCGTACACGAGCACGACGGAGCCAATGCCCGCAAGCAGCGACGGCAGCAGGAAGCCGATCCGCAGCGACCCAGTCAGCGCCATCGCCGCGGCCATCAGCCAGAAGAATACCGGCGGTTTGTCGGCGTAGAGATCGCCGCCGACGCGTGGAATCATCCAGTCGCCGGAGCGCAGCATGTCCTGCGCCACCAGCGCAAAGCGTGGCTCGTCGGCCGGCCACGGGTCACGCAGACCGAGGCCGGTGGCCATCAGCAGCAGCGCGAGTCCGATCAGCCAGAGCAGGTCGACGATGACGTCGCGGGGCGCGATCGCTCCCGGTCGCAACCAGCGGTCGAGCAGCGAGGTCGACACGCCGCCGCCGGTCACGATCAGCGTTCCTCGCGGATCGCGACCCGCGGTGACGCGCGGCGAATCAGCCAGCTCATGCCCCACAGGTCGACGATGCCGACCCAGAGCCGATTATTGAGTCCGTACTTCGACGTGCCACGCATGCGCTCGCGATGGTTCACGGGCAGCGAGATGACCTCGTACCCTTCGCGCTGGAACAGAGCGGGCATGAAGCGGTGCATGTTCCTGAAACGCGGCATGTGCATGAACACGTCGCGGTCGAACACCTTGATGCCGCACCCCGTGTCCGGCGTGCCGTCCTTGAGGATCCAGGCGCGCACCCCGTTAGCGACACGCGACGACACACGGCGCAGCCACGTGTCGCGACGCGTCGTGCGGTTGCCCATCACCAGCTTGAGCCTGGGTGACGCAGACTGCATCAGCGCGTCGAGCAGCCAGGGGAAATCGGCCGGGTCGTTCTGGCCGTCACCGTCGAGTGTGGCAATCCAGCGGCCGCGTGCATGGCGGACGCCTGTGGCCACCGCCGCGCTCTGGCCGGAGCGGGCCACGTGCTGCAGCAATCGTATCTCCGACATGCCTTGCGCGCGCGCCGCGAGCACCATCTCGCCGGTCTTGTCCGTGCTGCCGTCATCCACGAAGATCTGCTCGAACGAGTACTTGCCAGCCAACGCCGCGTGGATTTCCCGGGCCAGGGGCAGGACGTTCTCTTCCTCGTTGCAGACGGGTATGACGACGGAGACGTCGGGCATCGATGCCGGGGACGGGTGGGTGGTCACGGTCGAATGCGCCCTGCAGTTGTGGTTTGTGCGGCCGCCGCCTGCGGGGCCCGTCCGGTAGTATAAACGCTCCCCTGTCCCGGGGCCGCCGCTGCCTGGCCGACCTCCCCCTTGAAAGACCGTCTCGCACATTCCCGTCCGCACGCGTCCGAGAGTCGCCAGCTCGGCTGGGCTCTGGCGATCACCGCCTCGTTCATGGCGCTCGAGGTCGCTGGCGGACTGATTTCGGGCTCGCTCGCGCTGCTGGCAGATGCGGGGCACATGCTGACCGACACCGCCGCGCTGGCGCTGGCCTGGATTGCAGCCCGGCTGACGCTGCGCCCGACCAACTCTCGCCGCTCGTACGGTTACCACCGGGCGCAGGTGCTCGCGGCGTTCGTCAACGCGATCGCTCTGTTCCTGGTGGTCGTGTGGATCGTCATCGAAGCCGTGGACCGGCTGGCGACGCCGCGCCCCATCGCGGGCGGGACGATGCTTGGGGTCGCGTTGGCCGGACTGGTTGCGAACGTCTCGGTGTACACGATCCTGCGCCGGGGCAACCAGCAAAACCTGAACGTAGCCGCGGCCCGGCTGCACGTGATGGGCGACTTGCTGGGCTCGATCGGCGCGCTGCTTGCGGCAGGCATCATCCTGACCACGGGCTGGACACCGATCGACCCGATCCTGTCCGTGCTCGTCGCGGTGCTGATCCTGCGCAGCGCGTGGTCGCTGTTGCGCAAGTCGACCAGTATCCTGATGGAAGAGGCGCCGGATTCCGTCGACCCGGACGCCCTGCGCCAGGCACTGCTGGCCAATGTGTCCGGCGTACGGGACGTGCACGACGTGCACTGCTGGTCGCTGACATCGGGCCAGACCATGCTGACGTTGCACGTGGGGCTGGCTGCCGGCGCCGACGGTGCGCTGGTGCTGCGCGAAGCCAAGCGCGTGATCGCGGAAAAATTCGCGATCGACCATTCTGCCCTGCAGCTCGAGCAGGCAGAATGCCCGGATGAAGTCTGACGGCCCCACCGCTGCGATCGCCGCACCCGCAGCATGACCCAGCATACCGACGACCCGACGGCGGCCGACGACGAGCCGTCGCCCACCGAGTCCGCGCCGCTCAAGAACACGCTCTACCGCAAGGTCACTCGCGGCAAGCGCAAGCTGACACGCGGGCGCCTGCTCCTGTACCGCGTCGCCGTGGTCATCGCGTGGTGGGCCGTGCGCGCAATCTGGGCGAGTTGCCGCATCACGCACGTGGCCGGCAAGGAAGCCGCCGCAGAAGCCATTCGCGACCTGAAGTCGCTGATCCCCGTGTACTGGCACCAGCACATGCTGTTCGGGGCGCGCGCCCTGCTCGACCTGCGCAGCGCCGGACTCAAGGTGGGTTTTCTCGTGAGCCCGTCGGTCGATGGCACCGGGCCCGCGATGCTCGTGCAGAAAGTCGGCGCCCACGTCATCCGCGGCTCGTCGACGCACACCGGCGCGCGCGCGCTGCGCGATTACTACGAGACCATCGTCAAGCAGCAGATTTCGCCGGCGATCACGCCCGATGGTCCGCGCGGGCCGCTCCACGAATTCAAGCCGGGTGCGATCATGCTGGCGCAGATCACGGGCAAGCCGATCCTGCCGATCGCAGTCGCGCATTCACGCAAGGTCACGTTCCGCACCTGGGACTCGTTCGAGTTGCCGCTGCCCTTCAGCCGCATCGCAATCGTCTACGGCGAGCCCGTGAAGGTGAGCCGCGCCATGGACGCCGCAGCGCTTGCCGGCTGGCAGGAGCAGATGGCTGGGCGCTTGCTCGATCTGCGCCGCCAGGCCGAGGCTGCGCTCGAGCAGGGCGAGTGAACACCCGTCGACCGAAAATCACCAGTGCAACGGCACCGCCCATGGCGCTGCAGTCGCACGAACTCGGCAGCACGGACGAAACGATCCTCGTCCTGCGCCGCACGTTCGCCGAACTCGGCGATCTCTTTCGGATCCACGTGCCGAGCCGTGGCGCCTCGACCTGGGTCGCCAGCGACCCGGACGACGTCAAGCGCGTCCTGGTGACCAACCACCGCAACTACACCAAGGGTGTCGGCATCGACCGTGTCAGGCTGCTGCTCGGCAACGGCATCATGACCAGCGAAGGCGAGTTCTGGCGCCGGCAGCGCCGCATGCTGCAGCCCGCTTTTCACCGCCGCGTCGTCGAGCGCTACGCGTCGATCGTGCGCGAGGAAAACGAGTCGCTCGGTGCGGAATGGAGTGCTGCTGCTCGCAGCACTGGCGGCGTGAACGTCACGCTGTCGGTCAGCCGGCTGGCGCTGCGCGTCATCCTGCGTGCGCTCTTCGCTGACGACCTGCGGCAACTCGTGCCCGACCTCGACGACAATCCGTTCGTCGCCATCCTGCAGAACGCGCGCCGTGACACTCGTTTTGCCTACGAATTCCGCCAGCTGGCGCGCGACGTGAAGGCGCTGGTCACGGTTCGGCGCGCACGGCAACCGGGGCGGTTCGACCTGCTGCAGTTGCTGCTCGACGCCAGGGACGCAGACACGGGCGAAGCCATGAGCGACGCGGAAGTGGTCGACGAGGTCATGACGCTGGTCGTCGCCGGACACGAAACGACCGCGAGCACGCTCAACTGGACGTGGTGGCTGCTGGCCACCCACCCCGCCGTTGCCAAGCGCATTGCCGAAGAACAGCGCGCCGTGGGCGACCTGGGTCACGCGAGCTATGCCGACCTGATCCGCCTGCCTTACACGCGGCAGGTCGTGGACGAGTCGATGCGCCTGTACCCGCCAGGCTGGCTGTTGACCCGGCGCAGCATCGGCCCGGACACGCTCGGCGGGCATGCGGTACCGCCCGGTACCGACGTCTTCATCAGCCCCTACCTCGTGCACCGGCATCCCCGGCACTGGCGCTTTCCCGACACGTTCGATCCGGGCCATTTCGACCCCCCGCAGGTCGAAGCACGCCATGCATTCGCGTACATTCCGTTTGCGGCCGGGCCGCGCCACTGCATCGGGCAGAACTTCTCGCTCTACGAGATCCTGCTGCACTTCAATTTTGCGGTGCGCCGGTTTCAGCTGACCGATCCGCAGCCCGTGCAACCTGCCCTCGAGGCGCGCATCAACCTGCGAACGGCCAGTGACGTTCACATGAGAATACGACAGCGATGATCAAGTACCCGACGCTTCCGGACATGCTCGACGACCGTGCACGCGGCGACGGCGCGATCGTTTACCTCGAGGGTGAAGGCGCCGAGAAGACGCTCAAGCTCACGGACCTGCGACGGCGCGCGCTCGGCATCCTGTTTCACCTGCAGCGGATCGGCGCGAAACCGGGCGACCACCTGATCCTGCACGTGGCGAGCAACGAGCAGTTCATCGACGCGTACTGGGCGTGTCTCTACGGCGGCATCGTGCCCGTGCCGGTCGCAGTCGGCATCAGCGACGAGCACAAGCACAAGCTGCTGCGCATCGCGAAGCAGCTCGGGCAGCCGTTTCTCTACACCGACAAGAAGCTTCGCGACCGCCTCGCGACGTATGCCGCCACCCTCGGCGAGCCCGAGGCCTGGAGTTCGCTCAAACCGCGAACGTTCCTGATCGATGCGCTCGACGACATTTCGCGAGCCGGCACACCGGCCAGCCTCAACCCGGACCAGACCGCGTTCATCCAGTTCTCGTCCGGTTCGACGAGCGACCCCAAGGGCGTGGTGCTCACGCACCGCAACATCCTGACGAATGCCGAAGGCGCGACGCAGGCGGCGGGCTTCAGCGAGCAGGACGTCTCGCTCAGCTGGATGCCGCTCACGCACGACATGGGCCTGATCGGCTTCCACCTGATGATGATGTACGCGGGCGTGCGCCAGCACCTGATGCCCACCGACCTGTTCGTGCGCCGCGCCCTGCTCTGGCTCAAGTGGTCGTCCGCCAGGCGCGTCACGATCACGTGCTCGCCGAACTTCGGCTACCGGCACTGCCTCAAGGCGCTCGGCGACAAGACACTCGAGAATCACGACCTGTCGTCGGTCCGCCTGATCTTCAACGGCGCCGAGCCGATTTCGGTCGAACTCGCCGAGGAATTCCTCGACCGTCTCGCGCCGTACGGCCTGCGCCGAACCTCGATGTTCCCCGTGTACGGACTCGCGGAGGCCTCGCTCGCGGTGAGTTTCCCGCCGCCGGGCACGCTGTACCGTTGCATCACGGTCGATCGGCGCTCGCTGGGTGTCGGATCGCCGGCACGGCACGTCGACGCGGCCGACCCCACCGCGCTCAAGCTCATGTGCGAAGGCAAGCCGATTCCGTACACACGTGTGAAGCTGCTGGACGATGCGGGGATGGAGGTTCCGGCAGGGACCGTGGGTCACCTGCTGATGCAGGGAGACAACGTCACGCGCGGTTACTTCCAGAACCCGGAAGCGAACGCGGCCGCGATCACCGCCGATGGCTGGCTGCGCACGGGCGACCTGGCGCTCGAGCACGAGGGTGACCTGTACGTCACGGGCCGCTCGAAGGAGATCATCTTCGTCAATGGCCAGAACTATTACCCGCACGACCTCGAAGCCGTGCTGCAGGCCGAGCCCGGCCTCGAGCTTGGCAAGGTGATCGCTGCCGGCGCGCGATCGGCCGAATCACCCACCGACGAACTCGTGCTGTTCGTGCTGCACCGGAGCGACATGGCCGACTTCGTCCCGCTCGCGACGAAGGCAATGCACCTGGTCAACGAGCATGCCGGCGTGGAAGTTGCGCGCGTGGTGCCGGTGAGGCGCATCCCGAAGACGACCAGCGGCAAGCTGCAACGCAACGCGCTGGCCACGGCCTACGAGGACGGCGAGTTCGCGGCGGAACTGGCGGAATTCGACCAGGCGTGGGCCGCGCTGCACGGTCAGGGTCGCGCCGCCAAGGGTCGGGTCGAGGCCCAGCTCAAGGCGATCGTCGACGACGCCATGCCCGGCAAGCACGTGGACGTCGACGACAACCTGTTCGACGTCGGCGCGAGCTCGCTGACGCTGATCCAGATCCACGAGAAGATCGACGAGGCCTACCCGGGCATGGTCGACCTCACCGAGCTGTTCGATTTCCCGACCATCTCGATGCTGGCGAAGCGGCTGGAGTCGAAGATAGGAAGTTAGAGGAAGGGGAGGAAGGACAGGGGATAGGAGGTCAGGAAGGTCGGAGTCAGGAAGGTCAGGAAGGTCAGGAAGGTCAGGAAGGGATCTACACTTCCTACACTTCCTACACTTCCTACACTTCCTGGCCTTCCTGCCCTTCCTAACCTTCCTTCCCTTCCTTCCCTTCCTTCCCCTCCTTCAGCGCCTTCCACCGCTTGTGCGACCACCACCACCCCGCCGGGTCGGCATTGATGTCGCGCTCGAGCACGCGCGCGTACCGCTCGGTGGGCACGCCTGCCGCCGGCTTCTCACCGCTTGCCGTCAACGGCTCGAGTTCGATCACATAGCGTCCACGCCCGCAGCGGCGCATCGACACGTAGACGATCGGCGCGCGCAGCAGTCGCGCCATCCGCTCCGGCCCCTTGAAGAACGCGGTGTCCTGGTGCAGGAAAGTCGTCCAGTGGCGTTCCGGACTGGTACGCGGCACCTGGTCCGCAACCAGGCCGAGGGCACGCGCATCGCGGATCACGCCGATCTCGTGCCGGATGGCTTTCGAGGGCAGCATCCGCGCGCCGAACTTCGAGCGGACCGCGAGGAAATACCGTTCGGCCCACGCGTTGCCCATCGGTTTGTAGATGCCGATCAGGCCCGGATCGAGTTCGAGCGACATGCGCAGCAGCGCCCACTCGAAATTGCACTGGTGGCCGCAGACCAGCACGAGTTTCACCTGCCCGGCCAGCACGCCGGCGCGATCCACGAGCTGCACTCGCGCGCGCAATTCAGCCGCATCCATGACGCGTGCATAGTCGAATTCGGCCAGGAGTTCCGACTGCCGCGTGACGAATTCGTTGCGGATGCGTTCACGCTGCGCTTCGCTCGTACCGGGAAACGAGCGACGGAGATTCTGGCGGATGGTTCCGCGGCGCAACCCGAAGAGGCGATAGCCGACGAAGAACAGCAGCCACGAACAGGCGTAGCGCAGCCGCAGGCCGAACGAGTCGCGCGTCGATGCCGGCGTGGTCGCTGATGCCGTCGTCTCACCCATAGAGCGGCTTCTCGCGCTTCCAGCGGTTGTAGGCCCAGAAATACAGTTCGGGATACTGCCGCACGTGCCGCTCGAGCGCCTGGGTATAGGCCGTCAGGATCTGGTCCGGCTCCGCCCGCGTACCCGCGCGCGACAACTCGATGAAGCGCACGACGTAATGGCCACGGCGTTCGCGGTGCATCGCGGCCAGGTACACGGAGTAGCCAAGCTTCGCGCCGATCCAGCCCGGTCCCCGGAAGAACGAGGTCTGCTGGCCGAAGAACTCGAGCCAGGTCTGCTGCTCGCTCTTCGCCGAGGGCGACTGGTCGGCGAGCATGGCCAGCAACCGCACCTTGCCCCGCTGTTCCAGCAGGTGGGGCACGAGATCCCCGGCCTTCACCATGGTGCAGCCGAAGCGCTCGCGCATTCGTCGCAGCACGCCGTCGACGCTTTCGCGACGAGTCGGCTTGTAGGCCGCCGTCAACGGCTCGTTGAATTCATTGGAACACCGCAGCAGGAGCCATTCCCAGTTGGCGTGGTGCGACGACAGGATCAGGGCGCGACCAGGCGTGGCCTGCAGGCAATCCCGCACCAGTTGCGGGTTTTCGAACCGGACACGGCCCGCAAGGGCCGCTGGGCCGAGAAAGCGCTGGGCGAGAACCTCTGCCGCGAGTTGGCCCAGGTGACTGTAAAAGCCGGCCTCGATGTCCCGTCGACGGGATTCGCCGAGTTCCGGCAGGCAGCGTGCGAGGTGGCGGCGGACCAGCTCGCGGCGCCAGCCAGACACGCGCAGCAGCCAGGCCACGGATCCCATGGCCGCGTACAGGACTCCAAGCAACGCGGACTGGAGCAGGATTTTCACGGGAAAAATGGTGCCGACTCGCGGATTCGAACCGCGGACCTACTGATTACGAATCAGTTGCTCTACCAACTGAGCTAAGTCGGCTCTGCGCAGACCCCTCCGGCGCGGAGGGGCGCGCATTATAAGGATTCGACCCCGCGGGTGGAAGCCGGACTCAGCTGGCCTGCGGGCGGACCCGGATCACGACCTCGACCCCGTCGATCTCGGTGCCCGGCGGCAGCGCGGGCATGCGCTCGAGGATCAGTTCGTCGGGGCGGATGTCCCGCATTTCGCCCGTTTCGACGTTCTGAAAGTGATGATGCGGCGTCATCGCCGAGTCGTAGACGCAGCGCTCCGGATCCAGGTGGATCTGGCGCACCAGCCCGTGATCCACGAACAGCTTGAGCGTGTTGTAGACCGTGGCCTTGGACACCCGGCTCGGGAACTGCCGCAGGGTCGTGAGCAACTGCTCTGCGGTGAGGTGCACGGGAGCCACGAGCAGGACCTCGGCAACCTTGACGCGTTGCTGGGTGGGGCGGATGCCGTGTCGTTCGAGAAGGCTGCTGACTTCGTTCACGGGAGCGGTCCGGGAGTCAGAAAAAGTGGACTGATTATAAAGGCCGAGGCCGGCCCGGCCAGAATCCGCACAAACCCCTGCCTTTTGCGGCAAGACCGCATTTCGTCGCGCCCGTAGCCTGTGGCTTCGCCTGGCGGCAGCGGGCCGCCGGGCTCACCCCCGCCCGGAAATGTCGCCATGGAAGGCAAGCGCCGTCACCGCCCGGTCCACCGGTGGCAGGGTTACACGTTGATCGAGCTGATCCTTGGCCTGGGCCTGGTGGCCACCACCCTCGCCTGGGGCGTGCCGTCCTTTGGCACGCTGGCCCGTGACGCCGCCCGCACCCGGGAAGTCAACCAGTTTGCGCAGGCTGTCTACCTGGCGCGCAGCGAGGCCATCAAGCGCAACGGGGTCGTGAGCCTGTGTCCCAGCCGCAACGGCACCACGTGCACGCCGAGCGTGCAGTGGACCACCGGATGGCTGATCTTCGTCAACCTGGACCGCGACTCCCCGGCGGCGCGCGATGCCGACGAGCCCTTGCTGCGCGTCTACGAACCCTGGGACGCCGGTCACATTACGTCCAATCGCAGCACCCTATCCTTTCGTCCATTCGGGCAGATGGGGGTCACCGCGACCGTCACGTTCTGCGACGACCGCGGCGCACGCGCCGCGCGCGCAGTGATCATCAGCCAGACCGGAAGGCCGCGGATTTCCAGCCGCAGCGCGTCGGGCGGCTCCCTGGTCTGCACATAGTCAAATCGCTCGCCGCTCGTCGTTGGCGGCGAACCGCTCGTCGGAGCACCGTTCCAGGGAGAGTGCGGCGCCTATGCTTCTGTCTCACCATGAAAGCGACAAGCAATCCGGGTTCACCCTGATCGAACTGACTGTTCGTCGTCGTCATTGCTGGCGTGCTGCTGGCGATCGGCATCCCGAACTTCCGCGACTTCATCCGCAACAGCCGCAACGCGGCCGAATCCAACGACCTGATGACGGACATCAACGTCGCGCGGTCGGAAGCCGTCAAGCGCCGCGCTGCGGTGACGATGTGCTCCGGCATTCCACCCGCCTGCGACACCGGCGACTTTTCCGACGGCTGGTTCGTGTTCGTCGACACCGATGGCAACGGCACGCGCGCCCTGTCCGAGGAGATCCTGCGGGCGCACGAGCCCATGGCGGGCAGTATCGCGACCAGGGTCGTCGGCACGACCGACGACGAAGGCGACGATTCGCCCGACTATGACGATGACGAAGACGGTTACCTGTCCTTCGGGCAGAACGGCTTCCGCCGCATGGGCGACGGCACGTTGCCGGCAGCGCTGGCCATCGTGCTCTGCGACGAACGCGGCAACGTGCCGAGTTCGAGCGGCCAGGACGTGTCCACCGCCCGGGCGATCGAAGTGAGTACGGCCGGGCGCGCCGCAGTCTCGCGCGACCGCGACCGCATCGAAATCCTGGGAGGTTGCCCATGAGCGTGTCAGCGCAACGCGCAGTACGCCAGCGCGGTTTCTCGCTGGTCGAGGTCCTCGTGGCCCTGATCGTGCTGTCGGTCGGCCTGCTCGGCATCGCGGCGATGTACGTCGAGACGCTGCGTGCCAACCGCGATGCACTGGTGCGCACGCAGGCGATCGCGCTCGCTTCCGACCTCGCGGACCGCATTCGCTCCAATCGCATTCCTGCCAACAACTACTCCGGCACGGGCGTCAACGCCCGGGCCATCGCCGACCTCGCCGCGTGGTCGGATGCGGTCGAACAGCAATTGCCGGGAGGCGTCGGCACCGTGCGATTTCGTGCCGGAACGGCCACGACCCCGGCGCAGTACATGATCGAAGTGGCGTGGGACGAGGTCGGCCAGGGCGACCCCACCACCTTCGAATTGCGGCTCGAAATATGAAATACCATTCCATGCCATCGCGGCGGTCCCACCTGCAGGCTGGCGTCAGCCTGGTCGAACTCATGGTGTCGCTGGTCCTCGGGCTGTTCCTGATCTTCGGCGCCGTGACGATCTACAGCAAGAGCCGCGCGACCTATCGCACCACGGAGGCCGTGGCGCGCCTGCAGGAAACCGCGCGCTATGCGTTCGACGCCATCGAACCCGACGTGCGCATGGCGGGCTACTGGGGCCTGTCCAATCGCGCAGCCTACATCCTCAACCGGGCGTCATCGTTGAGCGACGCGATTCCCACGCCGACGGACAACAATCTCGACGCTGCCGCGGCGGTGATCGGCCAGTGCCAGAACAACTGGCTCGTCGATCTCGACCAGTACATTGCCGGACGCAATGGCAGCGGCCAGACCGATCTCGGGCTTTCCACCGACTGCGAGGCCTATCGCGACGCGTGGCAGGCGAACACGGACACGCTGACGATCCGCCGCGGCTCCGAGGCGGCGCCGGACGAGCTTGCGGTCGACAACCTCTACCTGCAGACGAGTCGCATCCAGGGCACCATTTTCTACCATACCGATGCCGCGTGCCTCGATCCCAAGGATCCGGCGTGCATACCTGATGCGTATTCGCCGCCAGCGTCGGAAACGCGCGAATTGCTCACCACGATGTACTACGTCTCGAACGAATCGGTCGCCCGGCCGGACGTGCCATCCCTGCGCCGCAAGCGGCTCGTCAACGGCGCGATCCTCGACGAGGAAGTCGTCTCTGGCGTCGAGGACATGCAGGTCCAGTTCGGCATCGACACCAACGCCGATACGAATGCGGACGTCTACGTCGATCCGCAGGACGATCCGGCGGCCTATGGCGGCACGATCGTCTCCGCGACGATCTGGCTGCGCGTCCGGGCCGATGAGATCGAGGTCGGCTTCACCGACGACGGCACGTACGACTACGCCGACCTGGATGCGGCTGGCGAGCCGGAGCTCGCGGTGCCGAACGACAATTTCCGGCGTTTCGTCGTCTCCAAAACGATCCAGATCCGCAATACACGCTCATGAACTCGCATATGTTCCAGACAGACGCCTCGCGGCGCGGACAGTCAGGTGCGGCACTGGTCGTCGGCCTGCTGCTGCTGCTGGTGCTGACGATCCTGGCCATCTCGGGAATGACCACCGCATCGCTCGAGATGTTGATGGCCGGTAACGAGCAGTACCAGGAGCGTGCCTTCCAGGCGGCCGACTCCGCCGTCGAACGCGCGATCATCACTGGTGTCTACAACACCAACATCACCGTCGGCGGTTACACGCCATCGGGCGACCCGAACCTGCCGCCGACGCCGACTCGCGGCACCGGCGTGACCGGTTGCGTGCAGACGATCCCGGAAGGCGCCGGCGCGGCCAGCGACTCGACCGACTGCTACGAGTACTTCGTTCGGTTCGACGAACTGTCGGGCACCACGCCGGTCCCCGGTGGCGGCTACAGCCTGGGTACGGGTTTCAACGCCTATCACTTCGTCGTCGACAGCTTCGGCACATCGAACCGCGGGGCGGAGTCGGACCACCAGGCAAGCTTCTACGTCATTGGCCCGGGCGGCACCTGAGCCGCTTCGTCTACAGGAGATTCGCATGTACCGACAATTTCTGCTGGCCACCTTGACGATCGCATCGGTCACGCTGTCGCCCGCACCGGCAGTCGCGCAGGTGGCAGTCAGCGTGTCTGAGGCCGCGATCGAGTCCAGCACCGAGATCGTCAACCTGCCGAGCTCGGTGCCGACGACGCTCGATTTCACTCCGTGCAGCACGTGCAGCCTGGTGAGGCTGCGGCTGGATGAATCGTCCCGGTTCTTTGTCGGCCGCCAGCAGGTCACGCTCGGCGATCTGCGACGTTACGCGCAGCGCGGCCCGACCGGGCTGGATATCTTCTTCAGCGAGAACACCCGCGTCGTGACACGGATCATCCTGCGCACCGAACTCGATGCCGCCGATGCCGGACGGTCCAAGACCCCGTCCGACCGGCAGCCGAAACCCTGAGGACGACCCAATGAGCGCCATCCCCATGCGATTCCTGAACCTGGTATCCGCCGCCGCAGCGGTCGCGGCAACGCTGCTGGCCGCCACCCCCGTGGTCGCGGAAGACACCGAGCTGTTCGTCGGGGAGGCCGTCACCGCACCCACGGCGCGCCCAAACATCATGTTCATCCTCGACACCTCCGGCAGCATGAGTGCCAACGTGCTCACCCAGGTGCCGTACGACCCGGACGCCGATTTCGGCGACGACTACGACAACGACCGCATCTACTGGAAGCGCAAGAGCCAGGCGCTGCCGCCGTGCAACAGCGACTCGGCCGACCGCGACTGGAATGACGACGGCAACCGGGACTGCGATCGTTCGACGGCCGACCAGTGGGTAGGGAAATCCTATTTCACCTGCGACAAGGTCAGTCGAGATCTGCGGACGCCAGGCTTTGCGATCGTCGGCAAGGCCGCCCAGTGGGTGAATGCCTCGGGCACCAAGAACGACAAGTGGGACGTCATGCGGAACGGCGTCAGCAACCAATGGGTCGAATGCGAAGCGGATGCCGGCGTCCATGGCCAGACTTCCACTGGCAACAAGTGGGCCGCCAACAAAGGCGATGGCCCGTGGAACAGCAGCTCGTCGAAGAAAATCGACTGGGGCACGAGCGGCGAAGCGGACGTCACGTTCTACACCGGCCACTACCTGAATTGGGCCAAGAACCCCACCACCTCCCGCACACGCCTCGAGATCATGCAGGAGGCCGCCACCAACCTGCTCGACAACATGTCCGACAACGTCAATGTCGGGTTGATGCGCTACAGCAACGACAGCAGCAGCAACGCGGATGGCGGCATGGTGATGCACCCGATCGAAAGGATCGAGGATGCGCGCGGCCCGATCAAGGCAGCCATCGCGGACTTTCGGGCCAGCGGCTGGACTCCGCTGTCGGAGACGCTGTACGAGGCGCACCAGTATTTCGTCGGCGATAGCGTCGTTTGGGGACGCACCTCGGACCAGTTCCGGGATGTCGACAACAGCGACACGCCCAGTGTCCCCGCCGCTTGCGTGGGGGGGGTCAACTGCACCGCCAGTGGCGTCAAATACAAGTCGCCGATGACCGAGGACTGCCAGAAAAACTTCATCGTCTTCCTCACGGACGGCTTGCCGACCCGCGACGTCAGCTCGGATGACGACATCGAGAAGCTGATTGGCAAGGACTGCGACATCGAGCCGAACAGCATGCTCGAGGAAGACGGCGTCGGCATCTGCACGGACGACCTCGCCAAGTACCTGCATGAAAAGGACCTGCTGGACTGACGAGGCCATTCAGAACGTCACTTCGTACTGGGTGGGCCTCGACATCGCCTCGGGCAAGGCCTTCCTGACGGAAGCCGCGACTGCCGGCGGCGGCAAGTTCTACGCTGCGAGCTAACTCCGCCGAACTGGCCCAGGTCTTCACCGAGATCGTTTCCCGCATTCTCGACGAGACCCTGACCTTCACGGCGCCGACCGTGGCCGTGAATGCGTTCAACCGCACGCAGAACCTGAATTACCTCTACATGTCGGTGTTCAAGCCAGCGCAGCAGTACCGTTGGGAAGGCAACATCAAGAAGTACCAGATCACGCCCGAAGGCGAGATCAGGGACGCCAACAATCTTGCCGCAGTCAACCCCAGCACTGGCTTCTTCAAGCCGGGCGCACTCAGCTTCTGGTCGGACGTCGTCGACGGCGACGAGGCGAGCCTGGGCGGCGCCGCTGGCGAATTGACCAGACCCGGCGACGCGAACGGTCTATACGATGACCGATGCCGAGTCAGGCACGCTGACCGAGGACCTATCAGACCACAAGGGTTCGACCGACTACGCGCTGGTCAACCCGCTGTTCTTCAAGGACTCGACCGAGACTGCTTCACCCGTGCCAGATCGCCCGACCGACACGATCGGACTGGACGGCCTGATCGACTGGGCCTATGGCGTCGACGTCCTCGACGAGAACGGCGACGGCGACATCACCGACGCGCGAGCCGACATGGGCGATCCGCTGCACTCGCGGCCGGCTACCGTGATCTACGGCGGCCCGGCGGACGACCCGGACATCACGCTGTACGCCACGACCAACGACGGCTATCTGCAGGCGATCAACGCCAAGACCGGTGAGGAACTGTGGTCCTTCATACCGCAAGGAGATGCTCAAGCGCATCGAACCGTTGATGCTCAATGACGAAACGTGACCAGCCGTGACTACGGGCTCGACGGCTCGATGGAAGTGGTCCGGCTCGATCGCAACGGCGACGGCACGATCGATTCCAGCGCGGGCCGGACATCGACGGCGACGGCTGTACTTCGGCATGCGTCGAGGTGGTTCCATTACTTCGGCATGACGTCACGGCCCGCTACCAGCCCGAAGCTGATGTGGCGCATCGGCCGGGCGGACTGCTGGCATCGCCGTGGACTCGTCCAAGGACTTGCCGGGCGTCGGCCAGACCTGGTCCTCGCCGACGGTGGCGCGCGTCAACATCGACCGCACGCTGGGCCGCAGCAACCCCGACAAGATGGTGCTGATCTTCGGCGGCGGCTACGACATCGGCCAGGACACCATCGGCTACTCGGTCGACGGTGTCGGCAACCGTATCTTCATGGTCGACGCCTGACCGGCGACCTGATCTGGTGCGCGGGCCGACGCGGACGCCGGCGCCTCATTGCGGCTCGACGAAGATGACCAATGCGATTCCCGGCGAAGTGCGGGTGGTCGACCTGACGGGCGACGGCTTCGCCGACCGCATGTATGCGGCCGACCTCGGCGGACGCGTCTGGCGCTTCGACATCAGAACGGCCAGACGCCAGCCAACCTGGTCGGCGGCGGCGTCTTCGCCTCGCTCGGCACCGGCGACCTGGCGACGACGACGGGGACCGCGGCAGACGAAGCCAACCGTCGCTTCTTCTACGCGCCGGACGTCGCGCTGATGAATTCCGGCAGTGCAAGCTGGATCAACGTCGCGATCGGCTCGGGTCATCGTGAGAAGCCGATCACGGACCAGACGGTGATCAACCGCTTCTACAGCCTGCGTGACTACAACGTGTTCACGCAGGTGGCCAGAGCACCCAGTACAAGGCGACCTGCGGTACCACCGAGACGTCACCCTGCCACGAGATCATCACCGACGCGGGACACGCGACCGGTAGATGTCACGGAGCGACATCAACGCCGACGATTCCGGCGGGCGGCGTCGGCTGGAAGATGAACCTGCAGGACGCTGGGCGAGAAGGTGCTGGCCGAATCGCGCACGTTCCAGAACAAGATCTACATCACGACGTATTCGCCGAAGAACGCGAGTACCCAACCCGGAGTTCTGCTCGCGACCGTCGGCCTGAACCGCCTCTACATCGTGGATGCCGCGACCGGCAAGCCGGTCATCAACCTCGACAGCGCCGCTTGGCCGGCGGACTGACGATCGCCGACCGCTCCACGGAACTGGCGCAGGGCAGCATCGCGCCGGAAGTGATCTTCGTCTTCCCGACCCGCCGCGCGTGACTCCGGACGATCCGAACCCGCCAGCTGTGCCGCCGACGCCTGGTCGGGCCTGGAGACCTGCGGCAACCTGGCCGAACAACCCGCCGGTGCGGACCTACTGGCGAACAGCGTGGCTCGAACTGAACAGCTGCGGCAGCGACGTGGCCAATCCGTCCGGCGCCCTACTGGCGTCCGCGAGGAGCGAACCGATGCAGGCGCAAGACGGCGAGCCGGCGTGACCCTGATCGAGCTGATGATCGTCGTGGCGATCGTCGCGCTGCTCGCCTCGATCGCGATGCCGAGCTATCGCCAGCTACGTCATGCGCGTCGCACCGGACCGAAGCGACGACGGCGCTGCTCAGCCTGGCGGCCGCGCAGGAAAAGTTCTACCTGCGAACAACCGCTACGCGAGGACGACGAGCTCGACGACGCGCCACCGGCCGGACTCGGCCTCGGCGCCACGACCGAGAACGGCTCATACACGATTGCGATCACGCGCCGACACCGAAACGTTCACTGCCACGCGACGGCGGCCGGCGGCCAGGCGGACGACTCGCACTGCGCGACGTTCACGCTGATCGACCAGGCAGGCACGCGACGCGGCGACGTCGACGACTGCTGGTAGTCGATAGCGGCTCGTCCGTTCAGTCGCCGTCGCCGGCAACCAGACGGTGCGCCTTGGCTGACCCGGGCCCGCAGTTCACGCGGCAGCGCGAACACGACATGTTCCGCCCGGCCCTCGACCTCGCTCGCGTCCTGCCCGCCCCACTCCTTGAGACGCGCCACGACGCGCTGCACGAGCAGCTCGGGCGCTGACGCACCGGCCGTGACGCCCACGGCCTGCTTGCCCGCGAACCACTCGGCACGCAGGTCTTCCGGGCCGTCCACGAGGTAACCCGGCATGCCCGCCTTCTCGGCGATCTCACGCAGGCGATTGGAATTCGAACTCGTGGCCGAACCGACCACGACCATCACGTCGCAGTCCGCGACCAGTTTCTTCACCGCGTCCTGGCGGTTCTGCGTCGCGTAGCAGATGTCCTCCTTGCGCGGCGTCGCCAGCGTCGGGAACCTGGCCTGCAGCGCCTCGAGCACGTCGGCCGTGTCGTCCACGGAGAGCGTCGTCTGCGTGACCACGCCGACCCGCGAGGGATCGCGAACGTTCAGGTGCCGCACGTCGTCGACGTCCTCGACCAGGCAGATGCGCCCGCCCTGGGACGCGTCGAACTGGCCCATCGTTCCTTCGACCTCCGGGTGGCCCTCGTGGCCGATCAGGATCACGTCGCGGCCGTCGCGGCCGTAGCGGGAAACCTCCATGTGCACCTTGGTGACCAGCGGGCACGTGGCGTCGAACACGCGCAGCTCGCGCCGCCTGGCTTCGGCCTGCACCGCCTTCGAGACGCCGTGCGCACTGAAGATGACCGTGGCACCGTCGGGCACCTCGTCGAGTTCCTCGACGAACACGGCGCCCAGGCTGCGCAGCCGGTCGACGACGAACCGGTTGTGCACGACCTCGTGTCGCACGTAAATCGGCGCGCCGAAGAGGTCCAGCGCGCGCTCGACGATGTCGATGGCACGATCGACGCCAGCGCAGAATCCCCGCGGATTGGCGAGCAGGATTTTCACCGCCTACCTGTGTTCACGGAACGCGTCGAGGATCATCAGCGCGGCACCGATGGTGATCGCGCTGTCGGCGATGTTGAACGCCGGAAAGTACGAGCCGCCCCAGTGCGCGTGGATGAAGTCGATGACGTACCCGTGTGCCATGCGGTCGATCACGTTGCCGATCGCGCCGCCGATGATCAGCGCCAGCGCCAGCGGCAGGAACTTCTCGCCTCGCGGCAGCCGCCAGAGCCACACCACCAGGGCGAGGCTGACGGCGATGCCGAGCGTGACGAAGAATCCACGCTGCCACCCGGAAGCGTCGGCCAGGATGCTGAACGCGGCCCCGGTGTTGTGCAGCAGCGTGAAGTCGAGCACCGGCAGGACTTCGACGCGCTCGTAGAGTTCGAGGAAGCGCGTGACGAGGAACTTGGTGGCCTGGTCGAACACGACGACGAACAGCGACAGCCACAACCAGGCCGCCGGGTGAGTGCGCTGGATACGCAGGGCAGCGAGCGCGGCCAGGCCGGACGCCGTGGAGGTGTGCGGCGCTACGGATCCCGTCGGGGGCTTGGGCTGGCTTGAGGTGTTCATCGAGTCCTTGGGGCTTCAGGCGTAGCGGCGTGTCTCGCCCGGACCGTCGAGATTGACCGCGCAACGGCCGCACAGTTCCGGGTGGGCCGACACGGTACCGACGTCCGGCCGCCTGTGCCAGCAACGGGCGCACTTCTGCGACTCGGAGCGCCATACGTGCAGCCAGAGCCCGCTCTTGCCCTCGCCGTCCGTGGCTATGGCCCCGGCCGGCCGCGAGCCGGCATCTGCCACGCGCGCTTCCGACGTTATCAGCACGAAGCGCAGTTCGTCACCGAGCGGCTCCAGCGTCGCCATCCACTCGGGTGTGCCGTAGAGCGTCACCTCGGCATCGAGCGGCGCGCCGATCTGCTCGGCAACGCGCAGGCGTTCGAGCTCACGCAGCACGGCGGCACGCGCCTCCAGCACCTTCGGCCAGTCGATGGCCTGCGGGACCGATGCGGTGTCGGGGATGGCGGCCCAGGTCGAGAAGAACACCGACTCCGCGCGCTCGCCAGGCATG
>CAWHCA010000006.1:0-34710 GCA_963827615.1 uncultured Gammaproteobacteria bacterium | reverse complement strand
AATCGATGCGCAAGCGCGCGCTGCATATCGAGCGCCTGATCCGGGAAGCCGTCGCCAACGGAGCGCAGGACACGTTGCTGCAGGCCTGGGACATTGCTGTCACCGGTGCTGCCACCGACGATGCCTGGCGACGCGACATGGCGGCCGTGCGCGACGTGCTGGCTGTCGATGGCGAACTGGCCGGATGCGATTCGCGGTTGCCCTCGCGATTCCTGCGACATGCGTGGGACGTGGTGCAACGCGAGAAGGCACGTGCCGCGCGTGTCCGCATCGATGCCCTGGTCCTGCGTCTCGAAGGCATACTCCGCGCGGACTATGCGCGATCCGCAGTCGCTTTTCAGTCAGCGAACCTGCAACAGACGTTCGGCGGCACGCACCAGGCGTTGTTCAATTTCGCGACGATGTCGAAGCTGCTGTCGCCCGCAGCGAGCCAGGGAGGCCTGGACACACACCGACGCGCGCGCATCGAGTGGGCACTGCGCACGTTGCGTGAGCAGGCATTCTTCCCGGCCCCTGGCGATCCTGGTGCACAGGAAGCCGCTGACGGCAGCTTCGCATTCGACAACGTGCCGGAGCACTGGATGCCTACCGCCGACGCCTGCCCGACATGCTGTCGTTGCTGAAGGCGCTGTCGCTGGCGGACCTGGAAGTCGAGGGCCAGTTCGTCGAGCAACTGCATGCTCCCATTTTCGACGGCATGCAGAGCCAGGACTTCACGGCGGCCGAACTGCAGTTCTTCCCGGACTATCTCGTGACACTCGACAGCGACGCGCCCGGCGTGCAGGCCGACCTCGTCAACGCATTGGCGTCGGGCATGCCGATCAAGGTGCTGCTTGAGGTTCGGGACCTGCTGGAGGAAGCGGCGCCGGGCCAGGGTCGCTTCTCGTTCGGCATGCGCGGCAGCCAGCTGGCGTCCATGGCGATGACGTTCGGCGACGCCTTCGTATTGCAGAGCACGGCGTCCAATCTCCTGCAGATGCGCGATCGCCTCCAGCGGGGCCTGCGTCATGCCGGCCCGGCGCTCTTCAGCGTCTACGCACCGGCGGACGGTGAAAGCACCTTGCCCGGCTATCTCGCGGCCGCATCGGCCATGTAGTCGACGAGCCTTCCCGGCGTTCAGCTACGACCCGGGCAGGGGCCCCGACATCGCCACCCGCTTTTCGCTCGAGAACAATCCGCAACCGGAAGTGGACTGGCCGCTCGAGTTCCTGACGTATGCGGACCAGGACCTGCAGGCCGTGACGGAAGAGCTGGCATTCACGTTCGTCGACTTCCTGCTCGCAGACCGGCGGCACGCTCGGCACTTCGCGGTCATTCCGCGCGCGCAATGGGGCGAAGGCCTGGTCACCGCCCGGCAGTGGCTGGAATCCCCACCCGCCGACGCCGCAACCGGCTTGCCATACGTTCTTGCGGTCGACGATGCGGACCTGCTGTGCCGCGTGGTCGTGGATGAAAGGATGATGCGTGCCGCGCAGCGTTGTCGCGAGGCCTGGCATCGGTTGCAGGAACTCGGTGGCATCCATGATTCACGCGCAGAGGCCCTGCTGGCACGCGAGAAGGCCCTCTGGGAGCAGGCGCGTGCCGTCGAGGTGGCAGCACTTGCGCCAGCCGACAATCCTGCAGCCCCGGGCGATCAGCCGCCGGATGCCGCTGCGATTCCAGGCACTGCTGCCGCGGAAGATGAAGCCGCACCGGATCCCGATAAGGCGTACATCGAGACCCTGCGTTGCTCGAGCTGCAACGAATGCACGCTCGCCAGCCCGAAGATGTTCGCCTACGACCAGAACAAGCAGGCCTATATTGCCGACCTGAAGGCCGGCACATACCGGCAACTGGTGGAGGCGGCAGAGAGCTGCCAGGTCTCGGTCATCCACCCCGGCAAGCCGTGGAATCCGGACGAGCCGGGGCTCGATGAACTGATCGAGCGCGCCAGGCCCTTCCGGTAGCTTCCCTGCTTCATCGCACGCATTTCCGATGAAACCCACCGCCCCCGGATTCCATGGCAACAAGGCCTGCCGGCGCGGCAAAGGTGCGCGTGGCTGAGCTGCGCAACCTCGTAGTCGTCCTGGGCGACCAACTCGACGTGGACGCCGCCGCGTTCGACGACTTCGACGCCGCGCACGATGCCGTCTGGATGGCCGAAGTGGCCGAGGAGTCGACGCACGTCTGGTCGAGCAAGCCGCGCACGGTGATGTTCCTGTCCGGAATGCGCCACTTCGCGCAGGCCTTGCGTGCAGCCGGCCGACCCTTTGCACTACAGGCTGCTGGACGACCCCGCCAACCGCGGCAGCCTGCAGGCGCAGTTGGAGAGCGACATCGAGCACCTGCGCCCGGTCCGGCTGGTGCTGACGGCGCCGGGTGACTGGCGGGTGCTGCAGGCGATCAAGGCTGCAGCGCAGTCTCAGGGGTTGCCGCTGGACCTGCGCGAGGATCGGCACTTCTACTGCAGCGTGCGCGAGTTCGCTGCGCACGCGCGGGGCCGCAAGTCGCTGCGCATGGAGTACTTCTACCGCGAAATGCGCAAGCGCCACGGCGTGCTGATGAACGGCGAACGTGGCGACGCGCCCGAGGGCGGCCAGTGGAATTTCGACGAAGACAACCGCGAAGCCTTTGGCTCTACCGGGCCGGGCGTGGCGCCTGCGCGCGCAATTTTCGAACCCGATGCCTTGACGCGCGATGTGATCGCCCTGGTCGAGGCGCGTTTTGCTTCCCACCCCGGACGGCTCGACAGCTTCGGCTGGCCGGTTACGCGCGAGCAGGCCCTTGTGGCCCTGCAGCACTTCATCACCGAGCGACTGCCGCTGTTCGGCCGCTACCAGGACGCCATGTGGCCGGGCGAACCCTGGCTGTACCACTCGCACCTCGCGGCCGCGCTGAACCTGAAGCTGCTGAACCCGCGCGAGGTGGTAGCCGCGGCCGTGGCTGCGTATCACGCCGGCACTGCGCCGCTGGCCAGCGTGGAAGGCTTCGTGCGCCAGATCCTCGGCTGGCGCGAGTACGTGCGTGGCATCTACTGGACGCGCATGCCCGACTACGCCGGGGTCAACGCACTGGACGCGAACGAGAACCTGCCCGCCTGGTACTGGAGTGGCGCCACCGACATGGCCTGCCTGCGCGATGCGCTGGAGCAGACGCTAGCGCACGGCTACGCACACCACATCCAGCGATTGATGGTCACCGGACTCTTCGCGCTGATGTACGCGGTGCAGCCGCAGCAGGTGCATGCCTGGTACCTGGCGGTGTACGTCGATGCCGTCGAATGGGTGGAGTTGCCCAACACGCTGGGCATGAGCCAGTACGCCGATGGCGGCCAGCTGGCCAGCAAGCCCTACGTGGCCACCGGCAAGTACATCCAGCGCATGAGCCCGTACTGCAAGGGCTGTCGCTACGATCCCGCGCACAAAACGGGCGAGCACGCATGTCCGTTCACCACGCTGTACTGGGACTTCCTGATGCGGCACGAAGCGAAACTGGCCGCGAACCCGCGCATGGCGCTGCAGGTGAAGAACGTGGCGCGGCTCAAGGATGCGGAGAAGAAGGCGATCCGGGAGCGGGCCGCGTCCATCCGGCGCGGCGAAGTCGGGGCGGAACAGGCGGCAACGCAGCGGACGCTGCTGCGGGATGCCTGACGCCTGCGGCGTTCCCGTCGGCTTCTCCCGCGGTGTGCGCTGAAAACATTGTTGCTTACTGTAGCAACTGAGATCCCGCGCAGCACCTAGAGCACGAAGAGGTGATTTTGCGCTCTCGTTTACCGGCGGCACCGATTATAGTCGAATGACTGCCTCCGCTTACTGGGGACTACATCCGTGTTTCGGGCGACCTGACAAGGCCGATTTGGAAGGCCGCTGGGTCGGGTTGACGTCCACACTGTGAACAGGCGTCAGACTTGGGCGCCGGTTGGCGTTACAACCTACTGATATGGTTTGACGACCGTACAGCCGACCCGGTCAATATTGGACGCCTGCTCACACACTCCTGCTTCGAGCGGAACAGACCGGCTCGAACAATAGGCCTACGCAAGCCTGCAGGAGCAGTCGTACCAGGGTTCTGGGGCTCGAGCGTTATCAGCCGAGACGCACCACCGGGCAGTTGAAGCCCAGTCGGTCCAAAAGGACGCGTACTCCTGGAGCCCCCCATCCCAGCAGCGGAAAAGGGCTACCACCGGTATCGGGTGTTGCTACGCTGTTGGACAAAAGTCATATAGGTCAACGAGTTGTACTGGCCTATGAGTCGCGTGGGCGCAGGCACCAGGGTTGCCGGCATAAGCCTCAAGTGCCTGCCGCATGGAGGGCTTCGGCACGTGTCTCTGCGTGTCCGGTCGATCGGTCCATCCCAGAAAGATTAAAATACGTATGCTAATTGCGTTGTGACTGCCATTTAAGTACGATATTTAATCTAAATGATCGCGTCACTAGATTAACCCTAGCATTGTTTTGGCTTTCTTGAGACTAAAAGACTTTGAAATTTAATCTGCGCACGCTCGGGCCTCGCGAAGCCCATGCTGTGCTAACCCTTCGCGAGCAAGACCGTACCGTGGTGCGTTTCGACGATCTGCGTGCCCTCGCCCCTACCGAATCGAGCGCCCGGGGTCTCACGAAGGCTCTGGTGCGTAAAGGCTGGCTTGTTCGCGCAAAAGGGGGCACGTATTTGCTCCAGCCTCCCGAACTCGGGCCGGAAAACTTCGGGGAAAACAACCCAGGCCTGCTCGCGACGACAGCCGTAACCCCTTCGTACGTCGGGTGGTGGTCGGCCGCCTCCCGCCACGGGTTCACGACCCAGGTACCGGCCACGGTCTTCGTGGCCACCCAGCGGCGTGTCCCGAACCGGGAGTTCGAGGGGACGCGTGTGCGCTTCATCGCAATCTCGCAGCAAAAGTTCTTCGGCTTCGCGAACGTGCGTGTCCTCGGTAGGGAAGTGCCTACCTCGACCCCTGCGAAGACGTTCATTGATTGCCTCGACCGTGTCGACCTCTGCGGCGGGCCGGCCGAGCTCACACGAATTGCGGACCGCGCGCTCGCCACGGTCCCTACGCAGGAGATTTTCGACGCCGCGATTCGCTTCGGCTCCAAGGTCGTGCTGCAGCGGCTAGGGTTTCTGTCGGATTTCGTGAAGCGGCCGTTCTCCGATGAACTGCGCAGCGCGCTGCGTGCCGCCATCCCCAAGAGCGCACGATCGCGCTTTGGCCGACGTCGTGGACTCGAAGGCAACATCGGCTACGTGCACGAATGGGGGCTCTACGTCGACGCCGAACGCGAGGACCTGCTGTGTGAGGTGCCGAGACTGCGCAATTGCTGACCGCCAACCAGTTGCGCAAGGTCGCCGCACGCAGCGGCGCACGAGATGTTTCCAAAATCGAGATCGACGTGATCCTGATCGTGCTCCTGCAGATGTTCGAGGAGCGCGGCGTATTGCCGCACGTCGCCTTCAAGGGCGGGACGATGCTGCGCAAGATGATCTTCGGGTCAAGAGGCCGACTGTCGACGGACCTCGATTTCACGCTGAACTCCGAGATGACGCCCGATGACTTCACCGAGCTATTGATCCTCACCTTTACGGAGCCATACCGAGGCCTCGAGTTCGACCTCAAAGACCGCAAATCCTGGTGGATGACGGGCAACGGTTGCGGGGCAACTCCGACCGTTCGGCATGCCGACAATCCGGAGGGCGTCTCGATCAAACTCGAGGTCAGCATGCGCGAGCGTCCGCTGCTGCCGGTAGAGCGGCGACCGCAGCTTGAAAACCTTGCCTTCGAGATGCTCGGGTTCGTGCCTGCGTCTGTACCGTCGCTCGCGTACGAAGAAGCGTTGTCCGAGAAGATCCGTGCAGCCAGTCAGCGTTCGAAGATTCGCGACCTTTATGACCTCTCCGAGAGCCTGTCCCGGCCGTTTAATCGGCGGCTCGTGCGGCGGCTCGCGGTGTTGAAGCTCCGAAGCCAGGCGGACGTTCTCGACTATGGCCGACTCGTCGGGAGCATCAGCCACCCCTCGTACGACGTCGCAGACCTCACCAGTCTACTTCGTAAGGACCAGCAACCGAATCTCGCAGAGTTGATCGATCGCGTGACACGAGGGTTTCGGTTCCTGGCTGATCTGGACGAGGACGAGAGACTGGCCGTGGAAGACCGTTACGCCCGACGCCGGGATCTGACCGAGCAGTTGGTGCAGAGCATTGGCGAGTTCGTCGGCCGCTGAACACTTCGCAAGTGGGGTGCAGCGCATCGGCTTCAACCTGCGTGTGGGAGCTGTGCTTACGCGCTGTCTATACCCACCGGAAGCGAATTGGACTTCGTCCGTTGGCCAGCAGCGCAGTAACACCCCCGGTATCGACTTCCAATGGTCTGTTCTATGGTCGGGTCACCTACGCCGACCGCGCCCCGGCCAGGGAAGGACTCCGTCGAGCTCGCGAAGAAGCGGTTCCTCGTCCATGCGATCATCGATTGAGTTCTGGCGTCGTGGATCAGGCAGGTCGCCGTCCTCAATCCACAACAGGGTGAGCGCCTGGTTCCAGCCGCCACTGACGCGGACGTCTTCCATTAGATCGACGTCCTCGAATTCATCGGTGGATGTCCAAAGGTGCGCCGCGACCTGTCCTGAACCAGTTCGCAGTCCCGCTTTCAGGCACTGGCCCGTGATGCTGGCAGCGGGAACCTGGATTCGCGACGTGATGAAGAACCTCGACGCTCGCATGGCCGGTGAGGAGGTTGAGAACCGGACAAAGCCGTCCTGCGACAAGACGTAGGCGCAGGCGAACGGCGCATTGATGGCTACCCGTGAGGCTGTACATGCGAGTGACGCTTGGTACTTGCCAGCGAGTTGGCTGACGAAGTCAAACCCGGCAACGGCGTCCCTTAGGTCCTGCTGCAACAGACTGTGCGGGAGCAAGCACTCGGCGGCAAAGGTGTCGCAGGCAATCTCCTCTAGTGGCCTCCGCACGTAGCTGAACATTCCACCGCCGTCGACGTCCTGATCGTGTCTTGAGGGCAGATCGAGGAGGATGTGGGCAATTTCGTGCAGCGCAGTGAAGCGCTGTCGCTCGATCGCTTCGTGCTCGTTGATCAGGATTAGATTTCGTTCGCCCATCGGGATCGTCATCCCGGCGGTGCCCGGTGCCAAGCGATCGCTGTACTGCAGTTCGGCGTTGGCAGCGGCTAGGAATCTGGAGATGTCGACCGGCGCGGAATCTAGCCCGCAGCTCTTCACCAGAGCGCGGGCCCGCATGGTGGCCACCGCTTCACTAATCTCGCTTCTTGAGGACATGAATGTCGAGCATGTCCAAGTGATCTATCCAGTCCTGCGCTGTAACAGGTCGGTTTCCTCTAAAGCTCACCTTCGCCGCCACAATAAATGCATCGACCGTCGCCGCCGGGTGCTGCCGCATGGCATCGAACAATGCGTCTGGCACGGCTGGCATGGTCATCAGCGCTCGCAGTACGCCCTTGCGCTGGGGCGTGAGCTTCAGCGCTGCGCATAGGTCGTCAATTTTTTCGTCGGACGGGGCGGTCTTGTCGTTGCTCTCCAGGCGTTGGATGTAAGCGAAGTTCACTCCGCTTAGCGTCCCTAGCTCGCGCAGGCTCAAGCCCCGCTCCTCACGGAACAGGCGTAGGGCATCCCCGAACCCGATCATGTGGTCACTTGACGCCAACGGTAACCATGCATATGCTTGGTGTTGTCTGAAGTGTATACACACTCACTTCCGATACGTATTTTGACAGTGCTTTCTGTGTGCATGATTGCTAAGTCGCGTTGCTTGGTTCCGTATCGTACAGCAGGTCCAGACCTGCCTTCAACCTCCCGAGGCCTTTGACATTGGACAAATTCACCACCCCGCTGGACCCGAAGGACTTGCTCCTGGCCAATGTCGCCATTCGCATCCAGCTATCCCCGACGAACCACAAACTGGCTGTCCAACGCCTGGAAACCCTCGCCGAGCGGCTCGACCGCGCGGAAAGTCCCCTCGCTGGGAAGGTGCGGGTGGTCTACGCCCAAGGCTCGATGGCCATCCACGCCACGATCGCCCCGGCGCTCCGGTACGACGAATTCGACGTCGATGGAATTGTGCAGATGGAGTTGCCACCGGGCACCACTCCGCAGCAGGCCCTCGACACGCTGTTCGAGGCGGTACGCGGCGAGCCCGGTTCTCGTTACTACGCGATGACAAAACGAAACACCCGCTGTGTCACCGTCCAGTACGCCGAGATGCATGTCGATCTCACGCCCGCCGAGCTGGTTCCGGGCCGCAACCCGCGAGTCTCCGAGATCTTCCACCATCGACCGGAGGAACCTAGGGACGACGGCAAGCGGGTCGTGGCCAACCCGTTTGGATTCGCCGAGTGGTTCAACGAGGTGACCCCAAGATTCCGGGGGTTCGAGGAGTTTTACGAAGGCCAGTCGCGGGCGCTGGATCGGCGCAGCAAAGCAGAAACCGAGGACGTGCCGGAGCCCGTCCCGGCCTACCTCAAACCGCCGGCCGTCATTGCCCTGCAGCTCATCAAGCGATTTCGTAACGTTCGATACGACCGCCGCGACGGGCGACAGCCGCCGTCGGTCATGCTCGCGTGCTTGGTCGCGAACTTCGCAGGGCAGTCTGGCACGCCCTACGGCGAGCTCCTGCACCAGGCGCGAAGCCTGCGCCGCCATTTCGAGCAGCTTCAGACCGGGGGGCAGCTCATCCACGTCGCAAACCCGCGCTGCCCGGATGACGTGTTCACCGATCGATGGCCGGCCAACCTCAATGAGCAGGGACTGTTCCTGCAAGACCTGGCCTACCTCGTCGGTCAGCTGGAGCGCATCGAGCACGACGCGCCCTTGGAGGTCATTGCCGACGTCTTCGCACGGTTGTTCGGCGAGGAAATCGCCAGCACGGTAATCCGGGAGTTCGCCGACTCCACCGGCCGGCAGATCGAGCGACACGGTCTGATTACGGACTACCGAGGCGGACGCGTGGATATAGGCCGGTCGGGTATTGGCGCCAGCTCTGCCTCCGCCGCGGCAATCGTCAGCCCGACCGTTGTTCGAGCGACACCGAAACACACCTTTTTTGGCCATGACGACTGAGCCACCCCTTTCGGCGTCGGCCCAGATCTACCGCATGGGCGCGACATGGCCGCAGTTCTGCCTGCTTCACGCCACCCCATGGAGCATCGTGTGGCGCGGTGCGCTCCGTCCGTTCTGCTGCAACTTCGACGTGCAGGTCTGCTACCACGCGTTTGCGGTTCCGGCGGTTGGGATTGTGCCGCTCATTCCCGGTGACGACCGACGGATTCGCCCGTACGTGGAGATCATTTCGCCCGTCCTGCTCGCACGGCCCGAGGCTGCCGTGCCGCACACGTTCCCCAGCCGCCTGCGGCCCGCGCAGCCGCGGTTGTGTTTACACCTGCCGGGTGAGTGGGACCCTTCGATGACGATTGCCGACACCATCTTGCCCTGGACCGTGGAATGGCTCGTGGCCTACGAAGGCTGGCGAGCCACGGGAAAGTGGTGGGCGGGCGGACACGGGACTGAACGCCGTGCCGCCTGACACGCCGCCATTGATCAGTCCTCGACGCTCGAGTTTCTCCTCGGTTCAACGCCGCGAGCGGCTGCCATGGCCAGAGGACCAGCCGTTCCGGATCCTCGCGATCGATGGCGGCGGCATCAAGGGGATCTTTCCCGCAGCGGTGCTTGCGCAGATCGAGGCCGACCTACTCGGTGGGCGGTCGGTCGTCGACTACTTCGACATGATCGTGGGGACCTCCACCGGCGGAATTCTCGCACTTGGATTCGCCGCCGGTAAGTCCGCGCAGCAACTGCTTGATCTCTACATGGTGGATGGCAGGAACGTGTTTCCGCCCGCTTGCTGGCTGACCCGGAAGTGGCGGAACTTGCGCGGCGTGTTCGGTCCTCGGTACGACAATGAGGCGCTGAAGGCGATGCTGGGCAAAGTGCTGGAGGATCGGCGCTTCGCCGACGCCCGCACTCGACTTTGCATACCGGCGTTCGAGGGCCATCACGGCGAGGTCTTCATCTTTAAGACCCCACACCACCCGGACTACAGGAAAGACGGGTACGAGCTGATGACCACGGTCGGCGCGGCCACTGCGGCAGCCCCGACCTTCTACGCCGCGCTCGATTCCGGCGGCTACCGTTACGTGGACGGCGGCGTCTGGGCCAACTGCCCGGCAATGATCGGCGTCGTGGACGCGCTCGCATGCTTCGCCATCGAGCCCGGACAGATTCGAGTCCTGTCCTTGGGGTGCGGCCGCGAGCCGTACCTTGTCGACGACGGCAAGGCGGCCGGAGGACTGTGGGCGTGGCGCAAGGCGCTATTTGCCGCGATGGATCTGCAAGGTCAAAACGCCATCGGGCAAGCGCGGCTCCTTGTCGGGCCGGCAAACGTCATCCGCCTGGAGCCGCAGCCGGAACGCGCCATCGAGCTAGACGACTGGATCCGCGCTACGTGCGAGCTGCCACCACTGGCCATCGATGCCTATAAGGCCTTCGAAGATGAGATCAACAAGACGTTTTGCTTCGCGCCGGTTGCGCCGTTGAAGCGCTTTTGGCCACCTATCGAGTCGCGCGCAACCTACGCTGTTTCTTCTCCGGCGTAGCCTGCGAACTGCGAATCTACGCTGCTCCATGTGCACCGACTCCGACGTCGCCCACATGGCGCTCGGCTTCGCGCGTGGCGAGCCGTCGGCGCTCGCTGTCCCATACGCTAGGAAGGTTGCGACCGCAGTCATTTCTCGGAAGGGCTTGCGAGGTACTGAACGGTTCTTTCCATTGCAGGTCAGTGACTCCCGACGCGAAAAAGGCGCCGGGCTTATTTCGATTTGGTTAGACCCTTCAATGCGTCGGAAACCAGTTCAAGCAACTGATGCTTGGTAATTTGCTCGTCTCTATCCGCAAATTCCGGTTGGCCAAAAAACTTTTCGGTAAGTTTCGCTTTCAGGTCAACCTGTTGATCAGGCGGCAGCTTCACAAGATATGCATCTATGGATGCCAGCTCTACCTGCATCTTTCGATTGTGTCGTTCATGTTGCCGATGCTTGTTCGACTCCTGAGCGGCATAGAGCGCTGGAATCGCTATGACGAGAACGGTAGCTAGCCTAAAAAGGAATAGTTTCCAATCAATCTCCGGATGCATCAGGCTTTGGTAAAAGCTAAATCCCGCCACAGCCACCATCAAACACATCAGGCCCAGTGCGGTGGTGCGAAGCCAGTTGGCCGCCCTGGAATCGGCGTCGGCTGTAAGTGCAAAGTGACCAGAAAGTGAAGCCGAGCCGATTGCGCCAAATATCTCGTCGACTTCGGCTCGACGACCGGAAAAATACTTCGATTGGTTTTCAAGCTGTGTACCGGTTTGCTCCAGCAGGTCTTTCCACTCCTTCTCCTTGGCTGCTACGGCAGCCGCCCATTCTTCGCCTTGGAGCTTGGTGAGACCGCTAAACTCGGATTGGAAGCGCACCGCGGTAGCCGAGAACTCGGTGGTTCGACTTGCTTCAGCAGTTGAGAATTGCTTCTGGAAGTCCGCAATTGCTTGATCGAGCCTGGCCTTCTGCTGTTCGATCGTTTGCCTTAGTAACTCTAACTCTGCGGCAGCTGTCTGTGTCGTACCCACAAGCGTCGAGACTTGCGCCTGAGCCTGCTGGGCTTTCTTCTTTGTCGCCTCAAGCTCGTCCACTAGGCGTCTTTCGAAGGCAGCAGCTGCGTCTCCGATTGCTTTCGAAAGTTCACCTTGCGGTATGCCGTCAACCGGCTTCAGTGCCGTAAGTATCTCGTCTACCGTGCTGTTCGCGTTTTGTAGCTGCGACACATTCATAGTCTTCACGAAATCTCCCACGTACGTGAGTACGTTGGAGAGCCATGGGCCAATGTTCGCCCACGCATTTGCGTGAAAGAGCTCTGGGTCAATCGAGTCAATCTTTGCTCGCAGGATCCGTAGAACCTTTTGAAGACGAGCAAAGTTCGCCAGAACTTCTGGGGTGAGACTTTCAAAGCTTGTGGTGTCGAGCAGGCCGAGTGCTTCTTGGATTCGTTGGCTGGCTTGCTGGGCTTCGAAGTTTTGCTTCCAGAGCGACACGTCACGTACCTCTAATTGCTAGTCTGCTTATGGCCATCGGGAGTATCACGCGCCGACATTGCTGTACACGCCCGACCCTCTCTCCGGATAGCTCTCGTAAACGTGCTCGAAAACGGCCGAGCACTTTTGCTTGTACAACTCGGGAGTAAAGGCCCGCGGCAGGCCGGTATCCAGCATGTCCTCGATCGTCAATTTCAGCTGCGACCTCGCGGTCGACTTCTGCCGCCAGTTGATCACCAGAAGCGACTTGAGCCGCGTGAGGAGCTCGCGGGCAATCTTCTTCACTTCCACACGTTCCTCGGTGCTGAGCTCCGGGGCCGGACGCGTGAGGATGTCGAAGATCACGAGTTCCTCCTCTGTCATCTGCTCGCGAACGTGCCGCTGTTGCTCATCGGACAGGCTCGTCGAGAGCTTGAGCAGCTCCTGGAACAGCTTTTCGATACTTCTGCTTCCGGCGTTATAGCTTTCGATCAGTGCCTCGAACCGCTCGGCGAAGTCCGCACGCGTCCGGTTGAGTTCGATCAGCTTGTCGAGCTGGGCCCGAATCGCTGCCTTGAGCACCTCGAGGTCCGTGTTCTTGTGCTTTGATTCCTTGAAGCGCTTTGCCAACGCCTCGAAGTTGATCTTCGACAGATTCAGGGCGGGCGGGCCTTGATCACGAATTGCATGGCCGGTGATCGACGCGTCGAGCAGCCCGGCGATTTCCCCCAGCACCTCGGAGATATCTGGTGGGTTCGGATTGAGCTTGGCGCGTATTCCCTGACCGATGGCCGACAGGCACGCAACCCGGCTCGCAAACTCGAGTACAGCCGGGTCTGGCTTCACCGCTTGATACAGGGTCGTGACGAGGCGCTCATGGGCGAAAAGGTCCCGTCGCACGGTGTCTGGAGAAATTAGCGCATTCATGGCGGCCTCGATCCGGTGCAGTCGATCGAAGCTACCGGCCTGCAGTGCCTCAATCTCGGCTAGCCCCACACCGTGGGCAGCACAGAATGCGGTTGCATCGACTAGAGAATGCCGCAACTCGTCGACAAGCTGCTTCTTGTCTCGAACCGGCGTTTTGCCACCCTTGCCCGATCCGTAGATGGCCAAGGCCCGCTCGAGGGAGGCGAAAACGTTGGCATAGTCGACGATGACGCCGCTGTGCTTGCCCGGGAATACCCGGTTGGCACGAGCAATCGTCTGCATGAGCGTGTGGTTGCGCATCGGCTTGTCGAGGTACACCGTCGAGCAGCTCGGCGCATCGAACCCCGTCAGCCACATGGCACACACGAAAACGAGGCGAAGCGGGTCGCCGGTGTCCTTGAAGCGCTCGTCCAAGGCCGGCTGCGACTCGTACATCCGCTTGCGGTGCGGCGCAATATCGAGACCCAGCTTCTGCATCTGCTGGATCTCGTTCTGACCTGGCGAAACGATGAGCGCCATGTCCGTGGTGACAAGGACATCGAGGCGCTGCTTTAGATCCGCGATGCGTCGGTCCCGCTGCGCCTGCTCGGGTGTTCCCTCCCCGCTGCGCGGGAGGTAGTCCAGCTCGGCCAGCTCCATCTTGGTTCGCGCGGTCTCCCCACCCCAGAGCTTCTTGACTTTGTCGTGCATGCGCAAGGCCGTGGCCTTGTCGATCGACACCACCATGGCCTTGCCGACGAAGCCCCGACCTAGGAAATGGCGAACGATGTCCTGAGCCACGGTCTCGAGTCGATCGTCGCGCGTAATGAGGTGGTACTGACGGGCAAGCTCGCGCTCGAGCCTCGCTTCCTGCTCGGGATCGAGTTCGGCCTCCTCGATCACACGGTAGATGTCGTCGTTCAGGTCCGGGTTGATAAGCTGTAGCTCGGGCGTTCGATTCTCATAGAACAGCGGCACCGTGGCGCCGTCTTCGATCGACTGCTGGAAGTCGTAGATCGAGACGTAGTCGCCGAACACCTCCTTCGTCCGTTCCTCACCAGCAATCAAGGGTGTGCCCGTGAACGCCAGGAACATTGCCTTCGGCAACGCGGCACGCATGTTCAGGGCGAGGGTGTCGTACTGGCTGCGGTGCGCCTCGTCGGTCAATACGATCACGTCCGAGCGGTCGCAGAGCATCTCCGGCGTCTGGAACTTGTGGACAAGAGTGAAGACGTAGCGGTGATTGCCCTGCAGCAGCTCGCGCAAGTGGGCACCACTTGAGGCATGGCATTCGTCGCCTTCCGTCTCGGAAACCGCACCCACCGTCTTAAACGTTTTCGCGATCTGATCATCCAGTTCGACGCGATCTGTGACGATCACAAAGGTCCAGTTACCAGGGAGATGGCGCAGCACCTTCTGGGCAAAGAACACCATCGAGAAGCTCTTGCCGCTACCCTGCGTTTGCCAAAACACGCCGCCACGTCCGTGACCGAGCTTGCGGGCCTCGAGCATCGACGCAATGGCGTTGTTCACGCCGAGGTATTGGTGATTCTGTCCAAGAATCTTCACCAGGCCGGCCTTGTGCTCGGAGAACAGCGTGAAGTTCTCCGCAAGGTCGAGCAGGCGTGTGGGGTCGCAGGTGCCGCGCAACATGACTTCCAGCGACACGCGGCGCGGCTCATCCTCGCGCTCGATGCGCTTCCACTCCACCCAGCGCCCCCAGTCCGCGGTCAGCGAGCCCACTCGACTGTCGGTGCCATTGGAGGCGATTAGCAAGGAGTTAAACCAGCACAGCGCCGGAATCTGTTGCTTGTAGTGAGTGAGGTTCTCGTCGAAGGCCACGCGCGCCGGCACACCTGGCTTTTTGAGTTCGATCACGACCCACGGTAGGCCATTCACGAAGCCGACCAAATCGGGTCGGCAGGTATAGAGGGCACCCGTCACGCTGAACTGACTGACCAGCAGGAAGTCGTTATTCGTCGGATGCTCCCAATCCATCACACGGAGGCGCTCTGTCTTCTGGCCACCATGCTCTTGGTCGGGCACGGAGACCGGTATGCCCTCCTTGAGGAGTCGATACACATCGCGGTTGGCGGTTTCGAGGCTCATTGCCGAACGATCACGCGCGATTTCATCGACGGCTGTACTGACAGCCTCGGTTGGCAGCGTTGGATTAAGCTTGGTAATTGCCGCCCGCAGGCGACCCAGCAGAACCACCTCGCCTTTCGTTTCGCGGCCCAGCGTGCCGTCCGAGCCGAAGGTCTCCTCCATCGCCGACAGCGTTGTCCAACCCAGCGTCGCAAATAGCCCAATCGCGGGCTGCTCTACCAGTTGGTCTTCGGTGTAAGCGTGAGAGCTCATGGCTCAGGCGGCCTCAACCTCGATTTGGCCTGACAGCAGGCGTGGGAGTAACAGGTCACGAGTGCGACGGACGTTTTGGACTGTTCGTGTAAGGATGCCGACCTCGTCGTGAATCGGAGCGAAGTGCTCCTCGGCCGTTGCGACTAGCGATTGGGGCGGGCAGAGAATATCGATGCCATACATGTCGTCCTTCGTCACCGCAGCGAAGATCGCACCGTTACCCATCATGTCGTCTTTGGTGAAGCGATTTCGCAACTGCTCCCAGAGAAATGCTTGGTGACCATTGTTGTGACGGATGGCTGAAAGACCTCGCCCGATGATGATCTTCTTGTCTGCAATGTTCATTCGGCCGACAGGCGCTCGGACGCTGAATAGGATGTCGCCAGCATCAGCGATGCGACCTTCTACCGTGCAATACAAGCGGTCAGTAGGGAATCTGTCACCGAAGTTCGTTACGCCTTGGTGGAAGGGCTGACCCTCGCCGGCCTCGTTGTAGAACTCCGATTTGGGCGACTGGCCCATCGTGAGGCTGCAAACGTCTTTGAGTTTCTTCATCTTCCAGCCCGGCGGAATCTCGCCGACGGGGATACTAAAAGCGAGTTGACTCTCGAGGCCGGGGCAACGGAAGTGGACGAACCACTCGCGGTATATGGCGGCAGCCATAGATTCCAGAATTTTGATGCGCCTCTGGCTGCTTTCGATCAGTTCGTCATAGGCCGACAGGAGACCTGCGATGCGTTGCTGGACTGGGAGCGGGGGGAGCGTCAGTGGCTCCAGTTCTGAAAAGGTAGTCCACTGAAAGCGAGCAACTCCAGTGTGCTGCGTGTGATATGCGTGCATACAGCCGGAGTGGTACAGGTATTGGAGATACCAGAACATAAATTCCGGATCGCACAGCTGAGTGTTAAAACGAATGAAGCGGCTGAAACTCGCGCATGTAAAAGGAAGCTCGGAACGTAAAAACAGCTGTGGGCGCAGGAGGACTGTTCGACCGGTGATTTGGTTCTTCGTCCCGCCAGCCGCTTCGATAATCACGTCCCACGGCCGAAGAAGCTTTCTTTCCGCGTGTCGTTTCGCAATGTGTCGCCGTGGCGTGCTTGCTGTGACGCCGAAGCGAATGTCCTCGAAATCCGTCCCCCGAATAGCAAGCATTTCAACGGAATCATCGAACGGCTCGCCTTTTCCCCACTCGCCGTCTTTTGAAACCAGTATGAGGTCTTTGAGTACGCAATCCATCCTCACGCCTCCAGAATCCTTGCGACATTCGCGGCGATGGTCTGCTCCAGCTGACGTGACTGGGCGTTCAGGGACTCCATTTCCTCGTTTAGGCTCTCGACTTGTTGCTTGAAGTCCTCGTCGCTAATTGCTTCACCCGGTGCCAAACCGACGTAGCGGCCTGGATTCAGTGACCAACCGTGAGCTTCGATCTCGGCAAGCGTTGCAGCTTTGCACAGGCCGAGCCACGTCGGCATAAGCAAGCGTCTCACCGAACGTTTCCTTTAGTCTTGCAGCGGCTCCCTCACCTCCGAGCGAAAAATCGGGTGTCTCGCCGCGATACAGGCGAACAAGATTCGCAATGAAGCCAACTTGCGCTGATGTCCAGTCGCGGTGGGCGCGATCGACCTGTCGGTAAATGTGGCGCGCGTCGATGAAAAGCACCGTATCGGCACGTTGCGTATTGGCTTTTCCCTTGTCGAGGAACCACAAGGTGCAGGGCAGTGTGACGGTGTAGAACATGTTGGGTCCGACGGCGACCATCACATCCACCGCACGTGCTTCGATCAGCTCCTGCCGTAGATCCTGCTCGGATGCTCGGGCATCGGAGGCCGAGTTGGCCATAACGAATCCCGCCCGGCCCTTCGCGTTCAGTGCCGAGTAGAAGAGTTGGATCCACAGGTAATTGGCGTTGTCGGTACGCGGCAGGCCAAACGGAAAGCGCCGGCCGACGCCGACCATGTCCTTTAGCCGTTCCTTGTCGACCGCATTGACGTTGAACGGTGGATTGGCGAGGACAAAATCGAACTGGCCGGTGGCAGTGTGCGGGTCATCGTAGTAGCTGTTGACGTTGCCGCCGTGACGAATGTCACCCTCGAGTCCGTGTACAGCGAGGTTGAGATGGCACAAGCGGCCGGTTTCGTCAGTCTTTTCCACCCCACAGATTGCAAGTTCAGCGGTGGGATTCTTCTGGTGCTCGGCCACAAAGCGCGCCGACTGCACGAACATGCCGCCGGAGCCGCACGCGGGATCCAGGATGCGACCGTGAAAGGGCTCGATGACTTCTGCCAGCAGCCGAACGATTGAGCTGGGCGTGTAGAACTCGCCACCCTTCTGGCCCTCGGTGCGGGCGAACTCGCCCAGGAAGTACTCGTAGATGCGGCCGAAGGCATCGTAATTGACGCTTGCCGGGATTTCGGAAACCTTCTTCAGCAGCTCCTTGAGCAGAGTGCTGGAGAATAGGTTGAAGGTCTTGGGCAGCACTCCGGCAAGCTGCGGGTTGTGCTTTTCGATCTCCCGCATCGCCACATTGATCTTGCCGCCAATGTCGGATGCCTCGGGTAGTGCGAGCAAGTAGTCGAACCGCGCTTCGGGGGCTAGGTAGAGAATGCCATCGGCGTGGTACGCGGCCGGCTCGTCGACTCGGCTGCCACGTCGGGAGGATGACGTTACGATTTCCAGCTTTTCGCGCTGGGCAGTGAACCGCACCTCGGCAAAGCGCAAGAAAATCAGGCCAAGGATGGGGCCGGAGTATTGGGCGGCGGTGAGGCCCGAATTGGCCCGAAACTGGTCTGCCGCCTCCCAGAGACGTTTCTCCAAGGTGACGGTCGCGCTGTCTTTTTCGGTGGGGGCTATCCAGTGCATAGGACGTTTCGGGCTCCGATTCGAAATCCGGGGCACGACGTATCCGTTGTTCGCCCTCCAATGGCGACTTCTCCAGCGTCCGCATCCCCGTTGGCGATGCATCCTACCAACCCTGCGGTTGAGGTAGGAAATCGGCCTGAAATCCGGATCGGTAAGTACCTACTGAGGCGGGCCGCACCTTTTCAGTTAGCCCAGTAATCGACTATGTTTTCGAGTAAGCGACTTTATTTTTGGTAAGCGACTTTATTTTCAGCGCACACCCGGTGCGTGTGAAGCAAGAGAACTACTCCACCGTCACGCTCTTCGCCAGGTTCCGCGGCTGATCGACATCCGTGCCCTTGAGAATGGCGCAGTGATACGCCAGCAACTGCAGCGGAATCGTGTATACGGCCGGCGCCTGGAAGTAGCTGACGTGCCGCGGCATCTCGATCACATGCACGCCGTCCGACGATTCCATCCCTGATTCCGGATCCGCGAACACGTACAGCTCGCCGCCGCGCGCCCGCACCTCCATCAGGTTCGACTTCAGCTTCTCGAGCAGGTCGTTGTTCGGCGCGACCGTGATGATCGGCATGTCGGCGTCGACGAGTGCGAGCGGACCGTGCTTCAGCTCGCCCGCCGGGTACGCCTCGGCGTGGATGTAGGAAATTTCCTTGAGCTTGAGCGCGCCTTCCATCGCGATCGGGTGCATCGGGCCGCGGCCGAGGAACAGCGCGTGCTGCTTGTCGACGAAGCGCTTCGCCAGTTCCTTGATGACCGGATCGAGCTTCAGCGTCGCCTCGATCAGCGACGGGATGCCGAGCAGGCGCTGCACCAGGCCGCGCTCGCGCTCGGCGTCGGCGCCATGGAACTTGGCCAGTGCCACCACCAGCATGCCGAGCGCCGTCAGCTGCGTCGTGAATGCCTTGGTGGATGCCACGCCGATCTCGGGGCCGGCGCGCGTCAGCATGACGAGATCGGACTCGCGGACCAGCGAGCTCTCCGGCACGTTGCAGATCGCGAGCTGCGACAGGTAACCCGCCTGCTTCGCCATTCTCAGCGCGGCCAGCGTATCCGCGGTTTCGCCCGACTGCGAGACGCTGACGAACAGCGTGTTCTTCGGCACGACCGGATTGCGATAGCGGTACTCGCTCGCGATCTCGACCCAGCACGGCAGCCGGCAGATCTGCTCGATGAAGTACTTGGCCACCGACGCGGCGTGGTAGCTGGTGCCGCACGCGACGATGCGCACGGCTTCGGTTTTCGCAAACACGGTCTGTGCCGCCGGACCGAACGCGGCCTCCAGCAGCTTGCCGCCGGCGACACGTTCCTCGAGCGTCTGCGCGACGGCGCGCGGCTGCTCGTGGATCTCCTTCAGCATGTAGTGCGGGAAGTCGCCCTTCTCCGCTGCATCGGCCGAGAGTTCGCTCTCGTGCACCTTGCGCTGGATCGTGTTGCCTT
Organism: uncultured Gammaproteobacteria bacterium; assembly: GCA_963827615.1. Taxonomy (GTDB): domain Bacteria; phylum Pseudomonadota; class Gammaproteobacteria; order Steroidobacterales; family Steroidobacteraceae; genus RPQJ01. The sequence continues at coordinate 15,108 of CAWHCA010000006.1, read as the reverse complement.
CCTTGTCCAGGATGCGGTAGCTGTCACGGCGGATCTCGCAGACGTCGCCTTCCTCGAGGAAGATGAACTTGCGCGTCACCGGCAGCAGGGCAGCGACGTCGGAAGCGACGAAGTTCTCGCCGTCTCCCAGGCCGATGACGACCGGGCAGCCCTGACGCGCGAGGACGAGGCGCTCGGGGTCCTTCTGCGAAATCACGGCGAGCGCATACGCGCCCTCGAGTTCGGCCACCGTCGCGCGGACCGCCTTGAACAGGTCACGGGTCTTCTGCAGGTGGTAGTGAACGCGGTGAGCGATCACCTCGGTGTCGGTCTCGGACGTGAACTCGTAACCGGCCGCCTGCAGTTCCGCGCGCAGCTCTTCGTGGTTTTCGATGATGCCGTTGTGGACGAGCGCGATGCCGTCCCTCGAGATGTGCGGATGCGCGTTGCGCTCGCTCGGCACGCCGTGCGTGGCCCAGCGGGTGTGCGCGATGCCGAGCAGTCCGTGCGTCGGATCGGCGTCGAGCGCATCCTGCAGCATGCGGACCTTGCCGACCGCGCGCAGCCGCTTGATCGTTCCCGTGCCATTCAGCACGGCGACGCCCGCGGAGTCGTAGCCCCGGTACTCGAGGCGCCGCAGGCCCTCGATCAGGATGGGAACGACATCACGCTGCGCGACGGCACCAACGATTCCGCACATGCTCAATCCTTTGTTCGCGGGCCGGCGAGATTACCAGTTTTTCTTTGTGGATCAAAGGACTACGCTTACCTGACCGGTCCTGCGCAGCCTCCGCCACCGCCGCTGAAGCCCGATTCTAAGTCCGCGCGGGGCGGCCGGGCGGTCTTGCGTCACATCAGAGCCAGTTCCTGCGTCGGAACACGAAGAACAGCCCGCCGCAGACCGCAACGCTCAATGCCACGATCCCGGCAAATGCGAGCGGACTGCGCGCTCCCGGCAGGCCGACGTTCATGCCGTAGACACTGGCGATCAGCGTCGGCACCGCCAGGATGATCGTGACCGACGTCAGGACCTTCATGACCGAGTTCAGGTTGTTGGAGACGATCGAGGCGAACGCATCCATCATGTCGCTCAGCACGCTGTCGGCGATGTCGACCATCTCGATGGCCTGGCGCAGTTCGACGCGGACGTCGTCGAGCAGTTCCTGGTCCTGATCGGCCCAGTGCAGGGCCGGAACACGCTGCAGTCGTTCCAGCACCAGCTCGTTCGCCTTCAGTCCGGTCGCGAAGTAGGTCAGGCTCTTCTGGAAATCGAGCAGTCCGAGCACCTCTTCGTTTCGCAGCGAGCGCTTGAGTTCGTTTTCAAGGCCTTCGACGCCCGCGTTGATCTCACGCAGTCCCCGCAGGCAGGCATCTGCCAGCTGCCAGAACACACGCAGGACGAACTCCGTGCCACGGACGGTGGACAGTCCCTGCACGTGGCCGTCGAGCAGAGGCTGCAGAAACGACGTGGTTCCCTGGCTGAGAGTGACGATGCCCTGCGGGGTGAGCAACACGCTGAGCGGCAATGTGCGCCACGGTGGTCCCGTGGATTCATCGCGCCGCAGCGGGTAATTCAGCACGACGAGCACGCACTCACCGGCGTGCGCGACTCGCGGACGTTCATCGACGTCCGAGACGTGGTCGAGCAACGAGGCCGGGACACCGAACTCGCGCACGGCCGCCAGGTCTGCTGCCGTAGGTTGCGTCACGTGCAGCCAACAGCCCGCGCACGCGGGCGGCGGGTCGCTCCATTCCAGCACTCGTGCTGCGCCGGATTTCGAGCATGCGGTCAGCCCTTGGGCTGCTTCACCGGGCGTTTCCAGCCGTCGAGCGTCAGTTGCTTGCTGCGCGCGAGCGTCAGCTTGTCGTCCGGCGCGTCTTTCGTGATCGTCGAGCCGGCGCCGATCGTGGCGCCGGCACCGATCTTCACGGGTGCCACCAGCATTGCACCCGAGCCGATGAACGCACCCGCGCCGATCTCCGTGCGGAACTTGTTCACGCCGTCGTAGTTGCACGTGATGGTGCCGGCGCCGACGTTGACCTTCTCGCCGACCGTCGCGTCACCGAGATACGTCAGGTGGTTGGCCTTGGCCCCCGCGCCCAGGATGCTGTTCTTCACCTCGACGAAATTTCCGACATGCACACCCTTGGCCAGGGTGGAACTCGGCCGGAAACGCGCGAACGGTCCGATGTTGCAGCTGGACCCGATGCTGGCACGGTCGATGACGCAGTTGGGAAACACCACGGTGTCGTCGCCGATCTCGCTGTCGCGGATCACGACGTTCGGCCCGATGCGCACGCGATTGCCGAGCTTCACCTCGCCTTCGAGCACGACGTTGACGTCGATGTGCACGTCCCGCCCGACGGTGACGGGACCGCGAGCATCGAACCGTGCAGGATCGACCAGCGTCACTCCCTGCAGCATTAGTTCGGTTGCGCGGCGCCTGCGATAGATCGACTCGACTTCGGCGAGCTGCACCTTGTCGTTGACGCCGAGCACCTCGTCCTCGCTGTCGGCGGGGATGACGTTGACCTTGAGTCCCGCCTTCGCCGCCAGCACGACGACGTCCGTCAGGTAGTACTCGCCCTGCGCGTTGTCGTTGCGCAGCTGCGCCAGCCATTCGCGCATCCGCTTGGCCGAGGCCGCCATCAAGCCGGTGTTCACCTCGTCGAGCGCGCGTTCCTTCTGGTTCGCGTCCTTGTGCTCGACGATGCGCGCGACGGTGCCGGCACGGTCGCGCACGATGCGGCCGTAACCGGTCGGGTCCTGCATGCGCACGCTCAGCACGCCAAGCGCCTCGCCGCCCGCGGCTGCCTCGACCAATCGCTGCATCGTGGCGGCCTGCACCAGCGGCACGTCGCCGAACAGGATCAGCACCAGGTGGTCGTCCGGCACGCCCGGCATGGCCTGCTGCACCGCGTGTCCCGTGCCGAGCTGCTCCGCCTGCAGCGCCCAGGTCACGTTCTCGGCGGCAAGGGTTTCGCGCACACGTTCGCCACCGTGGCCGTAGACGACGTGGATGTCGCTGGCGGCCAGCTCGCGCGCGGCGTCGATCACGTGCTGCAGCAGCGGTCGCCCCGCGACGGGTTGCAGGACCTTGGGCAGGTCCGACTTCATGCGCTTGCCCTGGCCGGCGGCCAGGATGACGACGGAAATGGGCATTGAGGAATCCGGCGGCTGGACGTTATCCCGCCATTGTACCGGACGCCTTCCGGGTGGCTTGCGCCCGGCGTGATTGCCGTCCAGATGCAAAACGCCCCTGCAGACCAGGCCCGCAGGGGCGCATCGACCCAAGACAGCCCGTGCAGGGCGTTGAGGTCAGTCCACTGGAGCAAAGTTGGCGTGAACCAGCATCCACTTGCCGCCGATCTTCGAGTACACGCGGGTCGACTTGGCCTTGTTCGGCGAGACCTTGCCGTCCTTGTCACGAATGACCCCCACGAAGTTGTACGTGAGGACAGCCGTGTCGCCGTAAACCTGCACCTTCGCGTTCTGCATCTCGCCCACCAGCGACTTCGAGCCGTCCGAAGTCGTGGCCTCCGACAGACGTGAGTTCAGTGCCTTGCCGTCGAGTCGCACGGGATAATCGGCATTGAACTCCGTGTAGTCGTCGGCGGTATCGACCATCTGGTCGGCCACGCTCTTGCCGGCCGCTTCCGCGGCCCACTGGGCGCGCGCGAGCGCCATCACCTCGGCCGCAACCTTCGGATCGTCACCTGCGTTCGCCTGGCCGACAAGCAAGAGCACCCCCGCCAGCACTGCGAGTGTCTGTGTGGTCTTCATGTGTCTTTCCCCTTCCTGCGTTCTTTGTTGGCACCGTGCCCCGGCCGACGCGGTCGCGCCAGGCGCGATGAGACGGCGGGTATAGCACAGGTAGCGCTGCCGCAGCGTCGTGCACTGCAGCATGCACGGCGTTCGTGCGGGCGGGACGGCCCTGACGCGGCGCGTCATGCCTCGCCACTATCCGAGGCGTAGAGTGGCGCCCACGGGGGATGCCCTCGCAATAAGCAGGGCGCGGATTCAAGCGCTCGTTTCAAAACCGTCAGGGGAAGGAAATATCAGTATGTCCATGAAGATTCGTGCGCTCGGCGCACTCGCAGGGCTCTTTGCACGTTCGCATCGGTCATCGAGCGAAGCCGTTCGGCCGCGGACCGTCCGTACACGGAGGGCACGGTCTCCGTCGTAGTCCTCGATTCGTACGGAACCGGGCCAGGGTGACGAGACCTACATGCGGTACCTCGCCACGACGTACAAGCAGCTGATGGAAGAGCAGAAGAAGGCAGGGCATTATCGTCGACTGGTCGGTCTATGACGACGCGCCGCGCACGGCGGACGATCCGAATCTCTACCTGATGACGACCTACAAGAACATGGCCGCGATGGACGGCCTGCGAGGACGATGGAGGCGATCCAGGAGAAGATGCTTCGGCAACCAGGAGGCCCGCGATGCCGCGGCCATGGTCGCGCGAGGCAAGATGCGCACGCCGTCGGCAGCGAGAGTGATTCGCAAGGTCGAGTTCAAGTAACCCGGCCGGTCGACACCGAAACGAGAAGGGCCCGCACGCAGCGGGCCCTTTTCTTTAACTTCCTGTCCTTCCGGTCCTTCCCGTCCTTCCTTCCCTTCCGGCCCTTCCTCAGCGCTTCTTGCGCAGCTTCTGGATCGCCTGCAGCTGAGCCGACAGTGCCGACAGCTCGGCTTCGACGCTCGCGATCTCCTGCTTCTCGCTGCGGGCGCGGAGCGCCTCTTCGGCCAGGCGCTTCGCCTCGAGCACTTTCGCTTCGTCGAGGTCGGCGGCGCGAATCGCCGTATCGGAAAGCACGTTGATGTGGTCGGGCTGCACTTCGAGGAAGCCGCCCTGCACGTACACCATCTCTTCCTCCGCCTTGCCCGGCACCTTGATGCGCACGACGCCGGCCTTGATCTGGGTGATCAGCGGGGCGTGGCGCGGGTAGATACCGAGTTCGCCCGCGATGCCCGGAAGCACGACGAACTCGGCTTCACCCGAGTAGATCGCTTCTTCGGCGCTGACGACATCAATTCGAATCGTGGCCATATTTGTACCAGTGACTAGTGAACAGTGGTCATTGGGAGAACGCCGCCTTTCCGACTATCCCCTAACCCCTATCCCCTAACCCCTATTGAAGGGTCTTCGCTTTCTCGACCGCTTCTTCGATCGCGCCGATCATGTAGAACGCCTGCTCGGGCAGGTGGTCGTACTCGCCGTTCACGATGGCCTTGAAGCCGCGGATCGTGTCCTTCAGCTGCACGTACTTGCCCGGGCTGCCGGTGAACACTTCGGCGACGTGGAACGGCTGCGACAGGAAGCGCTGGATCTTGCGGGCGCGCGACACGGCCAGCTTGTCTTCCGGCGACAGCTCGTCCATGCCGAGGATCGCGATGATGTCGCGCAGTTCCTTGTAACGCTGCAGCACGGCCTGCACGGCGCGGGTCGTCTCGTAGTGCTCTTCGCCGATGACGTTCGGGTCGACCTGGCGCGACGTCGAGTCGAGCGGGTCCACGGCCGGGTAGATGCCGAGCGCGGCGATGTCGCGCGAGAGCACGACGGTCGCGTCGAGGTGGCCGAAGGTGGTGGCCGGCGACGGGTCGGTCAGGTCGTCCGCGGGGACGTACACGGCCTGGATCGACGTGATCGAGCCGACCTTCGTCGACGTGATGCGTTCCTGCAGGCGACCCATTTCTTCGGCCAGCGTCGGCTGGTAACCCACCGCCGACGGCATGCGGCCGAGCAGCGCGGACACTTCGGTGCCGGCGAGCGTGAAGCGGTAGATGTTGTCGACGAAGAACAGGATGTCACGGCCTTCGTCGCGGAAGCGTTCGGCCATGGTCAGGCCGGTGAGCGCGACGCGCAGGCGGTTGCCCGGCGGCTCGTTCATCTGGCCGAACACCATCGCCACCTTCGACTGGCTCAGGTCTTCCTGCACGATGACCTTGGCGTCCGACATCTCGTGGTAGAAGTCGTTGCCCTCGCGGGTGCGCTCGCCGACGCCGGCGAACACCGACAGGCCCGAGTGCTCCTTGGCGATGTTGTTGATCAGCTCGAGCATGTTCACGGTCTTGCCCACGCCGGCGCCGCCGAACAGGCCGATCTTGCCGCCCTTCGCGAACGGGCAGATCAGGTCGATGACCTTGATGCCGGTCTCGAGCAGTTCGACCGACGGCGCCAGCTCGTCGAACTTCGGCGCGGGCTGGTGGATGCCGCGGCGCTCTGTCGGCCTGGATCGGGCCACGCTCGTCGATCGGGCGACCGAGCACGTCCATGACGCGGCCGAGCACGCCCGGGCCGACCGGCACCGAGATCGCGGCACCCGTGTTGCGGACCTTCATGCCGCGCTGCAGGCCGTCGGACGAGCCGAGCGCGATGGTGCGCACGACGCCGTCGCCGAGCTGCTGCTCGACTTCGAACGTCAGGCCCTTCTCGGCGAGCACGTTGCCGCTGTCCTCGAGGACGAGCGCGTCGTACACCCTGGGCATCGCATCGCGCGGGAACTCGATGTCGATGACCGCGCCGATGGTCTGGACGATGGTGCCGAATGCTTGTGACATGGTCGTTTGCCTGAAGAAGTGATTAGTGACTAGTGATTAGTGACTAGTAATAAATGGTGCCGCGTCAGACGGCCGCCGCGCCGCCCACGATCTCGGAGAGTTCCTTCGTGATCGAGGCCTGCCGGCTCTTGTTGTAGACGAGCTGCAGCTCGTCGATGATGTTCCGCGCGTTGTCCGAAGCCGCCTTCATCGCCACCATGCGCGCCGACTGCTCGGACGCGATGTTGTCGGTGGCCGCCTGGTAGACCGCGGTCTCGATGTAGCGCACGAGCAGCTGGTCGAGCACGGCCTTCGCGTCCGGCTCGTACAGGTAGTCCCAGTTGCCCTCGCCGACCCCGGCCTTCATGACCTGGCCCGTCGGCAGGACCCATTCCTGCGGAATCGGGATCATCGTGCCGTGCGTCGGCTCCTGCTTCATCGTGTTGACGAAGCGCGTGGAGAAGATGTGCACCTCGTCGAGGCGTCCTTCGAGGAAACCGTCGATCAGCATCTTGACCGGGCCGATCAGGCGCTCGAGCGCCGGGTGATCGCCGTAGTTGGTGACCTGCGACACGACCGTGCCACCCATGCGCTGGATGAAGCTGAATCCCTTGTTGCCGATCGCGCAGTACTCGGCCTCGATGCCCTTCGTCAGCCATTCCTTGTGCTGGTTCAGCACGAGGCGCAGCAGGTTGGTGTTGAGGCCGCCGCAGAGGCCCTTGTCGGTCGTGATGACCACCACGCCGACGCGCTTCACGGTTTCGCGCCGCGTGAGCAGCGGGTGCTTGTACTCCGTGTTGGCGCGCGCCGCGTGCATCGTGATGTCGAGCAGGCGCTGCGCGTACGGGCGGCCGCGCCGCATGCGCTCCTGCGCCTTCTTCATCTTCGAGGCAGCGACCATTTCCATCGCCTTCGTGATCTTGCGCGTGTTCTGCACGCTCTTGATCTTGAGGCGGATTTCCTTGGTTCCGGCCATGACTTTCTGCTACCTGTGCGGCGTGGGACGAACGGGGATCAATACGCGCCGTTCTTCTTGAAGTCTTCGATCGCGGCCACGAGCGCCTTCTCGTCGTCGGCGCCCAGGTCCTGCTTCGTCTCGATGCGGTCGAACAGGTCCTTGTACTTGCTCTTCACGTGGCTGCGCAGCGCCACTTCGAACGCCAGGGCGCGCTTCACCTCGACGTCGTCGAAGTAGCCCTTGGTGACGCCGAACAGCGTGATCGCCTGCTCCGCAACCGACATCGGCGAGTACTGCGGCTGCTTCATGAGTTCGGTCACGAGCTTGCCGCGCTCCAGCTGCCTGCGGGTCGCGTCATCGAGGTCGGAGGCGAACTGCGCGAACGCCGCGAGCTCGCGATACTGCGCAAGCGCGAGTCGGACACCGCCGCCCAGCTTCTTGATGACCTTCGTCTGCGCAGCGCCGCCGACGCGCGACACCGAGATGCCCGCGTTGATGGCGGGACGGATGCCGGCGTTGAACAGGTCGGTCTCGAGGAAGATCTGGCCGTCGGTGATCGAGATCACGTTGGTCGGGACGAATGCGGACACGTCGCCCGCCTGCGTCTCGATGATCGGCAGCGCGGTGAGCGAGCCGGTCTTGCCCTTCACGGCGCCCTTGGTGAACTTCTCGACGTATTCTTCGTTGACACGCGCGGCGCGCTCGAGCAGGCGGCTGTGGAGGTAGAACACGTCGCCGGGATACGCTTCGCGGCCCGGCGGGCGGCGCAGCAGCAGCGACACCTGGCGGTAGGCCCACGCCTGCTTGGTCAGGTCGTCATAGATGATCAGGGCGTCCTGGCCGCGGTCGCGGAAGTACTCGCCCATCGTGCAACCCGAGTACGGGGCGATGTACTGCATCGCGGCCGATTCGGACGCCGAGGCCGCGACGACGATCGTGTACGCCATCGCGCCGGTTTCTTCGAGCTTGCGCACCACGTTCGAGATCGTCGAGGCCTTCTGGCCGATCGCGACGTAAATGCAGATGAGGTCCTTGCCCTTCTGGTTGATGATCGTGTCGACCGCGACGGCAGTCTTGCCGGTCTGGCGGTCGCCGATGATCAGTTCGCGCTGGCCGCGGCCGATCGGCACCATCGCGTCGATGGACTTGAGGCCGGTCTGCACCGGCTGGCTGACCGACTTGCGGGCGATGACGCCCGGCGCCACCTTTTCGATGACGTCGAATTCCTTCGCGTCGATCGGGCCCTTGCCGTCGATCGGCTGGCCGAGCGAGTTGACGACGCGTCCGATCAGCTCGTTGCCGACGGGCACTTCGAGGATGCGGCCGGTGCACTTGACCGTGTCGCCTTCCGAGATGTGTTCGTACTCGCCGAGGATGACCGCGCCGACCGAGTCGCGCTCGAGGTTCAGCGCGAGGCCGAACGTGTTCTTCGGGAACTCGAGCATTTCGCCCTGCATCACGTCCTGCAGACCGTGGATGCGCACGATGCCGTCGGTCACCGACACGACGCTGCCGACGCTGCGCGCCTCGGTTGCAGCCGTGAAGTTCTGGATGCGTGCCTTGATCAGTTCGCTGATCTCAGAAGCCTTGATGGACATGTTGCCAATCCTCTGCGGGCCTGCCGCAATGCGCGGCGTGGGCCGTTGAATCGTTTTCGGTCGTCAGCCAGTCGTCAGTTCGACGTCGAGCCGCTGGAGCTTGTTCGCAATGGAGCCGTCGATGAGCAGGTCGCCCGAGCGCACCACCGCGCCGCCGATCAGCGCAGGATCGACCGTGCAATGCAACCGCACGTCGCGGCGCAGTCGTGCGCGCAGGGCGCCCGCGAGGCGCTCCCGCTGGGCGTCGTTGAGCTCGGCAGCAGAGACGACCTCGACGTCGGCGACGTTCTGGTGCTCGGCTTTCAGCTCGTCGAAGTGCTCGGCGATCTCGGGCAGGTAGTCGATGCGGCCGTTCTCGGCGAGCAGGTCGAGCAACGACCGGGCGTTCGCATCGAGCGCGTCGCCACAGACGTTCGCCACCAGCTCCTTGAGCTGCCGCCTGCCGACACCGGGGCTGCTCTCGAACGCCTTGAACTCGTCGCTCATGACGACCGCGCGCGCGGTTCCAAGCCAGCCCGACCAGGCGTCGAGCACGTTCTTGTCCCGCGCGTGGGCGAAAGCCGCCTTGGCGTAGGGTCTCGCTACCGTGGCTCTCTCAGCCATGCCTCGTTACTCCAGGTCCCGGTGTCGTCGCGGTGCCGCAGCCGTCAGGCCTTGGCGCCCTCGATCTCGCGGGCCAGTTGCTCGATCAGGTCGGCGTGTGCCTTCGGGTCGATCTCTCGCTGCAGCAGACGGGACGCACCGGCCACGGCCAGGCTGGCCACGTCCTTGCGCAACTCGTCGCGCGCGCGGGACTTTTCCTGCGCTGCGTCCTGCCGCGAGCTGTCGACGATGCGCTTGCCCTCTTCCAGGGCGGTCGAGCGTGCTTCGTCGACGATCTCGACCTCGCGCTTGTGCGCCTGGTCGACGATCTTCTTGGCCTGGTCGCGGGCTGCCGTTGACGATGCCCTGGGCTTCCCCGTGGGCGCTCTGCAATTCGGTCTGGCCGCGCTCGGCGGCTGCCAGCCCTTCCGCGATCTTCTTCTGCCGGTCTTCGATCGCCTTGCGTGAGCGGCGGCCAGATGAACTTCCAGGAGAACCAGATCAGGACCCCGAACACCAGCATCTGGCCGAGCAGCGTCGCATTGATATCCATGACGACGTCCTCGCTGCAGTGCCGGTTAACCGAAGCGGGCGAGCAGCGGGTTCGCGAACGCGAAGAACATCGCGAGCGCCACGCCGATCAGGAACGCCGCGTCGATGAGGCCGGCCAGCAGGAACATGCGGGTCTGCAGCGTGGGGATCAGTTCCGGCTGGCGGGCGGCCGCCTCGAGGAACTTCGAGCCCATGATGCCGATGCCGATGCAGGCGCCGATGGCGCCCAGGCCGATGATCAGGCCGAGTGCGATCGCGGTGTAGCTCTGGACCTGTGCGATGAGCGCGAGGTTTTCCATCTCAATCTCCTGGCGGAATGTGCGGTTGCAGTAATCGGGAAAGGAATGCGGTGCAGCGGCGAGTGCTCGCCTCTAGTGGTGCTCGGTGGCCATCGCGGAGTACACGACGGTGAGCATCATGAAGATGAACGCTTGCAGCGTGATGATCAGGATGTGGAAGATCGCCCAGACGGCGCCCATGGCGACCTGGCCGAAGAAGCCGAACGCGCTGCCCACGGTCAACGTGAAGACGCCCGCGCCGAGCAGCGCGATCAGCATGAACACGAGTTCGCCGGCGTACATGTTGCCGAAGAGTCGCATCGCGAGCGAAACGGGCTTCGACAGCAGCTCGACCAGGTTCAGCACGAAATTCGGGATCCACAGCACCGGGTTCGATCCGAACGGCGCGGTGAAGAGTTCGTGGACGTAGCCGCCCGCACCCTTGGCCTTGAAGCTGTAGAACAGGACGACGAGCAACACGGTCAGCGACATCGCGAACGTCGTGTTGGCGTCGGCGGTGGGCACCACGCGCCAGTAATGGATGCCGAACAGGGCCGCAACCTTGCCGGGCAGGTCGAGCGGCAGCAGGTCCATCGCGTTCATCAGGAACACCCACACGAAGATCGTGAGGGCGAGCGGGGCGAGAAACGCGCGATCGAGGTGAAACACTTCCTTGACGGTGGTGTCGATGAACTCGACGACCATCTCGACGAAGGCCTGCCACTTGCCGGGGACGCCGACGGTCGCTCTTGCGGGCGGCCGTATAGAACAGACCGAGCGTGACGATGCCGAGCAGCACCGACATGAAGATCGTGTCGACGTGGAACGACCAGAACCCTTCACCGACCTTCAGGTGGGTCAGGTGGTGGGTGATGTACTCGGTGCTGTTCGCGGGACCTGCGGTGGCGTGTTCAGCGGCGGACATTGTCTAGTTCCCACTCCGACCGGACGGACTATTGCTTCTGCGTCGGCTCGCCCAGGCGAGCCGCCCCAAACCAGTACCCAAAGAACGTCGCGACGTACGCTGCGAGCAGCGGCACCGCCTCGACGTTCGGCGACCGGAACGCGGTCACCAGCAACGCGATGGTGAAGCCGACCTTCACCAGCCACCCCAGGAAGAACCCGATCGTGGCCCGCATCAGCGTCGCGCCTTCGCCGTGCCGCAGCATCGCGAAAGCCATCAGGCTCGTCGCCGCGACGCCGATTCCGGCTCCCAGCAGCGCTGACGCGCCGGCACGGGAACCCGAGATCGCGAAACACACGGCCGCGACAGCCGCCCCGAGCAGGACCTGACTCAGCACGACGGCCAGCGCCTGGCGCCTGCCTTTCTGCACGTCGAGGTTGCTCAAGGCCTCATCCAACTTCCGGGCAACAAAAAAGCCACTTCATGCCGGTTGGCCGGCCACGGGTGGCGTTGAAATCCGTTACCCGGGCCAGCTCACGCCAAGGCGTGGCCGCCGGAAAGGCGCGGCAGTATAGGGGCCTTTTTGCAGTGCTTCAAATCCGCATCTGCCGCTGTGCGGCAGATGCGGAAGGGGATAGGGGATAGGGGATAGGGGTTAGTCGGAACGCCAACCTGATGCACCTGATTCATGCCCGCAGATGCGCGACGAAGAACGTGACTTCAGATTATGAAGCTACAGCTCGACTAACCCCCAACCCCTATCCCCTATCCCCTTGTCACTACGTAGCCTCCTTACTTAATGTGCGCCAGGATTCCATCCAGCTCGTCGAGGCTGTTGTAGGCAATCACGAGCTTCCCCTTGCCGGTCCGCGCGTGCTGCAGCGACACCCTGGCACCGAGCTTGTCCGCCAGGTCCTGTTCCAGCCGGGTGACGTTGGGGTCGGGCCGCGGGTCGTCCGCGTCGTCCTTGCGGTTGGCCTTGTCGCCATGGGCGAGCATCCGTTTCACGAGCGCTTCGGTCTCGCGGACCGACAGGCCCTTCTTCGCGACCAGCGCACCGACCTCGGACTGCTGCCGCGCCTGCGACAACCCGAGCAGCGCGCGGGCATGCCCCATCTCGAGCTGCCGCTGCTCGACCAGTGTCTTCACTTCGTCAGTCAGTTCGAGCAGGCGCAGCAGGTTGCTGACGGCAGCGCGCGAGCGGCCGACGGCATCGGCGGCCTGTTGGTGGGTGATGCCGAACTCGCGGATCAACCGGTCGAGCGCGCGAGCCTCCTCGAGCGGGTTCAGGTTCTCGCGCTGGATGTTCTCGATGAGCGACATCGCGACCGCGGCCTCGTCAGGCACGATGCGGACGACGGCGGGGATGTCGTGCAGGCCCGCCATCTGCGCGGCGCGCCAGCGACGTTCACCCGCGATGATCTCGTAGCGAACCGGCTCGCCGGCTTTCTGCGCGACGAGCGGGCGCACCACGATCGGCTGCACGACGCCCTGGGCGCGGATCGAGTCAGCCAGTTCCTGCAGGCTCTCGGGACGCATGTCGAGACGCGGCTGGTAGCGGCCCCGTTGCAACAGGTCGACCGGGATACGGGCGAGTTCCTCGTCGCGCAGTGCGGCCGTGACCGGCGCCGGCGCGGGGGCCGACGACGTGCCGTGTGCATCGACCACCGTTGCAGGAGTCGGGGCGGGCGCCGGCGTGACGGAACCTAGCAGAGCCTCGAGGCCCCGTCCGAGGGAAGGTCGCTTTGTTGCCATAGCGGTCTATTATGCCGCCCGCGTCGTGAGGGCGCAGGAAACCCCGCTGAATCGAGTTCGAGCCGGAGGCTTGCATGCGTCCCGTTGCCGCCCTGCTGCTGGGTGGACTGATCAGTTTTTGCGGCAGCAGCGGCGCGGCCTCGGCGCAGACCGCCGGGACCTCACAGGCCGTTGAACCGGCGGCGGATTCCGCGCGTCGGGACGAAGCGTCGATGCAGCCGGCACACGCCCTGGATTCGCCGTCGCTGGTGTTTGCGGCAGGTGTGTTCGCGCTGGTCGAGGCCTTCGACTACCCGTACAGCTTCGGCGTGACCTATGTTGTGCGGCCGCTGACGGCGTGGCGTCTGTCACCCGGTGCGGGTTTCGCCGTGGGACCCGACGGCATCGCCTTCATGTACGTGGACGTGCGTCGCGACTTCGCGCTCGGTGAACGCTGGTCGTTCACGCCGAGCCTTGCGACCGGCTGGTTCATCAACGGCGACGTCATCGGGCCGCGCGATCACCTGGAATTCCAGAGCGGCATCATGTTCTCGCGGCGCTTCGACAACGGACTGCGGCTCGGGCTGGCGGGCCTGCACATTTCTAACGGCGGGTTGGAGCAACCGAACAACGGCACGGAAGCCGTGCTGCTCACATTGCAGGTGCCACTGCAGAAACAGGGAAATAGGGGACGCTCACCTATTTCCCGGAAATAGGTGACGTCCCCTGTTCCTTTTCTCACTCTTCTTCGGGCTCCGACGCGGGTCCCGCCAGCGCTTCTTCCTCACGACGAATCATCTCGCCGGCGAGCGCCAGGTACGCGAGTGCACCGCGCGAATCCTTGTCATGGAACAGCACTGCCTTGCCGAAGCTCGGCGCTTCCGCGAGCCGCACATTGCGCGGGATCACCGTGCGGAAAACCTTGTCGCCGAAATGCATCAGCAGCTGACCCGACACTTCATTCGAGAGGTTGTTGCGCGGGTCGTACATCGTGCGCAGGATGCCTTCGAGCCCGAGGTCGGGATTCACGCTCGCACGAATCTGCTCGACCGTGTTCATCAGCGACGAGAGGCCCTCGAGCGCGTAGTACTCGCACTGCATCGGCACGAGCACGCTGTCGGCCGCGACCAGCGCGTTGAGCGTCAGCAGGTTCAGCGCCGGCGGGCAGTCGATGATGATGACGTCGTAGTGGTCGCGGACCGGCTTCAGCGCATTCCGCAGCCGCACCTCGCGGCCGATCATGCTCATCAGCTGCACTTCCGCGGCGACCAGGTCCTGGTTGCCGGGCAGCAGGGTGAAGTTGCCAGGATCGACGGGCACGAGCGCAGCCGCCAGTTCGCAGTCGCCGAGCAGCACGTCGGTCGTCGACCGCTCGAGGCTGGCCTTGTCGACACCGCAACCCATCGTGGCGTTGCCCTGCGGATCGCAATCGATCAGCAGCACCTTGCGTTGTGTCGCGGCGAGCGACGCAGCAAGGTTGACGGAGGTCGTCGTCTTGCCGACCCCGCCTTTCTGGTTCGCGACTGCGATGACCCGTTTCATGGAACGGTCAAGGATACAGGAGGCGGCGGGGGGAGGCCCTCACGCCGGCCCTCTCCGGCTAACGGCGCGGAAGCGGGACCTTTTCGTGGGAATGGGCGAGTTCGACGAGGTGCCGTTCCTCGTCCAGGCCGGGCACGTGCAGCTTGTGCACGGCCACGACCTTCCAGCCGCTGAAGCCTTTGGCCAGCTCGTCGGTCGGATAGCGGCCCTTCATCGCGAGCAGGCGACCGCCGCCGGCCACGAGTCCGCCCGCATTCCTGACCAGTTCCGCAAGCTGGCCGACCGCACGCGCGATCACCGTGTCGAAGCGGACCGCAGGCTGATAGGCCTCGGCCCGCGCCTGCGCGACCTCGACGTTGGTCAGCGCGAGCGTGTCGCGGACGTGTTCGAGGAAGCGGCACTTCTTGCCGATCGATTCGACCAGCACGAAATGCAC
>CAWHCA010000005.1:0-24731 GCA_963827615.1 uncultured Gammaproteobacteria bacterium | reverse complement strand
TTTAGGGTCACCAGGAACGGCGTCGGCGCATCGAGGCGCTGCAGGATGTTCATGTTGTAGGTGAGCGCCGACCGGGCCGCCGTCGGGCCGCACGTGGTAGTTCCACGCAGCCCAGGCAAGGCGACGCCGCGGCAGCAGGCGCACGTCGGTGTGCAGCACCGT
Source organism: uncultured Gammaproteobacteria bacterium (assembly GCA_963827615.1). Taxonomy (GTDB): domain Bacteria; phylum Pseudomonadota; class Gammaproteobacteria; order Steroidobacterales; family Steroidobacteraceae; genus RPQJ01. Next base: position 24,569 of record CAWHCA010000005.1, on the reverse strand, counting down.
CTCGTTCGCCTGGTACGGGATGGCGTCCAGCACTTCGCGTTCGGCAGCGCTCGGGTCGGCGAGCAATCCGAGCGCCTGGTCGCTGTGGCAGGCGAGGAACACGGCGTCGAAACGCACCGCCTCGTGCCCGCGGGGCTTCACCAGCACGCCGCCCGGAAGTCGCCGCACGTGTTCCACCGGGGTCGCAGGTGGATGCGGTCGCGGAACGGCGCCGTGAGCTTCTCGACGTAACGCGCCGAGCCGCCGCCGATCGTGCGCCACGTCGGCCGATCGTCGACGGTGAGCATGCCGTGGTTGTGCAGGAAGCGCACGAAGAAGCGTGCCGGGAATCGCATCATCGACGCCGGGTCGGTGGACCAGATCGCCGCGCCCATCGGCACGACGTAGTGGTCCACGAACGCCCGCCCGTAGCGGCCGCGCGCGAGGAACTCGCCGAGCGGAAGTTCGCCGCCGGGCTCGTCGAGCAGGTGCGGCGCCTCGCGGTTGAAGCGCAGGATGTCGCGCACCATGCCAAGGAATGACGGCCGCAGCAGGTTGCGCCGCTGCGCGAACAGCGTGTTGAGCGACGTGCCGTTGTACTCGAGCCCGTGCGACCTCGTCGCGCACCGAGAAGCTCATGCTGCTTGCCTGCGACGCGACGCCGAGTTCGTCGAGGAGCGCGATGAAGTTCGGGTAGGTGCGGTCGTTGAAGACGATGAAGCCGGTGTCCACGTGCCAGGTCCGGCCGTGCATCTCGACTTCGTGCGTGTGCGTGTGGCCGCCGACGTGATGCGCCGGCCTCGAACACCGTGACGTCGTGTTCGCGGTGGAGTTCGCGGGCCGCGACGTTGCCCGCGATGCCGGCGCCGACGACCGCAACCTTCACGGCTGCCTCCGCTGGCCGCGGCGCCCGGCCTCGAGGATCGACAGGGGCACCGGCCGCAGGTCACGCACGATGCCGAGCGCGGCGAGCAGCTTGCAGGCCGTACCAGCTGCAGGTCGATCTCCCACCAGTAGAAGCCCTGGCGCGCAGCGCCCGGGTAGCGATGGTGGTTGTTGTGCCAGCCCTCGCCGAAGGTGACGAGTGCGAGCAGGGGATTGTTGCGCGAGTCGTCGCTGCGTCTCGAAGCGTCGCGTGCCCCAGCAGTGCGCCAGCGAGTTGATGACGAAAGTCGAGTGGAACAGCACCACGGTCGAGATGCAGAAGCCCCACACGACGAGCTGCCAGGCCCTGGTGCCCAGCGACGGGTGGGCGGCCTCGAGCCATGCGCCGAGCACCCACAGCGCTAAGAAGAGCACGGCCGGCACGGCCACGTCGTAACGGTCGAGCCAGCGGAGCTCCGGGAAACGTGCGAGGTCGCGGACCAGTCGCGTGCGCGTGGCGAAGTTCTCGCGCGCCAGGAACCAGCCCATGTGGCTCCGCAGGAAGCCTTCCTGCCGGGCCGAGTGGACGTCTTCCGGCCGGTCGGAGTGCACGTGGTGATGACGATGGTGCGCGGCCCACCACAGTGGACCGCGCTGCACGGCGGAGGCACCGAGCACGGCGAACACGAACTGCCAGCCGCGCGAGGTGCGGAAGGCCCGATGCGAGAAGTAGCGGTGGTAAAAGGCGGTGATCGCGAACATGCGCACTGCGAAGAGGGCGGCGGCGAGTCCCGCTGCAAACGGGCTCCAGCCGGTCCAGATCGCGCCCAGGCAGCCGAGATGCAGCGCGACGAACGGGACGACTCGCGGCCAGTCGATGCCGCGCGGGTCGCCGCGCGACTGGTCGCCCTCGGCTGAGCTGTCGACCCAGCGACGCAGCGCGACGGCGAGGCGGTTGCTCACGGCTTGTCTCCGCGCGCCTGCGCAGGCTCCGGCCGCCGTTGCGGCACCTTGCGCAGCTTCGACACGTCGTAGCCCATGGCAGCGACGAAGTCGGTCAGGCGTGCGTAGTCGGCCTCGCTCAGCTGCGGCGTGCGCGCCATGATCCAGACGTAATCACGAGCCTCGCGGGCGATTACGGTCTGGCCGTAGTCGTCGGACAGGTATGAGATGCGGTAGTCAGCCTTGATAGGCCATACGAACTGCATGCCCCACACCGCGTTGGAGGTCCGGTCCACCACGAATCCGCGCGGCGTATAGAGTCGCTCCGGCCCGTCGTACCCGCCTGCGTTGAACGTGAACGTCGTGGCGATGGTGCCGTCGGGATCGAGCTCGTAGGACTCGATCGCGTTCCAGGCGTCCCGCTCGATATAGGTGGGAATGGACGCGATCACGTACCAGTCGCCCATGAACCGCTCGAGGTCGACGTGTTGCACGACGGGTACCGGCGGACGCGGCACGCTGCTGCAGCCGGCGAGGGCGAGGGCCGCGACCGCGCAGAGGATCTGTTTGTGGGGCATGGAATGAACGCTCATCAGAGTTCGTAACGCAGTGTTCTACCGCCCGGCGTCGGCGCCTCGAGGGCGACCCAGCGGCCGTCGGCGTACCAGAGATCGATCTGCAGATTGGGGGCCGACAGCCGATGGCGAGTCGCCGCGACGTTGCGTCCTGCGACGTTGACCCGTTCCGTCCCCCGTTCCGCGACGCTCACGGGCAGCAGCTCGCCCGTCTGCGAGTTGAGGAGCCGGGTCGCACGGAGGATGCGCGGGTCCCAGTACGCAAAGCTCATGACGCAGCCGGGCAGGCGCGCGTCCCCGGATGGACCGGCCACCACCACGGCGTCGTCGCTCGCCACCGCGGCGACTTTCTCGACTCGGCCATTGGTCTCGGTACGGGACTCGAGTTCGTCGAGGCAGGCACCGCGCCAGCGCTCGCGTGCCGTGTGCCGGTAGCTGTAGGCGTTCAGCAGCAGGAACCGAACGTCGAACTGCGCGCGGCTCTCCACCTCGGTCGCTGCGCCGTCCCCGCGCACGACGTAGCGGTGCCAGCCGACTTCCTTGCCGTCGAGCAGCACCCGGAAATTCCACTCGCCGCCTGCAGCCGGTGCGGCCGGGCTCGAGGCGGCGGTCTGGGCTACGACCAGCAGCGTGACGAGCACCGCGATGCCGCGCAGCGGCGCGAGCCAGGTCGAGGTATCCATCACCGGGCGGCCTCCGTCGCGGGGCGCTCGAACAGGTAGTGGCTCACCCACCACTCCTGGCCGTCGCGGTAGCCGAAGAGCTCGGCGCACGCCATGAAGAACACGCGCCAGCGCTGCAGCCACTGCGGCGCGGCCTGCCCGTATGTCGCCGCGAGCACCTCGAGCACGGCCTCGCGCCGCGCGTCCACGTTCGCGAGCCAGGCGTTCGCCGTACGCTCGTAGTGCGTGCCGTCCCAGCGCCAGCGGGCGAGCAGGCGCAAACGATCCTGGAAGCGCAGGGCGAGGTCGTCGCTCGGCATCATGCCGCCGGAGAAGAAGTGGCGGCTCATCCAGTCGGAAGGCCCGCCATCCACGAACGCGTACGGCGTCGAGCGATGGCAGAACACGTGCATGAAGAACCTTCCGCCGGGCACGAGCCAGTCGTGCACGCGACCGAAGAGCGTGCGCCAGTTGCGCATGTGCTCGAACATCTCGACCGACACGATGCGATCGTAGCGGCCGGGGGCGGTGAAGAGGTTCATGTCGGCCGTGATCACCTGGACGTTCGTCAGGTTGCGACGGCGCGCCTCGGACTCGATCCAGGCGCGCTGCGACGATGAATTGGAGACGGCCGTGATGCGACTGCCGCGGTAATGCGCCGCCATCCACAGCGTGAGCGAGCCCCAGCCGCAGCCGAGTTCGAGGATCTCCTGGCCGTCCGCCAGTCCGGCGTGCTCGCAGGTGGCTGCAAGTGCGCGGGCCTCGGCTGCTTCGAGCGTCTGCGTGCCTTGCGGCCACCAGGCGCTCGAGTACTTGAGGTGCGGTCCGAGCGCGAGATCGAAGAAGCGCGCGGGCACTTCGTAGTGCTGCTCGTTTGCGAGGTGCGGCACGGGCGCGAGTTCGGCAGCGTCCATGGCCGCGACGAAGGCTTCGGTCGCGTCCGCGGCTCGCTCGCAGTCGCCAGCCGCGATCTCGCGCAGCCGCTGCTCGCAAAGTCGGCGGATCCCGGCGCGCACGACGGCGTCCGGGACGAGGCCCTGTTCGACCCAGTTGATGGCGCGGCGGGTGGCCTGGCTCATGTGGCGTGCTCCTCGGAAGAAAGTGTGGTTGCGACGAGGCGCACGCCGTCCTCCAGGTCGACGCCGAGCGGGATTGCGCCGGCGGTCGTGATGGCGCGGCGGTGCCGCGCCGAGGTTGCGCCGCCGACGAAGACCGGCACCGCGACCGACGACACGAGTTCGCGCAGGTCGCGCTCGAGCACGCCGTCGTGCGGATCCACGGAGGAGGAAATCACGATGCCTTCGCCGCCTGAGCGGCGCAGGGCGATGGCCATGTCGGCGAAGGGCGTGTCCGCGCCGAGCAGCACCGGCCGGAACCCGGCGTTGCGCGCCTCGAGCGCAAAGAGCAGCAACCCCACCTCGTGTTGCTCACCCGGTGCGCAGGCGATGACGAGTCGGGGGCCGGACGCGTATCGCATGCGGTACTGCAGGCGCGCGCCGAGCTTGCTGCGCAGGTAGGTGGCGAAGAAGTGCTCCTCAGCAATTGCGCCGTCGACCTCCTCCCAGCGTGCGCCGAGCCTCTCTAGCAGCGGCAGCACGACGTGGCGGGTCACGCTCTCGATGGGATGCAGCGACAGCGCTTCGTCGTAGACGTCGTCGAGACCCTGTTCGTCCAGGCGAGCGATCGCGGCCGCCATGCGGTCCTGGTAGCCGGTCCAGGGGCTGCCCTTGGCGTCCGGTGCACGCGAGGCGGACTCGGTGTCGAGGACCTGGCGCACGCGACTGACTGGGATGCCCCGTTCGACGAGCGCCAGCACGCGCCGGATCTCCTCGACGTTCGCGTGCGTGTAGAGCCGATGACCGGACGGCGTACGCACCGGGCGCAGCAGGCCATAACGCCGCTCCCAGGCGCGCAGCGTGACGGTGCTGACGCCGGTCAGGGCGGACACGGTGCGTATGGGGAACTGCTCCCGGGTTGGCATTGGCGGTCGACCAGGTTGTACTAAAGTTGTACATAAACTATACAAAACTCGAAAAAAAGTCAAAATGAGTTAGACAAAGCTTGTACAGAAGAGGGCGGACCTGGTCCTCGACGGCCTGGCCGAGGCTGCAAGCACGCTGTTGACGCCGCTCGCAGATGTTGCAAGCTTCGCGCCCATGGCCAGGACGCTCTGGGTGGGGACGCGCAAGGGACTCTTCGCCCTGCGTGGCAACGCGGGTCGCCGGGACTGGAAACTCGTCGGTCCCCAGTTCCTGGGCCACGTCATTCATCACGTCGTGCAGGACCCGCGCGATCCGAAAGTCGTGCTCGTGGCCGCGAAAACCGGGCACCTGGGGCCGACCGTATTCCGTTCGAACGATCGTGGGCGCACGTGGAAGGAAGCGAGCCAACCGCCGGCGTTCCGCAGGAGCGGTGAAGGCGAGGCACCCAGGGCGGTCGACGCGGTGTTCTGGTTGACGGCCGGCCATGCCGGCGAACGCGGCACGTGGTACGCGGGCACCTCGCCCGCGGGACTGTTCCGCAGCGAGGATGCAGGCGCGACGTGGCAACCCGTCGCCGGATTCAACGACCATCCGCTGCATGCGACGTGGATCGTCGGACAGGGTTCACCGATCGGCCAGCTGCTGCATTCGGTACGCGTGGATCCACGCGATGCCCGGCATCTCTATCTCGGCGTGTCGAGCGGCGGCGTCTTCGAATCGACCGATGCCGGCGCCGACTGGAGGCCGCTCAACGCAGGCTGTGCCGCGGACTTCATGCCCGATCCCGACCCGCAGTACGGTCATGATCCGCACTGTGTGGAGGTGCATCCCACGATGCCCGATCGGCTGTATCAGCAGAACCACTGCGGCATCTATCGTCTCGACCGGCCGGGTGAGCGCTGGTCGCGGATCGGCGACGCGATGCCACGCCGGATCGGCGACATCGGCTTTCCCATCGTGCTGCACCCGGTCGATCCGGACAAGGCGTGGGTATTTCCGATGGACGGCACCACCGTGTGGCCGCGCACGTCGGTCGGCGGCAAGCCTGCAGTCTACGCAACGAGCAACGGCGGCAAGTCGTGGCGCCGGCTCGATCGTGGCCTGCCGCGCAAGCAGGGCTGGTTCACCGTGTTGCGCCAGGCGATGTGTGCAGACGACGAAGTGAAGAAACTCGGGCTGTATTTCGGCACGACCTCCGGGGAAATCTGGGCGAGTCGCAACGAAGGGTCGTCCTGGACGTGCCTCGCGCGACACCTGCCGCAGGTCTTTTCCGTGACGTGGGGCAATGGCTAGGGGATGGCGGGTGAGCGTCAGCGAGCGAACAGTCGTCACGACCCGCGTCGCCAGTCCGCTGCGCTCCTACACGGACGGCCGGGCGATCGTCGAGGCGCGAGGTGCAACGGTGCGCGAGGCGCTTGACGACCTCGACCAGCGCTACCCCGGCATGCGCTTTCGCATGATCGACGAGCAGGACCGCATCCGGCCGCACATCCGCCTGTACGTCAACACCGACGCGGTCGAACAGCTCGACCATCGAATCGGCCGTGGCGACACACTGCACCTGATCTGCGCACTCAGCGGAGGCTGACGTGACGACGCTGTCCGCTGCCGAACGCGAGCGTTACCAGCGGCACCTGAGCCTCGAGGAAGTCGGAGTTGCAGGACAGGAGAAGCTGCAGGCCGCGCGCGTGCTGGTCATCGGCGCGGGCGGCCTCGGGTCACCGGCGGCGCTGTACCTGGCGGCGTCTGGCGTCGGCACGCTGGGTGTGGTCGATCACGATCGCGTCGATGCCTCGAACCTGCAGCGACAGGTCTTGTTCGACACGGCGAGCGTCGGGCGTCCCAAGGTCGAGGCGGCACGCGAGCGCCTGCTCGCCCTCAATCCCTGCATCGAGGTGCACGCACACGATCTCGAGGTGCGCGCCGCGACGGTCATGGACCTGCTGCGCGGCTACGACATCGTCCTCGACGGCACCGATCGCATTCCGACGCGGTACGTCGTCAACGACGCCTGCGTCCTGTTGCGCAAGCCGCTCGTGTCGGCTGCGATCCATCGCTTCGAAGGGCAGCTGATGACCTATCTGCCGGGGCTTGGGCCCTGTTATCGCTGCCTGTACCCGGAAGTACCGGAAGGCCTCGTGCCCAACTGTGCCGATGCCGGGGTGCTCGGTGTGCTGCCGGGCGTGGTCGGCGCAATGCAGGCGACGGAGGCGATCAAGCTGATCGTGGGTGCGGGCGAGCCGCTGAGCGGGCGTCTGCTGGTGTACGACGCGCTCGAACCTGCGGTGCGCGAGTTTCGCTTCAAGCGTCGACACGATTGTGCCGTCTGTGGCGATCGGCCGACGATCCTCGCGCCGTCCGATCCGCCGTCAGGCCTGTGCGATGCGACGACGCTGCAGGAGCGCGTCCGTCGATTGCGGCCGGCGGAGTTGCGGGCCATGCTGAATGGCGAGGATTCGCGCGAGCGGGCGCAGGTCGATGCCTTCGGTACCCTTCATCGTCGACGTGCGCGAACCTCGCGAATTCGAGGCCGGTCATCTCGAAGGTGCCGTGAACATCCCCGTGGCCGAGCTGGCCACGCGACTGCGTGAGATTCCCTCGGGCAGGGTGCCGGCGTTCATCTGTCGCAGCGGGGCACGCAGTCTCATTGCGTGCAGCGTCGCCTTGCGCGGAGGGGTGGCGCAGGCCGTCAATCTCGAAGGTGGGATGCTCGCCTGGGTGGCCGAAGTCGATCCGACGCTGGTCGTCGCGGCGGCGCGATGAGTTTCGGCGCGAGTGATGGCGCCCGGGGTGCGAGGTCGCGGGAGCGCGGGAGCATGGCTTAGTTGACGATGGGCAGCCGCAATCCGAAGCACCTGTGGGCGGAACTGCGGCGGCGTCGCGTGGTGCGCGCCGCGCTGTACTACATCGCGGGCGCGTGGGTCCTGGCGCAGGCGTTCGACCTGCTGCTCGATGCATTCGATGCCTCGCGCTACATGCGCTTCGTCGTCGCCGGCCTGATTCTCGGCTTGCCGGCCGCCACCGTGCTCGCCTGGATGTTCGATTTCACGCCCTCTGGCATCGAACGCACACCTTCGCTGCCCGTTCCCGCAGCCGACCCTCCCGAGGACTCGATCGCGGTACTCCCGTTCGCGAACCTGAGCACCGAGGCGGCAAACGAGTATTTCTCGGACGGCCTGTCCGAGGAGATTCGCAACCAGCTGGCGCGCGTCCAGGGTCTGCGGGTAGCTGCACGCAGCTCGTCGTTCGCGTTCAAGGGCCGCCACGACGACGTGCGCGAAATCGGACGGCGCCTGAACGTTGCCTCGGTGCTCGAGGGTGGCGTGCGCAAGCAAGCGGATACCGTGCGCATCGACGTGCAGCTGGTGAGCGCCGTCGATGGCTACCAGGTCTGGTCGGAGACCTTCGAGCGGCGGCTCGATGACATCTTCAAGCTGCAGACCGAGGTGGCGTGCGCCGTCATCGCCGCTGTGCGGCCCCGCGCGGCTGTCGCGGAGCGGCCGCGGCTCGAGCCCGCAACGCAGAGCTTCGATGCCTACAACCTTTACCTCCTTGGCCGCCACCACTTCCACAAGCGCACCGAGGCATCGCTGCGGCGGGCAATGGACTGCTTCCGGCAGGCGATCGAGCGTGATCCAAGCTATGCGCTGGCCTATTCGGGCCTGGCCGATGCGTACACGCTGGCGAGCACCGGTTACTACGGCAACCTACCGGCGGATGAATCCATCGCAAATGCCCTGCCGGCTGCGCGGCGGGCACTGGAGCTTGCGCCAGCGCTGGCGGAGGCGCATGCCTCGCTGGGGTTGATCCGCCAGAACCAGCGTGATTACGCGGGCGCCGAGCGGTCGCTCGCCCGGGCCATCGAGCTGAATGCGAGCTACACCATGGCCTACGTCTGGCGCGGCCTGGTGCTGACGTCCGAGGGCCGCTACCGCGAGGCCGCTGCACACATGCGCGATGCGTTCCGGCTTGATCCGCTGTCGCCGATCATCAACACCAACGTCGGGTTCGACGCCTTGCGCTTTGGCGACGTGGCAGAGGCGGAGGCACGCTTCGCCGCAGCGATCGAGATCGACCCGGCGTTCCAGGTCCCGTATTCGGCCATGGCGCGCTTGCACGCGTCGCGCGGCTCTCTCGACGAGGCGCTGCGCTGGCTGGAACGCGCGATCGAACGCGCGCCGACGCGGGCGTTCTATCTCTCACGCAAGGGCCTCATCCTGGCGCAGCTCGGCCAGGTCGATGCCGCCATCGCCGCCGTCGAGGCCGCCTGCTGCAATCCCACCGGCAATCGCTTCGAGGCAGACCTCATGCTGGGCCTGCGCATCGTGAGCGGGAACCGCGGCGCGCTGGAGTCGATCGCGAACGATACGGGCGGGTCCATCTGGGCTCCCGCCCAGCGCGCGCAGGCGCACCTTGCGTTGCGTGACCTGCCGGCGGCGCTCCAGGCGTACGCGGAGGACACCCCCGATCCGCAGGGCGCGATCAACGATCTCGTCAACGATGAATGGGTCTGGCGCCTGCCGCACGTGGTGAACTACGCGCACTTGCGTATCCTGACCGGCGACGAAAGCGGGAGAGGTGCCCTGCAGGCGCTCATCGTACGTGCCGAGGAGTTACGTGCGGACGGCATCGTAAACGCTGACGCGGTTTACTGGGTTGCGAGCGCGCACGTCGTCATGGGCGAGACGGGGCGGGCGCTCGAGATCCTCGAGGAGGCGGTGCGGCGCGGCTGGCGCCATGCATGGTGGGCCCGACACGACTGGAACTGGGCCGGTCTCGAGGACGACCCGCGTTACCGGGACCTGCTCGCGCGCGGCGCCGCGCGCGAGTACGGGAGTGTATGAGGCCAACGGGGCAGTTTCGGACGCCCCTGCAGTCGTGTCGTCGTAAGCACGAGCAGACCGACACAGTGCCTCCGTTCGAATCCGTATTCCTGCTCTTGAAGGTCGGCGAGGATTGCTGCGGATCAGGGAAATGCGTATGCCAGCCGCAGGTAATAGCGGCGCCCGAGCACGTCGTACAGCGACGGGTCGGTGTTGGCCTGCTGCCAGGTCGGAAAGATCGGCGGCGCCTGGTCGAGGACGTTTTCGATGCCCGCGCTTGCGCTGCAATCCGTGTAACGGACCAGCCTCGAACGCATAGCTCGCGCCGACGTCGACGTAGTCGATGGCAGGCACCGCGAAATCGCGGTACTCGACGTCGCGCGTGCCGTCGACGTGCTGCCATCGCGCCATCAGGCCGAGTTCGCCGAACACGTAGGAAAGATTGAGCAGCGACTTCCAGCGTGGCAGTGAGCGTCCGAGTCCGCCGCCGCCCACGGTGCCGGCGTAATCGATGGCGAAGCCGCTGGGGTCGAGGTAAGTCCAGTAGTCCACGTAGGTCAGCAGCGCATTGAGTCCGAGCTTGCCCGGGCCGGCCGAGAATTCCCAGTCCAACTGCACGTCGACGCCCGCCGTCTCGAGTCCGCCGATGTTGCGATCGAGGATCTGCGCAAAGATATTGCCGGTGATGGCATCGCGGGTGAAGAAGCTGCAGTAGACGTTGCCGTTGTCGAAGACCGGGTTGTACTGCGGGTCGAAGCAGCGCGCGACGGCTGACTCCGAATCCCAGCGTCCGATGCCGTCGTCGATCGTGATCCGGTACCAGTCCACGGACAGTTGCAGGTCGCGAATCCGCGGGTCGTCCGACGTCGACGTCACAGTGATTCCAATGGTGTAGGTATCCGCCTGCTCCGACTCGAGGTCCGGGTTGCCACCCGAGACGCCGTCGACCCGGCGCAGCTCGAAATCGTAGGTCGGCAGCAGCGCAGCAGGCACGCCCTGTGCAAGGCAGAGAGCCTCCACCTGTGCGCGATCGGGACCCGTTCGGGCCGGGCTGTTCGCGTCGCAGGGTTCTGGCATCGGCACGATGAACTGGTTGGAGACGGGCGGGTAATACAGTTCCTCGATGCTCGGCGCACGCACGGCATGCTGGTACGACCCCCGCAGGCGCAGCGGGCTCACCGGTCGATACAACAGGTCGGCCTTGTAGGAACTGACGCCTCCCACCTGCGAGTAATCCGAGTACCGATAGCCGAGCCCGAGTTCCAGCAACTGCGCGCCCGGCCTGTCCCTCAGCACCGGCGCCCGCAGTTCGAGGTAGGCGTCCGTGTTGCTCGCGTCGCCCGCTCGATCGGGCGCTGCGGGAAAGCCCGCAATGTCGGGTCGTGGTCCGATGACGCCCGGCACTCCCGGCAGCATCCTGCTGAGCGCTTCATCGGCGTCGTATTCGAACTCGTCGCGCTTGTAGAGCAGGCCAAAGGCGGCGCTGAGATCGCCTGCCGGCAGCGACCACAACGGGCCGGTCACGGAGGCCTCGGCCAGGCTCTGACGCAACGTGATCGCATTCGCGGCGTCGACCGCGACGTACCGTGCACAGTCGCTCGACAGCGAGCCCGCGACGTAAGGATTGAAGCCGCCACTGCAGATCGATGCGCCGCCATCCGGTGCGAACGCGAGGTTCTGCAGCTGCGACAGGCTGACGTTGTTCGTCTGTCGCTCGATGCGATCGTTCTGGCCGAACTGGGCAAAGAGGTCGAAGCGCCATTCGCCGGCGAGCTTGCCGCGCGTGCCCGCGGTCACTTGCAGCACATCGCGTTGATTCTCCGCCATCTGCGGTCCGACTTCACTGGCGCGGCGAAAGTACCGGTAGGGCGCCGACGGAGCCGATCGTGACCCGAGCAGCGTGGCAAGGTCCGCCGGGATGAACGGGTTCGTCGCCGGGATCAGTGCGATGCCGGCGGCCGCCGGTGCGAGCTGCCGCTCGACGGAATAGTCCGCGTAGAGCGCCTGCAGGTACACGTCGACGGCATCGGTGAGGGCGAACGTGCCGCGCAGGAATGCCGACGAACGCTCGAGCGGCAGCAGCAGCGCGGTGTCCGGAGCGAAGTTGTAGACGTTGAAGTTCCGGTCGTTGTACATGACCGGGTCGCGTTCGCCGCGGAAGTTCACCACGCTGCCTTCGGCGCCGTTGCCGATCGTGAACAGGGTGCCATCGGCGTTGACCCCGATTCCGGCCTGGTACGGTGCCGAGCCGGGTGGGTATCCGTAGGATGCAAACACGCTGTCGAACACCGGCCGGCTGGAGAACACGATGTTGAGACCGTCTTCCGTGATGCCTGAGCCGGACCCGAGGAACGCGCCGCCAGGCCCGAGGCCGTCCGTGAGGCCTGGAACGTAGTCGAGCGGGTAGCGCGAAAACCGCCGGTCCGACTGTTCGATCGCCGTGCGCCTGGCGTACCCCACATGACCGACGATCGCACCGCGGTCGGCCGCAAACGACGTGCCTGCGGTGACACCGGCAGAATATTCCTCGCCGTCGCCCTGGTCGGTCATCGTCCCGCTGCCCTCGAACTCCACGCCTTCGAAGGCATCGACGAACTGAACATTGACCACGCCCGCGAGTGCGTCCGAGCCGTAGACGGCGGAGGCACCACCGGTGAGGACCTGCACGCTGCGGATCAACGACGGCGGGAGGATGTTCAGGTCCACGGACCCATTGCCGTCGGCCGGCATCAGCCGCCGGCCATCGAGCAGCACCAGCGTCCGGTTGGTGCCGAGGCCGCGCAGCGACACGTTGGCCTGGCCGTCGTTCGACGGCGCGTTCGACGTGGCACCGGCCGCCGGCACGAACTGGGGATACGCAACGAGCGTCCGGTCGATCGAGATTGCGCCCGTCTGCGCGAACGATTCCCGGGGCACGGTGACGATCGGGCTGGGCGAATTCGAAATCGGCGCGTGCGATACGCGAACCGGTGACGACGATGACCTCGAGCAGGGGCTCGTCCGCAGACGCGCCGCCGGTCCCCGTGATCAGGACGGCGAGCGCTGCCCCCCGCATCCAATGCGCCAAGTTCTACTCCCTGATGCTCAGGCGCGTGACTCGGTTCGCCGGAATATTACCCGAACGCAGGCTGCGACCAAGGACCCCGGCGCTCCTCGCTTGCCATGCAAGGAGGCGCCAGGGGCCGCACGCGTCACGCCCTCAGTGGGCGGCGATTGGCGGATTCTTCAGGGCGCGGTCGAAGAAATCGAACGTAGCGGTCAGCGCGCGGCGCAACGCGTCCCTCGTGGCCGCCTCGGTCGGACCGATGAATCCATGCTGAACGCCGGGGATCAGCAGCAGTTCCGCGGTCGACCCTGCCGCACGCAACTGCTGGGCGAAGCGTTCGGATTGCGACGATAGCGCGTTCGTGTCGTCCTGGCCGTGGATCAGCAACGCCGGCGGATCGGTCCCGTCCGCGTAGCGAATCGGGCTCGCCCTGTCGACGACTTCGGCGGCACACGCGACCGGCCCGCAGCGGAAGAGCGCCTTGACGTTGGTGGCGTCCCGCTGGTCGCGTATATAGGTGGCGATGTCGTACGCCCCGAACCAGCCGACGAAGCCTTGCACGCACGTCCCGGTGGCGCAATTCACCGCGTTGAGCGCAGCCAGATGTGCGCCCGCCGACATCCCCCACAGGCCGACCTGGGCACCGTCGATTCCGAACCGCGCCGCGTTCCCGCGCAGGAAGCGAATCGCCGCCTGCAGGTCTTCGAGCTGGGCAGGGAAAGGCGCTTCCCCGCTCAGGCGGTACGCGATCGACGCCACCACGTAACCGCGTTCGGCGAGGTGGGCGAGCACGACGGGCAGGTCGACGAATGCAGCGCCTGCCCGCGGGTTGGAGTAGGCCCAGCCGCCGCCGTGCATGAACACGATCAACGGCCGCGGCGTCGCGACTCCGGCCTGCCGATACAGGTCGAGGTGCAGCGGGCGAAAGCCGGGGATGGTCGAGTACACCACGTCGGTCAGGATCACCGCATCGTTCGACCAGCGTGTCTGGCGTTCGGGCATCGGATCGACCGGCATCAACCGATCGGCTACCGCGAAGTCGGGCAGGGGCGGCGGCTCGCCTGCCGGGGCGTGCGCCGACCCAGTGGCGAGGAGCGCGACGGCGAGACTCCAGCGTGGGCAATGACGCATCGGGGACGTACTCCTGTTCGCCGCCGTGTCGGGTGCGCTAATGTACATTGACGAAGCGCCTGTTCTGAAGGCAGGCGTGCGAACGCACGAGTACACAGTGACCGAGCAGGTGCTCCAATCCTCGACAGTGCCGCTGGCGGCACGACTGAACGCAGCATGCCAGTGCATCTGGGTCGATCGCACGAAATTGCGCGACCAGCTCCGTGGCAATCTCGGTGACACGGCCAGCCTCCTCGAATCGCAGGCCGGGCTCGTCTCCGGGAATGTCGTGTTTCTCGCGCCGGGCGAAGCAGCTGCCATGGACCGGACCGTCCGGCTCATCACGCTCGCGCTCAACAGCGACTCTTACCAGCAGGAGATCGCGCGCAACGCACCCGAGCTGGCTCGTCGTCCACAGGCAAACGCGGGCGGTATCCTGGGCTTCGATTTCCATCTCGGCGGTCCGACTCCGCAGCTCATCGAGATCAACACGAACCCGGGCGGCCTGCTCGTCAGTCTCGAGCTGGCGCGCGCCGCCACGGCAGGCTGCGACTGCCTTTCCGAGCCGTTGTCCGTGCTGGCTGCCGCCGGCGTTGAGATCAGCCGACTGGGGCACCGCATCGCGGATAGCCTTCCTGAGCGGAATGGAGCAGTGTTCGCGGCGAAGTGCCGCTGCGGACCATCGCCATCGTCGACGACGAGCCGCAAAGCCAGTATCTCTACCCTGAATTCCTGCTGTATCAGCGCCTGCTCGAGCGCGCCGGATGGCGCGTCGTGATTGCCGACGCCAGCAGCCTCGACCTGAAGGACGACGCGGTATTCTTCGCCGACGAGCGTATCGACCTGGTCTACAACCGTGTCACCGACTTCTATCTGGCGGACGAGCGACACTCGGTCCTGCGACGCGCCTACGAGTCGGGCCTCGCGGTGATTACGCCGCATCCGGCCGCGCACGCGCGATGGGCAGACAAGCGGCTGCTCGCATGGCTGGGCGACGAAGCGCTGCTGCAGCAGGCGGGGCTCGATGCTGATGATCGCTTGCACCTGCGGCAGACCATTCCGGCGACGGAGGTCGTCGAACCTGCCGCGGCCGACGACCTGTGGGCGCGACGCAAGAGCCTGTTCTTCAAGCCAGTCGACGGCTTTGGCAGCAAGGCCGCGTATCGGGGTGACAAGCTCACTCGCACCACGTTCGAGCACATCCTCGCGCATCACTACGTAGCGCAGACGATCGCCCCGACGTCGTTTCGGCGCATCCACGCCGCAGACGGTGCGGAAGTCGATCTCCGTGTCGATGTTCGCAACTACGCGATTCAGGGTGCAACCTGGTTGCGAGCAGCGCGCCTGTACCGTGGGCAGACGACAAACTTCCGGACGGTCGGCGGTGGCTTTGCGCCGGTGCTGACCCTTCCAGGGTGACTGGTTCGATGCTGAACGCCGATTCCTGCAAATCGTCCCGCTGCCCATGGCTGTGCCTCCCGCTAGCCATGGCTTGCACGTTCGTGATGGCTGTCATCGCGCCGATGGCCCGCGCGGAAGTCGACACGCGTCCATCCGTGCAACCGGATCCACACGTCGCGCTCGATCGAACCCTCACGCGGATCGGCTTCGGCTCCTGTGCCGAAGGCGGCAAGGAGCAGCCCATCTGGCAGGCGGTTCTGGCGGCGAAGCCCGATCTTTTCCTGTTTCTGGGCGACAACGTCTATGGCGACACTCGCGACATGGCTGTACTTCGAGCGAAGTACGCAGAGTTCGCGCGGCAGCCGGGCTTCGCGAAACTGCGCGACACCACGCCCCTCGCCGCGACCTGGGACGACCACGATTTCGGCGAGGACGACGCTGGTGGCGACTTCCCGCGGAAGGAAGCTTCCCGACAGGTCTTCTTCGACTTCTGGGGCGAACCCGCCGATTCACCGCGTCGGGCGCGCGACGGTGTGTACGCGTCCTACGTGTTCGGTCCATTGGGGCAGCGCGTGCAGGTCATCCTGCTCGACCTGCGCTACAACCGTACGCCGCTCGTCCGGCAGGAACCCGGCGCCCGCAACTATCGGTCCTGGGCATGGGCCCGGCACAGGAAAGGGCTCGAGGTGCCGGGTCCCTACGCTCGCAATCCCGACCCCGCGGCGACCATGCTCGGTGAGCGTCAATGGCAATGGCTCGAGCAACAACTCGCGACGCCGGCCGACGTGCGCTTGATCGGGTCGAGCCTGCAGGTTCTCGCCGACTTTCCGGGTTGGGAGGGATGGTCGCTGTTCGCGCACGACCAGCAGCGGTTGATCGACCTGATCCGGCGCAAGAGCGCAAACGGCGTCGTGTTCCTCAGCGGTGACATGCACTACGCCGAGTTGTCGCAGCTCGATGTGAATGTGCCCTACACGTTGTGGGATCTCACGTCGAGCGGGCTCACCGAAGTCTGGCCCGCCGCCACGCCGAACGCCAACCGGGTGAGCGACGTGATTCGCGAGCCGAACTTCGGGCTCATCGAAATCGACTGGCAGGGAGCGCAGACCACGGTGACGCTGTCCGTCATGGACCAGCGTGGAACGCGGCGTATTGAAAAGCGCCTGCCCTTGGCCGAATTAAGCGCGTGGCCCGTAGATCGTCCGTGAGCCGTTGATGCGTCAGCGAGGGCTTGGGTCTGCGATCGAAGCCCTGGCGCCCTGCGAGACCGGGTCTCCGTCCCGAATTCAGGCGCGGTGCAGGCTCACCGGCAGGCGCCTGGATCCCCAGGTGCCCGGCCTGGGCGCGAACACGCCAGGCAACTTCTCGTCGCACGTCGCGCAAACGCCGTCCGCCGTAAGGCCCCAGTGACCAAGTTCGTACCAGTCGCGCTCGATCAGCAGTGCGTGGCAGCGGTGGCACCAGGTGCTGCCGCCGGCACGGTCGTGAACGTTGCCCGTATACACGTACCGCAATCCGTTTCGCATCGCGATCGCGCGCGCACGCGTGAGCGTGGCGGGAGGCGTCGGCGCGTGGTCGCTCATCTTCCAGTCAGGGTGAAACGCCGAGAAGTGCAGCGGCACGTCAGGGCCGAGCTTGTCGGCAATCCACTGCGTCATCTCTTCCAGTTCCGCGTCCGAGTCGTTCTCGCCCGGGATCAGCAGCGTGGTGATCTCGAACCAGACGCGGGTCTCCTGCTTCAGGTACACGAGCGTCTCGAGCACTGGAGCCAGTTCGGCCCCGCAGATCTTGCGGTAGAAGCGTTCGGTGAATGCCTTCAGGTCCACGTTGGCGGCGTCGATCGACGCGAAGAACTCGGCCCGCGGCTCCGGACAGATGTAACCCGCCGTCACCGCCACGGTGCGCACGCCAGCATCATGGCAGGCGGCCGCGACGTCAACGGCGTACTCCATGAAGACAGTCGGATCGTTGTAGGTGAACGCCACGCTGGCGCAGCCGAGCCGTTGCGCCGTTGCCGCCAGTTCCAACGGTGAGGCCGAATCCGCGAGCGTGTCCATCTCGCGTGATTTGCTCATGTCCCAGTTCTGGCAGAACTTGCAGGCCAGGTTGCAGCCCGCCGTGCCGAACGAAAGTACGGACGAGCCGGGCAGGAAGTGGTTGAGCGGCTTCTTCTCGATCGGGTCGACGCAGAAGCCGCTGGACCGTCCATACGTGTACAGCTCGATGCCATCACGCTCGCGGCCTCGCACGAAGCATAGCCCGCGCTGGCTCTCGTGCAGTCGGCAACGGCGTGGGCAGACGTCGCATTGCACGCGCCCGTCGTCGAGGCGCGTCCAGTAGCGCGTGGTGACGGTCGAAAGATCGGTATTCATACGATTGGCGCCCATCGTCCTCGGGCGGGATATTGGTTTCGCTGCAACGCGCCACCAGATACGGAAGCATTCAAGCTCCCACGGAACTACGATGTTGAGACTGGACAAGGATAAGTCAAGGATGCGACCGCCAGCGGTGGCCGGGCTGTTCTATCCTGAGAATGCGAACGAGTTGCGACATGCTGTGAACGGCTACATTGCCGAGGCTTCGCTGCGCGCTGCGGTGGCGGATCGTCCGAAGGCGCTGATCGTCCCGCATGCGGGATATCAGTATTCCGGGTCCGTTGCCGGCTTCGCTTATCGGCGGGTGCGCGACTGGTCTGCGGACATCCGTCACGTGGTGATGATCGGTCCAAGCCATCGCGTGGCGATACGCGGTCTTGCCGTGCCGTCAGTCGGCACGTTCGTGACGCCGCTCGGTAGCGTGCCGATCGACGTGGCCGGGCGCTCGCGTCTGCTGGGGCTCGGGCTGGTCGGTATCTCCGATGCAGCGCACGCCGCCGAACATTCGCTGGAAGTGCAGCTGCCGTTCCTGCAAGTCGTGCTCGAGGATTTCGACATCCTGCCGATCACCATCGGGTTTGCCCCCTGCGAGCAGGTGGCGCGAGCGATCGACGCGGTGTGGGGCGGGCCCGACACGCTGGTCCTGGTCAGCTCCGATCTCAGTCACTACCACACCTGGAGTGAAGCGCGGCAGCTCGATGATGCAACCACGCGCGCGCTCGTCGAGCGACGCAGCGACCTGCCAGACGAGCAGGCCTGCGGCGCGTGCGGAATCAACGGACTCATGCAGGTCGCGCGCCGGCGCGGCCTGACCGTCGAAGTGCTCGACCAGCGCAACTCGGGAGACACGGTCGGTGATCGATCACGGGTGGTGGGCTATGGCAGCTATGCGCTCATTGAAACTTGAACCGGCAATGCGGCAAGCGGTGCTGCGAACCGCCGCGACTTCCATCGAGGCGAAGCTGGGGCTGGTCGAGGCTACGGCGCCGGAGGCGGCCGATACTCGCGGGGTGCTTGGCCAGTTGCGCGCGAGCTTCGTCACGCTGACGATCGAAGGCGAGCTCCGCGGTTGCTGCGGCACGCTCGAGCCGGTACGACCGCTTTTGCTCGACGTCTGGATCAATGCCCAGGCCAGTGCGTTCCGCGACCCCCGCTTCCCGCCGCTGACGGCGCGCGAGTGGGGTTGGTCGAGCCTGGAGGTGTCGCTGCTGACGCCGTGCGAGCGAATGGCGGTCAGCACGGAGCAGCAGTTATTGCTCGAACTGGTCCCCGGGCGCGATGGCCTGGTGTTCGAATGGCGTGGCATGAAAGCGACCTTCCTGCCGAAGGTCTGGGAACACGTCACCGGGCCGCGCGACTTTCTGCGCCGGCTCAAGGAGAACGCTGGGCTCAGTGGTGATTTCTGGGCGGAAGACGTCCGCGTGTGGCGCTACGAGACGGAGATCATGGCCGTGGAGCGCCCGGCAATGCTCGACACCGCCGGGGCGATCTGACTTCCTGCGCACACGTCGGGTGCGAAGAATGCATACTGATCCAACGGCGTGTACGAAGCGCACCTGGGGACATGGCAGGACGGTCGCATGCACACCCCACCAGGCGCGGCCGATGCCGACTCAACCTCGAGTTCTTCGGCATCCGTGACGGTGCTGGCCGCGCGCAGCCGTGCGTGAGGCACGCGATTGCGACCCGCGGTCGCGCTGCATCGGCCGCACGGATTTCGCTGATGACTTTGGCGCATCGAAATGTTAGTTACGGAATTCTAAGGGGAACATCGGACCCGTGCCGCCGCAATCAAGGCAGCGCGCCAAGCGTGTTGCACAGGGCTCCAGTCACCCATCAGACCCGGAGATCGCTGTCGTTGCGTTGAATGGCGCACCGAGAACACGAGGTTCGACAATCGTTCGTTGCAGGGAGGGCGCCGATGAATCGCCCTGCTGAGGACTGGATTGCCGGGCGAAGCCGAAAAGCGGTGGTCGACGGACAGAGCGAAGGCCAGACGACGCAGACCCGAGGGGGGCTTGCAGACATGCGCTTGATTTCCACGGGAGTCATGGCCGCAGGCGTTGCGATCGTGGCGATTTTCGGTGGCTCGATCTGCGTAGCCGAAGTTCCTGCCTCCCACCCAGCCTACCTGGAGCGTACACAGTCCCGTACGCTGGGAAATGTTCGCGTTTCCGCAGCCGCCCTGTCGGCCGAAGAAGCCGCAGCGGTGTACGGTGCGCCACTCGGCGACAAGCTCATCCAGCCCGTCTGGGTCGAGGTTGAGAACAAGGAGGACGTTGCGTACTGGCTGATGTTTCCGGGACTTGATCCAAACTACTTCCCTGCCTCCGAGGCCGCCGAAGTCATGGCCATGGACCAGCCGGCGGGAAGGGCAGACGAGCTGGACCGCCGATTCAAGCAGTTGGCATTTCGGAATCCCGTGCCGCCCGGACAGACCGTGTCGGGTTTCGTCCTTACGAATCTGCAAGAGGGCGTGAAGCTGCTGCAGATCGACTTGTTTGCCGATCGACGCAGCCACAGCGTCTCTTTGCTGGCGTTGGTCCCCGGCCTGCGCACGGACTACAAGCGGAGCAAGGTGTTCCGCAACCAGTTGCTGGCGACGGACGGCGGAGTCGATTACTCGGACGACGCGCAGTTCCGGGCGGCGCTGGAGGCGCTGCCTTGTTGCGTGACCAACGAGGACGGCTCGAAAAATGGCGATCCGCTGAACCTCGTCATCATCGGCGGCCTCGACGACGCCTTTCCGTCGCTGGTTCGACGTGGCTGGTCCCCGACGGAACAGACCTGGAAGGGCTCGGTGATGCGCACGATGAGTTCGGCCCTGTCCCGGGAGCGTTATCCATACGCTCCGATCAGCGACCTGTACCTGTATGGACGGCCCCAGGACATCGCGCTGCAGAAGGCTCGCGACAACATTCACCAGCGCAATCACCTGCGGCTCTGGCGGAGTCCGATGCGTTACCACGGCAGGCCGGTCTGGCTGGGCCAGATCAGCCGTGACATCGGCAGCCGGCTCACCATTCACTCGCCGACCTTCACGACGCACAAGATCGATCCCGACGTGGACGAGGCGGCCCTGGCCCTGACCGAGGACCTGGTCTACTCGCAAGGTCTGCGGGCCATAGGCTTCGTGGGCGGCGTCGGCGCCGCACCCAAGGATGCCCCGCGCGAGAACCTGACGACTGATCCGTACTACACACGCGGACTGCGCACAGTGCTGTTCTTCGACAGCGAACCGACGTCGCTCACGGCGATCGAGATCCTGCCATGGCGAACGGGTGGCCAGGGTTTCGTGGACCAGGCGACCGAGAAGCCGCCGCCATGACGGCAGACACGAACCGGTGGCGAAGCGCGGTGCGCGTCGCGTGGCTGACCGTCGTGACGCTCGCGATGAGCGCCTGTGCGACCTGGCAAGCGCCGTCGGACACGGGCGACGCACCGTTACGCGCGCGTGCGACGACGCAATCGAAGGGGGGCGTGCAGTTGAGCGCCGCGGTGCTCGGGCCCGAGGATAGCCTGCGGCTGTTCGGCACGGACGTAACAGCTTCCGGTGTGCAGCCGGTCTGGATCGAGGTCAGGAACGAGACGGACCAGGTCCTGTGGCTGCTGCGCTCGGGGACGGATCCGGATTATTTTTCGCCGCTCGAGGTTGCCTGGTCGTCCCACGTCATGCTGGGCGGCGCGACCAACGAGCGCATCGACGAGCATTTCGACCGGCTCGCGTTTCCACACCTGATCCCGGCACACGGCACGAGCAGCGGAATCCTGTTCACCAATCCGCAGCCGGTCCGCAAGTTGCTGAACGTGGACCTGCTTGGCAACCGGACCATGGTTCCTTTCACGCTATTGCTGCCGGTACCCGGTCATGCAGCGGATCTGCAGGACGTGGTTCATCGTTACGAAGATGCCGCGGTTACGAATTACGACGATCCCGAGGGACTGCGCAAGGCGCTCGAGGACCTGCCTTGCTGCGCATCGACGGTGGAAGGCCGCGCCGACGGCGCGCCGCTCAACCTCGTGTTCATCGGGCACCTCGACGACGTGGCGGCGGCAGGAAGCCGGCGTGGTTACCGTCGCAGTCCAATGGCGGAGGGCATGCCGCCGCAGGTATTCGGGCGTCCCCCGGATCTCTATTTCCGCAAGCGAGCACAAGCCGGGGCGCCTGCGATCGGGCTCCGGGTCTGGCGTGCGCCGATCAGCTATCGCGGGCAGTTCGTGTTCCTGGCGCAGGCGGGCCGGCCGGTCGGAGGGCGCTTCCTGCC
Source organism: uncultured Gammaproteobacteria bacterium (assembly GCA_963827615.1). GTDB lineage: Bacteria > Pseudomonadota > Gammaproteobacteria > Steroidobacterales > Steroidobacteraceae > RPQJ01. Next base: position 2,545 of record CAWHCA010000005.1, on the reverse strand, counting down.
GGAGGGCTCGCACGACGCGCGGCTGCATCCCGACGTGGACGAGGTCCGCAATTTCCTCATCCATGATTTCATGTACTCGGGAGGCCTCGAAAGACTCGCGTTCGTGAGCGGCGCAGGAGCGGTGCCGGTCGCACAGCCGCGGGCACTGCCGGGCGGAGGAAGTTATTTCACGGACGGCCGGCGGGTCGTGCTGTTCCTCGGCACCCGCCCGCTGACGTTCTCGGACGTCGAGGTCCTCGACTGGGAGCCAGTGCTGCAAGAGTCAGGAACTGGCCCACCGCAGGTGAGGGGCGATGCCGAACCATAGAAGATTCGACAGCGCGGACATGAGTGGGGAATTCGAGAACGATCGCAAGCCTGCGAACTTGAATCGACCCTTGGTGGCATGGATGGCATCGCTGGTTGCGATCCTGCTCAGTGCGTGCGCCACGACGCCGCCCCCCGTGGACAAGTACACGGTCGAGATCCCGGCAGGCGTGACCGACGGTCGTGGACGGTTTCGTGAAATCTACTGCGCCGTATTGCAACGGGACGGGACCGAACTGCCGGACTACCGTCCCTGCGAGGAGGCCCTGAGCCCGGTCAACGATGAACCGACCGGCACTGGCGAGCCCGTGCCATTGGGGGTTTCCCGGCGGAGACTCGTGGCGGCTCTCGTGCCCGGCATCGGTTACTCGTGCTTCGCTGCCTGGCTCGATCCGCCCGGGACCGCGGCCGCCCATGTCCGCAAATATGACTACGGCCAGATCCTGCTGGAGGTCGATGCGCTTTCCGGGATCGAAACCAACGCCCGCCAGATCCGCGATGCGATCATGGCCATGCCCGCGGAGCCCGCTGGACCACGCCTGGTGCTGATCGGATATTCCAAGGGAGCCCCGGACATCCTGGAAGCCGTGGTCCGCTACCCCGAGATCCGCGGACGCGTGGCTGCGGTCGTCAGTGCGGCCGGTGCCGTACGAGGGTCCGCACTGGCCAATGACGCGGATCAACACCAGGCGGAACTTCTGGGACACTGGCCCGGCGCGAAATGCGACAAAGGGGACGGTGGGGCGGTCGCCAGCCTGCGCCCGGATGTTCGCAATGCCTGGATGGCGCAGAACCCGCTGCCGCCGGAGCTTCGCTTCTACTCGCTCGTGACGCTGCCGACACCGGAGCGGATTTCCCGGATCATCTCGAAGTCCTACAAGGACCTCGGCCGGATCGACTGGCGGAACGACAGCCAGGTCATTTACTCCGACGAGATGATTCCGGGGAGCACGCTGCTCGGATTCCTGAATGCAGATCACTGGGCGATTGCAGTGCCACTGAATCGCTCCCACCCGGCGATCTCCAGGTCACTTGTCGACCAGAACGACTATCCGCGCGAGGCGATGCTCGAAGCCTTGCTGCGCTTCATCGAGGAGGACCTGGATGCTCGCGCCTTGCATTAGCAGCCGTCCGGCGCAACGGAGAAAACGCGACGGGCAGCCCTGCCGCAGTCGGGCGCCGACTTGCTGACAACCGCAATTGCGAATAGGCCCTCGGGCGAGTAGTTTACGAGTCATCCGGCACGGGAGCGCCCGTGCCGCGGTCTTGCCTGGCTGCGACTGCGGCATAGGTCCGATGGTGAACCAACCCTCTCCCTTGGGCAATCGGCATACCTGGAGGTTAACGACATGAAGCGACTGATAGCAGTATTGATGAGCATCGCGCTGAGCTCGATGTTCGGCGCACCGGCCCGCGCAGATACCGGCGAGGGCCAGTGCACGGAAACGGTCAAGTTGTTCCAGGGCGCCGGCGAAAGCGCCAGCTACTTCAAGAGCAGTTACGGTTATGCGGTCTTCCCGACGATCGGCAAGGCCGGCCTCGGCATCGGTGGAGCCCATGGCACGGGGTGTGTCGTTGCGCAAGGCAAGGCGGTCGGCAAGACCAAGATGAATCAACTGAGCTTCGGTTGGCAGGCGGGCGCACAGGGCTACAGCCTGATCATCTTTTTCGAGAACGAAAAGGCATTCAAGGAATTCACGTCGGGTAACTTCGAGTTCGGCGCGAAGGCCAGTGCCGTCGCCATCACAGCGGGCGCGTCCGCAGGGGCAAGTACAAGTGGCTCCGGGGCCGGCGCAAGCGGCGGCAAGCAGGACGCAGCGACCACGAGCCGCGGCTACAAGAACGGCGTGGCCCCCTTCTCGATCATCAAGGGTGGCCTCATGTACGAGGCCGCGCTCGCCGGCGCCAAGTTCTCCTTCGACCCGCTCTGACCCGACAGTCTTCGCGCGTCGTCTGTTCCGAAGCCCCGACGCTTGTGCGTCGGGGCCGGCTTTTCATGTAGTGACGGTATCGGGGGCAGGCGCACGATCGACGTAATCCGTCCGCAGGTGCAACAGCGTCTGAAGACGTTGAAGCCAGGCGACATGGCAGTCATCACGTACACCGAGTCGCTGGCCCTGCGGCTCGAGAGAGTTTCCAGCAAGTAGGCAAGCGCAGCAACGGGGAGGCGCCGCCAGGACGCCTCGCCGTTCCGGGCCGCGGCAGTCCTGTCGCCGCGGTTTGACGCGGCCCGGTTCAA
>CAWHCA010000004.1:0-16691 GCA_963827615.1 uncultured Gammaproteobacteria bacterium | reverse complement strand
GGCAGGAAGGCGCGGAAGGCGCGGAAGGCGCGGAAGGGGTTCGCCGGAGCGTCCGCACCGCTCCCGCTCCCGCTCGCGACATTGCGGCGGGCGCGAGACACGCTAGCGCCGATATTCGACATAACGTCACCCGATTTCCCGGTCGACCTGCATGTCCGCGCTGCGTGGAGCTGGCGGGTGCCGTTCCATCTCCCGATCTGTGACGTGGCACAAGGTTGGGGAATGCACCTTATCTACACTCCTGAGTGCGAAAGCCATTGCGCGAGGCGCAGCGGCCCGGCGTCCTGACAGGAGGGTACCCTTGACCGCGATATCTGCGCCCGACCAGGCGCAACCGACACCCGCATTCGCTGGCAAGCCGAGCGTCTCGCACCCACCGCGCGTCGAAATCATCGCCCTGACTGACGATGACGCGCTGCTCGAGCAGATCGGCCAGGCCCTGGATGGCGAAGCCACGTTTCGACACGTTGAGTCGGTCGATGCGGCCCGTGAATTCATCCGGCCATTGCGGCCGTGCCTGCTGTTGTTGGATGCGCGAGGCCAGCAGGACCTGCCAGCGACAGTCGCCAGCATGCAGTCGCCCGACGGCACGTGCGTCGTCGTCGTGCTGGCGCCACCGGACGAGAGCGCCAACGTCGCGCGTTCCCTCAAGGGATCGGCAACCTTTGCGATCCTGTCGATTCCCTTCGAACAAGGCCCGACGGTCGCGGTCCTCGACGGAGCACGCGAGGAAGCACTGGCCCGACTGACCCTGGCCGCGCAGCCGATCCCCGTCGCAGCCGTTGTCGCGTCGGTGCCAGGTATCGAGCCTGCCGTCGTCGAGTCGCACCGGGCTTCGAGCCTGCCTTCGTCGAGTCCACACCGGCCGTCGCCAGATCCACGCCGAGCGTCGTCGCGCCCGTGTCCGTGGCCGTGCGCGCAACGGTCCAGCATGCCAACGAAGTGTCTCGCTCCCGCACGGCGGCGCTGCGCAGCGCGGCACCGGCTGGCGGTGGCAAGTGGCGAAGCTGGGGCGCGGCCCTCGCCGGCATAGCACTCGTCGCCATCGCCGTGGCGTGGGTCATGCTGCGTGCAACGGGCACGGACGATCCCGCGGTCGCGACCGCCACCCCTGAACCACGAGTGGCCGAGCCGGTCGCTGCGCCGCCGGCGACGGACGCGGCCGATGTCCTGTCGGGCACCAGCGAGGACCTGCTGGACCGCGCACGCGCCGCATTGATCGAGCGTCACTACACCGCTCCCGAAGGCGAAAATGCCCTCGCTCTGTTCCGCGCGGTGCTGGTGCAGGATCCCGACAACGACGAAGCGCGGGAAGGACTGCAGCGAATCGGCGGCCTGCTCGATGAGCGGCTGCAGACGGAACTCGCACAACGCAGGCTCAACGACGCGGCCAGCACGCTCGCCCAACTCAGGCTCATTCGTCCGGGTGATCCGGCACTGGCGCGGTTCGATGCGAAACTGGCGGAGGCACAGGCCGCGGCAGCGGCCGAGGCCAGTCGCCGCCAGGCGGCCGCGCGCGCCGAACAGCTGGCGCAACTCGTGGCGACGCGGCCGCGCGACAGCAGGCCGGTCGACGCTGCCGCCGTGCGCGCCGCGCCGCCTGCAGTGATCGCGCAACCGCTCGTGACGCAACCCGTGCAACTCGCGCAACCGTTGGCGGAGCGCAGCAATGCAGCACGCCCGCTCGAGCCAGCGAGGAACAATGCCGCCGCCAGCCTGAACGCGCCGCGCCCGCTGCCCGTGGGTGAATTGAAGCGCACCCGTTACGTGCCGCCGGAATACCCGAAGGACGCCTTGAAGCGGGGCCTCGGTGGTGAAGTGCGCGTGCGCTTCACGCTGGATGCCGACGGCAAGGTCAAGTCGGCGGCGGTCGTGAACTCGAGTCCGGCCGAGGTGTTCGACCGCGCCGCGCTCGACGCCGTTCGACGCTGGCGCTTCAAGCCACCCGCGACCGGCAACCCCGACAGCGAGGCCACCGTCGTGACCAACATCGTTTTCCGACCCGACGACGCAAGAACGCCATGAGCAGCGCAGACCGCTCGCCATCAGGACAGCAGGGCAACATGACCGCACGTTTGTCGACACGCATGCGTGACCGGGCGGCCACCGTCGGCTTCCTGGTCCTGCTGGTGGCATTTATCGGGCTCGTGCTCGTCCCCGCGTATCGCCTGGCCAGCCAGCTCTCGGCCGACACCGCCGCGCTCAAGCTGGCGAGCGAGCAGCGCGGCCAACCGCTCGCGATCGCCAAGTCGCTGCTTGCGGTCCGCGACCGCCTCGGCTCACGCGCATTCGTCGGCCAGGCAGTCAAGGACCTGGGCGACGCCGTGCACGGCTTCGAGCAGTCGCTGGCGCAGCTCAAGCCGTCGGCGGCCGGCCACTCCGCCGAACTGCAGAAAATCGAGAATCTCTGGGCCGACTACCGCAAGGTCCTGGATCCCGTCGCGGGGTTCAAGGGCCTGCCCTACCGCGAATCCGATTCCGTCGGCACGCAGTTCAGCTCGCGCGGACGCCAGCTGCAGAAGGACACGCGCCAGGCCATCAATGCCAGCCGTGAGGCAACGGAGCGGCTGAACTCGGCGCTGTCCGCGGTCGGGACCGGCCTCGAGCAGCAGGTGGTCACCGCTTCCGCGACCCTGCGCAAGCTGATGATCACGGGCGTCGTCTTCGCCAGCCTGCTGCTGGCGCTGCTGGCGTACTTCCAGTGGCTGAAGGCGCGTCACGAGCAACTGGCGGTCGAGGCCCAGAACCAGACGCGTGACATCCTCGGCACGGTCCGCGACGGACTGTTCCTGATCGATGCCGACTTCCGCATCGGCAAGACGCACTCCGCCGCGCTGTCCGCCATGTTCCGTCGCGACGACTTCAGCGGCATGACGCTCGAGGAACTGCTGCAGGACACGGTGTCCGAGAAGACGCTGGCCACGACGACCAAGTACGTGCAGCTGCTGTGGGGCGAACGTGCCAACGAAAAGCTGATCCGCAGCATCAACCCGCTGGCGGAGGTCGAGGTTCACGTTGATCGCGGGGACGGCAGCCGCGACCTGCGCTACCTCGAATTCGACTTCCATCGCGTCAAGGGCAAGCACGGCGTGCGTCACGTGCTGGTGTCGGTGAACGACGTGACGTCGCGCGTGCTGCTGGCGCGCGAACTGAAGGAGTCCCAGGCCAAGTCGCAGGTGCAGATGGACATGCTGCTCGGCCTGCTGCAGGTCGACCCCGAGCACCTGCTGGCGTTCCTCGACGACACCAGCGCGGCGCTAGCCCAGATCAACAGCGTGCTGCGCGTTCCGGCGCGCGGCGATGGCGACTTCCGCGCCAAGATCGACGAGATCTTCCGCGAGATGCACCGCATCAAGGGCGACGCCGCGACGCTCGGCCTGGCCTCGGTCGAGACCCGCACGCACGCGTTCGAGGACCTGCTGCAGGACCTGCGCAACCGCCCGCAGCTGTCCGGCAACGACTTCCTGCCGCTGGTCGTGAGCCTCGACGAAATCCTCGGCCACCTGCAGTCGATCCGCGAACTGGCCAGTCGCGCCGAGGACCTGCGGGCGAACGCGCTGTTGAATGCCGCGCCGCGCGTGCCGCCCGCGACCAGGTCGACCGACGCCGGCAGTCAGGACATCGCGCCGCCGCTCGAAGCGCTGGCGCAACGCATCGCCGCCGATGCCGGCAAGAAGGTCCGGCTCGTCACCGCGGGTCTCGACGAGGTGCCTGGCGACATTCGCAAGACCTTGCGTGACGTCGCCATCCAGCTCGTGCGCAATGCCGTGGTGCACGGCATCGAGGACGCCGGCACCCGACGCGGACTCGACAAGAGCGAAACCGGGCTGCTGCAGCTGCAGTTCAAGTCGGGCGAGCAGAAGCTCGAACTGGTGTTCCAGGACGACGGCTGCGGCATCGTGCCCGAGCGGCTGCGCGAAGCGGCTGTGCGCCGCGGCGACCTGAGCGCGGGTGAAGCCGAGCAACTCGATACGAAGGCAAGCCTCGCCCTGATCTTCAAGCCCGGCTTTTCGACCCACGACGGCAGCTGGCCGGGACGCCGGACGCGGTGTGGGCCTGGACTTCGTGCTGAAGGCGGTGAATGCGATCGGCGGCAAGATCAGCATCGCGACCGCGCCCGGCAAGTACACCCGGTTCTCCATCGTACTGCCCGTGCACCGCGCCGAGCGGGGCGCCGTCGCGTGACCCAGGCTGCCCCAGGAACACACAAGCGATGGCCAGCAACGCTCCATTCCTGAAGCAGCAGCTCAAGCTGCTGATCGTCGACGACTCCAACGTCATCCGCCGGCGCATCGAGCGCAGCCAGCAGATCGAGCAGTTGCAGGTCGTGGGCGTCGCCTCGAACGGCGTCGAGGCGATCGAGGTCTTCCGCCAGACCGACCCGGACGTGGTCACGATGGACATCACGATGCCCGAGATGGACGGCATCGAGTGCGTCGAGCAGCTGGTCGCGATGAAGCCCGAGGTCCTGATCCTGATCGTCTCGGCGCTGGCCGACAAAGCCACCGCGGTCGAGGCCATGGCGAAGGGCGCCAATGGCTTCCTCAACAAGCCGTTCTCGGACCGCCAGCTCAATGAAGCGCTGGCAGAACTGATCGGCGGCGCCTGACACGACCATGCTCGAGGAACAGGATATCCGCGCGTTCGTCTACGGCACGACCCGCTACTTCGAGGTCGCTGCGCAGCAGGCGGCCACCGTCGGTTCGCCGTACCTCGTCACCGAGGGCACGCCCGACATCCACGACTACAACGGCGTGATCGCGGTGTCCGGCCGTCGCAACGGCATCGTCTGCTTCTCGGCGCCGCGCGGCATGCTGACCGTGCTGCTGATGAAGATGAACGAGAGCAACGTCTCGCACGAGTACCTGTGCGACCTGGTCGGCGAGGTCGCCAACACCATCGCCGGCACCGTGCGACGCGACCTGGGCAAGGACTTCGCGATCTCGGTGCCGACCGTCGTGGCCGGTGCAGGCAACGCCGTCGAGCTACCGGCAGGCGAGCGACCGGTCGTGATCCCGATCAACTGGCGCAGCCACGTGGCCAAACTGGTCGTGTGCCTGCGCTGACCCCTGCCCCTTCCTCCCCTTCCTCCCCTTCCTCCCCTTCCTCCCCTTCCTCCCTTCCTCCCCTTCCCCTACTTCCTGTACTCCCTGTAGCTCTTCTCTTCCACCAGCGCCGACCCGAGCCTGGTGTTGATGCGACGCTTGAGTGCCGCACGCTCGTCGTTGGTCACGTAGACCGCGCGTGCGAGTTCGATGAACCCGGCGTCGAACAGGCCATCCCGCTCCTTGTCGCGGATGCGGTCCTCGATGTCCCACAGCTGTCCGTTGACCTCGCGCAGGCCGCTCCATTCCGCCGTGATGTCCACGGCCGAAAAAGCAGATGCGCGCCAGGTCTCGCTGAGCAGCGCCAGTTCCGTGCGCACGTTGTGCAGCTTCGCCTCGTCGGTCATGCGCGCCGACTTGATCTCGAGGATCGTGATCTTGTCGATGAGCTCGCCGGGCGAGATCGGGACGAGGAGTTCGGCCATAGAGTCAGGGGATAGGGGTTGGGGGATAGGGGTTAGTCGGAGGTGAGGTTGTCGCTGATCACTCGATTATAGGCTTCACTCCATCGTTTCCCGCCAGATCGCGGTGACCGCGGCGCGGGTCGACTCGAACCCGGCCGCAGGCGCGACGCTTTCACCACCTTCGAGCGACAGATGGTGCAGCCGCTGCCGATAGGTACGGTAGGCGGCGGTCAGCACGTCGACCGTTTCCTGCGGTACCAGGCAGATCGAGGCCAGGCTCTCGAGCTGGCGGATGTTGTCGGAAAAGGTCACGAGCTCGGCGTATCGCGCCGACCAGAGCAGCGTCCAGTACTGCGCGAGAAACTCGACGTCCGTGATGCCGCCCGCGTCCTGCTTGAGATCGAACTCGCCGGCCTTCGATTTCGACAGCTCCGACCGCATCCGTTCACGCATGGAACGCACGTCCTCGCGCAGCGTCGGCCGTCGCACCGCCGTGCGCAGCAGCTCGACTCGCAGCGACTCGTAGCGGTTGCGCAACGCCGCGCCACCCGCGACTGCGCGTGATCGCAGCAGCGCCTGGTGCTCCCACGTCCATGCGTCCGTGCGCTGGTAGTCAGCGAAGCCTTCGATGCTCTGCACCAGCAACCCCCCCTTGCCGCTCGGGCGCAGGCGGGTATCGACTTCGTACAGACGACCGGCCGCCGAATGCACCGTGAGCAGGTGCACGAGCCGCTGCACGAGACGCAGGAAGAACACGCCGTTGTCGACGACGTGCGGACCCGCCGTGCGCTGCACCTCGCCGCTCGAATCGTGCAGGAACACGAGGTCGAGGTCCGATGCGTAGCCGAGCTCGATGCCGCCGAATTTGCCGTACGCGACGACGATCACGTCCGCCTGGCGCAGCGAATCGTCCGTTGGACCGCACAACGGTACGCCGTGCCGCGCAACGATCTGCTGCCAGGCGAGGTCGAGCGTTGCCTGCACCAGCAGTTCGGCCAGGTCCGTCAGGCGGTCGCTCACTTTCATGAGCGGCAGGCGGCCCGTGAGATCCGGCACGGCGATGCGGAACATCGCTGCGCGCTGGAACTGCCGCAAGGCTTCGACCTGCTCCTCGGTATCGTCTACCGTGCAGTTCATCATGCGATTGCGCAGCTCTACGGCCAGCTCGGCCCGAGTCGGCGTCGTGTCGAACAGCCGGTCATCGAGCAGTTCGTCGAGCAGCAGCGGAAACGCTGCGATCTGGTCGGACAGGAACTGCGAATGCGCGCACAGCTCGAACAGCCGCTCGCGCGCCACTGCGTTCTCGTTGAGCAGCGCCAGGTACACCGTGCGGCCGCCGATGCGCTCGATCACGTGCAGCACGCGCGACAAGGCGGACTCGGCATTCGGGACGCGCGTCACGGCCCGCAGGAGGCGCGGCAGCAGCACCTGCAAGCGACGTCGGCCGGTCTCGTCGAGACGCCGGTAGTAGCTGCCCTCCCGCAGCTGGTCGAGCTGCCGCAGGAACGGCTCGACCAGGTCCGGCGCCTGCAACACTGCGAGTCGTTCACGCCGGCGCGTATCGTCGAGTTCGGGATCGAGGATGTGCTCGAGCCCGGCACTCGCCTCGTCGTCGGCGGTCGCAGCACCGGGCGCAAATACGGCCCGCTGAAAATGCGCGCTGACACGACCCCGATGATGCGCCAGCTCGCGTTCGAGTTCAGGCCAGCCGGACAGCCCCATCGCGAGCGCAAGCCGCGCACGCGCGTGCTCGTCGGCAGGCAGCTCGTGCGTCTGCTCGTCGTTCCATTCCTGCAGGCGGTTCTCGACGCGCCGCAGAAAGCGATAGGCCGCAAGCAGTTCGGTCACGGTGTCGGCCGGCAACAGTTTCTGCCCGGCCAGTTGCGGCAGCGCCTCGAGCAGGCTGCGCGTCTGCAGTCGCTGCGTGCTGCCGCCGCGCAGGAGCTGGAACGCCTGGACGATGAACTCGATCTCGCGGATGCCGCCGGGGCCGAGCTTCACGTTCTGCTGCAGTTCGCGGCGTTCGACCTCGCGCGCGATCAGTTCCTTCATCGCGCGCAGCGATTCGAACACGCTGAAGTCGAGGTAGCGGCGGTACACGAACGGGCGCAGCGCGTCGCGGTAGAGGTCGTTGAAGCCGGAGTCTGCCCCGTAAACGGGGCGCGCCTTCACGTAGGCGTACCGCTCCCAGTCGCGCCCGTGCTGCTGCAGGTACTCCTCCATCGCGTCGAAGCTCACGGCCACGGGGCCCGAGTCGCCGAACGGTCGCAGCCGCAGGTCGACGCGATAGACGAAGCCGTCGTCCGTGGGCGTGCCGAGCAACTGCGCGACGCGCTTACCCGCGCGCACGAAATACTCTTCGTGCTCCAGTGGCCGCGGGCCCGCCGTCTCGCCGTGTTCGGCGAAGAGAAACACGAGATCGATGTCCGAGGAGAAGTTCAGCTCGCCCCCGCCGAGCTTCCCCATGCCGAGCACCAGCAGTGGCAACTCGACACCGTTCCTGTCCTTCGGCACACCGTGACGCGCGCCGAGCAGCGCGGCCGCCTGGCGGCACGCTGCGTTGATGCACGCATCGGCGAGCCACGACAACTCGGCCAGGACCTGTTCGATCGGCGCGTGATCCGCGAGATCGCGCCACGCGATGCGCACGAGCTGCCGGCGGCGGTAGATGCGCAGCGCCGACATGAACGCCGCGTCATCGTTCGCTGCCCGGCTGCGTGACAGCGTCCGCCGTCTGCGCGTACCACGCGGCGTCGGCATGCTCGAGCAGCCGTCCCTGTGTCGCGAGCCACTCGAGCAGCCCGTCGTCACGCAGGCAAGCATCCGCGGCGAACGCACTGCAGGCCCAGACGTATTCGAGGCTCTCCGCGATGGCAGCAGCGGCAGGCGTGTCTGGCAGCCTCGGACGAGACGCGTAGCGCTCGAGTTTGTCGACGATGCCGGTCCGGATTGCTTCCGGCACCAGAATCCTTCCGGTCATGCCGGCACCTGCGGACGCGTAGCCCGCTCGGCGATGATCGCGGCGACGACGAGCAGCAGGCCCGCGAGCGCATAGGCCGAACCCGGGAAATGCCACGACGCGCCGTCGCGGATGGACCACGCGAAGACGGTGGCAAAGAGCGTCGGTCCGATCACCGTGGCAATGCCGGCGAGGCTTCCCATCGCTCCCTGCAACTCACCCTGGGCCGATCCGCCGACGGCTCGCGTCATGATTCCCTGCGACGTCGGTCCTGCGAGACCCCACAGCCCGACGATCGGAATGGCAGCGACGAACCACTGTCCGCTGGGAGCGAAAGCGTACAGCATGAACCCCACGGTGCCGGCGAGCAGGCCACCGATCATGACGCGACGTTCGCCGAAGCGACGCACCAGCGGCCCCACCAGCGCCCCCTGCACCAGGGCCGACGAGATCCCGACCGCCGCAAGCGCGAGTCCGACCGCCTTTTCGTCCCAGCTGTAGCGATAGGCGGCATATAGCACGAAGACCGCGGGCAGCACCGCGTGCGTCAGGTTGCTCAGGAACGCTGCGCCGGCGAGTGCGAACACTTCGCGGTGTGCGCGCAGGAATCGCAACGAACCCAGCGGGTTGGCGCGACGCCACTCGAACGCGCGACGTTTTTCGCGCGCAAGCGATTCCGGCAGGATGAAGAATCCGTACGCCGCATTGAGCAGGCTCGCGCAGGCGGCCGCCCAGAACGGCAGGCGCGGATCGACCGACCCGAGCAGGCCGCCGATTGCGGGGCCGAGCACGAACCCGAGTCCGAAGGCGACACCGACGAAACCGAAGCTCTGCGCCCGGCGCTCGGGCGGCGTTACGTCGGCCACGTAGGCCATCGACGTGCTGATGCTGGCCGCCGTTACGCCGGAGATCAGTCTGCCGACGAAAAGCCATGACAGCGTCGGCGCGAGCGCCATCAGCACGTAATCGAGCCCCAGTCCTAAGTTGGACAACAGGATCACGGGTCGGCGCCCGAAGCGGTCCGAAAGCGCACCCATCACCGGCATCGCGAAAAACTGCATCACGGCCCAGACAGTGCCGAAGTACCCGACCATCAGCGCTGCGCGCGAGGTGTCGCCACCGAGGAAATCCTCGATCAGGTGCGGCAGCACCGGCACGACCATGCCCAGCGCCAGCATGTCGAGCACCACGGTGACGAAAATGAAGGTCAGCGCAGCGCGGCGGGGAGCCTGCGGCATGCCGGGCTCGCTCATGCCGCGGCCTCAGCCGTACTGCAGGACGATGCGGGGCACCTGGTCCTCGCAGCGGAAGCCGGGTGCGATGCCGATGTCGATCAGCACGCCGATGCCCTGCACGACGTACCCCGCCTGCCGGCTGAGCACCATGGATGCGGCGAGCGTGCCACCCGTGGCGAGCACGTCATCCACGAGCAGCAACCGGCCCTGCCCGGCCTGCATCTCGAGCACGCCCGTGCCGTACTCGAGGTCGTAGGCGATGTCGACGACGGGGGGCGGCAGCTTGCCTTTCTTGCGGATGGGCACGAAACCCTTGCCGCGGCGCTCGGCCAGGGCCGAGGCGAGGATGAACCCGCGCGACTCGATGCCCGCGACGGCGTCGACAGCGTCCCACTCCGCCTCGCTGAACAGGCGCTCGATCGACTCGATCGTGGCCGCAAAATGCCGGCGCAACAGCGGGCTGATGTCGCGGAACAGGATACCCGGCTGCGGGAAGTCCGGGATGTCGACGACGAACTGCTTCAGTTCCTGCATGCCTACCTCGGTCAACGCGCGCGCAGCGTAGCGAAAAACCGCGGCCGCCGCGACACGGTCAAACCACAGGCACTGGCTTCTGGCAGAATCGCCCGCCGTCAGGAGGAACACCAGTGAACGTGAGCGAAGCCGTAGCAAGCCGCATGAGCTGCCGCGCATTCCTGGACACACCGGTGCCAGGCGCGACCGTGCGCGAGATCCTGGACGCGGCCCGGCGCACACCGTCCGGTGGCAACCTGCAGTCGTGGTGGGTGTACGCGCTTGCCGGCGAACCGCTCGCCGGCCTGAAAACCGCGGTGCGTGCGCAAGTCATGACGAACCCGCGCGGCGACGGCTCGCACGAGTACGACATCTACCCGCCGGGCCTCGGCGAACCGTATCGGACGCGCCGCTTCAAGGCCGGCGAGGACCTGTACGCAACGATTGGCATTCCGCGCGAGGACAAGACGGCCCGGCTGCTGCAACTGGCGCGCAATTACGATTTTTTCGGCGCACCGGTCGGGTTGTTCTTTTATCTCGACCGCAGCCTCGGTCCGCCGCAGTGGTCGGACGTCGGCATGTACATGCAGACGGTAATGCTGCTCGCGCGCGAGCACGGCCTGCACACTTGTGCGCAGGAGATCTGGTCGCTGGTGCCGGGCACCGTCGGCAGGTTCCTCGAGGTGCCGCCGAACCTCATGCTGTTCGCGGGTATGGCGCTTGGTTATGCCGATCCTGCGCATCCGATCAATTCACTGCGGACGGAGCGCGCGGAGCTCGAGGAATTCGCGAGCCTGCGGGGATTCGACGCGACATAGCTCGCTGCAAGCGCAACGTTGCGACGCCGGCGGGCCGGCCACCTGACGCTCAGTCCTGAGACCGCTGCCTGCGACGCGCCGACATCGGGTGCTCGACCCGGCGCGCCTTGTCGACGAAATGCGTCAGGCTGAGCCACGGATGACGCAGCAGCATGCGCGGCCCGGCGTAGCGCATGATGTCGCGAGCCAGCTGACGCGGCTGCGGCTTGTAGCAGTGGATCGGGCACTTCGCGCAGGTGGGTTTCTCCGGTCCGTACGGGCATTTCTCCAGCCGACGCTCCGCGTAGTCCAGGAATCCCTGGCAGTCCGCGCACAGTCCGGTGCCCGCGCCATGTGCGTGCCCTTGCCCGCGGCAATAAATGCCCACCATGACCTGCATGGTGCGCCACTCACGTCGCAGTCGGCCGCTTGCCAAGCGGGGATCCATGGCGCGAGCTTGCCCTGAGCCGGGCCGCGTTGCGCTCCGGAGTTTCCACGACGCGACCCAGGTCGTGTCGCCAGGCGAGATTCAGCGCGGCGTCACGACCGCCATGGTCGCATTGAGCTTGGCGACGAGTTCCGAGCGTCCCTCGCCCTCCGACCAGACCTGCGCTTCGACCACGGCGAGGCGCCGGCCCGGCTTCAGTACTTCGGCACGGCAGCGCAGTTTCTCGCCCCGAGCGCCGCGCAACAGGTTGATCTTGTACTCGGCGGTGACGACGAACTCGCCGGCCTGCAAGTCGGTTGACGCGGCCGCTCCCGCGCATGATCCGCCAGCGTGGCGATCACTCCGGCGTGAACCACCTGTGTCTGCTGCAGGTGCCAGGGCTGGATGGCGAGACTCGCCTCGCAGAGTCCCGACCCGAGGTTCTCGAGTTCGATGCCAGGGCGCGATGAACGGCGCGTTCCTGAACGCGCTGTGCCGTGTCTCGTCGATGCCCATGGCCGCAGACCTCGTTGCCGGTTCCGCCCGATTACCGTGCCCATCGTATCGGGATTTGCCACAATGCGCGCCGCATGACCGGCCAGAACTCAGCGCCTGCCTCACCCGTCTCGCCAGGCGCGGGTGCCGGCCTCGCGGCCGCCATCGGCGCCTTCACGATCTGGGGCGTCCTGCCCCTCTACATGAAGCCGCTCCACGATTTGTCCGCGCTCGAAATCATGGCGCACCGGATCGTCTGGAGTTGCCTGCTGGTGTTCGCCTGGCTGGCCTGGCGCGGCGACGTCGGTGCGGTGCGCACCGCGCTCGCGAATCCCGGCACTCGCTACCGGCTGATGATCACGGCGGTGCTGATCAGCATCAACTGGTTGATCTACGTCTGGTCGATCGCCCATGGCCACGTGATCGACGCGAGCCTCGGTTATTTCATCAATCCGCTGCTCAATGTCCTGCTGGGCGTGCTCGTGCTGGGTGAGCGACTCAATGCCATGCAGAAGCTCGCGGTCGGACTCGCGGCCGCCGGCGTGCTCTATCTCGCCATAGTCGCCGGTCGCCCGCCCTGGATCGCGCTGGCGCTCGCGGCCAGTTTCGGCGGGTATGGCCTGATCCGGAAGGTGGTCAAGGTCGAGGCCGTGCCCGGACTGGCCACTGAAACGCTGCTGCTCGCACCGTTCGCGTTGAGCTTCCTGTTGTGGATGGAGATGCAGGGCACGGGCGCGTTCGGTCACGCCGCCCCGCACATCAACGCGTTGCTGCTGGGCAGTGGCCTCGTCACAGCGCTGCCGCTCGCCCTCTTCGCCTACGGTGCGCGCCTGATTCCGCTATCAACCGTGGGGCTGGTGCAGTACATCGGCCCGACACTGCAGTTCCTGCTCGGTGTGTGGGTTTTCCACGAGGCCTTCACTCTGCAACGCGGCGTGGGGTTCCTGTTCATCTGGACCGCGCTCGCGGTCTACGCTGGCGACGGCCTCTGGCGCAGTCGCAAGCAGATGCCTTACTTGCGACGCTGATCAGGTCACGCCACCGCGAGGAACAGCGCGACCACGCTGCCGATGCCGACGAACCAGGCCAGCGACCGCAGCGTCGCCATGTCGGCGACGTAGAACGCAATGTAGAAAAGACGCGCCAGGATGAACACGACCGCGAACAGGTCGATGCGTCCCTGCGGCGCACCGGCAACGTGGGCGATGATGACCGCGGCCGCGAAGAACGGGAAAGCCTCGAAGCTGTTGTGCTGCGCCGCGTTCGCCCGCTTGCGAAAACCCGACTGCGCGTTGAGCCAGTCGCGCGGATTGCTGTTGTCGAAGCGTTCGCCGCCGATCTTGGCGGTCAGCGTGCCGAAGTACGGCAGGAAGCCCGCCACCAGTACGCACCAGAAGGCTACCGTCATGCTCGTTCCGCTCCCGTGGGGCTATCGGGAGCGGAGCATACCGGATGCCCACGGCGAGGATCGCTCCGACTGTGAAGTTGGCCCCCGAGCCGCTACTCTTGCGGAACAGGAAGACTCCCATGCCGTCATTCAGAACCAGCAGTAACGGGCGCCGGTTGCTCGTGCACCACCGGCTCCGCGGTCGCGCCTATCCGACGTTCCCCTATTGGGAGCGGCTGCACCTGATGCTGCTGGAAGAGGCCGAAAAGCGCGGCAAGACTCCACCGCCGGCGCCGCTGGTGCATGGGCTGGAGACCGAGCCCACCAAGGCAGACCGCATGGAGCGGCTCGACGAACAAGTCGCCTGGGCCGACCGCAATCAGCTGCTGCACCGGATCCAGATGTTCTTCGATGCCATGCCCGCGTCGGGCTGGGTCGAGACGGACAAGTAGCAGTCAGCGCTTGCGCATCGCCCGCCCGATCCTGCTCGTCTCCACGCCGATCGGCGTGATTTTCGGATTGCGTGAAGCCTGGCGGCTTGCGGGGCCGAAGATGGCGGTACTGATGGGGGCAATGCTCGCAGTCGTCGGCGCACTCGTCTGGTGGACCGTACGGCGCATCCGGCAGGAGCGCGCGTTCGAGCAAGCGAGTCGCGAGAACAGAGCGGGCGAACACTGACCGCCGAGCCAGTCGCGTCGTGCGGTCGTCGGCTCAGCGCCGGTTGACGAGCCACAGCCCCACGAGACAAAGCACGATGCCGACGCCGTGCGCGAGATCGAGCTTTTCGCGGAACACGAGTACGCCGATACCCACTAGCAGCATGGCGGCCGCGGTCTGCGTGACCAGCGCGCCGAGGCTCACCTCGAAGCCCGTGCGGTAGAGCAGGATGAAGCCGAGGTCGAGCCCGATGATCGCCAGCGCCAGTGCAATCGCGGTCCAGTTGAGCTGGCGCACCTCTTCGCGCCATGCAAATTCACCGGGGGCGAGCACCAGCACGCCCGCGAACAGGACAGTGACGGCGCCGTAGGTCAGCATCAGCGACAGGAACGGGTTCGCGCCGGCCGGCGTCAGCTTGAGGATGACGTGGTAGGCGACCGTGGCGACGATGGCGAGCGACAGCCAGGCGAGTTGCATGATCTGGTTCCGATGGTCCGGCTTCAGCCAGCATTCTGGCTGCTGTGGACTCTAACTTGTTGCGCGTGAATACTCTCCAGGCGTTGCAGTGGCGGGCGGGCGAAGGCGTCGATCGCCCGTCGCAATTCCACTGATGCCGCCGCCTGTTTCGTCGTCGTATCGGCTGCAAACTCCGCAGCCCTGCCGACCGGCGCTTTCGCATTGATCCGCGCGACCTGCGCCATGCGCGTTCGCTGTGCGTCATCGATCGACTGCGAAAAATGCGGCGCCACGACGTCCCACACGGCCGCAGGCAGCGTCTCGTAGCGCACGAGCCGGCCCCGTCCGGCATCGAGACGACTCACGGCTGCGCAGAACGCTCCGTACAGCCGCGCGACGAATTCTTCCGGCGATTGCGCTGCGCCGTCCGGATCGACGTGCCTGGCGAGTTCGCTGGACGATGCTTCGGTGGGTCGCATCCACCCCGCAGGCCGCCTGATGAGCGACACGCCGACTTCGACCGGATCGCGCAGGCTGAGGATCCATGGCGAACGCGGAAATGCCTCGGCCAGGATTTCGCAGAACAGCGTATTCCAGCTGCTGAATTTCAGGACGTAGGGCTTGCGCGCATGACGAGCGAAGGCGTCGCCAAGCGACCGCAGTGCGGCCACCAGTTCCTGACGCGGCCATTTGTGCGGCGGCAAGAGCAGTTCGTTGAATGGCAACGGCTCCGCATACACGACGAGGTTGTCGTGTGTCTTGAGCAGCTGTGAAATCAACGTCGACCCGCAACGTGCGGTGTGAAAGATGAGACCGGCCGGCGCGGTGTCGGGGGCCGCTTTGCCGACGTCTTCCCGGGCGACGTGGACGTACGATTCCGCGGCAGGGACCCGCACGAGGGTTTCCTGCATGAAGGCGTCCCGGAGTTCCCCGGGGCCGATGTCGCGCATCGCGAGGTACAGGCCGTCAGGGCGCAGGACCGCGCGCGCTGGCAGCTGATATCCCTTGTTTTGCGGCATCGGGCGGCACCCGCGATTCATGGACAGCAACGGACGGCCAATGCTAACGTCTATTCGTCATGGAATTTTCAGATTTCATCGCGCCCTTCGATGCGGCGAGCTTTCGCACGCAGTACTTCGGCAAGCTTCCGCTGCACATTCGCAACGATGGCGGCAACCGTCCGAGCCTGTTGCCTTGGTCGCGCTTCAACGAAGTGCTCGCGATTACACCCTACTGGAACGAGGACACGCTCAAGGTCTATTTCAAGAGTCGCGCAGCGCTGCGGGAGAACTACTGCGACACGACCGACGTGCGCGCAGGCGCGAGTGCGCCGGTCAACCCCGCCAAGGTCAAGGCGCTGATGGGGCTCGGGGCCAGTCTCGTCGCCAATCACGTGCACCGCGTCTGCCCGGAGGTCGGTGCGGTCGCCAACGTGCTCGAGCGCGAATTCGCCGCGCGCGTGGCCGCCAACGTCTACTGCTCGTTCAGGGGCGTGCAGGCCTTCCAGACCCACTTCGACCTGCACGATGTTTTCGCCGTGCAGACGGCAGGCGAGAAAGTCTGGCGGGTGTACGAGTCGCGGGCGGATGCGCCGGTGCTGCCGCTGCCGCCGGGTGATGAAATCGAGAAATGGCTGACCGAGTCCCGCGGTCGCCTGCTGTTCGAAGTGACCATGCAGCCGGGCGACGTCCTCTACCTGCCGCGCGGCCAGTACCACGACGCGTTGACCGGCTCGCAGGCTTCGCTGCACGTGACTTTCGGGGTTTCGCCGGCGACCGGGCTGGCCCTGTTCAAGTTGCTGGAGACTGCTGTCACACAGGAGCCTGAGTTCCGCGCCTACCTGCCGGATGCTCGCAGGGAGGTGGAACTGCGCGAACGGCTGGGCATGCTCGCAGACCGGATCAAGGCCGTGGTCACGTCGCCCGCCTTTGCCATCGACGTACTCAACCATCAGCTCGACCTGGCCCGCGCGCCGGCAAATTACGAATTGCCGGCACAGGCGCACCCGCGCTGGTATTCCGTCGCACGCCGGGCCAAGGTGGTGCGTCGTGATCATGGATTCGCCGTGGTCTTCGAAGGTGGCGAGATCGCCCTGGGAGCAACCTATCCGACCATCGAGTGGATTCTGCGGCAGCGACTCTTCTCGCTGGACGACGCAGCCGCGCGGCAATCCAGCGTCAACCGGGCGGAACTGCGCCGCGACCTGGAGCTGCTCACCAGGGCCGGCATCATCGTCGAGACCGAGATGCAGCAGTA
>CAWHCA010000003.1:0-77432 GCA_963827615.1 uncultured Gammaproteobacteria bacterium | reverse complement strand
ATCCTGCGCCCGGCTCGGTCATCGCGATTGCGCCGATGAGCTCCCCGCGCGCCATGCGCGGCAACCAGCGCTGCTTCTGCTCCTCGGTGCCGTAATTGAGCACGTAGTGCGCCGCGATGCTGTGCACGCCCTGGCCGAAGCCGGAAACGCCGCGCCGGTTGAGTTCCTCGTACAGCAGCGTCTCGTGACGGAAATCGCCACCGCCGCCACCGTATTCCGCGGGCACGTCCATCAGCAGGAATCCAGCCGCGCCGATCTTGCGCCACGATTCCTTGTCCACTCGATGCTCCGCCCGCCACTTCGCGTCCAGCGGCAGCATCTCGGCGTCGACATAACGGGAAATCGCCTCGCGCAGCATGCGGAGGTCGTCGTCCATCCAGGGGGATTCGTAGGGTTTCATTGGAAGGGGAGGAAGGGAGGAAGGGAGGAAGGGGAGGAAGGCAAGGAAGGTATCGGAAGTGTTGGCGGAAAGCGTGTCCGCAGGCTAGTACGCCGGATACCTGCGGATACTAGGGCGGGACGATGGATTCCGGCATAGGGATTAGTTGGAGGTACAGAAGTTGTCCGTGCTGACTCCTTCCTGCCCTTCCTCTCCTTCCTGCCCTTCCTGCCCTTCCTCCCCTTCCTCAGTCGTACGGATGCCGCAGCACGATCGTCTGCGCCCGATCCGGGCCGGTCGACACGATGTCGATCGGCACGCCTGCGAGTTCTTCCATGCGGGCGAGGTAGCTGCGCGCATTGGATGGCAGCTTCGAAAATTCGGTGATGCCGTGCGTCGGCTCGGTCCAGCCCTTGTGTTCTTCGTACACCGGCACGCATTCGGAGAAACGGTGCGGCAGCAGCGGCGGCTCGTCCCGGATTTCGCCGTCGATCCTGTAGCCGGTGCAGATGCGCAGCGTGTCGAGGCCGTCGAGGACGTCGAGCTTCGTCACGCCCAGGCTCGAGAGGCTGTTGTGCATGACCGCGCGGCGCATGGCCACCGCATCGAACCAACCGCAGCGGCGCGGACGGCCCGTGACGGCGCCGAACTCGTGCCCGACGCGGGAGAGGTGCTCACCCGTCTCGTCGAACAGTTCGGTCGGGAAAGGTCCCGCGCCCACGCGCGTGGTGTAAGCCTTCACGATGCCGAGGACGGCGTTGATGTCGCGCGGGCCCAGGCCCGTGCCGACGGCGGCTTCACCGGCGATGGTGTTCGACGAAGTGACGAACGGGTACGTGCCGACGTCGACGTCGAGCAGCGCGCCCTGGGCGCCTTCGAACATCAGGTTCGTGCCGCGCTTCATCTCGTTGCGCAGCAGCACGCTCACGTCCGCCAGCAGCGGTTCGATGCGCTCGGCCTGGGCCACGAGCTCGTCCAGCGTGCGCTGGAAATCGACGGTTTCGGCGCTGAAATAGCGGCTCAGCACGAAGTTATGGAAGTCGAGGATCTCGCCGAGCCGGGCCGCGAGGCGATCACGCTGCATGAGATCCGCAAGCCGTACGGCCCGGCGCGCGACCTTGTCCTCGTACGCGGGACCGATGCCGCGACCGGTGGTGCCGATTGCGTTGACGCCTTGCGCGCGTTCACGCGCGCGGTCGAGCGCGATGTGCGAGGGCAGGATCACGGCGCAATTCGGGCTGACCTTGAGGCGGTCGTACACCTGTATGCCGCGCTGGACGAGCATGTCCGCTTCGCGGAACAGGGCTTCGAGCGAGACCACGACCCCGTTGCCGATCACGCACTGCACGCCCGTGTGCAGGATGCCGGAGGGAATCAGCGACAGGACGGTCTTGGCGCCATCGATGACGAGGGTGTGGCCCGCATTGTGGCCGCCCTGGAAACGCGCGACCGCGCCGACCCGCTCGGTGAGCAGGTCCACGATCTTGCCCTTGCCTTCGTCACCCCATTGGGCGCCGATGACGACGAGATTCTTGGACATTTGGGAGTGACTGGTGACTGCTGATTGGTGACTGGTGCCAGCCGGGCGGTCAGCCGCCCCCGCGCACCAGGAAGAGCACGACGCAACCTGCGATCATGCTGCCCAGGCCGATCCGGCGCAATATGCGGTCGTCCAGCTGCGACATCGTGAACAGGGCGCGCTTGGCAGCGCCCGGATTCAGGAATGGCAGGACGCCTTCCAGCACCAGGTACAGGGCGAAGGCCGCCCACAGGTCGTTCCAGTTCATCGACGAGCGGGGTTGCCGGGCGCTGTGGTCAGCGCCCGGATTCCTTCAGGTACTCGAAGAACTCGCCGTCGGGCGCGATCACGAGCACGTCGCCCTGCTTGCCGAGCGACCGGCGATAGGCCTGCATTGAGCGGTGGAACGCGAAGAACTCAGGGTTCGCGCCGTACGCCTTGCCGTAGATGTCGGCCGCCGCCGCGTCGCCCTGGCCCTTGATGATCTCGGCCTCGCGATAGGCGTTGGCCAGGATTTCCGTGCGCTGGCGATCCGCCTCGGCGCGCGTGCGTTCCGACACCGCGGAACCCTCGGCTCGCAGCTGCGCCGCCTGGCGTGCGAAGTCCTGCCGCATGCGGTTGAACACCGACTCGCTGACCTCCTCCGGCAACTCGATGTTCTTCACGCGCACGTCGACCAGCGCGATGCCCAGGTTGCCGACGTTCTTGCCGGCAATCTCGAGCACTTCGCCGAGGAACTCGCTGCGGTCCGCCGCCACGACCTGCTGGATGGTGCGGCGCGCGATGACGGTCTTGATGCCGTCCTTGATGATTTCACCAAGGCGACGGTTCGCGACTTCCTCGCTGCCACCCGAGGTGGAGGTGTAGAAGCGGGAGACGTCGCTGATGCGCCACTTCACGAAGAAGTTGATGCGCAGGATCTTGCCTTCGCTGGTCAGGAACTGTTCGGCCGGGTAATCCTCGGTCAGGATCCGCCTGTCGAACTTGATCACGTTGTTCACGAACGGCGTCAGGAAATGCAGGCCGGGCTTGTAGTCGGCGCGCACGATCTCGCCGAAGCGGAACTTGAGCGCGAGCTCGGTTTCGCGCACGGTAAACGCCGCCATCGAGAACAGCAGCAGGGCGGCGCCGACCAGGATCAACGGCAGGTAACCACGGTTTGGCATCAGCGTGACCCCCGCTCGCGGTTGGCATCGGGCGCAGCTTCGACGGGGGCGGCCCCGCCAGCCTCAGCCCGGGGCTGGACAGTGTCAGGGACCTGGCGCTGCTCGTCGAGCGTCAGTGTGCGGGTGCGCCCCTCGGTCAGCTTGTCGAGCGGCAGGTAAATCATGTTGCCCGTGCCCTTGGTGTCGACCAGCACCTTGTTCGTGTTGCCCAGCACCACTTCCAGGGTCTCGAAGTACAGGCGCTGGCGCGTGACGCTTGGCGCCCGCAGGTAGCTCGCCAGCAGCTGCGAGAAGCGCTGCGCTTCACCTTCGGCGTCGGCGACGATACGTGCCTTGTAGGCCGCTGCGTCCTCCGGATTGGCGTGCGGCCGAGCCCTTGGCTTTCGGCAGGATGTCGTTGGCGTAGGCCTGCGCCTCCAGGGCGAGACGTTCGCGGTCTTCACGCGCCTTGATGGCGTCGCGCTGCGAACTCTGGACCTGCTCCGGCACGCTGACGCCCTGCAGGTTGACCGTCGTCACCTCGATGCCGGTCTTGTAGGCATCGAGCGTGCGCTGGATCAGTTCCTTGGTCTTGGCCGTGATTTCCTGGCGGCCCTGCTCGAGCACGAAGTCGAGCTGGCTGCGACCGACGATCTCGCGGATGGCGCTCTCGGCGACTTCCTTCAACGTCTGGTCGGGATCGCGCACGTTGAACGCGTACGCCACCGGCTCCGCACGCCGGTACTGCACGGCGATGTTGATGTCGACGAGGTTTTCGTCCGCGGTGAGCATGCGCGTCTGATCGTTCACGCCCTCGATCGGTCTCGACGTTGATGATCTGGCGCGCCTCGACGGGCCACGGAATGTGCCACCGCAGGCCGGGTTCGGTCGCCGCGACGAACCGTCCGAAGCGCGTGACCACGCCGCGTTCGGCGGCGTCGACCACGTAGAAACCGGTAAGCGCCCAGACGCCGACCAGCACCAGCGCGACGGTGCTGAAGCCGAAACCGCGCATGGCATTGCTGCCACCGCCGAAACCGCCGCCACCGTCTTCACGGCCGCCGTCGTCGCCACCTCCACCTTTGCCCCCGAACATCTGGGACAGTTTGCGTTGCAAGTTGCGCAGGGCCTCGTCAAGGTCGGCCGCTCCCTTGTCGGGGCGGTTGCCCCAGGGATTGCGATTCTTGCCCGGGTCGTTCCAGGCCATGGGTGGGAGTGCTCCGGATGCTTGGTTTTTCAGGGACTTGAAAGCGAATCCCGGGCGTTGCTTGCGGGCGTCGGCCGTCATGCCGCACCCCGGGTCGCCAAAGATTCGCTGGATTGTAGAAACCGCCCCGTGTCGGCACAAGGCTCGTTTGTCGTTGGCAGCTCGATCCCGTCCTCACGGCAGATTCGTTCGAGGTCCTGCCGGCGCAGGCTGATCTCGGCCTCGACGACGCCGTCCGCCAGGGTCTTGTGCGAAATGACCGCTCCCGCCGCGAAGAGCCGGGCCCTGGCGCGTCCAGCCTGGGGCGGAAGGCGCAGGGTACACCGGCAGAGGTCGGCGCCGAGCGCCTGATGCAATGCCTGCAGCAACAGGTCGATTCCCGCACCACTGTGCGCCGAAAGCCAGACCCGGTCGATGCGACCGTCCGCGCCGGTTTCCGACCGCGGCGGTTCACCCGTGCGGTCGATCTTGTTGTACACCGCGATCTGCCGCACGCCCCGCGCGCCGATCGACTCGAGCACCTCGTCGACCTGCGCGATGCGGTCGTTGCGCTCGGGATCGGACGCATCGATGACGTGCAGCAGCAGGTCGGCTTCGCGGGCTTCCTGCAGCGTCGAGCGGAATGCGGCGACCAGTTCGTGCGGCAGGTCGCGCACGAATCCGACCGTATCGGCGAGCGCCGTCTCGAGGCCGGGCGCCAGGTGCAGGCGTCGTACCGTCGGATCGAGCGTCGCGAACAACTGGTCGGCTGCATACGCGTCGGAGCGCGTGAGCCGATTGAACAGGGTCGACTTGCCAGCGTTCGTGTAACCGACCAGCGCGATGGTCGGAACCTCCTGCCGCTTGCGCTCCTGCCGCGTGGTCTCACGCTGCTGCAGCACCTTCTCGATGCGATCGTTGAGGGTCTTGATGCGCTTGCCGATCAGTCGGCGGTCGGTTTCGAGCTGGGTTTCACCCGGTCCGCGCAGGCCGATGCCGCCGCCGCGCTGGCGCTCGAGATGGGTCCAGCCGCGCACGAGACGCGTCGACATGTGCTGCAGCTGTGCGAGTTCAACCTGCAACTTGCCTTCGAACGTGCGCGCGCGTTGCGCGAAGATGTCGAGGATCAGGCCGCTGCGATCGAGCACGCGGCACTGCAGTTCCTTTTCGAGATTGCGTTCCTGGCTGGGGCTCAGCGCGCCGTCGATGACGACGAGATCGGCGGCGAGGGCTTTGACGCGCGCGCGCAGCTCTTCGACCTTGCCGGACCCGATCAGGAAGCGGGGATCGGCGGCCTTGCGGGTGGGCGCCAGCACTTCGAGCACCTGCGCGCCGGCCGAACGCGCGAGCGCGCCGAATTCCTCGACGCGATCGGGCTCAGGGGCTCGACCGAGCCCCACACAGACCAGGATCGCGCGTTCGCCGCTGGCCGGCCTTTCGAACAATGCTCCCTGCCCTCGCCTGGTCCGGCTCAGCCCGCGGGGGCGTCCTCGAGCGGCGGCAGGTCATCATCGCCCGCCGGCAGGCGCACGTTGCGGGCCGGCACGATCGTCGAGATTGCGTGCTTGTAGACCATCTGGCTCACGCTATTGCGCAGCAGGACCACGAACTGGTCAAACGAGTCGATCTGGCCCTGCAGCTTGATGCCGTTGACCAGATAGATGGAAACAGGGATGCGCTCCTTGCGCAGAGCGTTCAGGAATGGATCCTGCAGGGACTGGCCCTTGGCCATTGTTATCGTCTCCTTTTTTCTCTGGTGCCGTTCGTTCCTGCACAGCTTCTTCCGTGAAACGGCCCGCCTGGATGCCCCAGGCTCCCAGCAAGAACGGGGCCAGTCTAGCACACGGGTTTCGCGCCAATTTTCCCGGCCGCGCTGGATACGGCGTCGTATATCGGGACGAGATCGCGTTCTACAAGGGACGGCACCCAGGCAATGGCCGGATCGCCACGGAGCCACGTCAGCTGGCGCTTGGCCAGGTTGCGGGTCGCCTGCCGGGCGGCCGCCAGGGCGTCCTCCAGGCTGCACTCGCCATCGAGATACCGCCAGATCTGGCGGTAACCAACGGCCCGCAGGCTGGGCAGGTCCGGGTCGAGGTCGCCCCGGGCCCGCAGCGACCTGACCTCGTCCACCAGTCCGGCCGCGACCATCTGGTCGAACCGCGCATTGATCCGGACGTACAGCTCCGGCCGCGAAACGGGCATCAGGGCGAACCGCGCGAGACGGACCGCAGGGGGTTCGGACTGCTGCTGCAGGTCTGACAGTCGTTCGCCGGTGAGCTGCAGGACTTCGAGCGCCCGCTGGATTCGCTGGGCATCCGCGGGTTGAATCCGGCTTGCTGCAACTGGATCGCGCGCAGCGAGCTCGGCATGCATGGCGGGCCAGCCGGTCGCTTGCGCGACCAGGTCCAGGGCAGCGCGCACCTGGGGGTCGGCTGCGGGCAAGGGCGCGAGCCCGTGGGTCAGCGCGCGGTAGTACAGCATCGTGCCGCCAACCAGCAGGGGGACCCGGCCGCGAGCACGAATTTCAGCGATGCACTGGAGGGCGTCGCGCAGGAACCGTCCGGCGGAATACGGCTGCGACGGATCACAGATGTCGATGAGGTGATGCGGCACGGCCGCGCGTTCGGCCGGCGACGGCTTCGACGTGCCGATGTCCATGCCGCGATAGACCAGCGCCGAATCGACGCTGACGATCTCGAGCGGAAACCGCTGCGCCAGTTGCAGGGCCAGCGCGGTCTTGCCCGTGCACGTCGGCCCCATCAGGCAGACAGCGTCGGGCGCGTCGTCGATGGTACTCGCCGCGGCAGTCATCGTCCGCGCAGGAACAGCCGGTCGAGATCGTCCATGCTGACGAACGACCAGGTCGGACGTCCGTGCACGCACTGATCACTGCGCACCGTCTGCTCCATTTCCCGCAGCAGAGCATTCATCTCGGGTACGGTCAGCCGGCGGTTGGCGCGGACGGCCTGGTGGCAGGCCATGGTGCCGAGCGCGCGGTCGAAGGCCGCCGTCGTCGCGGCACTTCCCTGCTCACGCAGGTCCGCAATCATGTCCTTCAGCAAGGTGGCGGGATCGATGTTGGGCAGCAATGCCGGCGTCGATCGCACCAGCAACGACGCAGGTCCGCTGCGATCGATTGCAAGGCCGAGGCTCGCGAACAACCCGGCGTGCGATTCCGCCTCGTCCGCGTCGGCGACCGCAACGTGGACCACAATCGGCACCAGCAGCGGCTGCGCCGGCAAGCGGTCGGACTGCATCGCGGCCTTCAGCCGCTCGTACGTGGTGCGCTCGTGCGCGGCATGCATGTCGACCAGCACGAGGCCCCCTCGCGCCTGCGCGAGGATGTAAACGCCGTGCAGCTGCGCAATGGCGTAGCCCAGGGGATGTTCGGCGGCGGGCGTAGCGGCGGCGGCGGCGTCAGATGCTGCGATTTCGCGCACCTGGTCAAACGCGCGATACATATCCGTCGCCGCGGTTTGTGCGCCAGCCACCGAGGGGTTGGAGGATAGGGGATAGGGGATAGTCGGAAAGGCGCGGCGCGCCTGGTACGAACCGCTGACGTCGCCGGCGCTGCCGCGCGACCAGTCGAGCGACGCGCTGCCGGGCAATGACCAGTCGGCGCGAGCGGCGGGAATCGCATCGGCAGCGGACTGGGTCGGCCGCGTTTCGGCGAGCGCGCGCTCGAGCGTGCGAAACAGGAAATCGTGGATCAGGCCGGGTTCGCGAAAACGCACCTCGAGTTTCTGCGGGTGCGCGTTCACGTCGACACGCACGGGGTCCATCTCGAGGAACAGCACGTACGCTGGATGGCGGCCATGGAACAGGACGTCGCGATACGCGAGCCGCACTGCGCTCGCGATGAGCTTGTCGCGCAGCGGCCGGCCGTTGAGGAAGAAGTACTGCTGGTCGGCCTGGCTGCGCGCGTATGTCGGCAGGCAGAACCAGCCGTGCAGCCGCAGGCCCGACCCTTCGTGATCGAGCTTCATCGCGTTGGCGATGAAGTCCTCGCCCAGCATCGCCGCGACACGGGCATCGCGCGAGCGTTCGTCGCGCGCCGGCGGATGATCGGCGAGCACCTTGCGTGCAGACGACAGCCGGAAACCGACGTCGAAACGACTGAGCGCGAGCCGTTCCACGAGCCGTTCGATCTGCGCCAGTTCCGTGCGCTCGGAGCGCAGGAACTTGCGCCGCGCGGGCACGTTGAAGAACAGATCGCGGACCTCGACCGTCGTGCCGGGCGGATGCGGGTGCGGCACCGGTCCCGTCAGCGCACCGTCGACGGCGGCAACCATGTGCGCCGTCTCAGCGGCGCGCGGACGCGAAATCATCCGCATGCGCGAGACGGACGCGATGCTCGGCAAGGCCTCGCCGCGGAAACCCAGCGTGCGCACCGCCTCCAGGTCATCGATGCTGCCGATCTTGCTGGTGGCGTGACGGGCCAGGGCGAGCAGCAACTCGTCCGCGGCGATCCCGATGCCGTCGTCCCGCACACGACACAGCTCTGCGCCGCCCTTCTCGACTTCGATGTCGATCGCCAGCGCGCCGGCATCGAGGCTGTTCTCGACCAGTTCCTTGATCACGGACGCCGGGCGCTCGACCACCTCGCCGGCAGCGATCTGGTGAACGAGTTGCTCGGGCAGGACCCGGATCGTCATGGCAGGCAGGAGAGTCGTGGCGGCTCGCGCCGGGTGCGCGAGCATAGCAAAGCGAAGGGAATCAGCGTCCTGCGACGGCCGTGCCGGCGTCCGCCGTGCCGCCTCGCTGCGCAGCCACGATGGCTGCGAGTTTCGAGCCGGGCGGCGGGTTGTCGTACCAGTAGTTGCGCACGCCCGTGCGCACGGCAGCGGCAATGCGTGACTGGTGCTCGGGATCGCGCAGGCGCCGTTCGTCGGTCGCGTTCGAGATGAAGGCTGTCTCGACCAGCATCGAAGGAATGTCCGGCGACTTCAACACGATGAAGCCCGCGTGCCGGACACGCGGCGTGCCGTGCGTATTGCTTACGCCGCGCAGCGCGGTCAGGACGCTGTCGGCTGCTTCGACACTGTCGCTGATCGACTCCTTCTGCGTGACGTCGAGCAGCACCGACGCCAGCACGTCGTCGCTCTCGTCGAGCGAGACGCCACCCTTCAGGTCGGCCGCGTTTTCGGTATCCGCCAGCCACTTCGCCGCCTCGTCGCTGGCGCCACGCAGCGACAACACGTAGACCGACGAACCGCTCACGGCACGGTTCTGCACGGAGTCGGCGTGAATCGAGACGAACATGTCGGCGCCGAGCTGGCGCGCCTTGCGCGTGCGGCCACCCAGGGTGATGAAGTAGTCGCCTTCACGGATCAGGACGGCCTTCATGCCGTCTTCCGCATTGATCTCCGCAGCAAGCTTGCGTGCGATCGCGAGCGTGACGTCCTTCTCGCGCGTGCCGCCCCGGCCGATCGCGCCAGGATCCTGTCCACCGTGGCCCGCGTCGATCGCGATGACCAGGTCGCGGCCCTTGACGGCCGGACTCGCCACCTTCGTCGGCAACGGAGTCGGCTCGGTAACCTTCGGCACCGCGGGCGCAGCCACTGCGCGCGATGTGTCGGCGACCATGGCGAGCACCTCGTTGCCCGCAGGCGAAGTGCGTGCAGCATTCATCGGCGCCGCGACGACCACTGGCGAACCGGGCAGTTCGACGACCAGGCGATGCCCAGCGCTGCCGTCAGGACCGACCACGAAGCTGCGCGGCTTCAGCGCCTCGGTCACGTCGAGGACGAAGCGCAAGCCCTGCCCTTGCTGCGGACCCGAACGCAGCGACTTCACCGGGCCCTGTCCCGGCGGAAGCGACTCGTTCGCTGGCAGAGTCGTGTTCGCGAGATCGACGACGATACGGTCAGGGTCGTCGAGCGCAAATACGTCGTACTCGACGGGCGCCGACAATTCGATGACGAGTCGCGTGCCTTCCGGACCGGACCACAACCTGACGTCTGTGACGTGTGCGGGGCTCGCCCACGCGGGCAACCAGGCCAGCGACAGCACCAGCCAGGCCAGTCGCAGAGCGGTTGAGCGGGTTCCGCGGGTCAGCATGGCGCGTAATCTACCGCGCCGGAGCCAGATATTTCAATAAAATTATAAGGATACGGGATGTTTATCACGTGCCGTCATAGCCGCATGAGCACGGCCTGGCCCGCCGGTGACCGCGCCGCTGCAACGAGCTTGCGCGCATCCGGGCCAGAGTAGTCGAAGGTCAGCGCAAGATCGGCCGCGTTCAGCCTGCCCTCCGCTTTCTCCGGCCACTCCACGAGCAGCACCGAGCCCGCGACTCGCAGGTCGCGCAGACCCAGGTCATCGAGTTCATCCGGATGACGCAGCCGGTACAGGTCACAGTGCGTGATGTCGCGCCCCTGCAAACGGTACGGTTCGAGCAATGTGTACGTGGGGCTGCGAGCCGCACCGACGTGTCCCAGCTCTGCCAGCAACCCGCCCACCAGCGTCGTCTTGCCGGCGCCGAGTTCGCCGGAGAGCGTGACGAGCAACGACTCCTCGGCAGGCGCGGCCAGCAGCGCCCGCGCCAGACGGGCGCCGAACGCCCGCATCTCGTCCGGACCGTGGGCGACGTACTCCGTCATCACCGCGGGTTCACGCAGCTTCGCACCTGGTCGATGACGTCGGTCGCCAGCAAGCCGCGTTCACCTGTCGCAGCCGCGCGATCGCCCGCGCAGGCGTGAACGAACACGCCGGCCATCGCGGCAAGCGCGAGGTCGCCGCACTGTGCGGCGATGCCCGCGATCACACCCGTGAGAACATCGCCCATGCCGGCAACGGCCATGCCCGGATTGCCGCGATCGCAGAGCCAGCCCGTACCCGCCTGCACCCGCACGATCGAGCCCGCACCCTTCAGCACGATCACGCCGCCGTAACGCTGCTGCAGGGCGGCAGCGGCCGCCAAACGATCGCGCTGGATGTCGTCCGTGGTGACGCCCAGCAGGCGCGCGGCCTCGCCAGGATGCGGCGTCAGCACCCAGTGTTCGCACTTACGCGGATTGAGCGCCAGCAGGTTGAGCGCGTCGGCATCGACCACGACAGGTTTTTGCGCAGCGAGCGCCGAGTCGAAAATCTCCATTGCCCACGGCGTCAGGCCGAGGCCGGGTCCGAGAGCGAGCACGGTCGCGCGCCCGAGGCCGCGCTCTATATCGGCGCGACCGCCAGCGGCGAGCGACATCAATTCGGGCCGCGAGATGAGCGCTCCGAGGCTCTGCGGATGCGCCGCCACGGTGACGAGGCCCGCGCCCGCGCGCAGCGCGGCTGTCGCCGCGAGGTGCACTGCGCCACCCATGCCCGCGGCACCGCCGATCACGAGTACGTGGCCGTGACGCCCCTTGTGCGCGGTGCGTCCGCGCACGGGCAGCGCAGCCTGCACGACTGACTCGTCGAGCAGACGCAACGTGGGTTTCGACCCTTCGTAGGCACTCAGCGGCACCTCGAGGTCGTCGAACACGATCCTGCCCGCATGGTCGGGCCCGGCACCGAGATAGCAGCCCACCTTGCGCCCGATGAACGTGACGGTGAGATCGGCGCGCACGGCGCAACCCAGCACGTGGCCGCTGTCCGACTGCAGCCCGGATGGAATGTCGACGGCGACGACGGGCCGGTTCGCTTCGTTGATGGCGCGAATGCAGTCTGCCGCCGCGCCAGTGACGCCGCGGGTGAGTCCCGTGCCGAAGATCGCGTCGACGATGACTTCGCCCGCGCGCACCACCTGCGGCTGCCAGGGCTCGAGTTGCCCACCTGCCGCGACGAATTCGTCGTGTGCGCGAAGTGCGTCTCCCGTCAGGCTGGATGGATTCGCGATGGCAACGACGTGCACCCTGAGCCCCTGTGCACGGGCAATGCGGGCAACCACGTAACCGTCGCCGCCGTTGTTGCCCGGCCCGCACAGCACGACGATCGAGCGTGCGTCCGGCCAGC
The DNA here is from genome assembly GCA_963827615.1 of uncultured Gammaproteobacteria bacterium. GTDB lineage: Bacteria > Pseudomonadota > Gammaproteobacteria > Steroidobacterales > Steroidobacteraceae > RPQJ01. The sequence goes on along the minus strand of CAWHCA010000003.1, from coordinate 65,262 downwards.
GCTGACGCAGCGCGTTGAGGGTCGCGTGACCCGCGCGCGTCATGAGTTCGTAGCCGGGAAGGTCGCAGCGCTCGATGGCCCGACGATCGAGTTCGCGCACTTCGGCGGCAGAGAAGAGACCGGCGGGGAGCGGGTGCATCAGACGATTATACTGCCAGCCTTCTCGCCCGGTCCGTGCCGTCCCATGCAGCCCTCAATGCAACCCGTTGTGTCGCTCGCGCTCTTGATCAAGGAATGGGGTCGTGAACTCGGCTTCCAGAAGGTCGGCATTGCTGGTGTCGACCTCGCCGAGGACGAGCAGCGCTTGGATGCGTGGCTGGCGCAACGGCGTCACGGCACGATGCAGTACATGGAACGGCACGGTACCCGGCGCACGCGACCCGCCGAACTGATCCCGGGCACGATTCGCGTCGTGAGCGCGCGCATGGATTACCGGGTCGAAGCAACGGACCCGGAGACCGTGCTGAACGACCCGTTGTTGGGTTACGTTTCCCGCTACGCGCTCGGTCGCGACTACCACAAAGTGCTGCGTCACCGTCTCGCGCAACTGGCTGGGCGCATCGCCGCCGCTGCGGGCACCGCAGGTTTCCGGGCCTTCACGGACAGCGCGCCCGTGCTGGAGAAGGCGCTGGCCCGTGACGCCGGGCTCGGCTGGATCGGCAAGCACACGAACCTGCTCGACCGTCACGATGGCTCCTGGTTCTTCCTCGGTGAGATCTACACCGACCTGCCGCTGCCCATCGACGAGCCGGTGAGCTCGCACTGTGGCTCGTGCACGGCCTGCATCGACGTGTGTCCGACGCGGGCGATCGTCGCGCCCTATGAACTGGACGCGCGACGCTGCATCTCGTACCTGACGATCGAGCACGACGGCCCGATTCCGCAGGAGTTTCGCACTGCGATGGGCAACCGCATCTATGGCTGCGACGATTGCCAGCTCGTGTGCCCCTGGAACCGTTATGCCAAGGTCACGGCCGAGCCCGATTTCCGGACGCGACACGGACTCGACGCGCCAAGCCTGGTCGACTTGTTCCGCTGGAGCAAAGAGCAGTTTCTCGCGCTGACCGCAGGCAGCGCAATTCGACGCATTGGTTACGAGCGGTGGTTACGCAACGTCGCGGTGGCGCTCGGCAATGCGCCGGCGACGCCGGCGGTTGTCGCTGCACTCGAATCACGCTTGGACGACCCGAGCGAGTTGGTGCGCGAGCATGTCCGCTGGGCACTGGACGCTGGACGCCGCGCGCCCAGCTAAGGGGTTAGGGGATAGGGGTTGGGGGATAGTCGGAGGTGGTCGAAGCCGGAAAGATGGGTTCAGCGCCTGCCGCGGCGCGATGGAGTGTCGGTTTACTACGAACCTCCGACTAACCCCTATCCCCTATCCCCTATCCCCTTCTTGGAGCGGTGCACTGGAGGTTGTCGATCAGCCTCGCCCTGCCGATCCGGCCCGCCGCGAGCACGACGATGTTTACGTCGTTTGCCGTCGGGATCGCAAGACGATCCGCAGTGCGTACTTCGAAATACTCTGGGCGGAAGCCCGCATGCGCGAGCTCGCCGAGCCCTTCGGCCTGCATGCCTGCGTAATCCATGTCGCCCGCTTCGAGCCGACGCCGCGCCTTGTCGAGCGCGCGATACAGTGCAGGCGCTGCCGCCCGCTCGGATTCGGACAGGTAGCGATTGCGCGAACTGAGCGCGAGTCCGTCATCCGCGCGCACCGTGGGCGCGCCGACGATCTTTACCGGCAGGTTCAGGTCGTCGACGACGCGTCGGATCACCGTGAGCTGCTGGAAGTCCTTTTCGCCGAAGATCGCAACGTCCGGCTGTACCAGGCACAGCAGCTTGACGACCACGGTCGCGACCCCCTGGAAATGCCCGGGGCGGAACACGCCGCAGAGAATGTCCGTGAGGCCGGGTACGTCGACGACGGTGCTGCCGACGCTGCCCGAGGGGTACATTTCCTCGACGGTCGGATGAAAGAGCGCATCGACGCCGTATTCGCCCAGCAGGTTGGAATCGTCGTCCGGGGTGCGCGGATACGCACTGAAATCGTCGGACGGTCCGAACTGCATCGGGTTGACGAAGATGCTGGAGATGACGCGCCTGCCGTGCAGGTGCGCAGCCGACATGAGGCTCGCATGCCCCATGTGCAGGTTGCCCATGGTGGGCACGAACGCGATGCTCTCGCGGGCGAGCCGCCAGCGCGTGACGGTTTCGCGGAGTTCCGCGATCCGCGTGATCGTTTGCATCGGTCGGGCAGTCCCTGGTGGCGTTGGTGCTGACGTGCTCAGAAACAATGCTCGGGCGCGGGGTATGCGCGGCTTTTCACGGCCTCGCCGTAAGCCCGGATCGCGGCCAGCGGGCTGTCACGGCCCTGCTGAAAGTTCTGCACGAACCTGGGCTTGCGTCCCGGCGTGATGTCGAGCACGTCGTAGAGCACGAGGATCTGGCCGTCTGTGTCAGGACCCGCGCCGATGCCAATGACCGGCACGTGCAACTCCGCCGTGATCTCCTTGCCGAGGTGCGACGGGATGCACTCGAGCAGCACGACATCCGCGCCGGAATCCTGCAGCAACCTGGCATCGCGGCGCATCTGCTCTGCCGCCGCCTCCTCGCGCCCCTGCACGCGGAACCCGCCCGTCTTGTGCACGGACTGCGGCCGCAGGCCGAGGTGCGCGCAGACCGCGATGTCGTGACTCGCGAGGAATTCGACGATCTCCGCCTGGCCGGCGCCGCCCTCGAGCTTCACCATCTTGGCGCCGCCTTCCTGCATCAGTCGCACGGCGTTCTTCAGCGCTTCGTCCTTCGACGTGTAGGTCATGAACGGCATGTCCGCCATCAGGAACGGCCGGACCAGTCCCTTCGCGACCGAGCGGCAGTGATAGATGACGTCGTTCAACGTCACCGGCACGGTCGTGTCGTAACCCTGGATCACCATGCCGAGCGAATCACCGACGAGCACGACGTCGAGATCGGCCGCATCGACGAGGGCCGCGTAGCTGGCGTCGTAACAGGTGATGCAGGAGATCTTCTCGCCCTGCTCCTTCATGCGGCCCAGCGAGGCCACGGTGACGGGCGGACGCGCCGAATCCCGCAGTTGCAATTGGGTGTACATAGGGCCGCCTCGTGCGAGGCCGCAAGAATGACGGAGCGGCCCCGAAACATCAACGCCGGATGATGCCGGGATCTACAGCAAGTTCTTGAGCGGGTTGAAGTAATGGCGTCCCTTGCGGGGCCGGACGATTTCGGCCAGCAGGGCCTGGTAGTCCGCCTCGTTGCCAATCGGATCGATCTCCGCGGCGTTCACGATCAGCACCGGGGCCGCGTCGTACTCGAGGAAGAACCGCGCGTAGCCTTCGGTCAGTCGCTCGAGGTAGCGGCGCTCGATCTGCTGTTCGTATTCGATGCCGCGACGCGCGATGCGCTCGAGCAGGACGTCGACCGGGGCCTGCAGGTAGACGATGAGGTCGGGCGACGGCGCGTCGATCGAGAGCCGCTCGTAGACCTGCTCGTACAGCGCGAATTCCTCGTCGTCGAGCGTGAGCCGCGCGAACAGCCGGTCTTTCTCGAGCATGTAGTCGGCGACACGTACGTTTTCGAACAGGTCGGACTGGCGCAAATCCTGCAACTGCCGCGAGCGCTGGAACAGGAAGTACAGCTGCGTCTGGAACGCGGCGGCGCGCGGGTTGCGGTAAAAGCGCTCGAGGAACGGGTTCTCCGAATCCTGCTCCAGCACCAGTTCGCTGCCAAAACTGCGGCCGAGGCGGCGCACGAGGCTGGTCTTGCCGACGCCGATCGGGCCTTCGATCACGACGTAGCGGTGCGGCGTCGGCACGGCAGGCTCGGCAACCTCGTCGTCGCCGGGAGTGCGGTCGAAAGTCATGCGTCAATCCGATCCGGGAATGCGTTCCAGGGCAGGCGGGGCGAGGCGTTGCAGCAATGCGTCCACTCTACCAACGCCAGGCACGTCGAGGGATGGGCTGATCTCGGCCAGGGGCACGAGTACGAAGTCGCGTTCGGCGATACCGGGATGCGGCAAGGTCAGTTCGGCATCGTTGCAGCGAGTTTGACCATGCACGAGCAGGTCGAGGTCGATCAGGCGCGGCCCCCAGCGCACGACCGGGACTTCGCGCCCGAGCCGGGCTTCGAGCGCTTGCAACTCGCGCAGCAGCGTCACTGGTTCAAGTTGCGTCAGCAGCGCAGCCGCGGCATTGACGAAATCGGGTTGTTCGACCGGTCCCATGGGACGCGAGCGATAGGCTGAAGAACGCAGCATGAGCCGCGTTCCGGGCAATGCGTCCAGTGCTTCGAGCGCGCGTTCGACCTGGCGCAGGGGTTGCGCGAGATTGCTGCCGAGCGCGACGTACGCCGGCACCCAGCGCGGCTTTGCGGACGCGGGGGGTGGAGGCGCATGACTTGCCGTCACGGCGTCGGTGCCGGACCGGACGGCTTGCGACGCCGCCGCGGACGACGACGCCGGCGCGAGGCTGCACTCTTGGTGGCCTCGCTCCCTGCTCCGACACCGGACGGTTCTCGACCATCGCGAGACGATCCTCGTCCGAGGCTTCCTGCAGGTCGGTCCACCACTGCGCCAGTTCCGGATCGGCTTCGCCGGACTCGGCGCGCAGCAGCAGGAAATCGTATGCCGCGCGGAACCGCGGATGCTCGAGCAGGCGCAGCGCACGGCGGCCCGAGCGTCGCTCGAACCGCGTCTGCAGCATGATCAGTTCGCGCATCGGCAGCGAGAAACGCTTCGGCAACGCGATGCGCTGCAACTGGCGCCCGATGACTTTGTCGCTGGCGTCGAGCAGTCGCTGCGGATCGTCCGGCAGCGGTCCGTCCGGCGTGCCCAGCGCGCGCAGGATGGCGGGCCACAGCAGCACGGCGAACAGGAACGTCGGCGTCACCGATTTGTCGTCGTGGACGCGATCGTCCGTGTCTTCGAGGCCGAGTTGCACCAGGCGGGCACCGGCGGACTCCGGTGCGGCTTCGAGCGCAGCGGCGACGTCCGGCATCAGGTGCGGCAGCAACTCGAGCCGGATCAGCCATTCGAGCGAGGCTTCGGCATGACCCGAAAGCATCAACTTCAGCGTTTCGTCGAACAGGCGCGCTGCCGGCATGCGGTCGAGCATGTAGGCGAGTTCGCCGATCGGCGCTTCCGTGCCCGGGTGCAGCGTGAAATTGAGCTTCGCGGCAAACCGCGCTGCGCGGAGCATGCGCACCGGGTCTTCGCGATAACGCGTCGCCGGATCGCCGATCAGGCGCAGGACGCGGTTGCGCGCGTCTTCGACGCCGCCCACGTAATCCCAGATCGAGTAGTCCTCGATGTTGTAGTAGAGCGCGTTGGCCGTGAAGTCGCGGCGCCACACGTCCTCTTCGATCGTGCCGTAGAGGTTGTCGCGCAGGATGCGGCCGTGCTCGTCGATCGCGCGGTGCTCCACTTCGTCGACGCCGTGGTCTTCGTCGATCTCGGTGTGCGCGGCGCGAAACGTCGCGACCTCGATGATCTCTTGGCCGAAACGCACGTGCGCGAGGTGAAAGCGCCGTCCGATCAGGCGGCAGTTGCGGAAGGTCCGGCGCACGTCCTCCGGATGCGCATCGGTCGCGATGTCGAAGTCTTTCGGCTGCACGTTGAGCAGCAGGTCGCGCACGGCACCGCCCACCAGGAAACCCTGGTAGCCGGAGTCCTTGAGGCGATAGAGCACCTTGAGCGCGGCCGGCGAGATGTTCGAGCGCGACACCGGGTGGTCCGCGCGCGCGTAGATCGTCGGTTGGGGTGGACCCGCGGGGGCCTCGGCAGCCGCTGCGGCCTTGGCATCGCGCGACCGGAAGAGTTTAGTGAACGAAAACAAGGGCAGGGAGCTTCTGCTGGACCGTGGAAAACAGCCGGGTATAATACGCGGCTTCCTCAGGACCCGGTTAGTCCAAACCGGTCCGCCACACGCTCCCATCGTCTAGAGGCCCAGGACACAGCCCTCTCAAGGCTGGTACGAGGGTTCGAATCCCTCTGGGAGCGCCACTTAAATCATGGACTTCGGTGACAGTCCCCCCGCTTTTGAGTAGCGGAGCGGTTTAGAGTCTAACCCCGGCCGGGAGGTTGGACGTGAAGAAGCGATTCAGTGAAGAGCAGATCATCGGGTTCCTGCGGGAGGCCGATAAGGGCGTGCCGGTGAAGGAGCTGTGCCGCAAGCACGGGTTCTCGGAGGCGAGCTACTACCTGTGGCGGAGCAAGTTCGGCGGCATGGATGTCTCCGACGCCAGGCGGCTGAAGGCGCTCGAGGCGGAGAACGCGAAGCTGAAGAAGCTGCTGGCCGAGGCGCTGCTCGAGAACGAAGTGACCAAGGAAGCGCTTCGAAAAAAATGGTAACCGCCCCGGCACGTCGCGAGCTGGTGCGGTGGATGCAAGCGCGAGGGACTGACGGAACGGCGCTGCCTGGCGATCGCGGGCATGAGCGCGAGCTCGCTGCGTTACCAGCCGCGGCCGGACCGCAACGTCGGCATTGCGAACGCGGATCGTGGCGCTGGCGCAGCGGCATCGGCGCTACGGCGTCGGCATGATCCACCTGAAGCTGCGGCAGGCCGGCGAGCATCGTCAACTACAAGCGGGTCGAGCGGCTGTACCGGCTCGAGAAGCTGCATATCCGGCGCCGGCGGCGCAAGAAGATCCCGGTGAGCGATCGCCAGCCGCTGATTCGGCCCGGCCGTGCCAACGAGGTCTGGTCGATGGACTTCGTGTTCGACCGCGTGGCCTCGGGCCGCACGATCAAGTGCCTGGTGATCGTGGACGACGCCACGCACGAGGCCGTCGCGATCGTTGCCGGAGCACGCGATCGGCGGCGATCACCTGACGCGCATCCTCGATGGCATCTGTGCGCAGCGCGGCAACGCCGGCCATGATCCGAACCGACAACGGTGCCGAGTTCACGGGCAAGGCGATGCTGAACTGGGCGCATCGCCAAGGCGATCGCAGCTGCGGCTGATCGAGCCCGGCAAGCCGAACCAGAACGCCTACGTCGAGTCGTTCAACGGACGGTTCCGGGACGAGTGCCTGAACGAACACTGGTTCACCAGTCTCGCTCGAATCCCTCTGGGAGCGCCATCCAATCAATGGTTTAGCTGCAGCAACTGGCCCTGCTACGGGCCAGCGCGGCGAACCTGCGCCCGTGGCGCTTCCCTGGGCGGCTCACCGCGAACCGACAACCTGTGATGCGAATCACGGAACGGGCGGCCGTGACCACATACGGTGCCGCTATCGCGGACACTCTGACGGTCGGGCATCCCGGCCGAGGACAGCTGGATGAAGTACGAGGTCATTCGCAGCCTGGCGCAATGGCATGGGTTGCGCGGGCAATGGAATACCCTGCTCGCCGACAGCAAGGCTGACCAGCTGTTCATGACCTGGGAGTGGCTGGACTGCTGGCTGCGGGTGCAGCGCTCGGTCACCGACCTGAGAATCATCTGCGTGCGCGGGACCGGCGGCGAGCTGCTCGGTGTCGCGCCGTTCTATGTCGCCAACTATCGGCTGCTGGACATCCTGCCGTACCGCATGCTGCGAATGATCGGCGACGTCGACTCCGGCGCCGAATACCAGACCTGGCTCGCGCGCACGTCGGACGAAGACCGCGTCTGCGAGGTGATCGTCCGCGCAATGCACGCATTGCGGTCGGAATGGGACCTGCTCTGGATCCCCAACCTCGAATCCTGGTCGGGCGCACACGAGCCGATGGTCCGGGCGCTGCGCGCGGGACGGCTCGGCATCCGCAGCCGCCCCAGGGACTTCTCGACGGTGACATTGCCCGCGGACTACCACGCGTTCCTCGCGAGCATGTCGACCAACCGGCGGCAGCAGATCCGGCGCAACACGAAAAAGATCCTGTCGAAGCCCGGCGTCGAGGTGCGTAAGGTGACGACTCATGACGAACTGGGTCCGGCGCTCGACGCACTGTTCCGGTTGCACGGCAAGCGCTGGAGGGCCGTGGGCCAGGACGGCGTCTTCGACCGCAACGTCAAGGAGAGGGAATTCTACGAATGCTTCGCGCCGGAGGCGCTGGCGCGCGGCTGGCTCGCAGTCTATACCCTGTTCGACGGATCGGAACCCAAGGCCGTCCAGATCGGATATGTCTATGGGCGCGCGTTCCTGCAGCTGCAGGAGGGTTTCGACCCGGACTACTCGCCGCACGTCGGCAACGCGTTGCGCACGTGGGTCATCCAGGACTGCATCGCGCAGGGCCTGACCGAATACGATTTTCTCGGCGGCCATTCCGAGCACAAGAGGCGCTGGCTCGCGGTCGAGCGCACCGGGATGGACCTGCTGGCTTTCACGCCTGGACTCAGGAGCATCCCGATCCGGATGGGAGTCTGGCCGCGGGGTGCCTACCTTCGTCCCGCCAGTTCGAAGGCGAGGAGCCCGGAGGTCCCCGCCCGAAAGCCGGGTCCAGCCGTGACGGACAGCCAGGTCATATAAGGCAGGCGCCGCCAGATGTCCGCCTTACTGTCCGCCATCACGGACAAATCCACGATCCACTCGGTGCACTGCGCGATCATGCGCGGCGGAACCAGCAAGGCCATCGTCTTCGCGGCAGCCGACCTGCCGGCGGATCCACGATCGCGGGACCAGCTGATCCTCGCGGCATTCGGCAGTCCGGATCCACGCCAGATCGACGGACTCGGCGGTGCCGATCCACTGACCAGCAAGGTCGCGATCGTCGGACGAGCCACGCGACCCGACGTCGACGTCGACTACTGCTTCGGCCAGGTCGGCATCGCCTCGGCAACCGTTAACTACGCGGTGAGTTGCGGCAACACCGCCGCAGCCGTGGCCCTCTACGCGATTCACGAGCGGCTCGTGCGCGTTGCGGACGGCCCGGCCCGCGTTCGAATCCATTGCACCAACAACGGCAAGCAGATCGTCGCAACCGTTTCGACCACCAGCGGCCTGCCGCCCGGCAACCGCGATGCACGAGGGCCGGTCGTCCCGAGTCCCGATGCACAGGTCAGTCTCGAATTCATCGACCCGGCCGGCGGCGACACCGGTCACCTCCTCCCGTCCGGATCTCCCCAGGACGAGATGCACACGACCCGCGGCACCGTCGTGCAGTTTTCGCTCGTCGACTGCGGCAACCTGTACGCGATCATTCCCGCGCACACCTGGGGGCTCAGCGGGTCTGAGAGCCCGTGCGAACTCGAGTTGGTGCCGGGCCTGCGACAGGAAATCGAGGAGATCCGCGAGTCGATCGCCGAGCGTTACCTGCAGGATGCGGATCGCACGTCACGCGGCACGCGGCGGGCGGCGCGATTGAAGATCGCGATCGTCGGCTCGGCACCGCAGGACGTGTCGCCGACGGACGCCACGGGTGCGCGCCGTGCGCTCGATCTCGTCGCCCGCATCGTCAATCCGGAGCGGGTGCACAAGGCATTCGCGGTGACAGGTGCGATGTGCCTGACGGCGGCAGCCAGCATCCCCGGGACCGTCGTGGCTGACCTCTTGCGCCGGCCGCTGACGGACGGACGCGGCGTGTTCAGGATCGGTCACCCCTCCGGCGTGATCGCGTCCGAGATCGTCCATGGCTTCGACTCCGGACGGCCCACCATTCACTCGATACGGATCGACCGCACCGCGCGCCGCATCATGGACGGCAACGTCTTCGTATCGGCCGGGGTACTCGTCCCATGACTCGCCCGGAGCAGAGAACTCCTGGCACCGCATTCGTCATCAGCCATGAACCGGACCCCAACCGGCGTACCAGCAGCACGAGCCTGATCGCGCTGGCGGTGACGCGCTCGCTCGGCCGCCAGGGCGTGCCGGTCGTTCGTGTTCACCCGAACCGGCTCGATCACAGCCTGCATTCAAAGTACTGCAGCGAGGTCGCCCTGTGTCCCGACATGTACCAGTCGGGGCCTGCGCTGGTGGAGTACCTGCTGCAACTCGCGTCCCGGTATTCCGGCAAACGCGTCCTGATCCCCGCGAGCGACGATTGCGCGGAATTTCTCGGTGCCCACCGGCCCGTCCTGGAACACGCCTTCCGAGTCTGCGCCGCACGCCCCGAGGTGATGCAGCACGTCGTCAACAAGCGACGACAGTACGAGCAGGCCGAGCGGCTCGGGATTCCGATTCCGGAGACGTACTTCCCCGAGAGTCGCAGCGACATCGAACGACTGGCTGCGACGATCCACAACTATCCGTACATCATCAAGCCACTGGTCGCCCACACGTGGCGCCTCGCCTCGATGCAACGGGTCTCGCAGGGCCGCAAGGCGCTCCTGGTACGCACGCCGGACGAACTGCGCGGCGCCTGGTTGTCGATGGGCGACGACTCCAGGGACGTCATGCTGCAGGAGGTCATCGGCGGCCGGGACGAACAGCTGTTCACCTTCCTGGCCTACCTTAACGATGACGGAGTCCCGCTTGCCTATTGCGTGCGGCGCAAGATACGCCAGCTGCCGGTCGACTTCGGCTATTGCACGATGACGGTGTCCTGCCACGACGACGTGGTCGTCCGCCAGTCACTGCGGTTGCTGCAGGGCACCGGCTTCTCGGGAATCTGCGGCGTCGAGTACAAGTTCGACGCGGCGACGGGCGAATACAAGCTCATCGAGATCAATCCGCGCCCGGTGAATACCATCGGGCTCGCGCCGGCCTGCGGTGTCGACATTCCCTACATCGCCTATCGCGACCTCATCGGCGATCGCGTCGAACCGGTCACCACCTGGCGGGACGGCGTGACCTGGTACCGGCTCTACGCAGACCTCATGGCGGTCAAGCAATTGGGTGGCAAAGGCGGCCCATCGTATTTTGAGTGGTTGCGTTCCTTGCACGGCCCCAGGATCGAGGCCGCGTACGCCCGGGACGACTGGCGTCCCGCGTGGCACCATTACCGCGACGTGGTTCGCGAGCACGTCTCGTCGCGAATCTCCCGCGGTCTGCGGACGGTGCAGCAGCCCCGCACCGCGCAATAGCGTCACTCGACAGGGAAAAGGCAGTCGGCGCTCCGGCCTATGCCGCCGGTTTGCTGTAGACCCACAGGCTGACGTCGGCGAGCCAGCGTATCGGCGCCTGCCAGCCCAGGCGACGCAGGACGGCCGTCAGGGAATCGCTGAGCCTGATCGAGACCCGCTCGGCCAGCAGCGCGCGCCGGTTGAACTTGACCGGCCCTAGGCCGATGCCGACGAAATGGCGATACTCGAAGCCGGCCTCGTCCATCTTGCGCCGGAACTCCCGGAAGTCCATGAAACGCCCGATCTTGTACGGCTCTGGGCGCACGCGACCGGTGGCGGCCCGGGCGAGGGTCTTCAGTCCCACGGCCGGGTCCCAGAGGATCGGATTGAACCGGTTGCGAAAGCTGACGAGCGCGTAACCATCAGGCTTCAGGATGCGCTTGATCTCGCTGAGCACGACGGCGTAGTCCTCGACGTAGCTGATCACGCCGAGACAAACGACGACATCGAATGATGCCGCTGCGAACGGAGTCTCGCGGCAGTCGCCGCGGTGCAGGTCACCGACATCCAGTTGCATCGACTGCAACCGCGCCTTGGCGTGCCGCAGCATGTCCTCGGAGTACTCGAGCCCCGTGCACGAAGCGCCCTGCTGCCTGAGCCGGCTGAGAACAGGCGCGGAGCCGCACCCAAGATCGAGCACGCGGCCATCCACCGGCAGGACGCGGAGCACGTAGTTCACGGCCGCATCGCACCGGGCCCGGAAACTCGCTTCCTGCAGCGAGTCCGTGTCGGAGTCGTACATGTCGGCCCATTTGCGTGCGGAACGTGCGTCGGAAAAACGCAGTTCGGCGGCCGAGGTGTGCGCTGCCTGGTCCATGGTGACGTCGGAACCTCCTGTGGGACGTCACGCATGCTAGGTCGTCGCGGAAAATCGCGAGGCAATGCAGTTCACATTATTGAAGAGGCCGCGCCCTTCTCTCCTCTCTCCCGTCCGCCATTGCCGGATCGCTGCGGGATGACTGGCGCACTGCGTTCGCGGCGGGATGCCGCACGGTCCGTGCGGCCACAACCCGGTAGGATATTCTGGTATCGCGTCACGCATGCCTGGTGCATCCGGACGCTACCCTTTCCAGGATGCCTCCGATGCATCGGGCCCTGGTCGGCAAACGGCGAAGAGCAGCGAACGAATGATCGACGACTGGCGAAAACTCCTGTCTTTCTTCTCGGCCGGAGAGAAGCGCCAGCTCCTGCTGCTGCTGCTGAGCACAACGGTCAGCGGGCTGGTGCAGGCCGTCGGGGTCGCATCCATCATGCCGTTCATCGCCGTCGTCACCGACCCGACCCTCGTGACGGAGAATCATTACCTGGCCTGGGCCTACGGCGCCCTCGGGTTTACCAGCACGAATGCCTTTCTGAAATTCCTCGGCCTGACCGCATTCAGCATGCTGCTGGCGACCAATCTCCTCGTAGGTATCAACGCGTGGCTGACTTTCCGGGTCTGCCACCTCGGCGAATACAACCTGGCGCGCCGGCTCATGAGCCGGTACCTGGCGCGTCCCTACCTTTTCCTCGTGCAGCGGAACTCGTCGGAACTCGTCAAGATGGTGGTGGCCGAGATCGACCGGGTGGCCATCGGCACGCTGATGGCGGGCATCAACGTATTCTCGGATGCCGTCACGACGCTGTTCATCGTCGTGCTGCTCGTGGTGATCCAGCCGTGGGTCATGACCGTCACGCTGGTCGTGCTGGCGGTGGCGTACCTGTTGATCTACCTGTTGATCATGCCCAGGGTCACGCGGCTCGGAGCGGAGTTCGCGACCCTGAATACCGAGATCTACAAGAATGCCCACGAGGCGATCGGCGCAGCCAAGGCCATCAAGGTGCTCGGGCGCGAGGCGCATTTCGTGGAGCGTTTCGCGAGGCCGCTGCTGCGCTCGTCCAGGAATGCCATCACCTACAGCACCCTGGACATCGTCCCGGCCCAGAGTCTCGAACTGGTCGCTTTCGGCGGACTCGTTTTCGCGACGGTCTACCTGATCGGCGATACCGGGTATGCGGGCGAGATACTGCCTGTAATCGCGATGCTCGCCTATGCCGCGTACCGGCTCATCCCGGCGCTGCAGGGACTCTTCGACGGTATCGAGGCCATCCGTTACAAGACTGCGGCGCTGGACGGACTGTGGCAGGACTACTCCGATCCCTGCACGGAGCCGGCAGTCGCGACGGGTGACGCGATGGTTCCGCGGAACTCGATCAGGCTGGAAAACGTCTCCTTCCGCTATCCGGACAGCCGTCAGGACACCTTGCCCGGGTTGAGCCTGGCGATTCCTGTGGGTCGGTCCGTGTGCCTGGCGGGGCCTACGGGCGCCGGCAAGTCGACGACCGTGGACCTGCTGCTCGGACTCCTGCCGCCGTCGGCCGGCGGGATCACTGTCGATGGCACGCTGTTGACGCCAGGCAACGTGCGTGCCTGGCAGGACAACATCGGGTACGTGCCACAGGTCATCTACCTGATCGACGACACGATCGCCAGCAACATCGCGCTGGGCATCGAACCCGGCGACATCGACTACCCCAGGCTCGAGCGGGCCGCGCGCATTGCGGAGTTGCATGACTTCGTCGTCAACGAACTCGAGGCCGGGTATCTGACCGTCGTCGGCGAGCGCGGCGCCAGGCTTAGCGGAGGCCAGCGGCAGAGAATCGGCATCGCCAGGGCGCTCTATCACGACCCGGCGGTGTTGATCATGGACGAGGCGACCAACGAACTGGATCTCGCCACGGAGGCCAGGATCCTGGCTTCACTGCGGGCGCTCGGGGGCAGGACGATCGTCTTCGTGTCGCACAAGCCATCTGTTGCGACGTTCTGCGACGAGGTCGTCGTGCTGGAAGGCGGGCGCATCGCGGCGCAAGGCAGCTACGACGAACTCACGGCTCCCGGCAGCCGGCACCGCGCCCTGCTGCAGGAAACCTGACCGTCAGGACCTGGCCATGAAGATCCGCAGGGGGTCGCCCGCGAGCCGGTCGCGCAGGTAGTCCAGCAAGGCGTAGATGAAGAGGATGATCCCGGACATCTCGAGGAATTCCTCGGTCGCGACCAGCAGCGAGTACCGCAGGTCTTCCATTTCCCCGTGCCGGGAAAAGTACCAGCCGCCGATGGACTCGAAGCCGAGCGCGCCGGCGAGATAGAGGCTGCCGGCAGCGATGAACAACCCGCGCGTGCGCGCGGTCAGCGACCACACGAACCTCAGGTACAGCACGCCGATGGCCAGCACCGCCAGGCCGTACGGGATCACCCACGCGAAGTACAACGGCCCCGTCACTGGCAGCAGGTCACGAACCGGCTCGATCAGCAGTTCATGCAGCGCGGCATCCTCGTCGATCGCCATGAAAGTGAAGATGATGACCAGCCATTTCCAGTGGCCCGCATAGCGATCGGCGGTCGACTGGCTGGTGATGACGGTCAGCAGGACCGCGCTCGTCACGAGTATGAACGCGGAAAAAAACGTCGGCACGTTGTTCTCGACGTTCATGTCGAAGGAATCGACCAGGCCGAATACCTGCTGGTGGTGGAAGACGTGACTCGCGACCGCTCCGGTGACGTGGGCGATGAGCAGCGCGATCGCTATCAGCAGCAGCGACAAGGCAAACCTGCCGGGCTCTATGCGGATCTCCATCGGGCGTTGCCCTCCTCCAGCCTGCAATGAATCTGCGCGCAACGTCAGCACCGGCAGTAGGCCGCCGCGGGCTGCGCCTCGCAGCTCAGGTCCACGAGTTCGATCCCCGGTGTTGCGCGCGCTGCATCAAGTGCTGCCGAACCCGGCCGCTGCAACGAGTACAACCTGATCGCCTGCAGACCGGCGGTCGCATACACCAGCTCGGCACGCGCGACGTCGTCGGGTTGGATGGGTTCGGTGCCGAGGAAGACCTTGCCGACGAGACCTTGGCGGCACCGGGCGATCAGCGGGTGCCGGGTCAGGAAACCGAGATTGGCCTGCCCCAGGTTGATGGGCAGGAAGAAAAGGGAGTCCCGGCTCCAGCCGTCGTAGACGTGCCCGCCCCAGCGTCGCTTCAGCTGGAAGATGCCGTCCGACAGCAGAGGCCTGCTGCCACAGTAATCCGCCGCGTGACAGCCGAGTTCGAAGGCATACAGGATGCCGAAGTAGTACAGGGCCGGGAACACGCCTTGCGACTGCTGCCCGAACTCTCCGCGGGACGTTCCCGCCCAGAGCAACTGCATGTCCTGCCGGTCCCCGAACAGGACCTGGCCCGCCACGATCTCCCCGTCGCGCAGGATCTCCATCAACGCGCCGTTCTCGGCGCAATAATGGACTTTCCACTCCGGCTCGATGTACGCCGCGCTGCCGAATCGGTTGGTCAGGTGCGGCACGTACATCTCGTCATAGAACCGCCGAATCGCTTCCTCGTCGCGGACGATCCGGTACTGGAGGCCGTGCTTGCGGATCTTGCGCAAGTCCTCGCCCCTCGCCGAACCGCGCAATTGCGCCAGCACATCCTCCCAGCGTTCCGGCAGCGACAGTTTCTGGTCCACCCAGGCGGGGGTCTCCAGGAGTCCGCGATCCGCCAGCAAATGGTGATAGGGCCAGGGCAGATCCGCACTCACGAAATCGACCTTGTCGCGATAACGCTCCACCCAGTTCTTCACCTGCCAGGCATGCAGGTGTCGATGCTCCTCTTCGATGCGGTACTCGTCGTAGAGAAGTCCGAGCACGTACGACAGGTTGTTGCCCGATCCAAAATAAAGCGACCGGAGGGGTGCTCCGGAATGCTTTTCGGGACCGGAGACCAGCAGCGCGCTGGCCTCGCGGGTCGCAGCCGATTCCCGGTATTCCTGCCACTGCCAGTAGAGCCGCTCGGTCCCGGCACGCACGCGCGCGAACCCGCCCGGCTGCCCGATCATGGCGGGGCGGATCGGCGAACGGGGTTCGGGCAGCGTCACGCCCGCGGCACGAACCTGTCTGGGTCCTTGGGAATGCAAAGTGGCTCCGTGTGAAGCGACATGCTCACAGGCCATGGGCCGGGCGGTTGTGAACGGACGCACAGTTCACGACTTCACGCGGATGTCAGAATCCCTTTCCATGCGGCGCACGCCCCCATTCCTGCCACGATGCGATACCTAGAAGTCAGGCGGCTTTCCGCGATGGACCGCGCGGCCGTCGTCGCCGTGGAGCGTCGGGTATACAGCCGCGAATATCAAGAACCGCAACACCTGATCGAAGCCCGCCTGCGGTATGAAGACGATCACTACGGGTCGCTGAACCTCGGCCTGTTCGCCGGCGATGAGCTGGTGGGATATGTCCTGGCGCACCTGGACGACGGTGCGGAGATTCCGGGACAGGCGATCGGGGACAATGTCTACGTGGCGGACATGGCGGTCCTGCCAGGCTACCAGCGTCACTTGATCAAGCTGCTCACTGCGTTTTCACGCGAGGCCCGCCTCGAGTATCCCGGCCTGCCGATCGTCGCCCACGCGATCCGGGAGACCGGAAAGATGTGGAAGCGACACCAGGCCGGTCTTCCGCAAGCTCGGCTTCGCGTTGGCTGCCGAACTCGGCGACGACACCACGCGAGCGGGCCAGGCTGCGCCGTTGGTCGTGTGGGAGCCGCTCGCTGCAGGGCGCTGCACGGATCGCAGGCGACCCGTCGATGCTTCGCACGCGAGTGAACCTGTCCGTACGTCGTCCGGCAAGGCGCTTCGAACGAGCCTGGTCACCGATGAAGACGGTCTCCTCGGTCTCCAGGAACACTGGCAGAGCATCGAGCAGGCCGTGCCGGGACTGACCGTGTTCCAGACGCACCGCTACCAGGCGGCCTGGGTGCGCAGCTTCGCGGTCGACCTCAAGCTCATGATCGTCTGCATCCACGACGGCGACGAGATGATCGGCATTGCACCGTTCCAGGTCTCGCTGCTACGGATGCACGGCAAGGTGCGCCGACAGCTGACCTTCCTCGGGGCACCGTGGCAGGTCGACCGGCCGGCCTTCCTGTTCAGCCGCGATCGACGCGACTGCGCTGAAGCCACCGCCCACGCTCTGCTGGCACTACGCGACCAGTGGGACGTCATCTGGTTTCATGAACAGGATGCTGCGGACCCTGCGCTGGAGACGTTCTGCACCACGCTATCCAGGCACGGGATGCTGCACGGCAGGGTCCCGAGTTCGCATTGTCCGTACCTGACCTTCGCTGGCACCTGGGAGCAACTGCTGGCGACGAAGTCGCAGAAGTTCCGCAAGAACCTGAAGAGTGCCCGCAGGAAACTGCAGGGCGCAGGGCAACTCGAGTACACGAGTTGCGCCGGGCGACGAGCAGCGGCTGCAGCAACTCTTCGGCGAGTACGAAGTGCTCGAAAGCCGCGGCTGGAAAGCCAGGAAAGGAGTGGGCGTGTCGCAGAGCGTGGAACACCTGCGATTCTACCGGCACTTGATCCACGCCTTCGGCGACAGCGGACAGTTCGTCTTCCGCTGCCTGCGCGTCGATGGCCACCTGGTGGCGGCGACCTTCGGCCTTGTGCACGAGCGTCGGTTCTATTCCCTGCACATTGCTCATGACGCTGCCTATTCGGGCTGCTCGCCCGGCACGTTCCTCGAGTCGCTCGAGCTCGAGGAATGCTTCCGGAGCGGCCTGGAGGAATACGACTTTCTCGGCGGCTTCCTCAAGAACAAGGTCCGCTGGGCGACGCACGCCAGGGACACCGTCGAGGTGCACCTGTACCAGCGGCAACCGGCACTCGTCGTCGCGTACCTGTATTTCTTCGTCGTCAAGCCGCGATTGAAAGGGCTGCTGTCGCGATTCGGCATCCGTCTGCCGACCAAGCCCCGCACCGACCGGGTGGACGACGCTGGCTGACGAGTCGCAGCGGCCTCAAGTTGCCGCGACGTCGGGCTGCGCCTCGTACACGCAAGTCAGGCCATCGCGAAAGCTGACGAATGCTGCTGCATTGAGACGCGCGACGAGCGCGGGAGACCAGCGCTGCACCCACAGCCCGACGGTTCGTTGCGGGAACCGTGTTGGCCGCACGCTCGCGCCGAATCGACTCTTGTAGCGGACGACTCCGTCAGCAAGGCTCGGCCGCGAATGTCCCATCACGACGCGGCGGACGCCTTTCGCGACACCCCACGCGATGCTGCCCGCGTCGAGGACTTCGCTCGCGCCTGCCCGTGGCGGCACCGTCGTCGAGCCGAACCATCCCAGGTGCAGGGTCTCGCCGCGTTGCTGGAGCAACATGCCGGCAACCCACTCCCCGGCGGCCATCAGCATGGCCAGCGTCATTCCTCGACTGACGGCGAGGAACTGCGTCTCGTCCACGAGGACCGCGCCCGAGCCGAAACGTGCCGTGACGTACGGGCGATACAAAGTGGCGTAGAAGCGCCTGACGTCGCGCACGTCCGTTGAAAAGCGAAGTTCGTAGGCATTGCGCCTGGTCTGGCGCCTGACTTCCTTGAGCATCGGCGCGGGCAGCGTGACCGGCGATGCTCCGGCCGCCAGCAGTTCCTGCGATACCCAGGCCGGCATGCGCAGTTGAGCGCCTGTCGGAAGGCAAACCTGCCAGGCACGCGGGACTTCCGCCGCCACGAGATCTGCATCCGAACACATCCTGCGGAATGCAGCGCCACGCAACTCGAGCGGACTGGCGAGCCTGCCGACGACGACTCGCTCCTCGACTTCGAGCAGTGCGCCGGCCACGAAGTCCGCGGTCGACGGCGCACCGGCGCAGATCATCGTGACTGGATCAGCCGACCCCGGCAGTCTGCCAACGAGGCGTTGCACCGGCAGCACGATGGGCGCGGCCAGTGAGGCGATCGTCTTTACATGTCTCCATGGCATCAAGAAGCGATGAGCGATCGGTCAACGCAGGGCTTGCGGCGTCGATGCGGTGGGCACTTCTATCGTGCGCGTGGTGGTGGGCGACCGTTGCGAGATCGCCGCCTGCAGGACCTCGCGGTACCGTCCCACGATGTTGGGCCAGGTCAGCCTCGCGGCGCGCGCGCGCGCGCGGCCAGCGAGGTTACGCACGAGTTCAGGTTCATGCATGAGCTTGTCGAGCGCCGCACGAATGCCCTGCGGGTCGCCCGTGGGCACGACGAGACCCGCGTCGCCGACCACCTCCGCGCAACCCTCGGCATTGGTGGTCACGATGGCGCAGCCCGCGTCCATCGCCTCGAGCAGCACCATCGGGAAGTTTTCCTGGATCGATGGAAACACCAGGATCTGCGAAGACTCGTACAGGGACCGCAGGGTCTCGCGGTTGACGAAGCCGACGAATTGCACGTTCGGTGCGACGCTGCGCGCCTGTGCCTCGAGCTGGTCCCTGAAGGGGCCGTCACCGGCGATGACGAACTCCCATTCGCCTTCCACGCCAGCGACGGCATCGATGAAATGCTGGATGCCCTTGCGGGGGAACATCCGCGCGACGACCAGTACCCGGTTGCGCCGCACGGTCCCGAGGCCCGGATGCGGACGGTGGCCATTCGGCACGATCGAAATCGGCACCGCGCAACCCTGCGCCCGCATCAACCCGGCCAGGAAACGCGAAGGTGAGGTCACCGACGAAGCGCCCTCGACGATCTGTCGCCAGGCGGGCTTGAGCATCCGGTGCATCAGCCCGAACCGGTCCGGGTTGTAGCCCGGGACGTCGGAGCCGTGCGCCGTCAGGACATACGGCACGTCGAAGCGCTCGGACAGTGCACGAGCCACCGGCCCTGAAGGCAGGATGAAGTGTGCATGAATGACGTCCGGCTTGATGGCGCGGATCAACTGCGCTCCGCGCCGGTACGTGGGCAGGAGGGTCGTGAGCAACTCGGCGGTGCTCGTGTAATGACGATGCCGCCGGATGCAGGCGGTCCGGTGCACGGCCACACCTTCGACCGTTTCCTCGGCCGGTAGCCCCTTCATCCCCGAGGTCAGCACGGTCACCTCGTCACCGAGCCGGACCAGCTCCTCGTTGACCGCTGCTGCGACAACGCTGCCGCCGCCGCCGATCGGGGGGTACTCGTAGGTCAGGGACAGGATCTTCAAGCCGTGCTCCCGACGAGTGACCGGATCGGGCGGAACTTCGTGCCCGTCGGGTCTCTATGGATCGCGCCTGTCCGTATCCGTATCGCCGCGGTGGTGCCCAGGATGGACTCGAGTCCGCGACGGACGTTCGAGCAGGCTTGCTCGCCGGTGCCAGGCGCCATGTCGAGCGTCACGTCCAGGGTCAGGTCGGCATGCTGCAGGACCTCGAACGCCTTCAGGCCGGGCACTTGCTCGAGCAGGACGTCGATGCGGTAGGGAGAAACCAGGCCGCCGTCCGGCAGCACGATGCAGTCCACCGACCGACCGGCGAGTTCGACGATCGGGCGACCGGCAAGCTGCGGGTCGCGCCTGACGAGATCCCCGGTGTCGTAACGGATCCACGGCGACGTGCGCTCGGCCAGGTCGGTGACGACCAGGCGCTCGACCGACGGCTCGCCTGCGATGGGAAAGAATTCAAGGATCAGGCTGGACCGAGCCGGCGTGAATCGCGGATTCCCTGGAGTACGGTATGCGACCAGGCCGAGCTCGGACAGGCCGTAGAAATCGGCGACGGGTGCGCCGAATCCCCGCTCGAGCGTTGCGCGTCGCTGTCGCGTCAACTGCTCCGCCGTCGAGATGACGAGGCGCGGCCCAGCCGGTCGCGGCGTCCGCTGAGTGCGTTGCGCGGCCAGCAGTTCCAGTGTCGAGAGCGGGCCGTACAGCACGTCCGGCTGCAGGGCATCGAGACGGGACGCGAGCGTGGCCGTGTCCTCGCCGATGCTGGCGTAGGACCAGCGCGCGACCGTCGGCCACTTTGCTGATCGCCGGCTCGTCAGCAGCAGGCATCGCTGTCCCGGTCGGTATCCACATGCGAGCAGCGCACGCAGGAATGCCCAGCGGCGCCGCAGCTGGGCAGCTCGGTCCTTGAAGACCGCCAGGGGCTCGCCGCTCGAGCCGCTCGAAAGCTCCTCCGCGAGGTGAATGCCACGGCGCTTGCCGTGAATCCTGTCCTCGGGACGGCAAGACCGCAGGGCCGCTTTGTCGAGCCACGGCAATCGCGGGAAATCCCCGGCGACCTGCAGTTCATCGACGTCGATACCCGACTCTGTCCACAGGCGGCGATACAACGGGACGTGCCGACCTGCGTCGGTCAGCAGGCGCTGGAGTCGCATGCTCGCCGCAGGCTGCGACGATGCAGTCGGTGTGCCCGGGCTCATGACACGCAGCGCGTCACGCATCGACCACTTCCGGCGTTCGCTCGCGCAGGTCGGCAAAGGCGACTTCGAGCGTGCGTCGCTGTACGGCAGTTCCAAGCAACTCGGCGCGATGCTGCAGGTCGTCCCGTCCGTCGAGCGCCGCTTCGGCGGCGGCGATCAATTCCCGCGCACCCCATCGAGCGGGAAAGTCGTCGAGCGGCAGCAGGCTCGTGTCCAAGCCGAGTTGATCGAACAATCCACGGAATTTGTCGTTGTAGGACAGGCCCACCAGTGGCACGCCCATGCCGGCCCCGAGGATGAGCGGATGCATCCGCGACGAAATGATCAGCGCTGCGTGGCCCAGTACGGCCTTGTACAACCGGGGATCGACGATCCGCGCCATCCGGACGGTGACGTCGCGCAGTCGCCGGGCCAGCGCTTCGCACACGACATCGTCCCCCTCGTGCGCGACGTTGTAGCTCGGCAGCAGCAGCACCGCGGCCTCGAGACGCCGGGCCAGGTGCGTCAGGCCGTCCACGAGCACGTCGAGCAGCCGTTCGAATCGCTGCTCGTCGCGCGCGACACCGATGCCGGTCCTGGCCTTGACGACGTTGGGTATGAAACCGCCGCGGCTGTGAAACCAGTGCCTGGCCGCGACGACGATCAGGGGTCGACCGGGTTCGAGATCGAGGCTGCGCAGCAGGTCGGTCGCGTCCCCTCGTGGCGCCGCCTCGAGCATGAATGCCGGATCGGGTACGACGTCGATCGAGCGGGACGTGCAGGCTGCCAGCGCCGCCTGCGCGAAACGGTCGCGCACGGAAATCGTCGTCAACGCAGCACAGGCGATTCCTGCGGCCGCCCGGCTCTCGACGTGTCGCAACGGACCCGCACCGATCGAATGACCAGCGATGCTTGGATTCAGGCTTTTCAGCAGGGAAATTCGTGCCGCCCAATAGGGCATCTTGGCGCGACTGTCGTCGTCCTGGAACAGTCCGCCGCCGGCAATGAGGACGCGATCCGCGGCGGCGGCGGCCCGACACAACCCGGCGACTCCGGCCGTGCCACGGGGGATCATCCGGGCAACACCGCGAATCGGTGGGCCCGCGACTTGACTGGCGACGATCGAGACCTCGGCGGATGGGTCGTGCGACACGATGCATTGACTCAGTGCCGACACGATGGCGCGGTCACCGACGTTGTAGTCGGCGTCGCCTCCCAGCAGCAGGATCCGCGGCCCAATTTTCGGCATGTTCGCCAGGTTCCTCGGGCCCGGCCTTCCAGCCCAGGCCGACTCGAAGCGGATCGCTGCCTTGCCGGACCCTCATGAGACACAAATGCTAGTCGTCATCGGACTGCCCACTGCGGACCTGCATCACAGTTTCTGCAACGCTCGGGCAGCAACCTGGGCACGGCATCCACATTAAGTATTTGCCGTAACTTACTAATAAGTCAATGATTTTTTTACAAGTGCTGCTCGAACAGGTGCCCGATCGACTTGCGGAAGCGTTCGATTACGTCCTCGGGTGCCTCGAATTCCGCCGCCTGCGCCGGCGTCACCTCGCGGCTGTAACTGAGGTCGTTGCTGAAGAACGCATCGCGCAGCTGGCCTGACAACTCGGGCTGTTCGAAAACCAACGCCGACTCGCTGTTCAGTTTCTCGCTGCGCGGGTCGAGATTGTAGGAACCGACCAGGCTGCGGCGGCCGTCGATCACGGCGTACTTGGAGTGCATCGTGCCCTGCCGGCGCTCGGCCTCGGTGGCCGCCTGCCCCACCCATTCCCAGATTCGCAGCCCCGGCTCGGCGCTCTTGCAGGCGACCACCTCGGGCGCCTGGTTCACCGCCAGCAGGTCCTTGTAATGCCCGCGTCCCACCAGGCTGATCTCAGGCAGATCGTTGGTCTCGGGGCTGTTGGAGATCAGCCGCACGGCCACGCAGCGCCTCGCCGCGTCCTGCAGTGCGAGCTTGATCGTTGCAGTCGGCACGAAGTACGCGTTCGCGATCAGTACCTCGGACCTCGCGCGCTCGATCAGCTTGACGTAGGCCTGCTGAATGTAGGTTTCCCTGAATCGGGGGCGGCTCTGGAAAAACCGGCAAGTCGCGCCCGAATACGCGAGCGCCGGCCGGCGCGCCTCGATCCCGGCCACGTGCGCCGCCACGTCGGGATTCGTCGTGAACTTCACCGGCACCTTGCCGGTCTTGTCGAGCAAGTGGCGAGTCGCGTCCCAGTACAGGTTGGTATTGAAGATGCCGCGGCTCTTCTTGACGCCGACGAAGTAATCGAAATTGCGGTCGAATGCGGTGACCAGGTCGCGCACGATCGCGCCGCGCACGACCACGTCCTGGTCGCGCCAGGTGGCGTCGGGATCGGCCGGGTTGGCGCGAAAATACTCGTTGCCGATGTTGAGGCCGCCGGTCACCGCCACGGCGGCATCCGTTTCCCCGTCGACGATCCACATCTTCTCGTGGAACCGCTTGTCCGGCTGCTGCGGGTCGTAGTGCGGCGTGAGGTGCGGCACGGGCACCTCGTTGAGCCACTGCAACGCCATGGCCTCGTACCCTTCGACCTCGATGCCGTGCTGCTTCAGGTCGAAATACATCCACTGGGTCTGCAACCACGGATTCGAGAATGCGTCGACGATGATTCGTACGTCGAGACCCGCGGCCTTCTTCTGCTTCAGGATCTCCGCGACGCGCAGACCGGATTCGTCGCCCTTGAACACGAGCGCCTGGATGCGGATCGATTTCTGCGCCGCCTTCAGCACGTCCAGGCGCACGGCGAGGGAATCCTCGCCATTGGCGAGCACCGCGAGACTGCAGTCGGCGGGGCCGCGCGGCGGAAAGAGCCCCGACGCACCGACTTCCTCGTACGGACTGCCGACGAATACGCTATCCGGCCCCAGCACCGACGTGGCACTGGCTTCCTCGACGAATGCCCTGGGTGCGCTGGTTCCTGCCGGCGCATCGGCTGGCGGGGATGACGCGCAGCCTGTCATCAGCGCCGTGGCCGCTGCGAGCAGTAACCTGCATGGAATACGCATTGTCGATGATCGGTCCGGACCGCGATCCCCGGAATATAAGTTACAGTCCAACTCATGCGCGAGCGACAGGCACGGGCCGGTATCCCTGCCCCAAGGATCGCCAGCGCCCTGGGGATTCAAACGCATGACATGCTGGTCCTGGCCACGGCGCGCGTCGAGCGCCACCGCGAGCGTGCTCGCGATAGCTGCTGTCGCACTGATGCCTGACGCTGGCTGGCGCCGCTGCGGAGGTTCCGGCCGCGGCAGCGAGCGCCGAGGCGCAGACTCCCCTAGGCGTCCAGTCGGCCGCGGCGATCGACGCCGAGACCGCCGGCCTGCCCTTGCATCTCGGACGCCTGCGGACACTGCAGCAGGACGGCGTCACCGTCCATCTTGCGATCCCGACCGAGGAACAGGCAGCGAAATTCTTCGGCGTGCCGCTGGCCGCAGCCGGCATCCAGCCGATCTGGCTGCGCATCGAAAACACCAGTGACCACGATTACTGGTTGCTGCCGGTCTCGATCGATCCCGACTACTACTCGGCCGACGAGGTTGCGCTGGTCACGCTGAAGAAGGTGCCGAAGGACCAGCGTGCCGCCCACGCGGACCGGTTCCGCCAGCATGCCCTGCCCTTTTTCTCCGCGGCCAGGTCCACGAATGAAGGCTACGTCTATGCGTCGCACATGCGTGGAGGCCGCTTCGTCGACATCCGCATGACGGGCAACCAGCGAGGCATCCGCATGCGGTTCGCCGTGATGCTGCCCACGGAGGGCTTCGACTACGAGCGATCGTCGCTCAAGGCGCTCTACGAGAAGGTGAACGAATTTCCGGATCTCGCGCCCGATGAGCTTCGCGCACGACTGCGGGAGTTGCCGTGCTGCACGACGAGCACGGCCGGTGACGGCGAAGGCGATCCACTCAACGTCGTCATCGTCGGCGCAGGCGAAGAAGTCATCTCTGCACTTGCCGCGAGTGGCTGGAGTTTCACCGAGGCGATCACCGCAGACAGCGTGCGGCGCATGGTGGGCGCGGCAATTGCGGAAAAGTCGTTCCTGACCGCTCCAGTCAGCTCGCTGCACGCCTTCGGCCGCAAGCAGGACGTCGCGTTGCAGCGCGGCAGGGCGACCATTGCCCAGCGCAACCACATGCGCCTGTGGCTGGCCCCTTTCCGCAGCGAGGGCCGTCCGGTCTGGTTCGGCCAGGTCAGCCGCGACATCGGCGTCAAGGGGACCACGAAGTCGCCCACGCTGACGACGCACGTGATCGACCCGGTCATCGACGAGTCGCGCGAATACCTGCTGCACAGCCTGCTGCACCACGACGCCGTCAGCCGGTTCGCCTTCGTGCGCGGCGTCGGCGAAGCCACGCATGAAAAACCGCGCTACAACCTCACGGGCGACCCCTACATCACCGACGGCATGCGCCTCGTCGTCTGGATCTCGAGCGAACCCGTCGACCCGAACGAAGCGCGCAACCTGGGCTGGAACCTGTCGACGGATCCCGTGCTCGAGGGGCGCGGCGAGTATTCGAAGGTGCCACCGAAGAAGAACTGATCAGCCGCCGAGCTTGATCCCCTCCTTCTCGTCGATCGACCGCTCGCGGTGGATCAGGATCCACTGCGCGTGTTCTTCCAGCGCGGCATCCCCGAGGATCTTCAGGATACGCCGCTTGTCACCGTCGTTGTCGGCATCGTCGATACGCTTGCGCGCGTTGCGGAAGATGCGATGCATGAACTCGTACTGCTTGATCAGTTCGGCCTCGGCCGTGGTCTTTGCGTACGCCTGCCGCACGCCCACCATCAGCATGACGATACCCATCAGGTAGACGACCGGGGTCCGCACTTCGTCCGATAGCGCCGAACCAACGAACAGCAATGTCGTGAGCGCGATGATCGTGGTCCAGATCCCGAGCCGCCCGATGCGCAACGTGGAGTCGTGCTCGACGATGCGCTGGGCGGACTTCTTGCGGTAATAACCGAGCTGGCCGGACTTGTCGTCGCCGATCCACTCCTGCACCGCGAACTGCACGCCATGCGGATCGAGGTTTGGCGCCACGTCGCACTCCATGCCGGCGACGCGCATGACGTTGCGGATCCAGCCAAGCTCGGTGTCTTGCATCTGCAGGAAGTTGTCGTGCGCGTACTTCGAAACGCTGCCGCTGGTGACGCCGGCCGCAGCCCAGTAGAACTGGACCCGCAGGCCTTCCGCCAGCGTGCGATAGTCGAGGTACTTGCGTTGCCAGCTGCCGCGCACCGCGAGTGCGTTGTTCACGACGGCGAAAAGCATCAACGAGATGATGCCGCCGATCATCAACGGCGTGGATAGCAGGTCGGTGTACGTCAGGTAGCCCACGGCGGTCAGGAAGGCTGCCACGTGGCCCCCCTGCAGCGTCTTCACGACCTTCTTCTGGTAGTGGATGGCCAGCCAGTCGGCCGCGCAGAACGCCTGGTTGATGTCCCAGAGACCGGCCGGCAACGTCGCTGCCTGCTCGCCGGTCAACAGCGAGTAGCGTTCCTTGTCGATCGCGGCCGCGTTGTTCTGCGCTTCGCGGCTGAACTCGTTGGTGTACTCGAACACCTTGCGGTGCCGCGCGGAAATCTCGGCCGTCCGCGGATTCTCCTCGTCCGTCGTGAACCATGACGTCTCCAAGGGCTTCAACCCGGGCGCAGGCTCGCCGTCCGGCCGGTCCCGCGAACAGACGATGTGATAAACGAGGTCGCTCTCGTCTTCGGTCAGGTTGAGCTTGCTCGAGGTCACGCGCGGCGTGTAGCCGGGCATCACGTCGTGGTGATGGAACTGGATCGTGGCCGCCGTGCCGCCAAGAAGGTCACTGCCTTTGCCATCCCAGAGCGCGAGCAGCACGTGGCAGTGCGCGCTCAGGAACACGCCGAGCTGGGCATACTGGCGGGTGCGGTTCGGCCCACTTTCCGCGATGGACCGTGGCGTCGCACCCGGCAGCAGGGGCAGTTCAAAGATCTCTGCGGCCTTGTCGCAGAGTTCCGCGAACTGCTCGAGGGACTCCGGCGTGAAGTCTTCCTCGTACATCACCCGCGGCATCGGCAAGACGACGCTGAGCGGCATGCCGAGCTGCAACGCCTCTTCCGCCACGAGGCGGTCCGCGCCGTCGGCCAGCGAGGACATCACGACGATGATGCGGCTGGGGTACTCGTAGCGCAGGCTGAACAGGCAGTCGCGCACGCGGGACCGGATGATCGGAATCTCGTCGGGGACGAGGTCGCGATGGCCCGTGACGGCCACGATGAAAGGAACGGCGTAGCTGCGCGCGCCCGTCCGGCGGTCCGGACCGGCGGTGAAGGGAGTCTCAGCGGGCGCTGCGTGCTCGGGTGCGGTCGCCATGCGCGGGGATGATACCCATCCACCGCACCGGGCGCGTCGATTGCTGCGATCGGCGGCGGGCGGCAGGCGGGCCGCCCACCGTATCCGTTAAATGAACAGCGTCGCCAGCCTGTCGAGCGATTCCCAGCCAAGGTAGATCGTGACCAGCCATGCCACGAAACCCAACGCAGCAAGGTGACGGGGATAGGCGTAACCGCCCATTAGATAGGGCCGGCGGATCGCCACCCACAGCAGGACGGCGATGCCGATCGGCAGGATCAGGCCATTGAAGGCACCCGCGAACACCAGCAGTGGCACAGGCGCCGCACCCGCCATCAGGTACACGGTTGCCGACAGGCCGACGAAAGCCACTACGAGAATGCTCCGGCGTCGCGCAAGCCGCGCCGACGCGCCGACAAGGAACGACACCGACGTGTACGAAGCACCGATGACCGAGGTGATTGCGGCAGCCCACAGGATCAGGCCGAACACGCGCCTGCCCACTCCGCCGGCGGCCGCCTCGAAGGCAGAGGCGGCTGGGTTGGACGGATCCAGCCGCACGCCTGCCGCGACCACGCCGAGCACGGCGAGAAACAGCAGGACACGCATCAGGCCGGTCACCAGCACGCCGATAACTGAGGCCCGGGAAATCTCCGCCACACGGTCAGGACCGTGCACACCGGCGTCGAGCAGCCGATGCGCGCCGGCATAAGTGATGTAGCCGCCCACCGTGCCACCGACCAGCGTCGTGATCGCGAGGAAGTCGACTCGCTCGGGCAGCACCGCGTTACGCAGCGCGGCGCCGAGCGGAGGCTGGGAGACGAAGGCCACGTACGCTGTCAGCGCGATCATGACGAAGCCGAGCACGACGACGATCCGGTCCATCGTGACTCCGGCCCGGCGCGACAAAAAGACCGCGATCGCCAGCAAAGCCGAAGCCGCCCCGCCCCACTTCGGCTCGAGTCCCAGCAGCGCCTCGAGACCAAGCCCGGCGCCCGCGATATTGCCGACGTTGAAGACGAAACCACCGAGCACCACGAAGACCGTGAACACATGCCCGACGCCCGGCGCTACGCTATTCCCGAGTTCCTGCGCCCGCAATCCCGACACGCCGATCACGCGCCACACGTTCAACTGCAGCGCGACGTCGATGAGGATCGAGACCAGGATCGCAAAAGCGAAGGCCGCGCCGAGTTGGGCGGTGAACTGAGTCGTCTGGGTGATGAAGCCGGGGCCGATGGCGCTCGTGGCCATCAGGAACATGGCGCCGTACAGTCGCTTGTCGAGCCGGCCGCCGATCACGTCTGCGCCGGTACGCCGGGGCTAGCCGCCCCAGCACACCGGACCTTCAGATAGACAAAGCCCGTGCCGCGAGTCACGGGCTTTGTCTGGCGCCTACTTAAGGCACTGGCTTGTAGGGGATCACCTTGACCCGCAGCATGAACCTGATGTTCTCGCCGCGCATCAGGTGATCGCCGTTGTAGTTGAACGTCACGCTCGTGGGAAAGTAGTACGTGGACGAATTCACCTTGTTGATGAACTGGTTGATCGACGTTAGCGCGCCGGCGGGATCACCCGCGTTGAGCTTGCTGATCGCGTTCTTCACCTGCGAGGCCATGGCCTGCCCGTCCGGATTCTTCACCGAGCCGACCGATCGCGCATTGGCCACGGACTTCTGTAGCAGCGAGAGCTTGTACTGGGTCAACGCGACGAACTGCTGATAGTTCTGCAACGGGTTTGTCGCATATTCGAAACCTGTACCGAAGTCGATGTGCATGCCGACCACGAAGTAGGAAGCACCCCGGACCTTCGCGACGGTGCTGCCGCAACCGTTCGTGGCTTCAGTCGCTGCGCCAACGAAGTCGGGCGGCGCCGTGGTCGCGTTTTCGAGCATGCCTGTGGGATTCGTGGATTGCCACACGACCACGTCCTGGTACTGCGGATCCGGGGAGTAACGCGAATCCCCCGTCAGCAGGCTGCCGAGGATCGGGTCAAAACACTTGTAAAGGTTACTGGGCAGCACCTTCTCGGTCGTCTGGTTTTCGACGAACACGGTGCCCTTGAGGATGTCGAGCTGACTTGAGTCCACCGCGACGACGACAAACTTGGGGGAACCGCAAAGGTACGGTGGGATTCTCAGCTGCGCATTGGACCCGAAAGCGGCAGTATCCATGAACAACGTCAGCGGCGCCCGCGTCGTGCACTTGCCGGCGACGACGCGCGGATCGTTGAATTCATAGGCCGTGAACTTGATCGTGTCGCCGGTCGTGTACGATCCAGTCGGAAAAACCAGCGTCTGACCGTCGATGGTTTCGCAATTAACACCGACGGTACACTGGGCCGTACGCGGCACGTCGTATTCGACGATGAATCCACCAATCGAGCCCGGAGCGGCACCTTCGTCGTTCCAGACATAGTAATTCCCGGGGTACCGGCCGACCGTCAAATGATTCTCTTGCCCGTTCTCGAAACCGTCACCATCGTTCGGCTCGCTGCCGGCCCAATTGGTGAAGCCCGGCATCGCGGGATTGTTGTTCGTGCCGGAAAACGGCCCTTCGCTATTCACCCAACGCCAGCCATCGCCGATTCCCGTCGCCGACGCGTCTTGCACACCGCCCACCCAGACCTGGCTTTGCGTCAGCGGCGAGGGAACTTCTACCGACGTGGTCAGCGAAGGGATCAACAGGGAGTCGATGACCCACTGGTTCTCGCTGGATGACGTGATGGTTGCGAGGTGCCCCGTGGCGCCGGTGGTGGTGATGTTGTCGGCGCAGTCCGCCGCGTCGGCCCAGGAAATCCCGTTCGCCCTGTAAACCTCGAAAACGTGGCCGGTGGCGTCATTGATGTCCGAATACACCAGCACCTGAGTTCCGGGGCACGCGGCCTGCGCGGACCCCATGGCAAACACCGCTGCCAAGCCGACAAATAGACCGATTCCCTTGTCCATATTCATTCTCCACTCCTTCGTGCGTGCAAGGCCAGGGACCGTGGACTGCGGCGAGCCGCATGCCCGGTCCGTGGCTCATTCAAGGCGCGACCGGGTAGGGTATGACCTTGACCCGCAGCATGAACGCAATGTTCTCGCCGCGCATGACATGATCACCGTTGTAGTTGGCGCCAGCTATTGGCGTGTATGTCGCCGCGTTGGCGAGCCAGAGGAACTGCCTGACCTGGACCAACGCGCCCGCGGGATTGCCCCGGTCGAGCCGGTAGATCGCGAGCGCGATCAATGCGTCCATCGCCGTGGAGACGGCCGGTCTGAGTGATCCCGCCGACCTCGCCGCCACAATAGACTTGCGCAGTAGCGTCAGCTTGTACCGGGTCAGGCTCACGAATTTGCCGTAGTTCGCCAGCGAGTTGGACGACAACTCGTAGCCCGGGCCGAAATCGATGTGCATGCCGACGATGAAATAGGACGCGCCGCGGACCTTCGCCACGGTACTGCCACATCCATTCGTGGCTTCGGTCGCAGCGCCAACGAAGTCGAGCGGAGTCGTGGTCATATTTTCGAGCATGTCGAGCGGGTTGGTGGACTGCCACACGACCACGTCCTGGTACTGCGGATCCTTTTTCCACCGCGAATCCACACCCTCTAGCGCGCTGCCAATGATCGGGTCAAAGCACTTGTACAGGTTGGTCGGCAGGACCACCTCAGTGGTCTGGTTCTCGACCAGCACGGTCCCCTTCAGTATGTCGAGATCGCTCGAGTCCACCTTGACGACGACAAACCTGGGCGAACCGCACAGGTACGGCGGAATCTTCAGCTGCGCATTGGATCCGAAGGCGGGATCCGTGAACAATGTCAGTGGCCCACGTGTCGTGCACTTGCCGGCGACGACGCGCGGATCCGTGAACTCATAGGCCGTGAACTTGACCTTGTCGCCGGCCTGGAACGATCCCGGCGGAAACTGCAGCGTCTGGCCGTTGATAGTCTGGCAATCGACACCGACAGTGCACTCGGCGGTGCGCGGCACATCGTACTCGACGATGAAGCCGCCGATTGAACCGAGAGCACTGCCTTCGTCGTTCCAGCCGCCGCCCAGGCCGTACCGACCAAGCGTCAGGTGGCTCTCGACGCCCCCGTCATTGTTCGGCTCGGCAGCGGCCCAGTTCGTGTATCCAGGCAGACCGGGGTCGTTGTTCACGCCTGAAAAGGGGCCCTCGTTGTTTTCCCAACGCCACCCGCCACCCGGCTCCGTCGAGCCCGGCACCTGGTAACCGCCAACCCAGACCTGGCCGAGCCCTGAGCTGTTTCTCAAACTATCGACCCATTCGTCCTCGCTGGACGACGTAATGGTCGCAAGGTGCCCGGGAATGTCGTTGCTGGTGCTGGCATCGGCGCACGCCTTGGCATCGTCCCAGGTGATGCCCGTGGCCGCGTAGACCTCAAAATAGTGCCCGGTTTCCGGATTGGTATCTGCCTGCGTCGGCGTGCCGGGACAAGCCGCTCCCGCCGAACCCATGGCAAACAATGCGGTCAGACCGGCAAACAGACTGATTCCCTTACCCACCTTGTTCACTCCTGCGTGCGCGCAAGGCCAGGGACCCTTGCGGTGTCTTTCTTATTCTTAAAGCGAGTCGAATTGCTCGGCCGGCTCGACTTGCAGGCGGCGCTTCAAGGCCAGACCGAGCGCAAGCGTCTTGAATGTGTGAAACGTATCACAATTCAGTCGCTTGCACTGCCGCGGCCGAGGCCGGACGATTATGTCAACCGGGAGGGCAGAGCGTCGCGATCGGATTGTGACGAAAGGCCTGGCCCAAAACGGTTTCTCAGCGGTCCTTGTTGCCTAGCAACATGGCAGTTTGCTTGACCGCATCCTGCGCGCCGGTCCGCTTGCGGCTGTATTCCTCAGCCCAGCGGGTCGCGTTGTCCAGGAAAAAGGGCAATGCCCCCGTGTCGGCGCGCAGCGCGGCCAACCCCTCGATCAACAACTTGGCACCCTGCGCGGTTTGCCCCAAACCGACCAACGCCGCGCCTTCGGTGCTGGTGGCGGCCGCCGTCCGCCAGTGGGCCGCCCCCAGGGCGGGCAGGCAAATCGCCCGGGCTTCCGCGGCGGCCGCCCGCGCCTCCTCGAACCGCCCGGTCTCGACCAGCAGACTGGCGAGCAGCGTCAGCGTGCCGGCGACGTCCGTGTGCTCATTGCCGAGCAGCTTTCTGCGCATCTGCAGCGCCTCGCGCAACAGAGGTTCGGCCGACTTGTAATCACCCGCCTGCATCAGCCACATCGCCTGGTTGCCCATGCCGCGGGCAATCGACGGATGCTCGGACCCGACCGTGCGTCGGTACATGTCGAGCGATTGCTGCATCATCCTGCGGGCACCCTCGGCATCGCCCTTGTCGTGCAGCACGAATGCCAGGTTGTTCAGCGCGGCCGCAATGTCCGGGTGGTCGTCGCCGAGCAGCTTGTGCTGCATGGCTATGGCCTGACGGTACATCGACGCCGCCTCGTCGTATTTCTTCTGGTCGGTCAAAGCGTATGCGATGTTGTTGAGGCCCAGCGCGATCTCCGGGTGCGTGTCACCCAGCAGGACGCGTTTCATCTGCAACGACTCCCGATACAGCTTTTCAGACTCGCCGTACTCACCCATGTCGCTCAGCACCAGGCCGAGATTGCTCAGCGCCTCGGCCAGGTCGGTGTGCGGCGCATGGTGCAGTCCCCTCTGCAACTCAACCGCAAGTCGCATCGCGGGCAGGGCCTCGTCGTATTTGCCCTGGTTATAGAGATTCATCGCCAGCCCTTCGAGGCTCTTGGCCACCTCGACGGTGTTGCCGCCGAGCAACTTGCGCCGCATCGCCAGCGACTCGCGAAACAACGGCTCGGCCGCATCGTACTCGCCCTTGCGAGAGAGAAGATCGGCAAGCAGGTACTGGCTGCGCGCGATGTCGACGTGCTCGGGTCCGAGCTGTTGCTGTCGCAAGCCCAGCGCCTTGCGGTACATCAACTCCGCTTTGTCGTACTCCGCGGTCAGCGTCAGCACCCCGCCGAGCTTCTCCGCCGATTGCGCCACCTCGAGGCTGTCCGCGCCATAGAGTTCGAGACGCTTCTGCAGTGCGCTGTCGAGCAGCGACGCAGCCGGAGGGTAAAGCGCCAGGCTCGTGTACACCGTCCCCATGGTCTCCATCAGCGTGGCTTGGATCGCCGGCTGCGTGACCAATTCCGACTTGATGCGCTGCGAGCCCTTGTCGAGGATCTCGCGCGCGGTGATGGAGTTGCCGCGAGCCTCGTTCGGGTCGGAGACGGCGAACAGGCCGACGAGAAAGTTCGTGGTCTGCCGGGCGGTTTCGGCTTCGGTCTCCGCGCGGACGCGCTCGCGCTCGGCCTGGTTGCGGGCGATCCAGGCGGCGGCGGCAAGGCCCGAGGTGATCGCCATACCGACGACGGACGCAGTGACCAGCGCCATCATGCGCCGCTGCCGCCGGTGGGCCTCGCGCTGCTTCAACTCGTCGAGACCGACGCCGAGCATCCCGGCGACCAGCTTCAGCCGGACGTCCTGCTTACTGTCCTTCTGTGGCCGGGCGTCGGCGGCGATCGGCTCGCCGCGCGTCGAGGTGAGTTGTCCGTCCGCACCCATCGTATAGATGAGCGCGTTCGGGAAACACTCCTGCTCCGTGGTGGCTTCCACAAGGGACGCGCCCGGCTCACCGCCTACGATCAGACAAAAAATCCGGTGCTCGCGGCCCAGGCGCTTGAATGCGAGGATTTCCTCGTTCACCCAACGTGACTTCGCGGCGGCCGGCGAACAGATCACCACCTGGAACGCAGACTGCTCCAGTGCTCGCGTCAGGGTCTCGCCCAGGTTGGTCGCCGTCGCAAGTTCGTCCCGGTCACGAAACACCGGCGCGAATCGTGCAGGCACGGGGCCAAACTCGGTCTGTCTGCCGACGAGGCGCTTCGGCACCGAGTACGTCTCGAGCGACTTGTGCAGCCACTTGGCCCAGGACTCGTCGCTGTGACTGTAACTTATGAAAGCGCGGTACTTGAACTCGGAATCCATTCGTCGCGCTCCAAACGCACAGCGGCGGGGATAGTCACCCAGCCTGCCGGGTTCTGTCAAAACGCAGTTCGGACCTTACCCGACACACTTTTTGTCATACGCCTGATTTGCGACGACCATATGCCTCGGACTTCGCATCCATGCAGACGGGAAACACGTTGACAGCCTTATTGCGCTGCGTCGTAGCACTGGTAACGCTGGCGATCGCCGCTTGCGGATCGGATCGGCATCCATCCCCACAGGACGCAAACCTGCCTGTGACTGCGGACCCGCACCGTACCCTCACCCGCGCCTTGGGCGGCGAACCCGCCACTCTCGACCCACGCCTCGCCGAGGACAACCCGGCACTGGCGCTGTCACAGGAACTGTTCGAAGGACTGACGACGGAGGCTGCCGACGGCCGCATCGTCCCCGGAGCGGCGGAGACATGGAGCGTGTCGGACGACGGCCGCACCTGGACCTTCACGTTGCGTGAGAATCTGCGCTGGTCCGACGGCACCCCGCTGAACGCCGCGCAGTTTGTCGCTGGCCTGGATGCAGCAAGAGTTAAGGACTCGCAGGCACCCTATTCCGCGTTGCTGCAAGACGTCACTTCCGTCCACGCGACGGATTCCCGGACCGTCGTGCTCGAGATGGCGCGCGCTGTGCCCTACCTTCCTGCCGTGCTGGCGCTGCCGGTCGCCGCGCCGCAACGATTCGCGGCCAGCGCTGAGGCATCCTTCATCGGCAACGGCCCTTACCGGCTACTCCTGCGTCGTCCAGGCGAGAAGATCGAACTCGAGCGCAACCCCCACTATCACGCCGCGGAGGCGGTGGCGGTCGAGCGCGTGACCTACCTGACACTCGAGGACCTCAACACCGAGCTGAACCTCTACCGCTCGGGCGCGCTCGACGTTACGAGCGAAGTGCCGAACACGCAGGTCAGCTGGTTGCAGCAGAACCTTGCCGATGAACTGCACATTGCGCCGTACCTGAGCACGTATGGCTACGCGTTCAATCTTGCGCGCATGCGTGACCGGGATGCGCGCGTGGCGCTATCCATGGCAGTCGATCGCGGGCAGATCACCCGGCAAGTGACCGGCGCGGGAGAGCAACCCGCCTACGGTTGGGTTCCCGCAGGCGTACCCGGTTACACGCCGGCGCAGTTCACGTGGACTCCGCTTCCCGCGGTTGAGCGTATCGACGAGGCGCGAAGGCTGTGGCGCGAAGCACGCGGACGCGGTGCCGCGCCTGATCGGTTGCGACTGTGCTCGGACGCGAGTGCCAATCACCACCGAACCGCGGTCGCACTTGTCGATCAATGGCGTCGCACGCTCGGTGTCGAAGTCGAGCTGGTCGAGATCGAGTGGAAGGCGTACCTCGCGCTGCGCGAGGATCCGGGTGATTGCGATTTGCTACGGTTCGGCTGGTCCGCCGACTTCATCGACGCCGAGGCGTTTCTCGCACTGTTCGAGTCCGGCCACGCGCAGAACGTTCCGGGATACAAGAGCGCCCGCTACGACGCGCTGCTGGCCGAATCGCGGCTTGCGCGGGACGCAGCGCAGCGTGCGTCATCCATGGTCCTTGCCGAACAGTGGCTGCTCGCGGACTCGCCGGTCATCCCGGTGTTTCATCGCGTCTCGAAGCTGCTCGCCAAGCCGGACGTCGCAGGCGTCGCGGTCAACCCCCTCGGTCACCTCGCGACGCGTCACCTGCGCTTCGAGACAAAAAAATAGGGCGGGAGGCTTGCGCCGTCCCGCCCAAGGGGTGGACCGGGAGGTCCGGGGTTCTGTTAGTCGATCCTGTTACGGATTCGCTGCCGTGACGGCCGCGGCAATGGCCTGCACCTCGGCCGCGGTCAGCGACGAGAGGAAGCCCATGCCGCCCTTGTTGTTGTCGATCGCAGTCTGGATCCTCGCTGCGTCACGCGCGTTGCGGCTGAAGATCGGCTTGATCGCACCGTGGCAGCTCTGGCACTTCGCCGTATAGAGCGCCGCACCGTCGAGTGACGGCGGCGGTGGCGGCGTCGGCGCCTGCGCCGTGATCGCAACGCTGGCCGACGACGTGAGTGCACCGTCGCTCACGGTCAACGTCGCGGTATACGACCCGGCGACGTCGGCTACGAAACTCGGCTGGCTGCTCGTGGCGCTCGACAGGCTCGCCTTGCTGCCGCCCGGAACCTGCAGCACCCACGCATAAGTGAGTGCCGCGCCTTCCGGATCGGTGCTGGCAGTGCCATTGAGCGCGACCGTGGCGCCCGTCGTAACGCTGCGCGGAGTGCCCGCATTGGCAACCGGCGGCTGGTTGCCGCCCACCGGCGGCGTGACCGGAGGTGTCACCGGGGGTGTGACCGGCGGCGTGACCGGAGGTGTGACGACACCGCCGCCCTCACGCTCGATCTCCGCCTTGTCGGCGAGCAGCGACGTGCCGTTCCAGCTGCCATCGACTTCGACCGTCTGGCCGACCGCGCGCGCAAGGAACTCGCTGGCGGTGATTCGGGTGTCTTCGTCCTCGTACTCGGTGCCCGGCAGCAGTTCGACGCTGACGCCCAGGACCTTGAGGCTCGTTGCTGCGACGTCGGTCGCCGGGCCACGCAGTTCGACTTCGTCTTCCGGTTCGTCACGCTCGAGCCGGGTCGCGATCAGCTTGCCGGTACCGGCCGGATCGACGTAGCCGCCCACTTCGACCCAGTCGCCGACGCGGAGGTCGTCCAGGCTGAAGAAGTGATCGTCGCTCTCGTGGTCCTCCTTGCGCGTGGTGGAGGACACCACGACAGTCACGCCCAGCGCGCGGAAACTGCCGCCGGCCGCGTCGACACTTTCGACCATGGCCGCAAGGCGAGCCGTCGACTGCCGCTTGAACGCGACCTTGGCCGCAACCAGCGCATTGGACGAGTCGAACCTGCCTTCGACTTCCACCTTCACGTTGAGTTGCAGGTCGGTCGCAGTGCCGTTGACGAAGATCGTCGCGGAATTGGTGATGACCTTCTGGCCGGCGACGTCGAAGTCCGTCACGGAACCGAACCGGGTGACGAGACCCTCGACTTCGCTGTCGTCGCCGCTGCGGCCGTCAGAATTGTGGCCCTCTCGTTCCACCTTCGTGGCACGCAAAGCGCCGTCCGCCAGGAACGACGTGCCCTTGACCTCGACAAGGTTGCCGGCGGCAGGGCCCGTCGAGCCGAAATCCTCGAGCGTGGCCGCCGAGTAGTCGACGACGAGGGTGCCGATGTCGAAGCGCTTCAGGCCGGTGTCGAGGTTGCTGACCACGCCGGTCACTTCGACCTCGGTCTCGCCCGCACCTGCCTTCTCGATGCGAGTCGCACGTGCCGTGCCCCCGGCGCTCGCAAAGCCGTGCACCTCGATCCTGTCGCCCACCGCAATGCCGGCCAGCGAGCGTGTGGGGATCGAGTCGTCGAACATGGTCTCGTTGTCGACGATGACCACCTGCCCGGCGATCGTGAGTGTTCCCGCCACCGTGTCCAGCGCCTGAACGGTGCCCTGGATCAGGTGATCCTGCTGGATCGACTTCGCGCGCGCGACACCCTGCGCATCGACCTCTGCCGTCAGGTGAATGACTTCACCGACCTTCAGCTCGCCCGCCGTCGCCGGCTTGTCCTCGATGCTGACCTGCGCCGAGTCCGTGTCGTAACGCACGCCATTGACGATGACGCTGCCGAAGCCGGCGATCGCGCCGGTGACAAACGTCGTCGTGGTCGTGGTCGAGCCGGTCGCAGGCGGCGGGTTCGAGGCCGCGCCGCCATCGGCCGTGCCTCCCCCGCCACCGCATCCGGCAACCAGCAGGGCCACTGCCGTCATTCCTAAAAAGTTCTGCACTGGATTCATCTCACACCTCTGCACAGCTCGGTACTGATCGGTATCGGACCCGTCATTGCAGGCCCGTCTTTACCCCGGAACTCCGGTCAGTCTTCGAGTTCGGCCCTCGTGGCCAGCACGACGTTGCCCACCAGCGTGCCGCGCGCCTTGACCTGGCGGCCCGGGGCCGCCTGGAAGAACGCCGCGGCGTTGACGGTCACGCCATTGGTATCCCTGAATTCGGTATTGCCATCGGTCGTGACGGCGACGCCGCCGACCGTGAAATTCGGCGCGGCCACGTTCTGGGCGACGCCCTCGAGCTGGACCTCGCCCTGGTCGTCGTCGCGTTCGAGCTTCGTCGCGAGCAGGCCGCTGCCGTCGTTGTAGGCGTCGACTTCCACGTAGTCGCCGACGGCGATGCTGGTGAGGCTGAACCGCTGCACGTCGGCGCCACTGTGGTCCTCGAAGCGCGTGAGCGAGTTCACACGGATCGTGACGCCGAAGACCACCAGGCTGTTGCCTGCCGCATCCACCGAGTCGACGCGACCCGAGAATTCCGTGTCGCTGCCGCGGCGGAACTGCACCTTGGTCGCGACGATGACGCCCGACGCGTTGAAGCGGCCCTCGACCTCGACTGGCACGTCGAGGGCCAGGTTCGACGCCGTGCCGCCTTCATAGGCGGTCGACGCCGTCGTCGTGACGCGCTGCCCGGCCACCGCGAAATCCGTTGCCGACACGAAGCTCGTGATCAGGCCTTCATAGTCCGCCTGTTCGTCGGCGTTGCCGGCGGTGCCACCGCTTTCTCGCTCGACCCGGGTCGCGACCAGCACGCCATTGCCGTCGACCGAGCCGAAGGCCTCGACGCGGTCGCCATTTGCCGGCTGCCCGCTGGCGAAGCCGTTCAGCTGCGCACTCGCATACGAGACCGTCAGCTGGCTCAGCGCAAAGGTGCGTGCGTTCGTGTCGAGCGCGGAGATGGTGCCCTTCACTTCGACGCTCGACTGCGCCGTCTTCCGCTCGATGCGCGTCGCTTCGACGATGCCCGTCGTCGCCACGAGCCCGCTGACTTCGATGCGGTCGCCGACGGCGACGCCTTCGAGGCTGCGCGGCGAGATGCTGTCGTCGAACGACGTCTGCGTGCGGACCTGGACCGTGCGTCCGAGCACGACCAGGCGCGAATTCACGCGATCGATGCTCTGCACCGGGCCTTCGACTTCGTCGTCGAAGATGACGCGCGTTGCCGTGCCGTTGACGCCATCCTGGTCGATGCGACCTTCGATTCGCACGACCTGGCCGACGCGCAGGTCCGATTCGGCGCCAGGGTTGTCGTCGAGCGTGATGGTGGCGCCCGTCGTCACGTAGTGCACGCCATTGACGTGCACGCTGCCGAAGCCGGTGATGGAACCCGTGGCCGTGACGATGCCGCCGCGATCGATGCCCGCGGTGACGCCGTCCGAGCTGCTGCCGCCTCCGCCGCCACAGGCAGCCACCAGGAACGCGACACCGAACGTCATCCAGCGGCCCAGCGCCGTGTCAGCTTGCATCATGATTCTTCTCCGACCATCCGTTCCTGAATTGCAAAGACCCCTACGCCCAACCGCAGGGTCGCCACCGGCGCCCCATCGACTTGTTGTGCTTCATGCGCGCTCAGCCATTCGTCGCAGCGCTCGAGGAATGCCTGGCCCTCGCGCTCCATGAACGCGCGGAAGGCGGGCAGCTGGCGCGGATCGACGTGACGGTTCTGGGCGCGGCCTTCGAAACGCGGCGGCTCGGCAGCATCACGCGTCAGGTTGTGTTCGACCGTGGTCGCAAGGTCGGCGATCACCGCGCCTGCGCGCTCGACGGCCTGCCCGTCCATCGCCCGCGGCATGTAGAAGCGACGGAGCGCTCGATAGCGGCCGTCCGTCGTGCGCTCGATCGAGCTCGAACGCACGAGTTCCTTGATCAGTGCCGTCACCGGGATGTCGCCCGCGTAGCGGCGCACGAGCTGTTCGAAAGTCGCGCCGTCGCCCTTGGCCTCCAGTGCACGCGGCTTGCCGATCTCGTCGATGAATTCGGCGTCGAGGTGCCAGCCCGCCAGCACGCGGCTCGCGTGATTGAGGTCGTCCTCCGCTCGCACGTCGTCGACTGGTGTCGCGACCCCGGATTCGCGATAGCGGCGCACCTCACGCCGAGTCATGCCCGTGAGCAGCGCGATGCGCGACACGTTGGTGGGGCGCCCTCGCAGGCCGAATTCCTCGGCCGCGACGCTGACGAAGACGCCGCGCGACAGCTCGGCGAATTCCTTCCAGGTGACGCCGGACTTCAACAGCCAGCGCGCGATTGGCCGCAGCCAGCGCAGGCTGGCGGTGACGATGGAGCGCTGAGACTGTAATGCCATATATGGGACAGTATGTCCCATATACGGATACTTGACAACCCTTTGCCGACCAGGCCTCGCCCGGACTCGAACTGCGAGGCGGGTCACAGCCTGGTGCACGAGGTCACGGCAGACCCCCGCCCGCACGCTAGACTCCGCCTACAGGACGGGGTTCAGGCACGATGTCGACGACGGACAAGCGCGTGGAGGAGTTGCTCGATCGCTGGTTGGCGAGCGTTGACCTGCACCTGCGTTACCTGAAACTGGACGACGCCGCGTACGCACGCGCCGAGAGCTGGCCGAAGCACCAGCGTCCGAATGCGCTGGTCGTCAATCTCGCCCGCACCCGCCTGCTGGACCTGAAACGGCACCTCAACGAACGCCGTGACGCAGGCGACGCGAAATTTGCCGAGTCGCTCGAGTTGATGTCGTTCCTGACGAGCCTGCTCGGCTCGGAGCACATCGAACGCTTCATTCCGCTGGCAAGCGGCAAAGCGCCGGATTCGAGCGTGTCTGCGACGGTGGAGCAGCCACGAATTCGCGCCGGGACCAAGGCCGCCCCCGAGCAAGCACGCACCACTGCCGCGCCCGCCGCGGCGCAAGCAGCGCATACCGACGCCACCCACAAGTCCGTCACCGGATCACACAAGCGGCCGGCACGGCCACGGACAACCCCGGTGTCGGCACCGGCACCGAAGCCCGCCGCTCGTCCTGGACCCGCCACGGCGTCGCCGTCCACACCCAGGGCCAAGGACGCCATGACGCAGCAGGTGATCGCCGATGCGGTTCGCATGCTCGAGTGGGGCCGCGAATGGCCTGCGCTCGCAGGCCTGATCGCCCGCATGGCCGATCGCCCGTCCGAGACCGAGATCTGGAAGATCCTGCGCGCCTATCGCGCCGACATCCTCGCCACTTCGCGTCGCACGGGTTGATTGACGGCATTGCCGTCGTGACACCGTCACGCGGGCTGCGGTACCTTCGCGGTTCCCCCGAGGACTGCCGCTTGAAGGAGCGCCCGACCCATGACGTTTTCACGTTCGTTTGCAGTTGCCTTGCTCACGACCTCGTGCCTGTTCGCCGGCGCGGCGCAGGCCGACGACCCGCCATCGAAGGGCGAGCAGGCGCTCAAGTACCGCAAGTCGCTGTACCAGGTGATGGCCTGGAACTTCGGCCCGCTGGGCGCAATGGCCCAGGGCAAGGCGCCTTACGACGCGGCCGAATTCGCGAAGCGCGCCGAACGCGTCGCCCTGATCGCACCGATGCTCAGTGAAGGCTTCCCGGCCGAAACCAAGGGCCTGCCGCACTCGGAGCTGAAGCCCGAAATGTGGGCCAACCGCGCGGACTTCGACGCGAAGATGAAAGACCTCGTCGAGCGCAGTGCAACCCTGGCGACGGTGGCGAAGTCAGGCGACTTTGCGAAAAGCAAGGCGGCGTTCTTCGACACGGCGAACACGTGCAAGGCTTGTCACGACAAATACAAGAACGACTGACCAGCTACTCTTCAGCGCCGGCATCGTTCCCTGAAACGACCCGCGCCCTAGAAGAAGCTGACCGACGCCTCTGGCGCCGCACGGATCGCGAGCGCCAGGGCGACGCTCAACGCCACCACGATAACGATCGCGAGTTCACCGCGAGAGGAACGAATGCCCTCCGCCCCTGCCTTGCGGCCCGTCCAGAACGCGCGCACCAGGCCAAGCCGTCGCCGCCCGTCGTACCACGCGATGGCGACGAGATGCGCGACGATCAACGCCAGCAGGACGTTGGAATTGAGATCGTGCAGCGCAGTAAGGCGATTGCTGGTTGCCTGCGTAACCCAGCCATAGAATGGTCCGGCATTCGCGATCTCGTCGTTGGCGTACAGTCCCGTGCCCACCTGCATCGCCAGCGACCCCACGAACGCCAGCACACTGACCGCACCGAGGGGATTGTGGCCCGCCGTCGGGTACGGTTGCCGGCCACGCAAGTGTTCGATCACCACGCCTGGCCCGCGCAGGAACGACGAGAACCGCGAGTACCGCGGACCCACGAAACCCCACGCGAGCCGGAATCCCACCAGCACTGCAACGGCATAGCCGCAACGGCGATGCCAGTCGAACCACTCTATCCCTGCATAGTGCGTCGCGAACGAACCGGCGACGGCAACCACCAGCGACCAGTGAAACGCACGCAGCGGCCAGTCCCAGACCAGCGCTGTCGCAGTCGCAGTCGCAGTCGTCGAATCGTGAACTGGAACCGAACTCATCGTC
Organism: uncultured Gammaproteobacteria bacterium; assembly: GCA_963827615.1. GTDB lineage: Bacteria > Pseudomonadota > Gammaproteobacteria > Steroidobacterales > Steroidobacteraceae > RPQJ01. The sequence continues at coordinate 22,380 of CAWHCA010000003.1, read as the reverse complement.
GCCTCGTTCGTCGCTGGGCAGGAGCCGGGTTCCACCCTTGAACACCGTGACGCGCATGGCATCTTCGCCTATCGTTGCGCTCCGGGCGCACCGGACCTTCGTCCCGCAAATGAATATTCATGCCGACCCTGGATCCCGTCATCCTGTTCTTCCTGCTCGGTGCCTTCGCGGGCCTGGCCAAAGCCGAACTGCGCCTGCCTGCATCGATTTACGATTTCGTCAGCACCCTGCTGCTGCTCGCGATCGGCCTGAAAGGCGGCGTCGAACTCGCGCGTGCCGGTGAAGGCTTTCCCCCCGTCGAACTCGCAGCCCTGCTGGTCCTCGGTTTCGGCCTGCCGATCCCCGTCTTTCTCGTCGCGCGCTTCCTCGGCCGGCTCGGCCGCGCCGACGCGGCGTCCCTCGGCGCGCATTATGGCTCGGTGAGCGTCGGTACGTTTGCGGTCCTCATCGGCCACCTTGCGGTGCAGGGAATTCCGTACGAAGCGCGCGCCCCGGTGTGGGTCGTGGTACTCGAGGTGCCGGCAATTCTCGCAGGCATCGTGCTGGCACGTGGTTTCGGCGGTGACGTCGCCTGGAAGCCGCTGCTGCGCGAACTGCTGCTCGGCCGCAGCATCGTCCTGCTGCTGGGCGGCCTCGCGATTGGCTGGATCAGCGGGCCCGAAGGTACGGCATCGATCCAGCCACTGTTCTTCGGCCTGTTCAAGGGCATCCTTGCGCTGTTCCTGCTCGAGATGGGGTTGATCGCCGCAACGCAACTCGGCGCGCTGAAACGCAACGCCCCGTTCCTGGTGTTGTTTGGCACGTTGATGCCGTTGTTCGGCGCCTCCGTCGGCGCCCTGCTCGGCCGCGCGATTGGCCTCTCGCCGGGTGGCATCTTCGTCCTCGCGACGCTCGCGGCGAGTGCTTCATACATCGCCGCGCCGACCGCGATGCGCACGGCCGTGCCCGAGGCCAATCCGGCGCTCTCGCTCACGGCGTCGCTCGCCGTCACCTTCCCCTTCAACATCATTATCGGCATTCCGATCTACCAACGGCTGGCGACCCTGGTCGCCTCCTTCTGAGACCACCCCGGTGCAGCACTACACGCGACGCATGGTCACGATCGTCACCGAATCCGCGCTCGAGCGCGCGCTGGTCACCGAGCTGGAAGCGCTCGGCGTTCGCGGCTTCACGATTACCGATGTCCGTGGCAAGGGCAGCCGCGGGCTGCGCCAGTCCGACTGGGCGCAGGAAGGCAACATCCGCGTCGAGGTCATCTGCGACCCGGCTGTCGCGGACCGTATCGCCGCGCGGGTGCGCGAGAAATTCTACGATCACTACGCGATGATCCTGTTCATGCAGGACGTGAGCGTGCTGCGATCCGACAAGTTCTGAATTTGCCGCCGCGCTCGCTGCCGTGAACAGCCCTGCCGACGATTCCGTGAATCCCCCCGACCCTGCTCCTGCTGCGGTGGAGCTGCCCCCGGCTGGATTGCTGCGACGACTTGCGGCTATGGTCTACGACGGATTGCTGGTGCTGGCCGTGCTGATGATCGTCACTGCAGGCTTCCTGCCATTCACGGGTGGCGAGGCCGTGACCTGGGATCGCTTCCCGCTGCTCGTATTGCCGTACTGGGCGGCGCTCGCGATCGCCATCGTCGTCTACTTCGGCCTGCCCTGGACCCAGCGAGGGCAGACGCTGGGCATGGCAACCTGGCGGTTGCGCGTGCAGCGCGACGACGGGTTCCTGCTGACGTGGCGGGACGTGGCCGTGCGGCTGGGCGCGAGTGTCCTTTCGTGGCTGCCGGCGGGTCTCGGCTGGGTGTGGGCGCTGTTCGATCGTGAGCGACGGACCTGGCATGACTCCCTTTCGCATTCGCGGGTGGTGGTGCTGCCGAAGGGGCGGAAGGCGGGGAAGTGACAGGCGTTCGATTCGGTTGATTGTCCGAATCGCGGAAAGGCAGACACGCGATTCGGACAATCAACCGAATCAAACGCTCGACACGCCGCGCCTGAGCGAGCCGTTCGGCGGACCGAACGACCCGCACGGCGCAAGTAGATTCACGCAGTAAAGACGGCGTTCCGCTTCGAGGCCTGCGCACACCCATCGAGACACGCGACATCCGACGAGACAACCTGAAGGTTGCGGCGCGACCCGATTCCAGCTTTCACGATCGTTGCCTGACCGGGGTGATGCCCCACCGTGGTTGATGCTGTCACCTGGGATAATCGGCGGTGCCATCGGCACATCGAAATCGATTCCCGGCACCGCTTCGACGCCTCTGCGCCGTGCGAATTTTCGGTCCGCCGAAAATTCGCTCAGGCGCCGTCGATCAGGCGTTCGTTCGGGGTCTTCTCCGGGCGAGCGTGTCTGCCTTTCCGCTCGCCCGGAGAAGACCCGGAACGGGCGCCCTGCAACCCGCGCCTTGCCAGAAAAATCCGTCGGCCCGATAAAGTCGCACGAACACACCGCATCGAAGCGGCAGCTGCGGAATCGAACCTGCGACTCAGCGGTTACGCCAGAGCAGCGTCCCCGTCACCGCACCGAGCAACGCCGTCGGCAGCCAGCCCACCACCCAGGGCGGCAGGCCGAACAACTCCCCGCTGCTCTCGAGCGTCTGGCTCAGCAGCACGAATCCAGCACCGATCAGCACGCCGACCACGGTGCGCGCGCCCTGCCCCGAATTGCGCAACGACCCCACGCAGAACGGCAGCGCCAGCATGATCACCAGCAGCACGGCGACGAACCGCGCGAGGCGAGACCAGTAAGCCATCTCGAACCGGTCCGACTGCAGTGCGTTGCGCTGCAGGTGCGCGATGTAGTCCCGCAGGTCACGCAATCCCATCGTGTCGGGTTCCGCGATCGCAAGACCGAGGAACTCCGACGACAACGACGTGCGCACGTCGCGCTCGCCGGCTCGATCGACGGCGGCCGTGAGCGAATCCCGCTCGAACGACGTGCCGACGTATTTCTCCAGCCGCCAGACATTGCCGCCCTTGACGCTCGCCGACTCGGCGCGGCCGACGCTCACGAGCCGGCGATCGCGATCGACCTGGAACACCTTGATGCCGCCGAAGCGCGTGCTGGCAGACTGCTGGTCGACGCTGATGATGGTGTCGCCGTCACGCACCCACGTCGCGCGGTTGCCTGCGAGGGCGAACTCGTCGAACTTGGCAAAGACCTTGAGCTGCCGCGCGTACTGCCCGAGCGGCGGAGCGACGTATTCACCGATGACGAACATCAGCGACGACAGGATCAGGCCGGCCGTGCCGAGCCACAGGCAGAAACGCAGCGTCGTCACGCCCGCGGAACGCATGACGATGAGCTCACTGCCTCGCGCCAGGTTGCCGAGGCCGAGCAGCGAGCCGATCAATGCCGCCACGGGCAGCAACTGGAACAGGTAGCTCGGCAGGTTCAGGGCGACGAACAGCAATGCCTGCGTAGCCGTGTAGTTGCCGACGCCGATGTCGTCCTGCTGGCCGATGAACATGAACAGCGCGCCGAGCGCGAGCAGCACGATCATGACCAGCGCGGTATAACCGAGCACGGTGCGGATCAGGTAACGGCTGAGAACTCCCATCACGACGATCGGCCTCAGCCAGCCGCGGCGGCGCTGGCTGGACGTCGCTGCCAGCGAACGCGCCATGGTTTGCCGGGATGGATTTCACTCCAGAGCAGCCATGCGGCGAGCGCGAGCGGCACGAGATGGACCCACCAGAGGCCCAGTTGTCCGCCCGCAGCATCCTTCTGGATCCAGACCCGCACCGCCGCCAGCAGGTTCGAATACATGAAGTACGCGAGCACCGCGTAGGCAACCCGGGCGAACCGTCCCTGGCGCGGGCGCAGGCGGGCGAGCGGCACCGCGAGCACCATCAGCACGAGCGCCATGACGGGCACCGCCGTGCGCCACGCCAGTTCGGCGCGATCCTTCGGCTCGTCCGACGCCATCAGCGTCGCCGTGCTCTTCGCCTCGATCTTGTCCTTGCCCGCCTTCGCCTCGGGCAGGCGTACCGGGATCCCGTGCTCGCGGAATTCCACGATGCGCCAGTTCGGCATCCCGGGCACGCCCTCGTAGCGACGCCCGTCGAACAGGATGAACATCTGCTCGGGCTGGCCCGCCCCACGTTGCACTGCCCTTTCGGCCATTGCAACCTCGATCTTGTCACCGACACTGCGCTGCACGAACACGCCGTACAGCTCACCCGACTTCTCGACGCGCTCGGCATAGAAGACGGCATCGCCGCCGGCGAAGCTGCGGAATCGTCCCGGCGTGAGCGCGCCGAACTGTGCAGCCCGCGTCGCCTCGACCCGAAGATCGTTCGATTTGATCCAGGCAGCCGGCACGATCCGGTAGGAAAGCACCGCGAGCAGGGCTGCCACGACCACCGCCAGCAGCGCAATCGGCCGGTAAATCCGCAACGGCCCGACGCCGCAGGCCGTCATCGCCGTCATTTCGCTCTCGTGGTACAGGCGGCCGAGCGCCAGCACGATGCCGAGGAACAGGCCGATCGGCACGAGCACGGTGAGCTGCTGCAGCGTGGTCAGGCCGATCAGCGTCAGCACGATGCTGGCGGGAAACCCGTTGGCTGCCGCCTGCCCGAGCACCCGCGCAAACTGGTTGGAAAGCAGCACGATCAGCAGCACGCCGGTGACCGCGACGAAGGTCACGGTCACTTCGCGCAGCAGGTAGCGGTCCAGGCGATTGAGCAAAGTTCGCGGGCCTCGGCGGGAATCGGTAAACTCGCGCGTTCAGTTTAACGGGCGAACCGGCGACCGGGTACAAAGTCGACCCGCGCTGGACGCCTTACGGATAAAGGACTGACCGATGCGTCTATTCGTCGCCACCGCCGCCCCGCAACGCCAGAAGACCGATTGCGCCATCGTCGGCCTGCACGAAGGCGGTGGCGGGCTGACCGGCGCGGCGGCCGCGCTCGACTCCGCCCTGGCAGGACGCCTGAGCCGGTTGATCAAGCGCGGCGACGTGCATGGCAAGACTGGCGAACTGCGCCTCATCGATACGGAAGGCGCCGCCTGCGAACGCATCCTGGTGGTCGGACTCGGCAAGAAGGGTGCCTTTGGCCGCAAGCAGTACCGCAAGGCGCTGCTGGCCGCGCTTGGCGCGATCGCCCGGACGGGCGCCCGTGACGCCGTAAGTTACCTCGCGGAATCGGTCGCTGAGCCCGACGCCTATTACGACGCCCGCCTCGCCGCCGAGGCGGTGGGCGCTGCACTCTACCGTGTCCCCGCCATCCGCAGCGCGCGCAAGCCAGCGGATCCAGCGTTGAAATCGTTCGGCATCGCCATCTCCGAGGCCAGCCAGAAGTCGGCCACCCAACGTGGCCTGGACCATGGCCAGGCGATTGCCGCGGGCTCCGCCCTGACGCGCGATCTCGCCAACCTCCCGGCCAACGTCTGCACGCCGGGCCACCTCGCGCAGCAGGCGAAGGAACTCGCCCGGTCGTACAAGTCGGTGCGGACGCAGGTACTCGAGGAACGCGACCTGAAGCGGCTCAAGATGGGTTCGTTCCTGTCCGTCACCAACGGCACCGACGAGCCGGCCAAGCTGATCGTCATGCGCTACGACGGCGGTCGCGCGGGACAGGCGCCCGTCGCGCTCGTCGGCAAGGGCGTCACGTTCGACAGCGGCGGCATCTCGCTGAAGCAGCCGCCGGGCATGGACGAGATGAAGTTCGACATGACGGGCGCTGCCAGCGTCTTCGGCGCGATCAAGGCCGCGGCCGAAATGGGCCTCAAGCTCAACGTCGTCGGCATCGTTCCATCCTGCGAGAACATGCCGAGCGGCCGCGCGACGAAGCCGGGCGACATCGTCCGCAGCATGTCGGGCCAGACCATCGAGGTGATCAACACCGACGCCGAAGGCCGCCTGATCCTGTGCGATGCGCTCACCTACGCGCGCCGGTTCAAGCCGGCGGCGGTCGTCGACATCGCGACGCTCACGGGCGCCTGCGTGATCGCACTCGGCGCGCACCTGAGCGCCGTCATGAGCAACGATGACGAACTCGCGGGCGAGCTCACCGCGGCCGGCCTGCGCGCGGAGGACCGCTGCTGGCACATGCCGATGGCCGAGGAATACCACGAGCAGCTGAAGAGCAATTTCGCGGATTTCGCCAATGCCTGCGGTCGCGACGGCGGCGCCATTACCGCTGCGTGCTTCCTCGCCAAGTTCACCGAAGGCCTGCACTGGGCCCACCTGGACATTGCGGGCACGGCGTACCTGACAGGATCGCACAAGGGCAGCACCGGTCGCCCGGTGCCCCTGCTGATGGATTTCCTGCTCGGCCGGGCCTGACGCCGCCCTGCACGAACCGTGGGCACGATCAAGGTCGACTTCTACCCGCTCGGCGAACCAGACCGCCGGGCTCGCCTCGTCACGGCGTGCCGCCTCGCCGAGAAAGCGTACGATCAGGGCTTGCGGGTGGCCGTACGCACCGCCAGTGCCGCGGAGACCGCGGAGTTCGACGAATTGCTGTGGACCTTTTCCGACCGCAGCTTCGTGCCGCACGTCGTCTGGCCGACCGAGCCGGACGTGGTTGCCGCGACCCCGGTCGTGGTGGGCAGCGCCAACCTTCCTGCCACTCACCGCGACGTGCTGATCAACCTCGCGCCCGATGCACCCGCAGACTTTTCCGCCTATGCTCGAATCTGCGAAGTGGTCGGCGGCGACGAAGACGCCAGGAAGGCGGGCCGCCTCCGCTGGCGAACGTACCGTGACGCAGGCTGCGTGCCCGAGGCGCATCCGCTCTGAGCGAGGCTCCGCTGCACCATGGACAACCTGCCCATCGACCAGATCCCAGTCCTGACGGACATCGTCGAGCCGAACATCGGTTCAGCCTCGGCCTTCATCAACGACACCAGCCGGTTCCTGGGCGAGCTCGAAGCGCACCTGACGGCTGTGGTCCACGAACATGCCGACGAACTGGTCCACAACGCGCTGCGCGAAATGGAGGCCCTGCTGCTCGAGCAGGTCTCGGACCGCCTCAAGGCCGAGTTGCCGCGGCTGATCTCGCGGGTCATCGCCGAGCATTTCCGAGGGCCGGGTCTCTCGAACTGAGACGGCCAGGCGCGGGACTGCCGCTATAATCGACGGTTCGAGCACGAGGCCGTCGATGGACAAGAGCTACTCCCCCCGAGACATCGAATCCCGCATCTACGCTGCCTGGGAAGCGGCCGGCGGGTTTGCGCCCGCCGGCGAGGGCCCACCCTACTGCATCGCCATCCCGCCGCCGAACGTCACGGGCACGCTGCACATGGGGCATGCCTTCCAGCACACGCTGATGGACGTGCTGACCCGGCTGCACCGCATGGACGGCGATCGCACCCTCTGGCAACCGGGCACCGACCACGCGGGCATCGCGACGCAAATGGTCGTCGAGCGCCAGCTGGCCGCCGAGGGCAGGACACGGCACGATCTGGGCCGCGAGAAATTCCTCGAGCGCGTGTGGCAGTGGAAAGAGGAATCGGGCGGCACGATCACGCGCCAGATGCGCCGGCTCGGCAATTCGGTCGACTGGTCGCGCGACCGCTTCACGATGGACGCAGGACTCTCCGCCGCCGTGCTCGAAGTCTTCGTGCGCCTGCACGAGGACGGGCTGATCTATCGCGGCAAGCGTCTCGTGAACTGGGACCCGGTGCTGCACACGGCACTGTCCGACCTCGAAGTGATCTCGGAGCCCGAAGCCGGCAGCCTGTGGCACTTGCGTTATCCGCTTGCGGACGGCAGCGGCCACATGATCGTCGCGACGACGCGTCCGGAGACGATGCTCGGTGACACGGCCGTCGCCGTGAATCCGGCAGATGAGCGCTACCAGCAGCTCGTCGGCCAGCAAGTCCGGTTGCCGCTGACCGGCCGTCTCGTGCCGATCATCGCCGACGACTACTGCGATCCCGCGTTCGGCAGCGGCTGCGTCAAGATCACGCCGGCGCACGACTTCAACGACTACGAAATCGGCAAGCGTCACTCGCTGCCGATGATCAACATCCTCACGGCCGATGCGGCGCTCAACGACGAAGTGCCGCCGCAATACCGGGGCCTGGACCGATTCGAGGCACGCAAGCGCGTGGTCGCCGACCTCGAAGCCGCCGGGTTGCTCGAGAAAGTCGACCCGCACACGCTGCCCGTGCCGCGCGGCGACCGCAGCGGCGCGGTGCTGGAGCCGTGGCTCACCGACCAGTGGTACGTGCGCATCGCGCCGCTGGCGGCGCCGGCCATCGATGCCGTTGCAGATGGACGCATCCGCTTCGTCCCGGACAACTGGTCCAAGACTTACTTCCAGTGGATGCGCAACATCCAGGACTGGTGCATCAGCCGGCAGCTCTGGTGGGGGCATCGCATTCCTGCGTGGTACGACGACGACGGCAACATCTTCGTCGCGCGCAGCGAAGCGGACGCGCAGGTCGCCGCAACCCGGCACCACGGCAGGCCCGTCGCGCTGCGCCAGGACGAGGACGTGCTCGACACCTGGTTCAGTTCGGCGCTGTGGCCGTTTTCGACGCTCGGCTGGCCGCAGCGGACGCCGGAACTCGCGGCCTTCTACCCGACGTCCGTGCTGGTCACGGGCTTCGACATCATCTTCTTCTGGGTCGCCCGGATGATCATGATGGGACTCAGGTTCCAGGACGACGTGCCCTTCCGCGAGGTCTACATCACCGGGCTCATCCGCGACGAGCACGGCAACAAGATGTCGAAGTCGAAGGGCAACATCATCGATCCGCTCGACCTCATCGACGGCATCGACGTCGAGGCGCTGGTCGCCAAGCGCACCACCGGCCTGATGCAGCCGCAGATGCGTAACGCGATCGAGAAGGCGACGCGCAAGCAGTTTCCACAGGGTATTCCGTCTTTCGGCACCGATGCGTTGCGCTTCACCTTCGCCGCGCTTGCGACCATGGGCCGTGACATCCGCTTCGACCTCGGCCGGGTCGAGGGCTACCGCAATTTCTGCAACAAGCTGTGGAACGCGGCGCGCTACGTGCGCATGAACACCGAGGAGCATGCGGCGGACAGCACGACCGGCCCGTGCGAGTATTCCGTCGCCGATCGCTGGATTCGCGGCCGCCTCGGTGCCGCGGTGGCCAGCGTGCGTTTAAACCTGGCGGCCTATCGCTTCGACCTCGCCTCGCAGGCGATGTACGAATTCGTCTGGTACGAATTCTGCGACTGGTACCTGGAGCTCTCGAAGCCAGTGTTGCAGGCCGTGGACGCCGACCCCGCCGCACGGCGTGGCACGCGTCGCACGCTGCTCGAGGTCCTCGAAGGCACGCTGCGCATGCTGCATCCGCTGATGCCGTTCATCACCGAGGAGATCTGGCAGAAAGTCGGGCCCCTCGCGGGGCGCACGGGCGGCACGATCATGCTGCAGCCCTATCCGGCGACCGCGGAGTTCGCGCCCGACGCGCAGGCCGAGCGCGACATCGCGGCACTGCAAGCCGTCGTGCTCGGCATCCGCCAGATCCGCGGCGAACTCGACGTGCCGCATTCGCGTGCGACGCCGGTGTACGTGCGCAGCGACAAGGCCGGCGATGCCGCTGCGATCGGTGCGCTGGCTGCGACGATCCGCAGGATCGCGAACCTCGAGTCGGTCGAACTCGTGCAGTCGGAAGCCGACCTGCCGCCTTGCGCGATCGCGATCAGTGCCGGGCGCACCATCCTCGCGCCGTTCGATCGCCTCGTCGACGACGTATCGGCGGAACTGGCCCGCCTCGAGAAGCGCAGGTCCAGGACGCAGCAGGAGCGGGACAAGTGCGCCGCCAAGCTGGCCAATGCGAATTTCGTCGCCAATGCGCCGGCGAGCGTCGTCATGCAGGAACGGGACCGCATCGCAGAGTTCGAGCGCCAGCTCGACCAGCTCGACGAACAGATGCGCCGGCTGGCGGCGCTTGCGACGCCGGTGGGAGGCTGACGTGTCGAGTGCCATCGAATCGGCCGCAACCGCCGAGCCGTCGCTGAATGCGCTGATCGATGCGGCCGTCGCGAGCCTCAACGAGATCATCCTCGGCAAGGAAACGCAGGTCCGCCTGTGCCTGGCTTGCCTGTTTGCACGGGGACACCTGCTGATCGAGGACATCCCGGGAGTCGGCAAGACCACGCTGGCCCACGCACTTGCCCGTTCGCTGGGACTCTCGTACCAGCGGATCCAGTTCACGAGCGACCTGCTGCCGGCGGACATCATCGGCGTGTCGGTGTTCGAAGCGGATACGGGCCAGTTCCGCTTCCATCGCGGACCCGTCTTCGCCCAGCTGGTGCTGGCGGACGAAGTGAACCGGGCAACGCCCAAGGCACAGAGTGCGCTGCTCGAGGCGATGGAGGAACACCAGGTCACGGCGGACGGCCAGACCTACCCGCTCACGGAACCGTTCTTCGTCATCGCGACGCAGAACCCCTCGTACCAGGTCGGCACGTACCCGTTGCCGGAGTCGCAGCTCGATCGCTTCCTGATGCGCATCGCGCTCGGTTACCCGGCCGCGTCGCTCGAGCGGCAATTGCTGCTCGGTCGCGACCGGCGCGACCTGCTCGCCGAACTCACGACCGCGATCACGCCGCAGCAACTGTTGCGGTTGCAGGGCGCCGTGCCGCAGGTGCACGCGTCCGAGGCGCTGCTCGACTACGTGCAGGCAGTGGCGCGCTACACGCGTCAGGCCCCGGAGTTCGAAGCCGGTCTCTCGCCGCGTGCAGTGATCGCGCTGCTGCGAGCCGCGCAGGCCTGGGCGCTGATGCACGGTCACGAAGGCGTGCTGCCGGAAGACGTGCAAGCCGTGCTGCCCGCCGTCGTCGGCCACCGACTCGCAGCACGCGACGACGCCCGTTTCCGCGACGCCGGCGAGATCGGTCAACACGTGCTGGCAGCGGTCGCCGTTCCCTGAGCGCGATGCGCCGGCTGCTGCGGGACCTGCAGGCGCGGATCGAACGGCGCGCAGGCGCATGGGTCCGGCGCCGGCAGGGTGCTGACACGGACCCTGTCGAACTGCGTCGCCAGCGCATCTACATCCTGCCGACGCGGCTCGGTGTCGCGTACGGCGCAATGCTCTGCGCGATGCTGCTCGGCGGCATGAACTACAACAACAACCTGGGGCTCGGCCTCACGTTCCTGCTCGTGAGTCTCGGTCTCGTGACCATGCATCACGCGCACGGCACGCTGGCCGGCGTGCGATTGCGCCTGCTCGAGGCAATACCGGGCTTCGTGGGCGGCGAGGTCCGGTTCCACCTGCTGCTCGAGCATTCGTCGAACGTCGCCCGGCCTGCCCTCGAGATCGGCTTCGCCCGGTCGGAGCCGGGCAACGTCACGACCGACCTGCCGCCCCGGGGCTCGAGCGACGCCACGCTGGTCCTGCCTGCGCAGCGTCGCGGCCGTGTCGCGCTCGAGCGCTTCATCGTTTCGACCAGCCATCCGTTCGGCCTGTTTCGCGCCTGGGCCGTCGTGCATCCGGCGTACTCGGCGATCGCCTGGCCCAGGCCTGCGGTGCGCGCGATGCCGCCGCCGCTCACGACGACGGATACTGGAGGCGCGCAGTCGGGAGCCATCGGTGCAGAAGACTTTGCCGGCCTGCGGCCGTTCCAGGCCGGCGACTCGCTGCGGCGCGTGGCATGGAAAGCGTATGCACGCGGCCAGGGCCTGTACACGAAGCAGTTCGCCGGCACCGACGTCGTCTCGCACGTCTTCGACTACGAGAGCCTGGCGGGGCTTCCTGCTGAGTCGCGGCTCGAGCAACTCTGCCGCTGGGTGCTGGACGCCCAGGAGCATGGCGAGGCCTTCGCCCTGCGCCTTCCAGGCACGTCCATCGAGACCAACGTGGGCCCGGCCCACCGCGAACGTTGCCTGAACGCACTGGCGCTGTTCGAAGTGCGGGAGGCCGCGCGTGCGTGAGCCGAACGCGCCGTCGCGACTCCGTGGACTCGCCTGGGTGCTGGCTGCGCTCGCGGCCGCCGTGGGACCTCACGTGCCGCACCTGCCGGCATGGGTCACGCTGCTGCTGCTCGCCGTGTGCGCGTGGCGCTGGACGGCCGACCTGCGGGGCAGGAGGCTCGCACCTCTCCCCCTCCGCGTCGTCGTGGTGCTGGTGTCGACCGTTGCGATTTTCGGCACCTACCGCACGCTGAACGGCATCGAGGCCGGGACGGCTTTCCTCGTGCTGATGGCGGCCGCGAAGCTGCTCGAGACGCGCACGTCCCGCGACCTCACCGTCATCGTCTTCATCGGCTGGTTCCTGCTCTACGCCGCGCTGCTGCGGGAACAGTCGCTGTCGCAACTGCCCTGGCTGCTCGGCAGCACATTCCTCACGGCAGTCGCGCTCATGCGCGTCCACGCCTCGTCAGCCCAGGCGCCGGCACGCCACATCGTGCGACGCACCCTGCGGCTGTTACTGCTGGCCGCACCCTTGGCGCTGCTGCTGTTCCTGCTGTTTCCACGGCTGCCCGGGCCGTTCTGGGGCATCGATTCGCGCAGTGAGGCCAGGACGGGTCTCGATGACGAGATGACGCCGGGTGACGTCTCCGACCTGAGCGCATCCGGCGAAGTCGCCTTTCGCGTCCGGTTCGTCGGCCCCACGCCGCCACCCGAACGACGCTACTGGCGCGGCCCGGTGCTGCACGAATTCGACGGACGCAGCTGGCGGCGGCCGAGCGCGCAGGCGTTTCCGCAGCCGCAGGTCACGTTTCGCGGAACTGGCATCCGCTACCAGGTCACGCTGCAACCGCACGCCCGACGCTGGGTGCTGGCGCTCGACCTGCCCTCGCAATGGCCGGAAAGAGAGGTCACGCAGTCGTTCGACCTGACGCTGCTGTCGGCGCGCCCCATCAACAACGTCGCTGCCTTTGATCTCACCTCGCACATGGATTTCACGGCCGGCGCGTCGCTGGCGGCATCGATGCGGCGCAAGGACCTTGCGCTCCCGCTCGATGGCACCAATGCGCGCAGCGTGGCGCTTGGACGCGAACTCGCGGCCCGCCATGCCGGCAATCCGCGCGCCATCGTCGGTGAGTTGCTGGCCATGTTCCGCCAGCAGCCGTTCGTCTACACGATGCAGCCGCCGCGACTGGCCGACAACGCGGTCGACGAGTTCCTGTTCGAGACGCGCAAGGGCTTCTGCGAGCACTACGCCTCGGCCTTCACGGTGGTCATGCGGGCGGCCGGCGTGCCGGCGCGCGTCGTCACCGGGTACCAGGGCGGCGAGTTCAATCCGTTCGGTGGTTACCTGATCGTGCGGCAGTCCGATGCGCACGCATGGTCCGAGGTCTGGATCGAAGGCCGCGGCTGGTTGCGGGTCGACCCGACCGCCGCCGTAGCTCCCGAGCGCATCCAGGGCAGCCTGATCGATGCGGTCGCCGAGGATGAACCCGTCCCGGGCCGACTGCGCGACGCGAGCCCGATCTGGCTGCAGATGGAGTTGGGGTGGGACGCGGTCAACGACTTCTGGAACCAGCGAGTCGTGCGCTTCGACGCGCAGTCGCAGTTCGAACTGCTCGAGCGGCTCGGAGTCGACGATCCCGACTGGCGCGCCCTCGGCCTTGGACTGGCTGGCAGTCTCGCCGCCTTTTTCGTCGCGTTGTCCACGTATCTCGCATGGCGTTACCGGCCACCACCGCGGGACTGGCCCGGCCGACTGCACGATGTCGTCGTCGCGCGCCTGCGCAAGCGCGGACTGACGCCGGGCCCCGCCGAAGGTCCTGTCGCGTTCATCGAACGCGCGGAGCGGGACTGTCCCGACCTCGCGCGGACGCTGGCCGACATCCGGAAACTCTATGCCGCGCTGCGGTACGGACCCGCACCCCGCGACGACGACCTGCGGCGGCTCAAGCACGCCGTGAACTCCCTGCGCGTTTGATGCTCTGGAGGCGCGAGGAGCGCGGCCTCGGGTATGCTGCGTCCATCTCAGGGGGTACCGACGATGGCCGTGACCGACAAGAAGTTCGAGGCAGCTGCGAACGACATCAAGCAGCTCACCAGACGTCCCGATGACGAGGACATGCTGCGCTTGTATGCGTTGTACAAGCAGGGCTCCGAGGGCGACGTGCAGGGCGAGCGACCGGGCGCTTTTTCTTTCGTCGACCGAGCCAAGTACGACGCGTGGGCCAAGCTCAAGGGCACCGACCAGGCGAAGGCACGCGAGAATTACGTCAAGCTCGTCGAGCGCCTGAAGAAGACCTACGGCTGAACCGGACGTGACCGCTGCGATCGCTGCCATCCTGGCGGTCGCCCTCGCGGTGCTCGCAGGCCTGCTGGCGCCACCCCTGCTGCGCCGGCGGCGGCGTCGACTCGCCTTCAGCGAGGTCTTGCCCGAACCGATGCGTGCCGCGATCGCGCGCAACGTGCCAGTGACGCGCAGGCTTCCGCAGGACCTCGCCCGCCGGCTCGAAGGGCTCGTCATTTCCTTCCTTGCCGAGAAGCAGTTCGTCGGTTGCAACGGGCTTGCGATCACCGACGAGATCCGCGCAACGATCGCCGCGCAGGCGTGCCTGCTGCTGCTCGGCCGGCTCGGACTGTACGACGAACTGCAATCCATCCTCGTCTACCCCGGTGCGTTCTGGGTTGAAGACGAAGTGCACGACGACGATGGGCTGGTGACGCAGCGTCGCCGCGAACTCTCTGGCGAAGCCTGGGACTCGCACCGGATCATCCTGTCGTGGGAGGACGTCGAAGAGACCGCACGCCAGCCGGCTGACGGCTACAACGTAGTGCTGCACGAGTTCGCGCATTACCTGGACGCCGAAGGGCGCGGCCTCGCGCCGCTCCCGCCGATCGCGGGAGAGTCGACCAGCGGCCGAGATGCAGGGCCATCGACGCCTGGCACAAGGACCTGGTCGCTGAATACGAAGCGCTCTGCGACTCCGTGGATCGCGGCGAGCCGACGTTTCTCGATCCCTACGCAGCCGAAGACGAGATCGAGTTCTTCGCGGTGGCCAGCGAGGAATTCATCGAGTGCTCCGGGGAGCTGCAGGCAGCGCATCCACGCCTGTCACTCGCTGCTCGCTTGGCGCGAGTCCGTCTACGGCAGTCGATCCTGCAGACATGGCGCGCTGTGAGGGCGTTCGGTCCGGGTCCCGTCCGTCCCGCCGCCCGGCCGAGCGGAACAGGCCAGACCGACTGCTCGCCCCGGGAAGATCCTTCCGGAACGAGTGACCGCGCTAGCGCCTCGACGATCCGCGTGCCGTTGCCCCACGCGGTAACGCCGTCGGACCGAGCGCTGCCAGCTTGCGGGTCCGCGACGATGCCGACCGATGCCTACGTGGTCGGTCCGCGCGCTGCGCGCCGCAATCGTCAGTCACCCAGCCACCGCTGATGAACAGCAGCAGGATCGACAATCTGATCGCACACCGGCGCTGGTCGCTGCGTGAACAGCGCAGGATCGACAAGATCGACAGGCGCTGGGTGCGTTCCCGCGTACGCCGATCGGACCCACGATCGCCGAGGCCTTGCCCATCATGTTGTAGAAGCCGAAGAACTCCGACGACTTGCCTTCCGGCACCAGGCGCCCGTAGTAGCTCCGGCTCAAGGACTGGATGCCACCCTGCACCAGCCCGATCACGACGGCGAGCAGGAAGAAGTCGGACACGTCGCTGACAAAATACGCGAAGCACGTGGCCGCGATGTAGACGGCGAGCGCGATGAAGATGCCATTGAGCGCGCCGATCCGGCGCCCGAGCCAGCCGTAGGCGAGCGCCGCGGGGAAGCCCACGAACTGCGTCAGCAGCAGCGCCTTGATCAGGCCGCCCTGGTCCAGGCCCAGCGACATCCCGTAGTCGATCGCCATCTTGATGATCGTGTTCACGCCGTCGATGTACAGCACGTACGCGATCAGGAACAGCATCAGTGACCTGTACCGGCGGATTTCGCCGAGCGTCGTGCGCAACTCGCTGAATCCGAGCCGCACCGCTGCAAGCGCGCCGACAGGCGACCGCTGCGCCGCTTTTTCGCGCACGAAGAACGCGCTCGGCAGCGCGAACACGAACCACCAGACACCCGTCATGACGAATGACACGCGCACTGCTTCGCCCGCATCGGCCAACCCGAAAATCGCGGGTTGCAGGGTCATGAACACGTTCAGGGCGAACAGCAGTCCGCCGCCCAGGTAGCCGAGGGCATAGCCGAATCCCGAGACGACGTCGTATTCGTCGGGCTCGGCCACGTGCAGCAGCAGCGAGTCGTTGCAGACGATGCCGCCCCAGAAACCGAGCGAGGCCACGACGTAGAGCGCGGCCGCCCCCAGCCAGTGGCCTTGCCCGACCAGGGCGAGCCCGGCGGTGGCGGCGGCGCCCAGCACGGTGCACATCAGCAGCAGCCGCACGCGCGAACTGCTGCGGTCCGCGATGGCTCCGAGAACGGGCGCCAGCAGCGCGACGATCAGGCTCGCGATGCCGCTGGTGACGCCGAGCCGGAAGGTGCTTTCGGTGGCGACGACGCCCGCGTTCCAGTGCTGCTTGAAAAAAACGGGGAAGAAACCCGCCATCACCGTCGTCGCGAACGCGGAATTGGCCCAGTCGTAGAACGCCCAGGACAGGACCGGCCGGCGACGCAGGACGGCCTTGCTGGTCACTCCTCGCTCACGCCGCGCTCGCCAGGTGCTCGCGCGTCTCGCGGAAGGTGACGCCGGGCCAGCGTTCGAGCGTCAGCTGCAGGTTGACGCGTGTCGGCGCGAGATAGACCAGCGCGCCGGAATGGTCGAGCGCCAGGTTGTCGTAGGCCTTGTCACGGAACTCCGCGAGCTTCTTCGGATCCTGGCAGTAGACCCAGCGCGCAGTGTAGACGCTGATGGCATCCCAGCTGGCCTGCACCGAGTACTCGTCCTGCAGCCGGAACGCGACGACGTCGAACTGCAGCTGGCCGACGGCGCCGAGGATCAGGTCGTTGTTGCGCAGCGGCCGGAACAACTGCGTGGCACCCTCCTCGCACAACTGGTCGAGGCCCTTCTGCAGCGCCTTCATGCGCAGCGGGTCCCTGAGCACCACGCGACGGAACAGCTCCGGTGCGAAGTTCGGGATGCCCGTGAACATGATCTTCTCGCCTTCCGTGAGCGTGTCGCCGATGTTGATCGTGCCGTGGTTGTGCAGGCCGATGATGTCGCCGGCGTAGGCCTCGTCGGTGTGCTGCCGGTCGGCCGCGAGGAACGTCACGGCGTCGCCGACGCGGATCTCCTTGCCGTGGCGCACGTGGAAGAGCCGCATGCCCTTGCGGTAGCGACCCGAGCAGATGCGCATGAACGCGATGCGGTCGCGATGACCCGGGTCCATGTTCGCCTGGATCTTGAAGACGAAACCCGCGAGCGCGTCCTCGTGCGGGTCGACCTCGCGCGTCGTCGTCTCGCGCGCCTGGGGCGCCGGCGCGATCTCGACGAACGCGGACAGCAGCTCGGTCACGCCGAAGTTGTTGATCGCGGAGCCGAAGAACACCGGCGTCTGCCGGCCCGCGCGATATTCCTCGAGATCGAAGGCGTGCGACGCACCCCGCACGAGCTCGACTTCGTCGCGGTACGCCTGCGCGCGGTCACCCAGG
Organism: uncultured Gammaproteobacteria bacterium; assembly: GCA_963827615.1. Lineage (GTDB taxonomy): Bacteria > Pseudomonadota > Gammaproteobacteria > Steroidobacterales > Steroidobacteraceae > RPQJ01. Next base: position 4,896 of record CAWHCA010000003.1, on the reverse strand, counting down.
AACGCAGAGGCTTCGGGGCTGTCGAGCCCCTCGATGATTTCGTTGGTGCCCGCGCGGCCCTTCTCGGCCGCCTGGTAGGCATAGATGCGGTCTTCGAGCAGGTGATAGATGCCGGCCAGGGCACGTCCCATGCCGATCGGCCAGGTGACCGGGGCGCAGGTGATCTTCAAGACGCGCTCGATTTCGTCGAGCAACTCCGTCGGCTCGCGGCCTTCGCGATCGAGCTTGTTGATGAACGTCATGATCGGCGTGTCGCGCAACCGGCAGACTTCCATCAGCTTGATCGTGCGCTCTTCGACGCCTTTCGCGCAGTCGATGACCATGAGCGCCGAGTCGACCGCCGTGAGCGTGCGGTACGTGTCCTCGGAGAAGTCTTCGTGGCCCGGCGTGTCGAGCAGGTTGACCATGCGTCCCTGGTAGGGGAACTGCATGACGCTCGAGGTCACGGAAATGCCGCGCTGCTGTTCGAGCGCCATCCAGTCGGACGTCGCGTGGCGCGTGGCCTTGCGGCCCTTGACGGTGCCGGCCAGCTGGATCGCGCCGCCGAACAGCAGCAGCTTTTCGGTGAGCGTGGTCTTGCCGGCGTCGGGGTGCGAAATGATGGCGAAGGTGCGGCGACGCGCCACTTCGTCGAGCGGTTGATTCATCCGCCGGATTTTACCGGCAACGACAGCTTGAGGACCAATGCATCCTCGCGACCGACCTCGGCCTGGTAATAACCGCGCCGGCGCCCGACCTCGACGAACCCCAGCGACTGGTAGAGCGCGATTGCATGCAGATTCGACGGTCGCACCTCCAGGAACACGTCCTGCATGCCCGCCTGGACCGAACGCTCGAGCAGCAGCATCAGCATGCGGCGGCCGATGCCGCGGCCGCGGACGGCCTCGGCGACACAGAGATTGAGCACGTGTGCCTCGCCCGCGCCCATCGCCACGACGCCGTAACCGACGATTTCACCCGCGCTCTCCGCCACGCGGCAGAGGTAACCGACACGCAGGCAGTCGCGGAAGATGCTTTCGCTCCAGGGGAACGGATACGAGGACCGCTCGACCGCACCGACGCTGGTGACGTCGAAGGGCGTCATCGCGCGAAACCGCACGAGGTTCCCGGCATCGGGCCCTGGCGTGACCTCGGCCGTACTCACGTCCGGCCGCCGCAGGCTGACTCCTGCTCCAGCCGGCCGAACAGCTGCCTGGCATGCAGGAGGTCCTGCCAGGACTTGCGCTTTTCGCCGGGACTGCGCAGCAGGTAGGCGGGGTGATAAGTCACGACCACGGGCCACGCTTGCGCACCGAACGAGTGCACCTTGCCGCGCAGCTTGGCGATGGGTGTTTCCGTGGCCAGCAGGTTCTGGGCCGCGATGCGGCCCACCGCGATCACCAGTGTCGGATTGACCAGGGCCACCTGCCGTTCCAGGTACCGGCGGCAGCTGGCAGCCTCGCTCGGCCGCGGGTCACGATTGTCGGGCGGACGGCACTTGAGCACGTTCGCGATGAACACGTCCTCCCGGCGCAGTCCGAGCGCTCGAATCATGGACGTCAGCAACTGTCCTGCACGGCCGACGAACGGCTCGCCCTGCTTGTCTTCCTCGGCACCCGGCGCTTCACCGATGAACATCCAGCGGGCCTGGCGGTTGCCCACCCCGAACACGGTTTGCGTGCGCGTGGCATGCAGATCACACCGCTCGCAGGCAGCGACTGCGGCCCGCAATTCGTCCCAATCGAGGTTCGACGCGTCGTCCGGGCAAGGCGCCGTCGCGTCTGCGCGAGCCACTGCTCCTGACGCAGGCGTGGACCCTGCAGGGACCGCAGGCGCAGCAATCTCCGCAGCCACTTGCTCCTGCAAGGGCGGCGCACTGCGCGGCACGTAGACGTCCACGCCGAGCGCCTGCAGGTACGCGACCTGGCGGGCATCCACCATCCGCTCAGCCTCCCTGCTGCGGGCGCGTGCGGCGGCCGCGGCGCATCCTGCGCCACGCCCACCACAGGGGGCCGGAACTGGCGTAGACGGCGAACAACGCGAACAGCATCTCCGGTGGACTGGATCCGACCAGCACGAACCCGAGCGGCACCAGCACGGTGAAGGCGACCGGGATGCGCATGCGTGGGTCGAGGTCCTTGCCGCTCAGGTAACGGAAGCGGCTGACCATGAGGCTGCCCGCGATCAGCGCCACCGCAAAGGCCAGGACCAGGTCGCGCAGACCCTCACGCTGCAGGGACTCGAGCATCCAGACGAATCCCGCGAGCACGGCCGCACCCGAGGGACTCGGCAGGCCCTCGAAAAAGCGCTTGTCGGCCGTGTCGACCTTGGTGTTGAAACGCGCGAGCCGGATGGCGACGCATGCCGTGTAAAAGAAGGTCGCCAGCCAGCCGAGTCGTCCCCAGAGATAGCCGTACTCGGCGATGCGGGCCACGCCCCACTGGTACGCCACGACGGCCGGCGCCAGGCCGAAGGCCACCATGTCCGAGAGGCTGTCGAACTGCGCGCCGAAGTCGCTCTGTGTATTGGTCCAGCGCGCGATGCGGCCGTCGAGACCGTCGCAGACCATGGCGATGAAGATCGCCATGCCGGCACGGTCGAAATTGCCGTCCGTCGCGGCCACGATCGCGTAGAAACCCGAAAACAGGACCGCCGTCGTGAACAGGTTGGGCAGCAGGTACACACCGCGGTTGCGCGGACGCGGTCGAACGGCGCCCGTTGCGGGAGATTCAGTCGTCATGGATGGCGCCACCTGGCGGGTGTGAGCGGACTCCATGATAGGTAGCGCGGCGTCTTCGCACAACGCAGCCTTGCAGTACGTCCCGGCGGCACCGGGGAATGCGGCCCGCTCTGGTACCATGGACGCGTTTTTTCTGCTGCCCGGACGCGAAATGCGACTCTCGACCTACCCTGTCACGACCCTGCGCGACGTTCCTGCCGATGCCGAGGTGGTGAGCCACCAGCTCATGCTCCGCGCCAGCCTGATCCGCCGCCTCGCGGGCGGCATGTACACCTGGTTGCCGATCGGCCTGCGGGTGCTGCGCAAGGTCGAAAACATCGTCCGCGAGGAAATGAACGGCGCCGGTGCGTTCGAAGTGCTGATGCCGACCATGCAGCCGGCCGAGCTGTGGATCGAATCCGGCCGCTGGGACAAGTTCGGCCCGGAACTGCTGCGCATCAAGGACCGGCACGACCGCTCGTTCTGCTACGGCCCGACGCACGAAGAGGTGATCACGGACATCGCGCGCCGGGAACTGAAGAGCTACCGACAGCTGCCGGTCAATTTCTACCAGATCCAGACCAAGTTCCGCGACGAGATCCGCCCGCGTTTCGGCGTGATGCGCGCGCGCGAATTCACGATGAAGGACGCGTATTCGTTCCACCTCGATGACGCCTCGCTCGCGGAGGGATACCAGGCCATGTACCGCGCGTACACGGCCATCTTCGAGCGCCTGCAGCTGAAGTTCCGCGCGGTCCGCGCGGATACGGGCAGCATCGGCGGCAGCGCGTCGCAGGAATTCCACGTGCTGGCCGATTCGGGCGAGGATGCCATCGCGTTCTCCGATAGCGACGATTACGCCGCCAACCTGGAAATGGCCGAAGCGCTGGCGCCGGCAACGCCGCGGGGCGCAGCGACAGCGGCCCTGCAGAAGGTCGCGACGCCGAAAGTCCGCACGATCGACGACCTGACGAAGTTTCTCGGCGTCACGGCCGACAGGTGCATGAAGACGCTGCTGGTCGAGGGCGACCAGGGTGGCGCCGTCGCGATGATCGTCCGCGGCGATCACGAACTGAATGCCGTAAAGGCGCAGAAGCTGCCGGGCGTGGCTTCGCCGTTGCGCATGGCGAGCGTCGAAGCAGTCCTCGCCACGGCCGGCTGCGAACCCGGCTTCATCGGACCCGTGGGCTTGCAGTGCAAAGTCTACGTGGACCGCTCGGCGGCCCACATGTCGGACTTCGTTTGCGGCGCCAACGAACGCGACATGCACTTCACCGGCGCGAACTGGGGCCGCGACCTGCCGGAGGGCGAAATCGTCGACCTCCGTAACGTGATCGCCGGCGACCCGAGCCCGACCGGCAAGGGCACGCTCGGCATCGCGCGCGGCATCGAGGTCGGCCACATTTTTCAGCTGGGCCGCAAGTACAGCGAAGCGATGAATGCCACCGTGCTCGACGAACAGGGCAAGTCCGTCACGATGGCCATGGGGTGTTATGGCATCGGTGTGACGCGCGTCGTGGCAGCGGCCATCGAACAGAATCACGATGAGCGCGGCATCATCTGGCCGGAACCCATCGCGCCGTTCGACGTGTCGATCATCCCGATCAACCTGCAGAAGTCCGCACGCGTCCAGGAAGCGACAGAAGCGCTGTACGCGGAATTGACCGCGGCCGGTTTCGAGGTCGTGCTCGACGATCGCGACGCCCGGCCCGGCGTGAAGTTCGCCGACGACGAACTGATCGGCATTCCGCATCGCATCGTCATCGGCGACAAGGGCCTCGAGCGCGGCATGCTCGAATACAAGCGCCGCCGTGACGGCCTCGCGGCCGACGTGCCATTGGCCGGGGTGGCAGCCTTCCTGCGCGACAAGCGGAGCAACCCGCGCCCCTGAGGCCCCATGCGCCGCACGCCGACCATTGCCCTGCTGTTGTTCGCCGCGTGTGCCCTGCCCTGGGCCATCGCCCGCGCCGATCGCCAGATGGACCCTGAATTGCGCGGCGTCGTCGCAGCGGCCATCGAGCCCACGCGCTGCTTCGACGACAAGTACGAGCAGGCGGTGTGGTTCGCGACGATGGAGCCGCGCCTGACGCGCTATGTCGGCAACGACCGGGAACGCGAGCAGATCCTGCGCTCCGTCCACTGCGAGGCGAAGCGCGTCAACATTCCGCCCGAACTCGTGCTCGCCGTGATGGACGTCG
>CAWHCA010000002.1:0-66141 GCA_963827615.1 uncultured Gammaproteobacteria bacterium | reverse complement strand
CCGGTTGCGCGTGCTGGGTCGCGTGACGTCCGGACGCAGTGCCGCACGGTACTGCGCCGCCTGCCGCTTGAGGTGGATCGTCATCGCGTGCAGCCGCCCGCGCCATTCGGCGAGCGCGAGCTCGGGGGCCGGCAACAGCCACGGCATGCCGTCGACCATGGGATAGCGCACGCCGCACGCGGAGCAACTCAGCGTGACATCGCCCTCGAGCACACCCGCGCAACGCGGGCACCGCAGTAACGGCAGGACTGCACTCGAGATCGCTGGTCCGTTCAAGGTTCTCCGGCTAGCCGATGCGGCCGCTCACGATCGGATTGAAGGCGATCAGGCTGTCCTGCAGCGCCGCATTGCCGAGGCCGTTGCGCGGGAAGCGCGTCGCGAACTGTGCCTTGCTCGCCGTGCAGGGCCATGTAGTTCAGCACCACCGTCTCCACCAGCAGGTTGACGTTGTTCGCCGCCGGACTCGACGCGGTCTCGACCGACGCATCCGCGCGGAAGTAACCGATCTGCTGGTGACGCGCCGCGCCTCCTGCACCCGTGTCGACCAGGTTCGGACGGCCTCCGGGATTGTAGACCAGGAAGAACGACGCCGCGGTGGACTGGTTGTCGCTGGTCCACATGAACTTGCCGCGGCCGTCGACCGTGTTGTCGACCTGGCCGCTGGCCGAGATCGAGCCGTCCGAGAACACGTAGAGCATCAACGGCATGCCGCGCCGCGCCGCGTACTCGAGGCAGGCACCCATGCAGCGTCCCGCGCGCAAATCACGCAGCTCGCCCGTCGCGCGTCCCTGGCCGTGATAGTCGTACCCGCCGATCGTGATCGTGCCGGCGCCGGCGTAGCCGGAGAGCACCATCTTCATGACCGCCGCGGTCTTGCGGAACTCGGCGTCGCTGTCGTACTCCGCGCGGCTGAAGATGCCGCCCGCGCCGACGATGTCCGGGTCGAGGTCCGGGTTGAGGCTGGACGGGTCGCCGAACTGGTCGACGACGTCGGCGGCCTTGACGTAGCCGCAGTTGACGAGGTCCTTGACGACCTCGTTGCGCGTGACAGTCGTCTGCTTGGGGTCGGCCCAGGGCTGCTTCGGGTCGATCCTCTGCAGCTTGCGGTCGCTGATGCGCTGGATGGCCTCCATCACCGCCACGGTGTCGTCGAGGCTCAGCAGGCTCGCGAGTTGGCCCGTGTCGACGAGGCCGGTGACGTCGCTCGCGCGGTCGACCTTCGTCGGGCGCACCGACAGGTCGATCATCCCGGCCGGCGCCATCGAGTTGCCGCCGGAATCCGAGGTGCGCGAGCCGATCAGCGTCGCCAGCGCGCCATCGGCGCCCGCCTGGTGGATGCCGTACATCGGGTTGTGCGGGTTGTTGCCGGTGTCGTTCTCGGAGCGCGCGGCGATGACCGCGCCGTTGATCGATGCGGCCGTCGCCGGCGCGATCCGGTCGAGGATGCCGCGCAGGAACGCGCTGTCGCTGTGGAAGGACAGGCCGAGCCGCGAGTCGGTGAAGCTGGTGCCAGTGGCCACGTTGGTCATGCTCGGCAGCATGTCGCCCGGCAGGCCGAGCTTGCCGTAGCCGGCGGTGCTCAGGAAATCGAGCTGGCCGCCGGGCCCGCCGATCAGCACGTTCGAGCCGACCATGTTCGCGCCGCCCGCGAGGTCGATGCAGATGAACGGGATCTTGCCCGCGCCCGCGACGTCGAGGCCGCAGCTGGCCTTGAGCGCGACCAGGTCGGGCGACAGCGCAGCCTGGGCCGCGCGCGGATCGGCGAACAGGCTGAACGACCGTGGGCGCAGCGATCGTCGCCAGGCCCGAGCTGAAGCCCTGCGCGAGGAAATCGCGCCGGGTGACGGGGCGCTTGTGGGCCTGCTCGTGACGGATCGGCTCGTCGAGGCGGAGCGTGCGAGGGGTCTTGTTGCGGATCAGCATGTGAGGGTCCTCGGTACTCGACGGCGTCAATGCAGCAACGTCGCGGCGCTGCCGAGCAGCGCGGCGCAACTGGCCTTGACCACGGTTTCGGTGCGATCCGCGGCGCAGGAACCGCCGCAGCTCGACAGGCGCGTGATCAGGTTGTCGAGGTCACTGCGCACGCCGGCAGCATCCGGTTCGGTGGCCACGTTGGTGCGAAGCATTCGCCCGACCAGCGTGTCGAGCACGATTGCGCGGCCCGCGGGTGCGAACGCTGTGGCCGGCGCCGCGCTGAAGTCGAAGCCCGGGAAGTACTGCGCGCGCGCCGTCGGATCCTCGACCAGCGCGTTGCAGTACTGGATCGAGAGCTGTGCGACCGCCACCGGATGCGCCGACACGAAGGTGTCGATCGTCTCGATGGTCGGCAACGACTGCCGGATCGTCGCGTAGGTCGCGGCCACCGCCGGATCCTGCGGACTCACGCCGGTGAGCTCGGCCATCGTCGCGTTGATTTCGTCGAAGACGCGCACGCCCACGTCGGCCGGTGCGCTGCACGTCCGGCGGCGGCGCCGGCGCCAGCGGCACCGGGTCGAGCCGCACGTTCTGGTGCGTGCCGAGCACGTCGAAGGTGAGGAAGAACTCGTCGGCGTCCGGACCCTTCTCCAGCGCGATGACGGTGCCGACGTTCGCCAGCGGCTGTCCGAGCGGACCGTACTGCGAATCCGCGATCGTCGTGTCCAGCGTTCGGTACGCCTGGCCGACCGGAGCCTCCGCACCGTTGATGCCGATGCGCAGGCCGGCCACCGGGATCGAACCCGGCCGGGCGTTCGGGTCGAGGCTGATGAACGTCGGCTTGTCGAACAGGTAGCTGTAGGAATCGAACTGGCTGACCTCGAACAGGAGGTAGGCCTGCGGCACGTCCACGAGGTGGCTGATCGAGAACAGCAGGTAGAACTTCTCGCCGACGCCGGCCTGGAAGTTGGTCTGGATCTGCGGGTCCGTCAGCACGCGGTTGTAGACGGCGACGAGGCGGAACACGCCCTGGAACGGGCGGTCACCGGAGACCTCGTTGCCGAGCACGAACGCGAACGTGTCGTCCCAGTCCGAGATCGTGCCGCCGGCCGCCGGGTCCGCGTCGCCCGTGTAGACGCCGTTGACGTAGATGCGGCGGCCGCGGATCGGGTCGTAGGTCGCGACCACGTGCTGCAGCGTCGCCTGCAGGTCCTCGTCGTCCGCAGATGTCGTCAGCTTCGGATCGCCGGCCGTGTTGGTGCCGGTCGCGCGGTTGTAGAAATCGTAGCTGTAGAGGGTCTGGCCGAGCATGAAGTTGCGCGTGGTGGTGCCGCCCGAGTACGACACGATGCGCGAATCCTCCTGCGCCACGTTGCCGGGCGCCACCCATGCCTCGATGGTGTATTCGCCCGTGGCCTTGATCAGGTCTGCGAGCTTGCGACTGGAGGTGGTCGACCCCTGTGCCTTGCCGCCGCGCACGTTGATGCCCCAGCCGCCGACCCAGCTGAAGTCGCCGGAGAGGTTGAGATTCAGCGCCGGCTCCACGCCGCTCGTGTCGTACGCGACCGAGCCGCGGCCCGTCTTGAACTCCCAGAGGCCGATCATGTTCGCCGTGTAGCGATTGCCACCGCTCGCGACGATGCCGTCCGGCAGGCGCAGCGCCTTCGAGTAGACCAGCGAAGCCTCCACCTGCGTGAGGGGAACCTGGTCGGCGAACGCCTGGATCGCGGCCTCGACCACGCTGGCATTGGCCGCGCAGTCGCTCCAGCAGTTGTGGAATTCCGTGCGCAGCCGCACCACGAGCCGCGACATTGCGGGCTGGTCGAGGTTCATCTTCACCTTCGCCCCGGCGTAGGCCTCGTCGACGTCATGGGAGGCGAAGAACGGCGACTGCGACGCCGCGGCGGTCGAGGTGTGGCAACGCGAGCAGTACTGCTCGAGGACCGGGTGAACAGTGGCAGCGAACAGTGCCGGCGACGACGGGAAGCTCTTGCTGGCTCCCGGGTCTTTGATCACGGGCGCCTTGAGCGCGACGCCCTGCACGCCACCGCCCGCGGTCGCCCCGGCCCACGCCGAGATCCACGTGGTGAGGATGTCCGCGCAGGCATCGTTGCTCGCGAGCCAGCAGTTGTGGCCACCCGCCACCTTCTGCACCATCCGCGAGTCACGCGGCGAGGCGAGGTTGACGATCGGGTTCGCGGCCGAATACGCGAGATTCACGTCGTCCAGGCGCACGAACTGGGGCGCCTGCCCGCCGGAGACGTGGCACTGGCCGCAGCGGTTGCCGGCCTTCAGGTTGTCCCAGACGTTGATCTTGAACGCCTGGACGTCGGCCGTCGCCGGTGCCGGTCCGGAATACGTCGGCGCGGAGCCGCCGGAGGTGATCGGATTCTCGGTCGTCTTGGCGCCGCCGCCGCAGGCGCCGAGCGCCAGCGCGAACATTGCGACGGCGAGCGCACGGATCGAGGTCAGCCGCGGGTTCGTGAGTTTCATGTGCTGTCCCTCAGTCGCCCATGCAATAGGTGGCAGCCTCGGCGAAGACCCGCTTCAGCCGATAGCCGTTGGACCTGAAGCTGGCGGTCATCGCCTGCACCTGGGCACGGTCCTGCGCGTCGCTTGGCGCGCGGAAGCAGACGTTCTTGAACACCTTCTGCACCTGGCACGAGGCGAATGCATCGCTGTGCGCGAGCTCGCGGCCGAGCGACTTGGCGCCGGCACCCTTGCCCGGCAGCGAGCCGTCCCAGCCGAGCAGCGAGTTGCTGCCCTTGCGCCAGTAGTTGTCCCAGTTGTCGTCGGGCGTGGAGAAGCCAGCCGGAAACGTGTCCTTGTTGTTGAAGTACTTCGGCCGCACCACGCCTGCCGTGTAGAGCATGCGTCCGGCGGTCTCGTCGTAGTCGTAGTACGCGAACGCCTGCGTCATCGGGTCCATGCCCGAGTGGCAGGCGATGCAGTTGTTGAGGAACAGGCGGCTGTCGCCGCCGGGGCTGCGGCTCACGTCCTGGCGGATGCGGTCCGGCGGCCGGGTCGGGTCCTGCACCTGCTCGAGGTCGGTGCACAGGTGGTTCATCAGCGTGTAGCGGAACATCGCGCGGTTCGTGCCGGCAACGAAGAATGCCTGGGCGGCGGCACGCGAGGTCAGGACACCGGCGGTCGCTTCGGCGGGGATGCCGTTGGCCGCCGACTGGGTCGTGGCGACCAGGTTGTCCTTGAGGCTCACGCCCTGCGATTCCAGCGCCGCGTAGTGGTCGTTGTCTGACGGCGAGTAGCCCGGCACGCCGAGGCCGCTGCGGCCGACGTACAGGATGTCGTCATAGAGCACGCGGTCGAACGCGACATCGTCGCGGACCATGCCGATCACGGTCGCCACGTAGTCGTTGAGCGGCGCGAACACCGTCTGGTCGCGATTGGTCCACGGCATCGCGAAGTTCTTCAGCGTCACGTCGTAGAACGCACGGTGTTGCATGGCCGTATTGGCAGCGTCCGTGCTGCGCCCGGCCGCGATGTCGCTCGCCATCGACGTGAGCACCGCTTCGGTCGGCGGCACACCCGCGAGTCGATCGTGCATTCGCTTGGCCTGCGAGCGCGCGTCGGCCTGCGCGACGGCCGGCAGCAGCGCGGTTCCCGCAAGGCAAAGGCAGACGAATGCGCTGCGCCATGCGCGCGCGAATCGATTGCCCGGGTTCCAGTTGTGCGGCATCCGCCCCTCCGTATCGGCAATGGTTGACCGCCGTGGCGACGGAATCTGTGCCCTGTGGCCCCTCGGCTCAAAACGATGTTCGCGTTTATGCGATGGGACTCACACAACCGGTGCCCGATCGTCACCCTGGCCGGCGATTTGTGCGAGAAAACAGCCTCGCGGCGGCAAGTCGCGGGTTTCGCCGTGAGGGAAGACGATGGCAGCACATTCAACCGTGGCCGGCGGGCGGCGCCTGCATCACTGGAAACTCGCGTCCCTGTTGCTGGCTGGCGCAGCCTTGGCCGCGTGCACCAGCAGCGACGGCGGTGGCAGCGCCAGCCCGAGCGGCGGGCAGTCGCCCGATCCCGTCGTCCTGGACTTTCCGATCGCCTACGTGAAGCGGCCCGTACCTGCCGACACCGCGATGTCACCCGACGCGCGCGAACTGCTGCCGTTCCAGCCGGGCTCGGACCTTTACCTGCGCGACCGCGCCGCCCCCTCTGCGGCCGAGCGCAACCTCACCGCGGCGATCACCAAGGGCATGGGCGACGTGCGTGACGTCGAACCGTCGTACGACGGGCGCAAGCTGGTGTTTGCACTGCGTGAGCCGAACATCGTGGGTGCGGCGCCCGAAGACCAGCCGACCTGGAACATCTGGGAATACGACCTCGACCTGCAGCAGCTGCGCCGCGTGATCGCTTCCGACGCGACTGCGGAGGACGGCCAGGACGTAGCGCCGCATTACCTGCCCGACGGCCGCATCGTCTTTTCGTCGACCCGGCAACGGCAGTCCAAGGCCATCCTGCTCGACGAGGGCAAACCTCAGTTCGAGGCACAGGACGAGAACGACGACGAGCCCGCGTTCGTGCTCCACGTCATGAATGCGGATGGTTCGGACCTGCACCAGGTTTCGTTCAACCAGAGCCACGACCTGGATCCGGCCGTGCTGCCCGATGGCCGCGTCGTCTTCAGCCGCTGGGACAATGCTGGCGGACACGACGAGATCAGCCTGTACACCATGCGGCCCGACGGCAGCGACCTCCAGCTGCTGTACGGTGCGCGCAGCCACGACACCGGCACCGATGACGAGGAAATCCACTTCCTCGATCCGCGGCCGACGGCCAGCGGCAAGCTGCTGGTCCTGGCCCAGCCCTTCCAGGCGCCGGACCTCGGCGGTCAGCTGCTCGAGGTGGACACGGCCAACTACGTCGAACTCACCCAGCCGACGCTGCCGAATCGAGGCGTGCTCGCCGGGCCGGCGCAGGTCGCCGCCACGAGCAACGACGTGCGGACCGTCGACGGGCCGTCGCCAGGCGGGCGGTACAACTCGGCGTTTCCATTGCTGGACGGCACCGGCCGGCTGCTGCTGACGTGGAGCCAGTGCCGCCTGCTGGAGCAGGGCACGGCCACCACCGCGCAGATCGTGCCGTGCACGCCCGACCGGCTGGCGGCAGGTGCGGCGGTAACGGCCGCCCCGCTCTATGGCCTGTGGATCTACGACCCGGCGCAACAGACGCAGTTGCCGGTTTCGACCCCCATCGAAGGCACCGTCTATGCGGACGTGGTCGCACTGCAGCCGCGAGCCCTGCCGCCAGTGCTGCTCGATCGCGTAGCGGGCGTGGACTACGACGCCGAACTCGCGGGCGAAGGCGTCGGCATCATCGACATCCGCAGCGTCTATGACATCGCGGGCACGGACATCGCGCCGGGCGGCATCGCGGTGCTGCGCGATCCGGCAGTAACACTGGCAGCCGCGCGGCCTGCGCGTTTCGTGCGCATCGAAAAGCCGGTCAGCATGCCGAACGACGACGTCCGGGATTTCGACGGCAGCGCGTTCGGCGTCACCCGCGCCTTCGGCATGCGCGAAATCCTGGGTTACGCGCCGGTCGAACCGGACGGCTCGGTGCGCGTCAAGGTCCCCGCGGACGTCGCCTTCGCCCTGACCGTGCTCGACGCGAACGGTCGCCGCATCGGCGCGCGACACGACAACTGGCTGCAGGTGCGCGCGGGACAGGAACTGAAGTGCAACGGATGTCATACGCCCACGCGCAATGACTCGCACGGCCGCGACAACCTGTTCGCGCCTGCGAATGCGGGCGCGCCGGGCACCGGCGTGCCCTTCCCCAACACCAATCCGGCCTACTTCGCCGATTTCGGCGAAACGATGGCGCAGGTCCGCGCGCGCGTCAGTTGCCAGACGGATTGCGCCGACCTGCTGCCCGCCACGGCCATTCGCTACGAAGACGTCTGGACCGACCCCGTCGCCGCCGGTCGGGCGCCGGATGCTCCGTTCGCGTACGACTACCTCGATCTCGAGACCCCGGCGCCCACGTCGTCGGACTGCGTGACCGCGTGGCGTGCGGGCTGCCGGATCACGATCCATTACGAGCGCCACATCCATCCGTTGTGGAGCAAGCCGCGCGTGACGCTCGCCGCCGACGGCACCGTGCTGCGCGACGACACCTGCGTCGCATGCCATTCGGCGCGCGCTGCCGATGGCACGACCCGCGTTCCGGCAGCACAGCTCGAACTGACCGACGGGCCGTCGGCCGACGTGCCCACGCAATTCCAGGCCTACCGTGAATTGCTGGCCACGGACGCGGAACAGGAGGTCGTCAACGGAGCGCTGCAGGATCGACTGGTACAGACGGGCATCGATCCGGTGACCGGGCTGCCGCAATTCTCGACCGTGCCCGTAGCGCCGTCGCTGCGCGCGGGCAACGCCGGCGCTTCTGTGAGTTTCTTCTCATTATTCGCTGCTGGTGGCACGCACGCGGGCCGATTGAGTCCCGCGGAGTTGAAGCTCGTCTCGGAATGGACCGACATCGGTGCCCAATACTTCAACGACCCATTCCTGGCGCCGCTGAATTGAACCGACTCGTCCTTCGACCACTGTTTGCCTGCTGCCTGGCGCTCCTCGGCGCAAGCCATGCGGCGGACGCGCGCGCCGGGAAGACGCCGACAACGGTGGTCGTGCAGGACGCCTACGCCGACATGCGCAGCGGCCCCGGCCGTGGCTTTCCCGCCACCTATTCCGTGGAGCGGGACGCCTCGATCCAGCTGCTGCGGCAACGCACGGACTGGATCAAGGTGCGCACCGCGGCCGGCCGCGAAGGCTGGGTACACCGCTCCCAGCTCGAGCGCACGCTGACCCCGGGCGGCGCGGCAGTGAAGCTCGCGGGACCCTCGCCCGAGGCACGCACCGGACACCACTGGGAGGTCGGGCTCGGCACCGGCGACTTCGGCGGTGCCAACGTCGTCTCGATCAATGGCGCCTATGCGCTCACGTCCAGCCTGCTGGTGCGCGCCGACGTCAACCACCTGCTCGGCGACTACTCGAACGGCTGGCTCGGCACGGCGGGCATCGCGCACGTCTTCGTGCCGACCTGGCGCGTGTCGCCATTCGTCGGCATCGGCGGCGGCGTCATCAGCATTTCGCCGAAGGCGACCCTGGTGCAGGCCGAAGACCGCACCGACACGACCGCCTATGCCGGACTCGGCGTGCGCGGCTTCCTGACCAACCGCTTCCTGCTGCAGGCCGAGTACCGCAGCTACGTCGTGTTCACCAGCCGCGACGAGAACGAGGAGATCGACGAATGGACCGTGGGCTTCACGTATTTCTTCTGACGGCGCTGGCGACGGTCGCGTCGCTGCCGGGCACTGCCGCCGCGCAATCGGCCGGCGAGCCCGCGGCATTGCCGACACAGCAGCCGCAGGTCGTCGAGCCCGCTGTCGAGCGGCGTGACGTCGAGCCGGCTGCGATCGACACCGAGAACTTCGAAGCCGGAGCCTTCGTCGGCACGGTCAGCATCGAGGATTTCGGCTCCAGCCTGCTGTACGGCGCACGGATCGCATACCACTTCACCGAGGACCTGTTCGCCGAAGCGACCGTGGGCTCGTCCAAGGCCGGCAAGACGAGCTACGAGGAACTGAGCGGATCGGTGGAACTGCTGACCGACAGCGAGCGGCAGTTCACCTATTACGACCTTGCTCTCGGCTGGAACGCCCTGCCGGGCGAAGTTTTCTTCGGCGGCAAGCGCGCCATGCCGAGCGCCGTGTACTTCACGCTCGGCGCCGGCAGTACCACCTTCGCGGGCGACGACCACTTCACCGTGGCTCTCGGCGCCGGCCTGCGCGTGCTCGCCAACGACTGGATCGCCGTGCACCTCGGAGTGCGCGACCACATGTTCGACAGCGACCTGCTCGGCAAGGACAAGCTGACGCAGAACCTGCAGGTCAGCGTCGGCATCACCGCGTTCTTCTGAGGGAGCCTGACATGGGAAACATGCGCAGAATGCTGTTCGCGACCTGTCTCGCGCTGGGCCTGCCCGCGCTGGCCTGGGGCTCGGCGACCCCGGGTTCACCCGCGCCGGACTTCACGCTGGCCGCACGCGACGGCGGCAAGGTGAGCCTCGCCGACCTCAAGGGCCAGGTCGTGATGATCAATTTCTGGGCGACCTGGTGTGGTCCGTGCCGGCAGGAGATGCCGCTGCTCGCGCAATTGCAGGCGAAATACGAGCCGCTCGGCTTCACCTTGATCGGCGTCAACGTCGAACCCGACAGCGCGGCTGCCGTCACCTGGCTCAAGGGCGTGCCGGTCACCTTTCCCATCCTGTTCGACACCGACAGCGCCGTCGCCGGACGCTTCGGCGTCGAAGGCATGCCCAGCACGGTGTTCGTGGACCGCAACGGCCAGGTGCGCTACGTGCACCGCGGCTACAAGCCGGGCGACGAAGCCAAGTACGCGGACATGATCCGCAGCCTGGTGAAGGAATGACGATGCGCGCGCCTTGCCGCGTGGCGCTGCTCCTCGGGCTTGCCGCCGCCTCCAGCGGCTGTTCGAACGTCGAGCCGTGGGTGAAACCGTACGAACGCCAGTATTTCGCCGACATCGTCATGTCGGCGGAACGCGACCCGGTGGCTGCCGCCTATCTCAACCACGTCTTCGAAGCGCGGGAAGGCGCGCGCGGCGCAACCGGCAGCCACGGCGGCGGCTGCGGCTGCAATTGAGGTCACGAAGTTGACGAGTCTGCGCCGGATATCCAGGACGACTGCTTGCGCCACGATCGCGCTGCTGGCGAACGGCGTCGCGCATGCCGCGGTGCTGCCAGAAGACCGCGCCGACGTGCTCTATCACCGTTACGACGGCGGTGGCGTCACCATCGACGGCCCGTCGGTACTGCTGCGCAAGAAGTTCGCGGAAAAGTATTCGGTCTCGGCCAACTATTACATGGACATGGTGTCGAGCGCGTCGATCGACGTGATGACCACGGCGAGTCCGTACACGGAGGAGCGCACGCAGGGCAGCCTCGCATTCGACCTGCTGCAGGGCAAGACCCAGTACAGCGTGAGTTACACGCTGAGCGACGAGAGCGACTACACCGCGAACACGGCGAGCTTCGACCTGAGCCAGGATATCTTCGGCGACCTGGTGACCGTGTCCTTCGGTTTCAGCCAGGGCTGGGACGAAGTGCGCAAGAACGGTGACAACGCATTCGAGGAAACCGTCGATCGCCGCAACTACCGTTTCGGCCTGCAGCTGATCGTGACGCCGCGGCTGATGACCGGCCTCAACTACGAAGCGATCACCGACGAGGGGTTTCTCAACAACCCGTATCGTTCCGTGCGCTACCTCGACGAGACGAGCGCGCGCGGGTTCTCGTTCCAGCCCGAACTGTATCCGCACACCCGCACCAGCAACGCAGTCGCGATCAACGCGCGGTATTTCCTGCCGCACCGGGCCTCGGTCCACGGCGAATACCGCTACTTCACCGACACCTGGGGGATCGATGCCAACACGGCGTCGATCGGCTACACGCACCCGTGGGGCAAGCGCTGGATCTTCGAGGTCGGCTACCGCTGGTACGACCAGTCGGCAGCGGACTTCTATTCGGACCTGTTCCCGCGCGCCGATGCGCAGAACTTCCTGGCGCGCGACAAGGAACTCAGCACGTTCACGAGCCACATGTTCAGCCTGGGAGCGACCTATGAACTGTCCTCGCTCGGCTGGGACCGTCTGCGCCGGTCGACCGTGAACCTGTTCTACGATCGCATCAACTACCAGTACGACGACTTCCGCGACATCACGGCCGGTGGCGCGCCGGGCACCGAAGAGCTTTACGGCTTTGACGCCGACGTGTTCCGCCTGTTCGTCTCGGGCTGGTTCTAGCCGGCACCGCGGGTGATCAACAGCGCGGCGAACCGGTCGGCACTGCCCGGCGCATACGCATAAAACATCGAGGGCTCGGTCATCTCGAGTTCGAGAATGACCGGCGTGCCCCACGTGTCGCGGATCATGTCGAGCCGTACATACAGCGGTCGCTCGAACGGGATCGCGGCGTGGGCCGCGGCCGCCAGCAGCCTCTCGTCATCCGCCGCGTCGCGAGCGCTGATTTCTTCAGGCGCGAACAGCCCCTCGACCAGTCCCGCATCGAGCCTCAGCAGCGGTCCCTTGCGAAACGCATGGCTCGGTACTCCGTCGTAGTAGATGAGCGCGGTCTCGCCGGCCGCCTCGACGCTGGCCAGGTACGGTTGCAGCATTGCGCTGCGGCCTTCCGCCGTGACCAGTCGCGACAGGTGCGCCAGGGCCGGGTCGACGTCCGATCGCCGGTAGCGCGCAGCATCGCGCGAACCGGCACCGATCGTCGGTTTCACCACGAACTCGTCAAAGTCGCAGGCGCGACCGACCGAGAGCGAATCCGGACCGCCCGCCAGGAACTGCCGCAACGACTGCCTTGGATCAGCGCCCGGCTCAACGTAGCAGGTCGGCACCACCGCCACGCCGGCGCGGTACAGGTGCTGCAGGTAGTGCTTGTCGGTGTTCCATTCGAGCAGCGCCGGCGGATTGAACAATCGCGTCTGCGCCGCGCAGCGTCGCGTCCACGCGCGGAACTCGTCGATGCGCTCCACGTAATTCCAGGTCGAACGCAGCACGGCGAGGTCGAACGACGACCAGTCAACGGTCGTATCGTCCCAGCAGGGCGTCGACACTTTCGCACCCGCGCGCTCCAGCGCGTCCACGAGCGGCGGCATGTCCTCGTCGAGTGCGAGCGCGTCGAACGTGCTCACCAGGGCAATGTGCGGCAAGTCATTCTCCATCGGGAACTGGTCGCTGCGTCAGCCGATCGCGGCTTCGATGCGGTCACCGAGCGTGCGCAGGACCGCGAGGCGCGCGCGGCGCTTGTCGTCGGCAGGCACGATCGTCCAGGGCGCATGCCGGGTATCGGTCCGCGCCAGCATTTCCTGCGCAGCGCGCTGGTACGCAGCCCAGTGCTTGCGGTTGGCCCAGTCTTCGGGGTCGACCTTGAAGCGCTTGAGCGGATTGCGATCGCGCTCGGCAAAGCGCTCGAGCTGCTCCTCGCGGCTCACCGTCAGCCAGAACTTCGCGACGATGATGCGGTGCTCGGCGAGCTGGCGCTCGAATTCGTTGATCTCGCCGTACGCGCGCTGCCAGTCGGGCGCCGACGCGAAGCCCCGCACCCGCTCGACCAGCACGCGTCCGTACCAGCTGCGATCAAAGAGGGTGTAGTGACCCCGGGGCGGGAGCTGAAACCAGAAGCGCCAGAGGTAGGGCCGCGCGAGCTCTTCGGGCGTCGGTGCCGAGATCGGCACGACGCGAAACTGCCGTGCGTCGAGCGCAGCGATGATACGACGGATCGCGCCACCCTTGCCGGCGGCGTCCATGCCTTCGAATGCAGCGACGACCGCGTGCCGTTCGAAGCGCTTGCGCCGCGAAAGCAACGCAAGCCTGCCCTGCAACCGCTCGAGTTCCGTGTCGTACTCTTCATCGCTCAGCGCGTCGCCCGCGGGTCTGGTCGCGAATCGGGCACGGATGGCAGCGTCCACCACAGCCGTCTTCGGTGCATTCCTGCTGCGTGGCACCTTATCGTCCGCATGCTGGATTGCCGCCAGTAGTCGCCGTCCCACCTCGAGCGCGCGATGCTGGCTGTCCGTGCCATCCACGACATGCCATGGCGCGAGGGGCTGATCGGTGGCGGCCAGCGTGCGTTCGAAGGCCCGTTCGACCGGCCGGTAGTGGCGCGCCAGCCAGCGATCTTCCTGCGTCACGCGCCAGCGAGTGGTCTTGTTCGCCTGCAGTTTGGCGAGTCGCTTCTTCTGCGTTGCAGGTGCAACGTGCAGATGCACTTTGCACACCACCACGCCGTCGCGCACCAGCATCTGCTCGAGCTGTCGCACACGCGCGACGCCCTGGCGCAGTTGCGCCGGACTCGATTCGGTCCTCACGCCGAGACCCGCCGCTCCGAGCAGCAGGTCCTGGTACCAGCCGCCATGCAGGATGGCGATCCGGCCCTTCGGCGGCAGCAGTCGCCAGTAGCGCCAGAGGGTCGGCCGTTCGCGTTCGACGTCGTTCGGCGCGTGAAAGCCATACACGGTGGCAAGCTTCGGATCGAGCCAGCCCAGCAGTTCGTTGACGACTTCACTGCGGCCCGCCGCCGGAATGCCCGTCACGATCATCACCACCGCGTGCCGGCGCGACTGCCGCAACGTGAACTGCGCATCGAGCAGCGCGTCCTGCAGCCGGGGCAGCGCATGCTCGTACTCGAGCCGCGTCAGGCGGCGGCCGCTCAGCGCTTCGTGCAGCCTGCGTCCGGTGGCCATGGCGCGCCTCAGCGGCGGCGATCCCGGGCGAGCGGCACCTGCTGCGTGACGCAGTGGACGTTACCCCCGCCGAGCAGGATCTCGCGCCCGGGCACGCCGACAACCTCGCGCTTCGGGAACAGGTCCTGCAGCTTGCGGAGGGCGTCCCGGTCACGGCGCGGGTCCAGCAACGGCGCGACGATGCGGCGATTGCCGATGTAGAAATTGACGTACGACGCCGCCATGCGGCCACCTGCGGCACGCGGCTGCGAACCCTCGGCGGCATCGACGCCGGCCGCCTCCTCCGCGGTCATGTGCAGCGGACCCGGCTGCTGCAGCTTGTGCACCTTGAAGCGACGGCCACGCGCATCACGCGCTTCCTTCAGCCGCTCGTAGGCATCGCGTGAAATTTCGTACTGCGGGTCGTTGCGGTCGTTCGTCCACGTCAGCACGACCTCTGCGGGCCGCACATAGGCGCACAGGTTGTCGACGTGGCCGTCCGTTTCGTCATGCAGCACGCCTTTGCCCAGCCAGACGACGGTTTCGACGTTCAGGTAACGCTTGAGTTGCGTCTCGACCTGGGTGCGGCTGAGACCCGGGTTGCGATTGGGGTTGAGCAGGCATTCCTCGGTCGTGATCACCGTGCCCTGCCCGTCCACGTGGATCGAGCCGCCTTCCAGGATGAATGGCGCCCGGTAGCGGTCGCAGCCTTCGATCTCGGTGACTTTCTGCGCCACCGCGTCGTCACGGTCCCAGGGGAAATAGAGGCCACCCTGCAGGCCGCCCCACGCGTTGAACTGCCAGTCGACGCCGCGGATGCCGCCACGATCGTTGACGACGAACGTCGGCCCGACGTCGCGCATCCACGCATCGTTGCTCGAGAGCTCGACGACGCGCACCGGCGACGGCAGCAATCGACGTGCATTCGCGTACTGCGACGCAGAGACGCCGACGGTCACGGGTTCGCTGTCCGCGATGGCAGTCGCGAGTTTGACGAACGCCTGTTGTGCGGGCTTGGCGCCGAGCCGCCAGTTGTCGGGACGCTCGGGCCACAGCAACCAGCAGCCCGAGTGCGGCTCGAACTCACCGGGCATGCGGTAGCCGTCGCGGCGCGGGTTGGAATCCAGGGATTTGCTCATGCGTCGATGGTAGCAAACGCCGTCAGTCGAGCTTCGTCCGGCGCAGTCGCAGCGCGTTCGAGATGACGCTGACCGAACTCAACGACATCGCGGCCGCGGCGATCCAGGGTGACAGCAACCAGCCAAAGACCGGGTACAGCACGCCGGCCGCCAGCGGCACGCCGAGCGCGTTGTAGCCGAACGCGAACCAGAGGTTCTGGCGCACGTTGCTCATCGTCTTGCCGCTGAGCCGGAACGCACGGACCAGGCCCCGCAGGTCGTTGCTCACCAGCACGACGCCTGCCGTCTGCTTGGCCACGTCCGTGCCGGCGCCCATGGCGATGCCGGCGTCGGCGACCGCGAGTGCGGGCGCATCATTGATACCGTCGCCTGCCATCGCGACCACGCGGCCTTCGGTCCGCAGCTGCTGCACCATTTCCGCCTTGCCGGCCGGATCGACGCCGCCATGGAATTCCTTGATGCCAGCCTGCCCGGCGATCGCCCGTGCCGAAGTCACGTGGTCGCCCGAGACAAGCACGACACGCAGCCCGAGGTCCTGCAGTGACTTGACCACGTCCCACGCCTCCGCCTTGAGCGGGTCGGCAAGCGAGATCAGCCCGATCGGGTGGCCATCGACCGCGACGAACACCACGGTCTGCCCGTGCTCGCGCAAATGGCCAGCCTCGGTGACCAGCGAACCGGGGTCGATGCGCTCCGACTGCAGCAGCGCCTCGGTGCCGACCAGCACTTTGCGCAACTGCACCACGCCCGCGGCCCCCGCGCCTGGATACGCTTCGAAACCGTAGCTGCGGCCCAGGCGCAGACCGCGCCCGAGCGCGTGACGCACGATCGCCTGACCCAGCGGGTGCTCACTCGACTGCTCCAGGCTCGCGGCGAACCGGATCAGCTCGGTCTCGGGCACGCCGTCGACGGGCAGCACGGTCACGACTTCGGGCCGGCCGCGCGTCAGCGTGCCCGTCTTGTCGAATACGAGTGTGTCGATGTGTTCGAGTCGCTCGAGCGCGTCCGCATTGCGGAACAGTACGCCGGCCTGGGCGCCACGGCCCATCGCGACCGTCATGGACATGGGGGTTGCGAGTCCCAGCGCACACGGGCACGCAATGATGAGGGTGCTCACCGCGACGATCAGCGCATAGGCGAGCCGCGGCTCCGGCCCGACGCTCATCCAGGCGATCGCAGCGAGGACGGCGACCGCAATGACGGCCGGCACGAACCACGACGACACACGATCGGCCAGCGCCTGCACGGGTGCACGGCTGCGCTGCGCGTCGGCGACGGTCTGCACGATCTGCGCCAGCAGCGTCGCGCCGCCGACCCGCTCGGCACGCATGACGAAGGCACCCGCGCCGTTGACGGTGCCGCCGATCAAGGCATCGCCAGCGGCCTTGTCGACCGGGATCGATTCACCGGTGAGCATGGACTCGTCAACGGCGCCCGCGCCTTCGATCACCGTGCCATCGACGGGAATTTTTTCGCCCGGCCGCACGCGGAGCGTGTCGCCAGCATGCACGTGCGCAAGATCGACTTCCGCTTCGCGCCCATCGGGCTCGATTCGGTGGGCTTTGCGCGGCACGAGGTCGAGCAGTGCCCGCAGCGCGGCCCCCGTCTTCTGTCGCGCGCGCAGTTCGAGCACCTGGCCGAGCAGCACGAGCGTGACGATCATCGCTGCAGATTCGAAGTAAAGTCCCGTCGACTCGCCGTGGCGAAACGCATGCGGCACGACCTGTGGAAGGACTACTGCCAGTGCGCTGAAGCCGTACGCCACCGCGACGCCGAGTGCGATCAGCGTGAACATGTTGAAGCTGCGTGAGCGCAGTGACAGCCAGCCGCGGTGCAGCAGCGGCGCACCGCACCAGAGGACGACCGGCGTGGCCAACGCAAACTGCAGCCAACCGCTGGTCGGGCCGGTCAGCGCACGCGGCATCCCGCCGAGCATGCCTCCCATCGCCAGCACGACGAGCGGCACGGTGAATACGACCGCCCATCCGAACCGCCGCCGCATGTCGACCAGTTCCGGATCGTCGCCAGCCGTTGCCACCGGCACGGCGCGCTCGAGCGCCATGCCGCACCGGGGACAGGCGCCAGGGGCAGGGCTTTCGACACCCGGGCACATCGGGCAGACGTAGAGCACTTCGCCAGGTGCCGGCACGCGGGTCGCCGCCGGCACGTCCACTGCGACGCCGCCAGCCGCGTGACAACATGAAGGCTGCGCAGAGGGAATCTCGGCGACTACAACGGGAGCGGTGCCGGGCGTTGAAGCTGGCTTGCCGCAGCAATCGTGGCCGGTGGGATGGGCGGATGGGGAATCCATCCGCCCATTTTAGTCGCACCGGGACGCTAGCGGTTCCGAATCCGTCGACGCCGCAGCGCGCCGCCCAACCCGAGCAGCATTGCGCCGAGCCAACCGAAGGTACCGCCCCCGCCGCTGCCGCTTGCGGCCGGAGGCCGGGGTGGTGACGGCGGTGTCGGTGGGACATTAATCTGCACCGTCGCCTGCGTCGTGTCGCCGAGCGCGGCGCCGCCGGTTGGCGACACGAGTTCCAGCGTGAAGGCCTCCAGTGGTTCTGCGACCCCGTCGGCGGCGATCGGCACCTGCAAGGATTTCCCCCCCGTTTCGCCGTCCGCCCACGTCAGCACGACGTCCTGCCAATTCGCGCTCCCCTGGCTCCTGAAGTCCTGGCCCGGCGTAGCACTGCCACCCGCCGCAACCCGCACCGTGACCGACACAGCGCCTTGGCCGTAGAAGTCACGGTTGACCCAGAACCACGCCTCATTGCCTTCATTTACGCTCGGCGTGTCCGTTCGAATCGTCAGTTCACCCACGGGATAGCTTGCACCGGCAATTTCGACGTCAGCGCCGAATGCACCGAGCCCGGCGCCACCCTCCGGCGACTCGAGTACGACTTCGAAAAACTCAGGCTTCTCCGCAGTCGTGTCGGACGCGATCGGCACCACGATCTCCCGCTCGCCGACATCGCCGTCGGCCCACGTCAATCGCCCGGTCGTAACCGTGTAGTCGGCTCCGCTGGTCGCGCGCTCGCCTGGCGCGTATTCCGATCCGGCTGCAGGCGGCGCGGGAAATTCACGGGTGACGTACGTCACGGCGATGGCGCCCGCACTGCCACCGGTTCGGCGTACCGACAACGCAGCTTGCCCGTCCTGTTCACGTCCGAGAACCCGTTGCTGCTTCATGCCGAGCACGCCTGGGCTGCCGCCAGCGACATTGCCGAGCAGCCGGGCCACAAATACGCCGCCGGAATATCCAGAGTCGTAAGAATTGCCGGCAATAACGAGCGCGTCACTGGTCGTCACCTTCATGTCGCTGATGAATGGGACAGCGGCGCGTCTGGCGTTCAGGTCGACCGTGGCCACACCCGCGCGACCGAACAACGTGTCGAGAGTGCCATCGGCCAACATCCTTACGACAATTGCGCCCGACAGACCCGTTCGATCGTTGCCGGCCACGACAATTGAGCCGCTCGAACCGACCGCCAGCGAGGTGACCGACCGCAGCTGCGCGGGCGCTGCGACCGTTGCGAACGATGGGTCAGTCGCTCCATTCGCGAGCAGCCGGCCGACATAGGCCCCGTCGACGTTGGCACGCCTGCCGCCCAGCAACAGGCGCCCGTCAGGCTGGACCGCAAGCGACCTGCAATGGACAACCCCATCGGCCGCACCCGCGTCGGACGATGGCGCGGCCGCGACTCCGGCCGTGCCGAACGCGGCATCGAGCATGCCGGTGTCGGTGATCCCATAGACACTGCAGTTCTGGTTGCCTGGCACCGAGTCGGGATGTGCCATCACACGATAGCCGCCACCCACGGCCCGGGCGATGCGCGCCGGGTAACCTCCGGTCCCGATCGAAATCCCGGGTGGCGCGAACGTCCCGCCAGTACCGAACGATTCATCGAATGCGCCGTTGGGTTGCAGGCGAATCAGAATCAGGCCCTGGACGCCACCCTGGAAACGCGTGCCCGCCACGACGACACGGCCGTCCGGGTCGACGATTACCGAATGCCCCGCGGCGCTGCTGCCTGCGCTGACCTGCACGAGTCCGCCAACCCCGAAATCGGCATCGAGCGAGCCATCCGAACGCAGCCGGAACACCTGCAGCTTGGAGTTCGCATAACCCACGCCGATCAATCTGCCGTCGGGCTGCAGCGCGGTGTCGAGGACCCAGGTATCTGTCAGCGCCGCGGCCGAAAAGCTCGCATCAGGTGTACCGTTCGGCAGCAATCGGCCGACAAAGTAGTCCTCGTAGCAGCCCCAGTAGCAGTACTCGCCGCCACCGCCGAGCAGCACGGCATCGTCCGCCTGCACGTCGACCGACCACTCCGGGAAAATGCTTTGATGAAATGACGATTGTCGTCCGACATCGCCGAATGACGGATCGACGTCGCCAGGCGCCGCCGTGGCCGTCATTGATCCTGCGACGCCCGTGATTGCGACGGCCGCTTCGAGGCCGACGAGCCGGATGAGAGGTGACTTGCTGCCCTTCGCTTTTTTCCTGCGGGTCATGGCGACACTCCTGCATGGATGAGGTCACGTCCGCGACGGTGGGTGTCACCGCCGTGGTCGCAACCTGCCACAAGGGGCCGTCACCTGTCCTGAAAGGTTCTGAATCAATACCGAAGATTCAATGCAGACTTGATAAAGCCTTGTGGTCAGCCCTGCTCGTCCCGCAGCCGCCAGCCGTTGAGCAACAGGTACAGCGACGGAATGATGACCAGCGTCAGCACCGTGGCCGACACCATGCCGCCGACCATCGGCGCCGCGATGCGCCGCATGACGGCCGCGCCGGTGCCCGATCCCCACATGATCGGCAGCAGGCCGACGATGATCGTGATCACGGTCATCAGCTTGGGCCGCAGCCGCAACAGCGCGCCTTCGACGATCGCTTCGCGCAACTCGCGCCGCGTTGGTTCGCGGCTTTCGGCAACCGCCAGAGCACGCCGTTCGGCCCAGGCGTGTTCGAGGTACATGACCATCACCACGCCGGTTTCCGCCGCGACACCTGCCAGGGCGATGAAACCCACGACGGCCGCGATCGACAGGTCGTAGTCGAGGAAGTACAGCAGCCAGATGCCGCCGACAAGCGCGAACGGCAACGTGAACAGGATCAACCCCACGTCGCGCGCATTGCGGAAGTTAAGGTAGAGCAGCAGCACGATGATGCCGAGCGTAAGCGGCACGACGAGCTTCAGTCGCTCGACCGCACGCTGCAGGTATTCATATTGCCCGGACCAGCTCAGGCTGTAACCCGCGGGGAGTGTCAGCTCATCCGCGATTCGCGCTTTTGCAGCGTCGACGAAGCCACCCAGGTCGCGGCCCTGGATGTCGACGAAAACCCAGCCCGACGGGCGCGCGTTTTCACTCCGGATCATGCCGGGGCCATCGGCGATCTCGACCCGCGCGACGTCCTGCAACGTCACGTTCGCGCCGGTCGGCGTGACGATCGGCAATTGCCGCAACTTTTCGAGCGAATCGCGGAAGTCCTGCGGATAGCGCAAGTTGATCGGATACCGCTCGAGGCCCTCGACGGTGTAGCTCACCGTCATGCCGCCAACGGCGCTGCCGACGATATCCTGCACGTCCTTGATGTTCAGCCCGAAGCGCCCGGCCGCCACGCGATCGATGTCGATGTCGACGTAACGTCCCGTGGCCGTTCGCTCGGCGTAGACGGACGTCGTGCCGGGTACGGTCTTCATGATGGACTCGATCTGCTGGCCGAGCTGCTGGATGGTCGCCAGGTCCGGGCCCATGATCTTGATGCCGACCGGCGTGCGGATGCCGGTGGCGAGCATGTCGATGCGGGTCTTGATCGGATAGCCCCATGCGTTCGACACGCCGGGGAACTTCACCAGCGCGTCGAGTTCGGCCTTGAGCTTGTCCGGCGTCATGCCCGCGCGCCATTGATCGCGCGGCTTGAGCATGATCGTCGTTTCGAACATCTCGATCGGCGCTGGATCGGTGGCGCTTTCCGCGCGGCCGGCCTTGCCGAAGACTCGCTCGACCTCGGGCACCGTCTTGATCAGACGGTCGGTCTGCTGCAGCAACGCACGCGCGGCGTCGGTCGAGAGTCCGGGCATCGTCGTCGGCATGTAGAGCAGGTCGCCCTCGTCGAGTTCCGGCATGAACTCGCTGCCGAGCCGCGAGGCGGGCCACAGTGTGGCCAGGATCAGCACGGTAGCCGCTGCCGTCACGGCCCACGGATGGCGCAGCGCGATCTCCAGGAACGGCCGGTACACGGCCGCCGCCGCGCGATTCACCGGGTTGGCATTCTCCGGTCGGATGCGACCCCGCACCAGGTACCAGATCAGCACCGGCACCAGCGTGATCGACAGCAGCGACGCCGCCACCATCGCGTACGTCTTGGTGTAGGCGAGCGGCGCGAACAGGCGCCCTTCCTGCGCCTCGAGCGTGAACACCGGCAGGAACGACAGCGCCACGATCATCAGCGAGAAGAACAGCGATGGTCCGACTTCGCGACAGCCTGCGTAGATCGCCTCCATGCGCCGCGATTCGTCCGGCTCGTGCTCGAGCTTCTTGTGCACGTTTTCGATCATCACGATCGCCGCGTCCACCAGCGTGCCGATCGCGATCGCAATGCCGCCGAGCGACATGATGTTGGCATTGATGCCCTGCGCATTCATCACGATGAACGCCGACGCCACGGCGATCGGCGTGACGATCACGACGATCAGCCCCGAGCGCACGTGGAACAGGAACACGAAGCAGACCAGCGCCACGACCAGGAACTCGTCGAGCAGCTTGCCCTTGAGGTGGTCGACGGCGCGCTGGATCAGCGAGGAACGGTCGTACGTCGTAACGATCTCCACGCCCTCCGGCAGGCCTGCGCGCAGCTCGTCGAGCTTCGCCTTGACCCGCACGATGGTGTCGCGCGCATTGTCGCCGTTGCGCATGACGACCACGCCACCGACCGCCTCGCCCTCGCCGTCGAGTTCGCCGATGCCCCGGCGCATCTCGGGTCCGAGCCGCACTTCGGCCACGTCGCGCAGCAGCACCGCCGTGCCGTCCTTCGTCGCCATCACCGGGATGCGTTCGAGGTCGTCGATGCTCTTGACGTAGCCCGTGGCACGCACCATGTACTCGGCCTCGGCCATCTCGACCACCGAGCCGCCGACTTCCTGGTTGCCCTCGCGAATCGCCTGCTCGACCATCATCAGCGGGATGCCGTAGCCGCGCAGGCGCAGCGGATCGACGACCACCTGGTACTGCTTGACCATGCCGCCAATCGTCGCGACCTCGGCCACGCCGTCGAGTGCCTGCAGCTCGAACTTGAGGAACCAGTCCTGCAGGCTGCGCAACTGCGCGAGATCGTGACCGCCGGCGCGGTCGACCAGCGCGTACTGGTAGATCCAGCCCACGCCCGTTGCATCGGGTCCCAGCACGGGCCGCACGCCCTCCGGCAGACGGGCCGTCGCCTGGCTCAGGTACTCGAGCACGCGCGAACGTGCCCAGTACGGATCCGTGCCATCGGCGAACAGCACGTTGACGAACGAGTCGCCGTAGAACGAGTAGCCGCGCACCGTGGTCGCGCCCGGCACCGATAGCAGTGCCGTGGTGAGCGGATACGTGACCTGGTCTTCGACCACGCGCGGAGCCTGGCCGGGAAACGGCGTGCGCACGATGACCTGCACGTCGGAGAGGTCGGGCAGCGCGTCGACTGGCGTGCGCAGCACCGCGTGCACGCCGATTGCCGAGAGCATGAACGCCAGCAGCAGCACCAGCGCCCGGTTTTCGAGCGAGGCACGAATGATCCTGTTGATCATGAGGGTGCCTCAGGGTCCCACGTTCGGGCCCGGCTGCGCCGTCGACGCCGGCTCGGCCGGGCGGTCATCGAGTCGATCGAGCCCCGCATCCAGGTTCGCTTCCGAATCGAGCAGGAACTGCGCGGCCACGACGACGCGGTCGCCTTCCTGCAAGCCCTCGCGAATTGCGATGCGGTCGCCGCCTTCGGCGCCGGCGACGACGTTGCGTGACGCGAACCGCCCGTCACCGAGCGCCACCACCACGCGGTCGCGTGCGCCGTTGCGGATCACGGCGCTGCGCGGAATGTGCAGTACGGCGTCACCGTCGGCCGCCGTCAGGCGCACGGTCGCCAGCATGTTGGGCCGGACGTCCTGTGGCGGCGCATCGAGCACGATGCGGGCGCGCACGGTACGGGTCTCCATGTTGAGTTCCGGATAGACGTACTCGACGCGCCCGTGAATCGGCTCGCCCGGGCTGCGAGGGGAAACGCACTTCGGCGTGCGTGCCCTGCCTGACCCAGGCGGACTGGGACTCGGGCACCTCGGCGACGACCCACAGGCTGCCGAGCCCGGTGATCGTCAGCGCCGACATCTCCGGAGTCAGCATGGCGCCCTCACGCGCCTCGAGTTCGGTGATGACGCCGGAGATCGGCGCATGGAACGGAATCCTGCCTGCTGCGCGACCGGATTGCGCAAGCCGCGCTGCCGTTCCGGCATCGAGCCCGACCGCGCGCAATCGGTCGCGCGACGCGTCGATCAACTCGCGGTTGCCGATCTTGAGCGCGTCGAGGTATTCCTGCTGCACGCTCTCGAGCATCGGCGAATACAGCGTGAAGAGCAGCTGCCCCGCCTGGACGGTCTCGCCCATCGCGCGCACGGCGAGCCCTTCGACCCAGCCCTCGGCACGCGGGCGCACCTGCTGCACCTTGCGCTCGTCGAACTGCACGTAACCGACGGTCTGCACGCCGCGCGGGAGGCTGCCGCGAACCACGGGTTCGGTGCGCACGCCGAGATTGTTCATGACCGCCGGCGAGATACGCACCTCACCGCCCACGTCCTCGGCGTAGACCGGCACGTAGTCCATGCCCATTGCATCCTTCGCCGGCACCGGGGAGTGCTGGTTGGGGTCCATCGGATTGCGGTAGTACAGCGGCGTGCGCGAGGCCGTTGCCGGCGTCGCAGCGGCCTCCGGCGACGGCTCGACTTTGACCAGCGTCATGCCGCAGATCGGGCACACACCGGGCTCGTCGCGGACGATGTCCGGGTGCATCGGGCACCGGTACCTGGGGTTGGTGTGCTTCAGTGCGTGCTCGGTGAGCTTGTCGTCGGCCGCAGTGCTCACTGGCTCGCTCGGCTGCTGCTTCGAACAGCCGGCGAGGACAAATGCGAGCAGCAGCGTGCCGGCAAGGCGGCCCAGTGGGAGGTTCATCGTGCGTCACCTGCGAGGTAGTCGATTTCGTGCTGCGCCAGCGCGCGATCGGCGGCCAGGCGCAGGTGTTTCATCCGGGTTTCAAGCGTGAGCCGGCGGGCCATGACGACCTCGTCGAACATCGCGCGATTGGAGCGCCAGCCGAGCAGCGCAGCGGTCACCGACTGCTCGGCCAACGGCAACAGGTCCGTCTCGTAAAAGCGCTCGAGTTCGGCCGTGCGGTGGGCGGTGTTCCATGCCTCCGCCAGCATCGCCTGCATCTCGCGCTGGTGATCGTCGTGCCGCTCGCTGAGGCCCTGCTCGTCCAGCTTCGCGGCGGCTACGGCACGATCCTGGCGGTCGCCGCGAAAGAGCGGCAGGCCCACCGTGACCATCGCGCTCAGCATGTCCGGGCGCGACATGCCATCCGGTGCGTTCTGCCGGAAGCCGTAGCTGACGTCGAGCATCCACGCAGGCTTACGCAGCTCGCGCGCCACGTCCTCCGCGGTGCGCGCGGCGTCGATGCGGCGCATGTAATCGAGTTGCGCCGGATGCCGGGCGAGCCGCCCCTCGAGCGTCGCGAGCGGTTCGAGATCGGCCCGCGGCGAGAGTCCCTCCGGCTGCGCGCGTGCGGCCTCGTCCGCGCCGAGCCAGAACGACAACTGTGAGCGGTACATCGCAACTTCACGGTCGAGATCGAGCTGCTGCTCGCGCAGCATCGCAGCGTCGAGTCCGGCCTGCA
Organism: uncultured Gammaproteobacteria bacterium; assembly: GCA_963827615.1. GTDB lineage: Bacteria > Pseudomonadota > Gammaproteobacteria > Steroidobacterales > Steroidobacteraceae > RPQJ01. Next base: position 40,892 of record CAWHCA010000002.1, on the reverse strand, counting down.
GCACGTCGAGCTGCCTGCCCTCGCCCGCCGCGTACCGGGCTCGCGCGGACTGCCGCATCTGCTCGACCCAGCTGGCCTGTTCGACGAGCAGCGCTTGCGCCGCGCCCAGGTAGGCCAGTTGCGTCCAGAGTTTGCGCACATCGCGCCGGACGATCTGCTCGCGGTCGAGCGCCGTCGCGTCCATGGCGGTCGCGAGTTGCTCCATCTGTTTACGCGAAAGCCGGCGTGACTTGCCGGGCTGGAATTCCTGGACGACGCCCACCTCCAGCATCGTCATGTCCTCGGCGTCGAGGCTGAAGGAATCCACCGGCACGTTGACCGCGCCGACTCGCAGCTGGGGATCCATCAGTTCGCCGTCCATGACGGCGCGTTCGCGCATTGCGGCGCCTTGCGCACGCATCTCGCGCAGCATCGCGTCGCGCTCGACGGCGATGCGTTCCGATTCGGCCAGGGTGAGCCCTGCAGCCGTGGCTTGCGACGGCAACGTGCCGCCGGTTAGCGCCAATGCGAGAGCCAGGACGCCCGCGAAGCGATTGAAGGTAAGGAACATGCACGCACTCCGGATGGTCACAGCGCGCCGGCGGACGAGCCGCTGGCGGTCAGACGACGACGGGAGTGCGGGCTATTTCAGGTACCGGCAGAAACTGACCGCGAGCGACGTGCGCGGCGCCGGAACGGGAACCAGCGCGGTGATCGAGTCCGCTGCGGATTGCGCCGTATCGGCCGCGACGAAAAGCACGAGCGTCGGCGGCGGTACCAGCAGGACAGCGGCCAGTCCCACGCGCAAATCCACCTGCGGATCGTGCGGGAACGAGCAAAGCGCCTGGTCCATGCCCTGTTCCGGCTGCGGCGGTGGACAATACGGGCAGTGCTCACCCGGCGCCATCACCATGCCATCCGGCATGGACGCCATGGACGGTGCCGGGTCGATCTTTGCCAAGGCTGTCATCCCCGGCGCGGAATCGAGCGCCATCACGCACGGGGCCGCCGCGATCTGCAGCCAGGTCAGGCAGAACGCCGCCAGCACGACCCGCGACAGGGCGCGCTGCTTGCGACGGAACCAGTGGAGGCCTGCGGCTTGCATTCCGGACTCGGGCAGAAGGTGCCTGAAACGTACGCCGCTCTGGCAGGCGAGGCAAGCCATGGGCCGGATGGAAGCGTCAAAACCTGCGGCAAGTCCTTAATCCCATGCAAGAATCCTGTGATGACGCGCATGCACATCGCAACGAGCTTCGCCGCCGCGCCTGTTCCGACCTTCCTCCCCTTCCTGCCCTTCCTGCCCTTCCTGTCCTTCCTCCCCTTCCTGTCCCTCCTGACAGGTTGCAGCCATGAAACAACGCCGCCCCACCCCTGGCTGGGCACGGCGACACTCGTCGCGACGCCGGCCGCAACCGGCGCGCGCTTTCCACACCTGGCCACCGACGGCCGGTCGGTCGTGATGAGCTGGCTCGAGCCTGGCGACGGCGTTGAGTTCCGCCTGAGGTACGCGGAGTGGCAGCGCACACAGCGCTGGGGCACACCGGTCGACGTGGCATCCGGCAAAGACTGGTTCATCAACTGGGCCGACTTTCCCTCGGTCGTCCCGGCCAGCGGCGGCCCCTGGACCGCGCACTGGCTGCAGCAGAAGCCGGGCGGCGTGTATGCCTACGACGTGATGACGCGACTCAGCACCGACGGTGGACGCACGTGGAGCGAACCGCGTTCGCCGCACGACGATGGCACGGCCACGGAGCACGGCTTCGTCTCGATCGCGAGCTTCGGCGGTCGTCCGTACGGCGTCTGGCTCGACGGGCGCAAGACCATGGGCGAAGGCCACGATCACGGCGCGGACGACCACGCTGCGGCGCTGGGCGCGATGACGTTGCGCGGCGCCGTGCTGACGCCTGCAGGTGCAATCGACGGCAGCGAAATCGACGCGCGTGTCTGTGACTGCTGCCAGACCGATATGGCGGCGAGCGGGGCCGCGCTGGTCGTCGTGTACCGCAATCGCAGCGAGGACGAGACGCGCGACATCCAGGCCGCACGGCTCGAGAACGGCGTCTGGACGACACCGGTCACCGTGCATGCCGATGGGTGGCGCATCGACGCGTGCCCGGTCAACGGGCCCGCTGTGGCGGCGCGCGGTGAAGACGTGGCCGTCGCCTGGTTTACGGCCCCGGACCAGCCACGCGTGCGCCTGGCTTTCTCCGCAGACGGCGGGCGCACCTTCGGCCCGCCGCTCGAAGTGGCCAATGGCAAAGTCGTCGGTCGCGTCGACGTCGTCCTGCTGCAGGACGGGCGCGCAGTGGTCAGCTGGCTTGCCGAAACTGCGAACGGTGCCGTGATCCGCGCTCAGCCGTTCCACCGCGTGGGCGCAGCGGATGTCGCCCGGGACATTGCGACAGCCAACGTCGCCCGTTCCTCGGGCTTTCCGCAGATGGTCGAGGTGGCGGACGGCCTGCTGTTCGCGTGGACCGAAAATGGATCCGTCCCGGCAGTCCGCACGGCCTTCGCGCCGCTGCACTGACCTGCACGCCCGGTCCCGGCGAGGGGGCCGCTGTGCTAGCATTTCAGCCCCGTTTTTCCACAAAACCAGATCCACCGGAGCCAGGTGATGTCCACCGCGGTCAAGCTCGACGTGCCCCCGCAGGGCCAGAAGATCACGATCTCGAATGGGAAGCTCGTCGTTCCCGACCAACCCATCGTGCCGTTCATCGAAGGCGACGGCACGGGCGCCGACATCTGGCGCGCCTCGGTGCGCGTGCTCGACGCCGCGGTCGCCAAGGCCTACGGCGGCAAGCGCAAGATCCACTGGATGGAGGTCTATGCCGGCCAGAAGGCCAACGACCTCTTCAACACCTGGCTGCCGGACGAGACCGTCGAGGCCTGCCGCGAATACCTGGTCTCGATCAAGGGCCCGCTCACGACGCCGATCGGCGGCGGCATCCGCTCGCTGAACGTCGCGCTGCGCCAGATGCTCGACCTCTACGTCTGCCTGCGTCCGGTGCGCTGGTTCAAGGGCGTGCCCTCCCCGGTCAAGGCGCCGGAAAAAGTGGACATGGTGATCTTCCGTGAGAACACCGAAGACATCTACGCCGGCATCGAATTCGAGCAGGGCAGCCCCGAGAACGAGAAGTTCAAGAAGCTGTTCAAGGAAGCCTTTCCGAAGCTGTACGGCAAGATCCGCTTTCCGGACACCTCTGGCATCGGCATCAAGGCCGTCTCGCAGGAAGGCACCGAGCGCCTCTTCCGCGCCGCCATCGAGTACGCGATCGTCAACAAGCGCAAGAGCGTCACGATCGTGCACAAGGGCAACATCATGAAGTTCACGGAAGGCGCGTTCCGCAACTGGTGCTATGCCCTGGCCGAGCGCGAATTCGCCGCCCAGACCTACACCTGGGACCAGTGGGAGCGCACCAAGGCCGCCAAGGGCGAGAAGGCCGCCAACGCCGAGCAGGACGCTGCGAAGGCCGCGGGCAGGATCATCATCAAGGACGCCATCGCCGACATCACGCTGCAGCAGGTGCTGACGCGCCCCGAGGAGTTCGACGTCATCGCGACCATGAACCTGAACGGCGACTACCTTTCCGACGCGCTCGCGGCACAGGTGGGCGGCATCGGCATCGCGCCGGGCGGCAACGTCAACTACATGACGGGCCACGCAGTGTTCGAAGCCACGCACGGTACGGCGCCGAAGTACGCCAACCTCGACAAGGTGAATCCGGGCTCGGTGATCCTGTCGGGCGAGATGATGCTGCGCTACATGGGATGGTTCGAGGCGGCAGACGCCATCATCGACGCGATGGACAAGAGCATCGGCCAGAAGACGGTCACTTACGACTTCGCGCGCCTCATGCCGGGCGCCACCGAGGTCAAGTGCAGCGAATTCGGTGACGTGTTGATCCGCAACCTCTGAGCGGATCCGGGCCGGGCTGGGCGACGCAAGGAAAGTTTCGACGATGAACCTGTCCGTCGCACAGCCCTCCTCGCGCGACACGCTGGTCGCCGACTGTGCCCAGCTGCTGGTCGACGCCTTCGCGGACTACAACGCGGAATTCCGCCTGGTCACGCGGCGTGCGCCGCAACGCTTCGAGGAGCGCGACTGGCGTGGCAGCCAGAAGGATGCCGTGGAGCGCATCGAGCTCTATGACAAATACGTCACGGGCAGCGTCGAGCTCATGCGCCAGCGCCTGGGCGAGGACGTGCACGAGCGCGCCATCTGGTCGAGCATAAAGCGCCGGTTCGACGAGATCATCGACCCGCTGCCCGACAACGAATTCATCAAGACGTTCTTCAGCTCGGTCACGCGCAAGACCTTCGGCACGGTCGGCGTCGATCCGGCGGTCGAGTTCATCGCGCTGGACCTCGACCCGCTCGGCAACGTGCGCACGCACGTCGAGACCAAGGTCTACGCCAACCGCGGCGACATCGAACTGCTCGCCGAGGAGCTGCTGGCCGATTTCAGCTTCCGCACGCCTTATCGCGACTTCGAACACAGCGTCAAGATGATCGCCGACGAGGTGAAGGCCCTCGTCAACTCCGGCAAGGAGCGCCGCGCAATCGAATCGATCGAGGTCATCAAGAAAGTCTTCTACCAGATGACGCGCGCCTACCTCGTCGGCCGCATCAACGGCCGCGGCTGGACGATGCCGTTCGTGGTCTCGCTGCGCAACGGCGACAGTGGCGTGGTGGTCGACGCCATCATGCTCGAGGAAGGCACGGTCAGCGTGCTCTTCAGCTTCACGCGCTCGTATTTCCACGTCGACCTCGCGCACGTCGGCGAAGTCGTCAAGTTCCTGAAGACGATCCTCCCGCTCAAGCGCGTCAGCGAACTGTTCACCGTGCTCGGCCGTGCCAAGCAGGGCAAGACCGAGCGCTACCGCGAGCTGTTCGGCCACCTGCAGCAGTCGGACGACGAATTCATTCTCGCGCCGGGCGAACGCGGGCTGGTGATGATCTGCTTCACGTTGCCGTCATTCGACGTCGTCTTCAAGCTGATCCGCGACAAGTTCCCCTACCAGAAGAACATCCTGCGCGAGGACGTGCTGACCAAGTACGAGCTCGTCTTCAAGCACGACCGCGCCGGCCGCCTGGTGGACGCGCAGGAATTCAAGCTCATCAAGTTCCCGCGCTCGCGTTTTTCGGCGAGCCTGCTCGAGGAGCTGCAGAAGGAAGCGGCGCGCACGGTGCACTTCGAGGGTAACGACCTCATCATCGACCACTTGTACATCGAGCGGCGCATGACGCCGCTGAACCTGTACCTGCGTTCAGCCTCGCGCGAGGACGCCGAGAAGGCCGTGATCGAGTACGGCCAGGCCATCCGCGATCTCGCCGTCACCAACATCTTCCCGGGCGACCTGCTGCTGAAGAACTTCGGCGTGACGCGCCACGGCCGCGTGATCTTCTACGACTACGACGAACTGTGTCTCGTCACGGACTGCCGTTTCCGCGAGATTCCGCAGTCGCAGCACGACGAGGACGACATGCGTGCGGACGCCTGGTTCTACGTCGGCGAGAGCGACGTGTTCCCCGAGACGTTCATCAATTTCCTCGGGTTCGATCCGCACCTGAAGCAGGTGTTCCTCGACGCGCATGCCGAGGTGCTCACCGCCGAATGGTGGCGCGGCATCCAGGAACGCCTGCGCGAAGGCGAGTTGCTCGAGGTCCTGCCGTACCACCGGCACCGAGTCCGGGTCTTCAGCAGCCTGTAGCTTCATCCTGCGCACGCACCGGACAAACCGCCAATGAGCACCGCCCGCGCCCGCGTGCCGCTGTGGCTTGTCGCCCTGCTGTGCCTCATGGCCTTTGCCTTCCAGGGCACGCGCGGGCTGTGGGAACCCGACGAAGGCCGCTACAGTTCCGGCGGCGTCCAGATGGCACGGAGCGGCGACTGGCTCATTCCAACGGTGGATGGCGAGACGCCGCACCTGACCAAGCCGCCGATGACGTACTGGGCTCTGGCCGCGAGTTTCGCGCTGCTCGGGCAGAACGAATGGGCGGCGCGGGCGCCAAGTGCGCTCGCGTACGTAGGTACCGGCCTGTTCATGTTCGGGCTTGGCCGCAGGCTGTGCGCGGGGAAACCCTGGCTGCCGAGCGTCGTGTGGGGCCTGTCGTTCGCGCCGGCGATCGCAGCCAACGTCGTCTCGACCGATCCCCTGCTCGCGCTGTTCGAGACGGCCGCGATGTTCGCGTTCGTGGAAGCATGGTCACGGCAAGGCGCCGACGCGCGGCGCTGGTTCGCCTGGATGTGGCTCGCCTGGGGCCTTGCCTTCATGACGAAGGGCCCGCCTGGACTGCTGCCGCTGCTCGCCATGACATTGCTGCTGGCGGCGCACGAGCGTGCGCGGTTGCGCATGATGTATTTGCCAGCAGGGATCGTGATTTTTCTCGTCGTCGCCTTCACCTGGTTCGGCGTCGTGGTGGCACAGCAACCGGACCGGCTGGGATACTTTCTCGGGTATGAGGTGTACGACCGCGTCTTCACCGCGGCGCACGACCGCAATTCACAGTGGTACGGCGCGATCAAGGTCTACCTGCCGGTGTTGCTTGCGGGCACGCTGCCGTGGCTGGTGTTCTCGCTGAACGCCGCCGGCGGACCGGTGTACGCCTACCGCACGCTCCGCAGCCGGCTGCGCCAGCATGACCGGCACTGGTTGCTGCTGTGCTACTGGCTGCTGGTGCCACTGGCCATCTTCTTCCTGGCCCGTTCGCGCCTCCAGCTCTACGTGCTGCCCCTGTTCGTGCCGATGGCCCTGATGATGGCGCGTCCACTTGCGCGCTGGCGCTGGCTCGAGGGCCGTCGCGCCATCGTGCTTATCGCCCTCACCGCCGCGGCACTGCTCGGGCTCAAGGCCACGCTGGCTTACTGGCCGTCCAACCGCGACTCGCGCGCCCTGGCCTCGCAGCTGCGTCAGCAGTTGGCGACGCAGCCGGCGGACGAGATCATCTTCGTCGGCATGCGCCCCTTCTACGGGCTCAACGTCTACCTGCCGCAGCGCATCGACGGTCTCGAGATCGACGAACGGCGCTTCGACTATTCGACGCACGTGACCCGCGAGGAACTGTGCGGCGAGATTGCCCGACGCGAGCGCACGGTGTACCTGCTCAAGGAGAGGCTCGTCCCCGGCTTCGAACGTGCCCTGGTCGACTGCGGCCTGCAGCCAGTGCGGCTGGGGTCGGTGCACGCCGACGACAACGATCTGACTGTCATGGCGCCAGGCACTGCCACGCGCTGAACCGTTTCGGGCTACGATTGCCGGCACGGACGGACTCCCAGCCGCCCGCTGGACCGGCCGGCGCGTTCGTTCGGGAAGGGAGGAAAACGAATGAAGACCAGGTACCGCCTGGCGAGCTTGCTCGCCGCGATCCAGCTGCTGGTGCTCGGGACCACGGCGGCCGCACAGGATTCCAACATCACGCAACCCATTGCGGACCTTGAACGGCTGCTGGCCGCCGAACCGCTCGTGATCACGCAGGCCGAGATCAGCCGGCCCAAGGCCAAGGGCGACATCACGCTCAAGGCCGACGTCTCGTTCGGTGGCGCACCACCGCTGCGCGTGAAGCTGCGGAAGGCAGAGCCCGGCGCCGAAGCGTTCAACAACGTGCCCCGTTACGACCTCGCCGCGTACGAACTGCAGAAGCTCTTCATCGATCCCGCCGAGTACGTGGTGCCGCCAACTGTGCTGCGCTTCATTCCGCGTGCAGAGTTCGCGAAGTACCAGGCCGAGGTGGCGCGAACATTCTCGTCCGCCGACCAGGTGCTGGCCGTGCTGCAGTACTGGCTGAGCGACATCGCGGTGATCGCCGACGTCTACAACCCCGCCCGATTCGCCGCCGACCCGCTGTACGCGCGCCACATCGGGCAATTGAACGTGCTCACCTACCTGATCGCGCATCGCGACTCGAACGCTGGCAATTTCCTCATCGGCAAGGCCGCGACGGGCGCGCGCGTCTTCTCGATTGACCACGGCGTCGCATTCGCCTCCGAGGACAGCGATCGTGGCGAAGCCTGGAAGGTCATGCGCGTCGACCGCCTCCCGGCCGACACGGTCGCAAGGCTTCGCACCATCACCGTGCCGGTGCTCGAGCAGCGACTCGGCGTGCTGGCGCAATGGAAGCTCGAGGGCGACCGGTACGTCCCGGTCGCGCTGGGACCCAACCTTGCGCCCAACCGTGGCGTTCGGCGCGAGGGCAAGGACCTGCAGATGGGCCTGACCCGCAGTGAAATCCTGGCCGTGAACCGGCTGCTCACGCGCCTGCTCGAGCGCGTCGATGCGGGCGAGATCGCCGTCGTGGCCGCCCCGAACTGAGGAACGCAGAAATGAGATGGCACCGTCTGCCGGAATTAGCGCTCGCGTCGCTGCTCGGTCTCGCGGCGATCACAGGGTTCGTGCGGCCGGCACCGGCAGTCGCGCAGGCGGCACAGGTGCAATGGAGCAGCGTGGAGCGGGTGGTTGCGTTCGCCGACGTGCACGGTGCCTACACGGAACTGGTCACGCTGCTCCGCGAAACCGGCATTGTCGACGCGCAGGACCGCTGGGCGGCCGGACGGTCGCACGTCGTGAGCCTGGGCGACCTGCTCGATCGCGGCGCCGATTCGCGCAAAGTCATGGACCTGTTGATGCGCTTGCAGGGCGAGGCCCAGGCGGCCGGCGGACGTCTGCACGTCGTGCTTGGCAACCACGAGGCGATGAACGTGCTCGGCGACCTGCGCTACGTCGACCCCGGCGAGTTCGCTGCATACACGGACGTCGAATCCGCGACCGAACGCGCGAACCTGCGCCAGGCCTGGGAAGCGGCACAGGGCGCCGGGTCCGGGCCTGCCTTCGACCAGAAGTTTCCTCCTGGGTATTTCGGTCACCGCGCCGCGCTGTCGCCCAGGGGCACCTACGGCCAGTGGCTGCTGTCGCTGCCCGTTGCAATCGCGATCAACGACACGCTCTTCATGCACGCCGGCCCGTCGAACGTCCTGCGCGGCATGAGCCTGCAGGAAGCCAACCTGCGCTATCGCACGGCGCTTACCGAATACCTCGGTCTGGCCGATCGGCTCGAGCAGGCCAGGCTGCTGCAGCCCGGCGATGAATTCCACGCCCGCCCGAAGCTGGCGCGGGAACGACTCGCCGCGATGACGACGGCCGCGGCGGCGGGCGGCGGAGCGACTGATGGCGCGCTTGACCGACGCGGTACAGCGGTTCCAGGCGGCCGACGACGACGCCCTGCTCTCCCCGGACGGCCCCAACTGGTATCGCGGCGCCGCGCTGTGCAATGAAGCGGCGGAAAACGACGTGCTGCAACCGCTGCTGCAACAGTTCGGGGTGGCGCGACTGGTCGTCGGACACACCCCCACGCGCGACCTGCGGGCGGTCACGCGCTTCGACGGGCGGGTCGTGAAGCTCGACGCCGGCATGAACCGCGCGGCCTACAAGGGTCGTGCGGTTGCGCTCTTCCTGCAGCCCGCTGGGCTCAGCGTGCGTTATGCGGGGGAACCGGACGCCAGGCCGCTGCAGCCGGAAGGCCTCTTCGTCGCACCCAACGAAATCGACGATGCCAGCGTGCTGGCCACGTTGAGCGACGGTGAGGTGACGGTTTCGGGTCCGCGCGGCGCCAAACGAGCTGAACGTCTCGGTGAGTCACGCGGGCAAGCGGATCCCCGCGGTGTTCCAGGCGCGCACGGCAGATGCGGCCCGCAAGGAAGTCGCGGCCTACCGGCTCGATCGGCAACTCGGCCTCGGCATCGTGCCGGTCACGGTCGAGCGCGAGGTGCAGGGACAGCGGGGCGTGCTGCAGGGACGTCCGCTGAAGTGGGTCACGCAGACCGAGGTGCAGCAACAGCAACTGCGCGGCGGCGGCTGGTGCAGCGCCGAGCCCCAGTTCCAGCTCGTCTACGCGTTCGACACGCTGATCGGCAACGAGGGCCGCGCTCCCGATTCACTGCTGTTCGATTCCAGCGCCTGGTACGTCTACGTGACAGCGCACGATCGCGCCTTCGGCTCGACGAAATCGCTGCCCGCCTACCTCAAGGCGCAGCCGCCCTCGCCGGGCGCCGAGCTTCGACGCCGAGCCGCGGCGCTTAACGAGGCCAGTCTCGCGACGTCGCTCGGCGAACTGGTCGACGCAAAGGGGCGCAAGGCGATCCTGCAACGCCGCGACGCGCTGCTGGCGCTGCCTGCGGCGGCGAGTGCTGCTGCGCAGGGTCGCTGACACACAGCGCGGCACGGCGCGGACTTCCTGGCGCACCTTGCGCGGGAGTCCGCGTCAAGTCAGCACGAGTCGCCTGACAACGAACGTGGCGCGCGCCTCGAGCCCGTCGACGTCGCTTGCGATCACGGCGATGCGCAGTTCGTCGACCTGGACGTCGACCGGCACCGTGCCGATGAACGCCCGCTGGCGCTCGTCGAACCGCACCCAACGCGGCAGCGGTCTGCCATCATCCAGGCAGGCGCGGAGGTTCAGTACGTCGCCGGGATCCGCGTCCTGGAACGTGGCCGGTGAGACCGGGTGCAGGAACGGCTGGCCGGGCGAGAAGACCAGGTCCGGGATTTCCTCGACCGCCTCGGGCGCCACGTTCATGACGTTCTCGAGCGCCTTGCGGCTGAAGCCACGGCCGATCGCCACCGCGAGCGCAATCCACGCGAATGCCAGCACGAGGTTCAGAAGCGCGAAATCCGGCGCCTTCCAGTGCAGGAGGTTGAGCCCGACGTACACCGCCAGCGCCTGAATGAGGTCGCCGCAACGCCAGAAGAACGTATCGATGGCAGTCTTGCCGTCGTATTTCGAGTCGCGATCGACCGGCAGGAACAGCGCCTGCCGTGTCGTGTTCATCAGCGAATAGTCGATGCTGTTTTCCGCGATCTTGATCAAGCGGATCAGCGTGAAGATCGGCACGAAGCCGCCCAGCATCGGCGCCAGCGCCAGCAGCCCATAGCCCACCGCCACGACGATCGGGTGGATCAGCAGGGCACCACGCACGCCCACGAGCTGGTAGATGCGCGACACGAGGAACAACTGGATTCCGAAGCTGAACAGCGTCACCCAGAACTGGAAGTCGCCGTAAAACGCAGCAATCAACGAACCCATGTCCAGCGCGCCGCCGCTAGACGCGACGCGCGCCACGGCATCGCCTTGACGTAGTCGGCCAGGATGAACTCGCCCGTGGTGTTGATCCAGTTGAGCAGCACGACGAGCAGCGCGATCAGCAGCAGGTAACGGTCGCGCAGGACCAGGCCGATGCCACCGAACAGGCGCGGCACTGGTCGACCGTGTTCGGTCGAGATGGCGCGCGAGCCTTCCGGGACGGCAGCGCGTTCTGGCCCGGCGAGGAACAGCGTGGCGCCGAGGATGCCTGTCGCGAGCAGCATCAGCCCCATCGGCGACAGCGACGACACCGCGAGCTGTGTCACCTTCGCGCCGACCAGCGCGCCGAGGTTGGCCCCCAGCATGATCACGACGAACAGGCGCTGGCCGCTCTTCACGTTGAAGGAATCCGCTGCGAACGCCCACATCTGCGACACGACCATCAGCCCGTAGATGCTGACCCAGACGTAGAACGGAAACGCGATCGACACGCCCTGATACGCGAGCGTGGCGAAGAGCGGCATCGTCACCACGAAGAAGATCGTCACCGCACGCAGCAGCCGCGCGCCGTCGAGATGGCGCCGCACCCAGCCGTAGAACGGAACCACGAACATCAGTACCAGCGCCGTGATCGCCACGGCGTACGAGCGGGTCTCGGCCGAGAATTTCGTCAGCATGAAGGCTTCGCGCAGCGCCTTCACGACCTGGTACGACGAGAGCAGCAGGAACCCGTGCAGGAAGAACAGGAACGCGGCGCGGCCCTCCCCGGGCCGCACGCGCGTGACGAGCGACAGCAGTCGTTCGAAGCGACTGAGTTCGGCGTGTTCGGCGATCACCCGCAGGCTGCCTCAGCGATCCACGATGATGACAGGATCGAGCACGAAGCCCAGCGCTTGCGGCGGAGACCGCGCATCCACGCCCGACACGGTCAGGAAATACTTGGCCGATTCTGTCTGGCCGCCGCCCCTCGGTAACTCCAGTTCATAGTAATACTTGTACGGGTCCGCCCCGTCATCCCTCGCCTTCGTGAAATCTGCCGGACCAAACTTGTTGCCGCCGTTGCCCCTGTTCGACTTCATGCTCTCGAACCGGATCCAGAAGGGGCTGCTTGACTTCCAGACGATGGAGTTCCTGTCACGAGACGACTTTGATTCGATGCGGGCATTGCCACCGCCATACACACCGTCCGTCGGGCTGAGCGGCTGGACGTCGATGTAAGTCGGCGTACCCGCGGCAGGTACCGGCGCAACCGTAAAGGTGAAGGTCTGGCCCGACAGTCCCCCGTTGTTGCCGTTGGTGGTCTCACATGCAGTCAGCAGAACCGAGCTGAGCAAGATAGTCATTAGGCCCAGTGATCGACTGATGGTCTTAATATCCATTGCACAACCTCCCTCGTTCGTCAGACTTACTTACAGTCGCAAGCGCTCATCTGATCGTGGACAATCCGCGCGGCCGGAAGCGTCCGATGACTAGCTCGCGCCGACGATCTTCTTGTACTCGGCGTCCTGCAGCAGACTGCGGAACTCCGGCGCCGAACGCAACAGCGCCAACGGGAATCCCAGCCGGACCAGGGCGCTGACGGCCTGGAGCGCAGTCTCGCGGTCGCCCTTGTCGGCGGCAGAGACGCCGACAAAATACTGCACGTAGAGCATCTCCGGGCCGGCGGCAAGCGCCTCGGACAGATAGCGACTGGACTGGTCCGGATCGCCGACGCGACCGTAGTAATAGCCCAGATGCGCGCGCAAGGCGGCATCTGCCGGCCTGGCCTCGAGTTCAGTCTCGGCCAGCAGGATTGCACGCCGATAGCGCGCGATGGCATCGTTCCTGCGACCCTCGACCTGCCAGAGCGCATCGGCGAGGTTACCCAGGATGACGTGGTCGTGCTCCCCGAGCGCGACCGCGCGCTCATAGTGAGCGACGGCTTCGGCAAACTGGCCGAGGTAGAAGTAAGAAGTCGCCAGGTTCGAGTAGGCGTCTTTCGACGGCTCGAGCTGCAGCGAGTGGTTGTACGCCTCCACTGCCTTGCTGAAGTCCCCTTCCATCTGCAGCGCCCCGCCGAGATTGCTCCAGGCGTTGGCGCTCGAAGGCACCAGCTCGGTCACCTTGCGCAGTGCGATGGCGGCCTCGCCGATCTTGCCACGCTGGAACAGGTGCGACCCGAGCGAAGCGTGGGCGCCCCAATAAGCCGGCTCGACTGCGATCGCCTTGCGGTAGGACGCCTCGGCCTCCCCGCTCCTGCCCATGCCCTCGAGCGCGTCGCCGAGACCGATGTAGGCATCTGCGTCCTGCGGGTTACGCCCGATCAGCCCGCGGTAGGCCTCGGCAGCAGTGTCGAATCTCCCTGCAATGACGGCCATGCTGGCGAGCGCCTTCTCGGTCTCGACCAGCGAGGGATCGAGTTCGAGCGCCTTTCGACAGATACTATCGGCAGCCGCGAGGGGAGCTGGATCATCGGTGCGCTCGAACTGCCGGGCATAGGTCCGGCAGAGTCCTGCATAGGCTCCAGCGAACTCGGGATCGATGTCGATCGCCGCCTTGAACGACGTCTCCGCTTGCTGCAGCCGACTGAGATCGCCCGGCTGGCGAAGGGCGCCGAGACCGGCCAGGTACGGGTCGATGGCGCGCGTGACGAGCTGATGCTCCTGGCCCTTGCTGCGTCGCAGATCCGTGTCCTTGAGCACGACCTGCAGCGCATCCGTCACCGAGATGGCGATGTCGTCCTGCAGTTCCAGGACGTCGCGCCACGCGCGATCGAAATTTCCGGCCCAGACGTGATAACCCGTTGCGGTGTCAATCAGCTGCACCGTCACACGGACGTCGTTGCCATTGCGACGCACGCTGCCTTCGAGCACGTGCCGCACGCCCAGCGACTGACCGATCTTGCGGACGTCGAGGTTCTTGCCCTTGAACTCGAAGGCGGACGTGCGCGCCGCCACGCGCAGGCCCGGTATCTGCGCGAGCTTGGTCGAGAGTTCCTCGCTCAGTCCGTCACCCAGGTAGGAGTTCCCTCCACCCGCGCTCATGTCGACCAGGGGCAGCACCGCGATCGAGCGAGGGCCGGGTTCCAGCGGGGGAACTGGATTGACGCCAGAGGTCGCAGGAACGTCGAGCGAGTGCCACCAGGCGAAACCGGTCACAGTCGCCATCAGCGCAACACCTGCCACGATGACAGGCCCGATGGACTGACGCGGGCGCGGCAACCTGCGCATGACGCCCGTGCCATCGACCCCGGTGTCGAGCACGACGCCTTCCGGCGTAATTTCGTAGGTCCACGCCAGTACCAGGACAATCGGCAGGCCTATCACCGCCAGGATGGTCAATGCCGTCATCCACCATTCCGGGAACCGCAGTGGCTCGAACGTGACCTGGGCGACCTGCAGCACGATCCACATACCGACCAGGTAAGAGGCCGTGACCTTGAAGACGTGCCGGCGCCTGAGTTCAACGAGCAGGTGTTGCGCACGGCCGCCCAATGTTGTCGGCGCGGCATAACCGGACGCGAGCACATCCGGCGCTTTGGCAACCGGCGTCACCTGCTCGAAGTGCGCGATCAGCGCGTACGAGTCGTTGCCGACACTGGCGATGTAACGGGGATGGCGCGGCTTGTCGCCGAACAGCTCGCGCAACGCGCCGACGGTGTGTCGCAGCGTCTCTTCGGCGCCGTGGCGGCCGGGCCAGATCTGGTTGCGCAGGGTGCGGTGGTCCACTGCCTCGCCATGCCGCGAGGCCAGGACGATGAGCAGTTCGATCTGGTCATCCGTGAGGCGGACGGTCTGGTCGGATTTTGACGCGCGGGATTCCCCGGGCTCTATGAGCCAGTCTCCGACACGGAAACCGTTCCGAAGGCCCTCGGCGTCCATTGCCAAATGCCATCCCCCGCTTCAGGTGCAGCATAGCAGACCGACCCGCAGGAATAGTCTAGCGCAGGCTAACCGAGCGCGCTCTCGAGGTCCGCGATCAGGTCGTCGATGTCTTCGAGACCGATGGACAGTCGCACGGTACCCGGACCGATGTCGGCCCAGCGCTGCTGCTCGGCAGTGAGCCCCCGGGTCTTCTCCAATGCGGGGGGTACGACCAACGACTCGGTCGACCCGAGACTTGCGGCGATCGAGAACAATTGCAGCCGCTCCGCAAACCGCGTCCCTGCTTCCTCGCCTCCTGCAAGGTCGATCGTGACGATCGTGCCGAAGTCAGGCATTTGCCGCAGGGCCAGGGCGTGGCCAGGATCACCCGGCAGGCCGGGATACCGGACACGCTCGACTCGCGGGTGCCTGGCCAGGTGCTCTGCCACGCACAGGGCATTCCGGCACTGGGCCTCCCAGCGGACGAAATAGGTCTTCATGCCGCGCTGCAAGAGAAACGCGGCGTGGGGATCGAGTGTCGGCCCGAGGATCGACACGTCGTCACGCATCGAGTCGATGAGTTCAGCGCGACCGATCACGGCGCCGCCCATCACGTCGCCATGCCCGGACGCGTATTTCGTCAGGCTGTGAGCAAAAAGGTCGACGTCGAACTGTCCGTGGTTGTGTAATCCAGCGAGCGTGTTGTCGAGCAGGGTCAGTGCGCCATGGCGACGCGCGCTCGCAGTAAGCCGCTCGATATCGGCGAGCTTGAGCACCGGGTTCGTCGGCGACTCGAACACGACGAGGCGAGTCGGCGTGGCAGCCAGCGCACGTTCGAGACCATCGAGGTCGTCGATCGACAGCATCGTGCTCGTGACGCCGAAGCGGCGCAGCACGCGGCCGATCAGCGCACGGGTGGGCGCGTACTGCTCGGCGAAGTGCACCACGTGATCGCCGGACTTGAGCAGCGCAATGAGTGGCATCGCTATCGCCGCGACACCCGACCCGGTGAGCAGGCACGCATCGCGCCCCTGCAACCCGGCCAGCAGCAACTCGAGCTGCCGCAGCGTGGGATTCGAGACACGCGAGTAATAGAACCCCTCGCGTTTTCCCTTGAACTGCTCGAGCGTCGCACCGACGTCGTCGAACGTGAACTTCACCGACTGGTAGATCGGCGCGACCAGCGGACGATTGTCCGCCGGCACCTGCACCTGCGGCGGATGCGTGACGAGCGTGCGTTTCTTCATTTCGTGTCCGCCCGCAGCTCGAAGTCGTCAGCATCGAGGTGCACGGGGAAGTCGCGGCGAAACGTGGCCAGGGACTCGCGGTCCAGCACCACCGTCTCGACGAAAGCACCGTCGCGGTCGCCGCCGAGCACCTGGCCCAGGAAATCGAGCGCGACGCTGTCGCCCGAGTAGCTCGCGCCGTTGCCGTCCTTGCCCACGCGATTGACGCCGACCACATAGCACACGTTCTCGATGGCCCGCGCGCGCAGCAGCGCGCTCCAGGCGGCGCGCCGGCGCGATGGCCAGTTGGCGACGTACAGCAGGACGTCGTAGTCCCCGCGACTGCGGCTCCACACCGGGAAACGCAGGTCGTAGCAGACCAATGGGCACAGGCGCCAACCCTTGAGTTCGACGACCAGTCGCCGGTTGCCCGGGGCGTAGTGCTCCTGCTCACGCGCCATGCGGAAAAGATGTCGCTTGTCATAGTGAGCGAAATTGCCGTCGGGCGTCGCCCAGACCAACCGGTTGAAGTGCCGCCCGTCCTCCTCGACGATCAGGCTGCCGGTGATGGCACAACCAATCGCGGCCGCCTCCTCGCGCAGCCAGCCCACCGTGGCGCCGGCCATCGTCTCCGCGAGCGAGTCCGCCGCCATCGAGAACCCGGTCGTGAACATTTCCGGCAGCACGATCAGGTCGGTGTGCCCCGCCAGTCCGCGAAAATGTGCGGCCAGGTTGCGACGGTTGGTGGCGGGATCCTGCCACGCGAGGTCGGCCTGGATCATCGTGACGCGCAGGTTTGCAGTCATAGCAACCTCAGTTTTGCCGCGGCCGCATCCAGCGTGGCCTCGTGCTTGGCAAAGCAGAACCGGACGATGCGTTCGTTCTTCGCAGCGCTGTCCGCTGAAAAGACCGAAATCGGGATAGCCGCCACGCCGTGCTGGGAGGTGAGCAGGCGCGCGAACTCGGTGTCGGGCAGGTCGCTCACGGCCGAGTAGTCGACGAGCTGGAAGTACGTGCTGTGCGCGGGCTCGAACCGGAACCGGGTCCGGGCCAGCAGGCCGGCAAAGTGATCGCGCTTTTGCTGGTAGAAAGCCGGCAGTTCACGCGCATGCTCCGGACATTCGCGCATGAAGTCCGCGATCGCCGCCTGCAGGGGCGTGGCGACGACGAACTGCACGAACTGGTGGACCTTCTGGAATTCCTGCATCAGTGCCGACGGCGCGATGCAGTAGCCGACCTTCCAGCCCGTCGCGTGATACGTCTTGCCGAACGACGACACGACCAAGCTGCGGGCAGCGAGTTCGGCATGCCGCAACACGCTCTGGTGGCTGCGTCCATCGAACAGCATGTGCTCGTAGACCTCGTCGGCGAGCACGAAAATACCGCTGCCGCGCAGCCTCTCGGCGAGCTGCTCGAGGTCCGCCGGTTCGAGTGTCGCGCCCGTCGGGTTGTGCGGAAAATTGACGATGAGCAGGCGCGTGCGCGGCGTGATTGCGTCGCTCAGGCGCTGCCAGTCGATGCCGAAGCCCGGGCGCTGCAGCGGCACATGCACCGCGCGGCCGCCGGCCAGCTCGACCGCAGGCTCGTACGAATCGTAGGCCGGGTCGAGCAGGATGACCTCATCGCCGGCACGGACGATGGCCTGGACCGCACAAAAGAGAGCCTCGGTACCACCCGAGGTCACCGTGATCTCGGTCTCGGGATCGACCGTGCGGCCGTAATACGCGGCGACCTTGGAGGCGATCGCTTGTCGCAGGCTGGATAGACCCGCCAGCGGCGCGTACTGGTTGCCGGCGCCGCCCTTGCGCATGTGGTGGCTGGCAAGGTCCAGCAGGCGCTCGGGCGGATCGAAGTCGGGGAACCCCTGGGAGAGATTGATGGCACCGTGTTCCGCGGCGAGGCGGGACATGACCGTGAATATCGTGGTGCCGACTCGCGGCAACTTGCTGTCGATCGGCGGGTGCATGCGCCGCATTCTAGCAGCGGCCCGGTACCGTCCCATCGGGCAAGAACGAACCGGGGCGGACGGTCGGTGAGGACATTCGTTCCGGGTCTTCCCCGGGCGAGCGGAAAGGCAGACACGCTCGCCCGGGGAAGACCCGGAACGAACGCCTGAACGACCGCGCCTGGGCGAATTCTCGTCAAGCCCGAGAATTCTCACGGCGCATGCATCGTCGACGCGGCTTACACGAAGCACCCGCACCCCCACCTACGCTCTCGCCCGCAAGGCAACGCTTGGAAATCACCCGCATGGGTGATGAAGGTTGGAAACCCAATAGGCACACGGCATACTTTTCGAGCAACCGCAGAAAGAAATGGCGGTCTTTTCAAGGAACGAACGTGCCAGTTGAGATGAATTGGGAGCCACGCGGAGTGCGCAGCCGGTTCTCCGGTGCCGTAACGTCTGCCGACCTGCTACATCACGTGACTGAAGTTTGCCGGCACTCTGATTTCTCGCAGCTGCGATTCAGCATCCTTGATTTTCGCGACGCCAAAGACGAAGTGAACGACGAGGACTTGTTTGAAGTTCGAGCGCAGATTATTGGCGCCCAGGTCACAAACCCGCACATATTGGTCGCGGCGCTTACCACCGACCCGGGTGTCATCGAACACCTCACTCGGTTCATCCGCCTTGGTGCGCTCAATCGACAGATACAGATCTTTTCAACGCCGGAGCTTGCGATGGACTGGATTGCAGAACAGTCCATGTTCCTGCTGCATTAGTCCAGCCAAGGCGGGACGGTCCCTCTCTCGGTCCTCTGTGTATCTCGCGCGTCTTGCTCGACTCAAGGCCTGTTTCTGGCCGGAAGCGCGCCTACGCGAATGCCTGCTTTCCACCCAAACGCGCCGTAAGGACCCGCATGTCCCGGTGAACGGGCCTGAAACAAAGAGTCAAACGGGCGAATCAGCGTTCGAGCTGAACCGCCGCCATCGCCGCGCCGACGATGCCGGCATCGTTGCCGAACGCGGCCGGCACGATTTCCGCCCGGCTGCTGAGCAGCGACCCGAAATGCTGCCAGTTCTCGGTGACACCGCCCCCGATCACGAACACGTCGGGCCACAGCAGCGAGTGGTACGCCTCGAGCACCCCGTTGACCTCGGCCGCCCACTCCACCCAGTCGAGATCGAGGTCGGCGCGAACTTTCGCGGATGCGCGATGCTCCGCCTCCTTGCCCCGCACTTCGAGGTGACCGAGCTCCGTGTTCGGCAGCAGGCGCCCGTCCACGAACAGCGCCGTGCCGATGCCCGTGCCGAGCGTAATCACCATCACCGTGCCTGCGCGATCACGACCCGCGCCGAGCGTCATCTCCGCGATGCCGGCCGCATCGGCATCGTTCAGGAACGCCACCTGCCGCTGCAATCGCGCCTGCATGTGGCCCTGCACGTTCATGCCGATCCAGCGCTTGTCGATGTTCGCGGCGGTCCATGCCACGCCCTGCTTCGCAACGGCCGGGAACGCGAGCCCCACCGGGCCGGACGATGGCAGGTCACGCGCCATCGCGACCAGCAATTCGAGCACAGCCTCGGGGGCCGCGCCCGCAGGCGTGGCACGCCGCAGGGTCTCGCCCATGACGAACCCCGATTCGATGTGCACCAGGCCAGCCTTGACGAACGAGCCGCCGACGTCGAACGCCAGCCGCAGCGAGGGGTCGCCCTCATTCACGTCGATTTCCTCATGCAGCCAATGGCTGCCGCTGGCGGAACCGGACCGGTCCGGGCAGCGTCAACCTTTCTTCACGCTCTCGATCATCTGCTGGTTCGCGGCGAGCGCCATCTGCGCGTCGCGCTCCCTCTGCTTCTGCTGCCGCGCCATCATGATGCCGGTGATCGCCACGCCCACGGCGACGATCGCCACCAGGATCGTCGCGAGCGCATTGATGTCGGGGCTCACGCCGAGGCGCACCTTCGAAAAGATGACCATCGGCAGCGTGCTCGAACCGGGGCCAGCGACGAAGCTAGTGATCACGAGATCGTCGAGCGAGAGCGTGAACGCGAGCAGCCAGCCCGACATCAGCGCCGGCGCGATGATCGGCAGCGTGATCAGGAAGAAGACCTTGTGCGGCCGCGCGCCGAGGTCCATCGCCGCTTCCTCCAGCGAATCGTCCATCTGCGACAGCCGGGACTGCACGACGACGGTGACGAACGCCATCGTCAGCGTGATGTGCGAGATGACGATCGTGGTCATGCCGCGCCCGGCCGGCCAGCCGATGATCTGCTCCATCGTGACGAACAGCAGCAGCAGCGACAGGCCGGTGATGACCTCGGGCATGACGAGCGGCGCGGTCGTGAGGCCCGAGAGCAGCGTGCGGCCCTTGAAAGGGCCAAATCGTGCGAGCACGAGCCCTGCGAGCGTCCCCAGCACGACCGCGAGCGTCGCCGAAATCGCCGCAACCTTCAGGCTCAGGAATGCCGCATTCAGGATCTGGTCGTTTTGCAGCAGCGCCCCGTACCACTTGGTCGAGAAGCCGCCCCAGACCGTGACCAGGCGCGAACTGTTGAACGAATAGACGATCAGCGAAACGATCGGGATGTACAGGAACGCGAATCCCAGGATCAGGACGAGCGTACGGAACAGGTTGCGACCCTGGTTCATCGGTGCGCTCCGCCGGCCTCGGCATCCTGGGCACGCTGGAAGTACATCATCGGCACGACCAGGAACAGCAGCAGCACGATGGCCACCGCGCTCGCGACCGGCCAGTCACGGTTGTTGAAGAACTCGGTCCACAACACCTTGCCGATCATCAGCATGCCCGGGTCGCCGAGCAGCGACGGGATGACGAACTCGCCGACTGCCGGAATGAACACGAGCAGGCAACCCGCCCGGATGCCGGGCAGCGACAACGGCAGCGTGATTTTCAGGAATCCCTGCCAGGGCTTGCAGCCCAGGTCGGCCGCGGCCTCGAGCAAGGTCAGGTCCATCTTCTCGAGGTTGGCGTACAGCGGCAGGATCATGAACGGCAGGTACGAATACACGATGCCGACGTAGACAGCGAAGTCAGTCTGCAGCATCTGGATCGGCTGGTCGATTGCACCGATCCAGATCAGGAAGTTGTTGAGCAACCCGTTGTTCTTCAGGATGCCGATCCACGCGTACACCCGCAGCAGGAACGACGTCCAGAACGGCAGCACGATCAGCAGCATCAGGATGTTGCGCGCCGACGGGTTGCTGCGGGCGATGGCATAGGCGATCGGGTAGCCGAGCAGCAGGCAGAAAAACGTCGAGACGCTGGCGACCCAGATCGAGTTCAGGTACGCCTTCCAGTAGAGATCATCCTCCACCAGGAACGCGAAATTGCCGAGGTTGAGCTTGATCTGCAGGACTTTCTCGCCGGTCCAGTGCAGCAGCGGCTCGTACGGCGGCATGGCGATCTGGCCGGTCGAAAAGCTGATCTTCAACACGATCACGAACGGGATCAGGAAGAACAGCAGCAGCCACAGGTAGGGGACGGCGGTGACGACCGAGCGCCCGTCCAGCCCCAGCCGCTTGAGCACGGACTTCACTTCGTCACCACCACCGGGCTCTCCGGGTACCACTGCAGGTACACGCGTTCCTCCCAGGTGATGCGGTCATCGGCGTGGCGGTAGATGTTCGGCTGCGTGACGCGCACGACCTTGCCGGAATCGAGCCGCAGCAAGTAAATGGACATGTCGCCCATGTACGCGATGTCCCGCACGACCGCCGAGGCCCAGTTGTCGGCGACGTCCGGCTTCTCGCGGCTGATCGTAATTTTCTCGGGCCGGATTGCCGCCCAGACCGTCGCGCCCGGCGCCGAGCTCACGCCGTGGTCCACGATAGATCGGTGCTTCGAGATCGTCGCAGCCGATGCGGACGTACGATGGCTCGTCTTCGACCAGCCGGCCCTCGAACATGTTGACCGAGCCGATGAACTCCGACACGAACCGCGAATTCGGGTACTCGTAGATCTCGCTCGGCGTGCCCACCTGCACGATCTCGCCGTGGTTCATCAGGCCGATGCGCGTCGACAGCGTCATCGCCTCTTCCTGATCGTGCGTGACGACCACGAAAGTGACGCCGAGCGTCTCCTGGATGTTGATCAGCTCGAACTGCGTGTGCTCGCGCAGCTTCTTGTCGAGTGCCGCGAGCGGCTCGTCGAGCAGCAGCAGCTTCGGCTTCTTGACGAGCGAGCGTGCCAGCGCGACGCGCTGGCGCTGGCCGCCCGACAACTGGTGCGGCTTGCGCTTCGCAAACTGGCCGAGTTTCACCAGGTTCAGCATGTCGTTGACGCGACTCCCGATCTCGTCCTTCGACAGTCCCTCCTGCTTCAGGCCGAACGCCACGTTCTGCTCGACCGTCATGTGCGGAAAGATCGCATACGACTGGAACATCATGTTCACGGGCCGCTCGTACGGCGGGATCGACGTCATGTCCACGCCGTCGATGAAGATCCTGCCGGAGGTGGGCCGCTCGAAGCCCGCGAGCATGCGCAGCAGCGTCGTCTTGCCGCACCCGGACGCTCCCAGCAGGCAGAAGATTTCCTTCTTGTAGATGCTGAGCGAGACATCGTCCACCGCGATGAAGTCGCCGAATTTCTTGGTGACTTTCTCGATCCGCACATAGGGTTTCGCGTCCGGGTCCGTCCAGGGCTCGAATTTCTGCTGGGTCGCGCGCGGTGAAGTGGCCATGGTGTCCCTTTGTATAGATCAGCGTCCCGTCACGAAGCGCGTCCAGCTGCGATTGAGCGCGCGCGTGAACTCGGCAGACTTTGCCAGGCTCGGCTGCAGTCGCGCCGCGACTTCAGGCGTCGGGTAGATGTTGGTGTCGTTGCGCAGGTCGGCGTTGACCAGCGGCGTCGCCGCCTTGTTGGCGTTGGCGAAGTTGACGAAGTCGGAGTTCTTCGCCGCGACTTCGGGTTGCAACAGGTACTCGATGAACTTGTGCGCCGCATCCTTGTGCGCTGCATCGGCCGGAATCGCCAGCGTGTCGAACCACATCAGCGCGCCTTGCTGCGGGATCGAATAGCCGATGTCGAGCGGCTTGCCGGCTTCCTCGGCACGATCCCTGGCCTGCAGCACGTCGCCGCTGTACCCCACGACGATGCAGAGTTCGCCGTTCGCGAGCTGATCGATGTACTGCGAACTGTGTATGGTGCGGAGGTAAGGGCGGATCTTCATCAGCAACTCCTCGGCCGCCTTGAGGTCGGCCGCGGATTCACTGTTCGGATCCTTGCCGAGGTACAGCAGGGCCGTGCCGACCATATCGGTCGGGTCGTCGAGCATCGACACGCCGCAGTCCTTGAATTTCGAAAGCACGGCCGGATCGAAGATCAGCTGCCAGCTGTCGACCGGCGCGTCCGGCATGATCGCCTTGACCTTGGCGCGATCGTAGCCGATGCCGGTGGTGCCCCACATGTAGACGACGGAATGTTCGTTGCCTGGATCGTGCCGCGCCGCGCGTTCGACCAGGTCGGGGTCGAGGTTCGCCAGACCGGGCAGCTTCGACTTGTCGAGCGGTGCGAATACGCCTGCCTGCACCTGGCGCTGGAGGAAATACGCGCTCGGCACGACGACGTCGTAGCCGGAATTTCCCGTCAGGAGCTTGGTCTCGAGCACCTCGTTCGAGTCGAAGACGTCGTAACGGACCTTGATGCCGGTGGCCTGCTCGAAGGCCTTGATGACCTCCGGATCGATGTAGTCGGACCAGTTGTAGACGTTGACCACCTGTTCCGTGCCGGCGGGTGCCGCCGCGGGCGCAGCCGACTCATCGTCGGCGGCCTGCTTGGACTTGCCACAGGCGGACACGAGCATGGACAGTGCGGCAACGGCAACCGCGTGCTTCAGCAGGCTCATCATGAGGTCTCCCTGGGTCGTCGCCCACCGCCGCCCTCCCCGCGCGGCCGGCGTGCTCCCGGTTATAGCTCAGGCATCCGGCAAAGTCAGCCTCGCCCTGAAATCAAAACGGGGCGGTCGGACTGGCATCCGACCGCCCCGTGGGTGGCGTGTGCCGGGCGTGCTTACTTGCCGGTGGTGAACCGCGTCCAGGAGCGGTTCAACAGGCGGGTAAACTCAGGCGTCTCCGCCAGATCCGGGAACAGCTTGGCCTTCACCTCGGCCGACGGGTAGATACCCGGGTCGTTCTTGACGGTCTCGGAAATCAGCGGCAGCGACGCGATGTTGCCGTTCGCGTAGTTGATGAAGTCCGAGTTCTTGGCAGCCACCTCCGGCCGCATCATGAAGTTGATGAACGCGTGCGCGTTGTCCGGGCGCTTGGCATCCGCAGGGATCGCGTACATGTCGAACCAGATGATCGTTCCTTCCTTCGGCACGCTGTACTTGATCACGTTGCCCTGGCCGGCCTCGGCGGCACGGTCACGTGCCTGCAGGACGTCACCGCTCCAGCCCACGGCGAGGCACAACTCGCCGTTCGCAAGCGCGTCGATGTAGTTGGAGCTGTGGATCATGCGGATGTAGGGACGAATCTTGAGCAGCAGGTCTTCGGCCGCCTTGAGGTCGGCCTCGCTCTGGCTGTTCGGGTCCTTGCCGAGATAGGCCAGCGCGACGCCGACCATCTCGCTCGGCGCGTCGAGCACCGAGATGCCGCAGTCCTTGAACTTGGCGGCCCACTTCGGATCGAGCACGATCTGCCAGCTGTCGACCGGCGCATTCGGGTCGATCGCCTTGATCTTGCCCTCGTTGTAGCCGATGCCGTCCGTGCCCCACATGTGGTTCACCGCATGCTCGTTGCCCGGGTCGTGCAGGGCGACGCGTTGCAGGACTTCCGGGTCGAGGTTGCCCCAGTTCGTGAGCTTGCTGCGGTCGAGCTTGCGGAACACGCCCGCCTTGATCTGGCGCTCCATGAAGGAGGCTGACGGAACGACGACGTCATAGCCGGTATTGCCCGCCAGCAGCTTGGTCTCCAGCACCTCATTCGAGTCGAAGACGTCGTAGTTGACCTTGATGCCGGTCTCCTGGGTGAACGCCTCGAGCATCGCCGGGTCGATGTAGTCCGACCAGTTGTAGACGTTGACGACCTTTTCCTCGGTCGACGCCGGCGCGGCAGCGGCGGGGGTAGCGGCGGTCTCGGCGGCCGGAGGAGCTTCCTCCTTCTTGCCGCAGCCCGCGAGGGCGGAGACGACCACCAGGCTCAATAACCCGGCACGGATGTTGATGCTCATCTTGGACATACCCCTGTACTTGCTTCGGAGCGCACCGGACGGCGCGAGTGTTGCTGTATAGCGAAGATTTTTTTCCGTGGCTAGGGGCAACGCGCCGGGCCGCACTTCGGTGCACCACGGCAGGCAGGCTGCCCCGGATTCGGGCGCGAATGCCACGCCTACAGGCGACCTTCCGCGCGGCAGCGGGCGTACGTCAGGTCGAGGCAACGCCACGCCTTCTCGGCGAGCTCGTCGATCTGTTCGCGGCTGATCACAAGCGGGGGCGAAATGATCATCGTGTCCCGGACCGCGCGCATGATCAGGCCGTTTTCGAAGCAGAAGTCGCGGCAGATCGTGCCGACCTCGCCGCGGTTGTCGAAAAACGTCCGCGCGCCCTTGTCCTTGACCAATTCTAAAGCCCCGATCAGGCCGACTGACCGTGCCTCGCCCACCAGCGGGTGCTCCGAAATGTCGCGCCACTTCCTGGCCAGGTACGGACCGGTTTCGTCGCGCGTGCGCGGCACGAGATTCTCCTGCTGGATCAGCGTCAGGTTGACGCTGGCGACGGCGCAAGCCGCCGGATGACCCGAGTAGGTGAAGCCATGGGCGAACTCGCCGCCCTGGTCGATGATCACGTCGGCCACCCGGTCCGCCACCATGACACCACCGATCGGCAGGTATCCCGACGACAGGCCCTTGGCGATCGTCATGAGGTCCGGCTTGATCCCGAAGTGGTTCGAGCCGAACCAGTGACCCGTGCGGCCGAAACCGCAGATGACCTCGTCCGCGACCAGCAGGATGCCGTAGCGGTCGCAGATCTGCTGGATTTCAGGCCAATAGCTGTCCGGTGGGATGATCACGCCGCCGGCGCCCTGGATCGGTTCGCCGATGAAGGCAGCGACCCGCTGCGGTCCCAGCTCGAGGATCTTCTGCTCGAGCGTGTGCGCGACCTTCACACCGAATTCGGCGGGGCTCAGCCTGCCGCCCTCGCCGTACCAGTACGGCTGCGGGATGTGGACGATGTCCGGGATCGGCAACCCGCCCTGCTCGTGCATGAACCCCATGCCTCCCAGGCTCGCGCCGGCCATGGTGCTGCCGTGATAGGCGTTCACGCGACTGATGATCACCTTGCGCTCGGGCTGGCCGAGCAGGTCCCAATACCGGCGCACGAGTCGCACGACCGTGTCGTTGCCTTCCGAGCCGGACCCGGTGAAAAACACGCGATTGAACTGCGGCGGGGTCAGGTCGACGAGCTGCTTCGCCAGTTCGATGGCCGGCGGGTGGGCCGTCTGGAAAAAGCTGTTGTAGTACGGCAGCTCGAGCAGCTGACGGTACGCGGCCTCGGCGAGTTCCTTGCGACCGTACCCCAGGTTGACGCACCAGAGGCCCGCCATGCCATCGAGCATGCGGTTGCCTTCGGAGTCGTAGAGGTAAACACCCTCGGCCTTGACGATGACCCGCGAACCTTTCGCGTGCAGGTTCTTGTAGTCCGTGAACGGATGCAGGTAGTGCTGGCGGTCCAGCTCCTGCCATTGGGCCGTGGTGCGGTCGGCGATGTACGGTGTGGAGCGCATGGCGGTCACTACTTGAAGAAGGGGTTAGGGGTTAGGGGATGGGGGATAGTCGGACAAGAGGTGCCGTGGATCGTCTGGAGTCCAACCTTCGTCGCGAGGATGCAGTCTCGACGCGGCGTTCGACCTTCCGACTAACCCCTAACCCCCATCCCCTAACCCCTCTTCCTTACACGTTTAACAACAGGTGCTCTCGCTCCCAGCTGCTGATGACCTGCAGGAACGTATCCTGCTCGCTTTCCTTCACCGCGGTGTAAGCCAGCACGAAGCGGTCGCCGAGCGTGTCGATCAGCGTCCGGCAGTCGCGCAGCAGTCGCACGGATTCCTCGAGGCTGCGTGGCAGGTTGAACGGCAGGTCGTACGCGCTGCCGGACACGGGCTCCGACGGCTTCAGGCCCTCCAGCATGCCGAGGTAGCCGCAAGCCAGCGACGCCGCGAGCGCGAGGTACGGATTCGCGTCGGCCCCGGCGAGCCGGTTCTCGACGCGACGGTTGTCCGGATTCGAGATCGGCACGCGCAGGCCGGCCGTGCGATTGTCGTAACCCCACTGCGTGTTGATCGGCGCGAGGTGCCGCAGGATGATCCGGCGGAAAGAATTCACGTTCGGCGCGAACAGCGCCATCGCGTGCGGCAGGTACTTCTGCAGGCCCGCAATGTGCGCAAAGAACAGCGGGCTCGGATTGCCGTCCTTGTCGCTGAACACGTTCTTGCCGGTTTTCGCGTCGACGATGCTCTGGTGGATGTGCATCGCGCTGCCCGGCTCGCGCGCCATCGGCTTCGCCATGAACGTCGCGTACATCTTGTGGCGGAAGGCCGCTTCACGCGCCGTGCGCTTGAACATGAACACCTGGTCGGCGAGCGACATCGCATCGCCGTGGATCAGGTTGATTTCCATCTGCGCGGCGCCGTCCTCGTGGATCAGCGTGTCGATCTCGATTTCCTGGGCTTCGCAGAACGCATAGATGTCGTCGAACAGCGGATCGAATTCGTTGACTGCGGCGATGCTGTACGACTGCCGGCCGATTTCCGGCCGGCCCGAGCGGCCCACCGGCGGCTTGAGCGGATAGTCGGCGTCGATGTTCGGCTCGACGAGGTAGAACTCGAGTTCCGGCGCGACGATCGGCTTCCAGCCCTTCTGCGCGTACAGATCGAGGATATGGCGCAGTACATAACGCGGCGCCATCGTCACCGGACGGCCGTCGGAGTAATAGCTGTCGTGGATGACCTGTGCGGTCGGCTCGGCAGCCCACGGCACGACGCGCGTCGTCTTCGGGTCGGCTTTCAGCACGATGTCGATTTCCGACGGGCTGATGGCACGGTCGTCGTCCGGGTAGTCGCCCGTGACGGTCTGCAGGAAGATGCTCTCGGGCATGCGCATGCCCTCGTCTTCCGCGAACTTCATCGCGGGCATCACCTTGCCGCGCGCAATGCCTGCCATGTCGGGGACCACGGCCTCGACTTCCGAGATGCCGTGTTCCTTGAAAAACTGCTGGATCGGGGTGCTCATGAAAACTACTTCCGTGCGTTGATGCGCGCGCGCGCCGCGTCGCCGAAGGCGGCGAACATCGCGTGCGAAAAGGGATTCTTCAGGACCTGCCATTCCGGATGCCACTGCACCGCGAGCGCGAAGCCCGGTGCATTGCCGACGCGGAAAGCTTCGATCAGCCCGTCCGGTGCACGGGCTTCGATTTCGAGATTGCGGCCGAGCGTCTGCACGCCTTGCGAATGGAGCGAATTGACGACGACACGCTCCGTGCCGGCGAGACCGTGCAGGTAGCCGCCCCGCACGAGTTCCACCTCGTGGGCGGGCGCGTACTGGATGTCGAGCGGCTGCTCCTTGTCTTCGCGGTGGTCCCGCATGCCCGGGACGTCCTGCACCTTCTGCCAGAGCGTGCCGCCGAACGCGACGTTCATCTCCTGGAAGCCGCGGCAGACCGCGAAGAGCGGGAGGCCCGCCGCGATGGCGCGCGGGATCAGCGGCAGGGTCGTTTCGTCGCGGTGCGGGTCGTGCAGCGCGTCCGGATCGCCGGCCGTTCCGGAGTACCGGTACGGCTCGACGTTGGAAGGACTACCCGTCAGGAGAATGCCGTCCAGCTCGGACAGCAGTTCATCGAGGTCGCGCTCACCCAGCGAGGGGATGAGGACCGGGGTCGCATCGGCCGCGTGTGCCACGGCGGCGATGTACTTCTCCCCGACGCAGTGGAAGGGGTGCGGGCCGAGGATCCGGCGATCCGCGGGAATGCCGATCAATGGTTTGTGGCGAGCCACGTTTAAAATCCTAGACGGCTCTTGCGGGGCCATCATTCGGGGACGGTCCGGATTAAACCACAGCCAGCCACCCGCCGTCGCCGCGCACCGCAAAAAAACGGCCAAAAATCAGCCCAAACATGGACTTGGATCGATTCTTGACAGCGGCTGCGCGGCTTGCCCGCCAGCGCGACTAACGGCTATTCTCCTTGCTCCCGGACGGCCCGGCCGTCGCTAAATCCTAAACAACGGGTGTCTCATGGCGCAGTTTGCGGAATTCGGGCCGGCCGCCGCCTGGCTCAAGCGTCATCCGCAGGTACGCTGCGTCGATCTGCTGCTCGCCGACCTCATGGGCATCCCCCGCGGCAAGCGAATCACGGCAGCGGAACTCGAAGGCGTGCACGACTCAGGCCTGCTGCTGCCGGGCTCGATGTTCGCGCTCGACGTGCTCGGCGGCACCGTGCAGTCGACCGGCCTCGGCTTCGACGAAGGCGACGCCGATCGCGTGTGCCTGCCGCTCGCCGGCACCCTCGTGCCGGTGCCGTGGCTCGGCGCAGACATCGCGCAGATGCAGGTCAGCATGTACGAGCACGACCGCTCGCCGTTCCACGGTGACCCACGGCACGTGCTCGAGAACGTCGTCGCGCGCTTCACCGCGCTCGGCCTGAAGCCTGTGATGGCCGTCGAACTCGAGTTCTACCTGGTCGATCGCGAGCGCACGCCGGCAGGCCACGCGCAGCCGCCGCGACAGCCGCTGACTGGCCGCCGCGAGGTGAAGACGCAGATCAATTCGATGCAGGAATTGAACGAGTACTCGGCCGTGCTCGGCGCGATCGCTGCGGCCGCGCGCGACCAGGAGCTGCCCGTCGGCACCGTGCTCGCCGAATACGGTCCCGGCCAGTTCGAAGTGAACCTGCACCACGTCGACGACCCCCTGCTCGCGTGCGACCACGCGATCCGCCTCAAGCGGCTGGTGAAGGGCGTGGCGCTGCAACACGGCATGGAAGCGACGTTCATGCCGAAGCCCTATCGCGACCACGCCGGCAGCGGCGCGCACCTGCACGTCAGCGTGCTCGACGCAAAGGGTCGCAACATCTTCGCAGCGGAAGACCCTGCGGGCAGCGAGCAACTGCGCCACGCGATCGGCGGCCTGGCCGCGACGATGAACGACGCGATCGCGATCTGTGCGCCGACGGCGAATTCCTACCGCCGCTTCCAGCCCGAAGCGTACGTACCGCTCAACCCGAGCTGGTCGGTGAACAATCGTGGCGTCGCCTTTCGCGTGCCGCACGGCCCGCCCGCAAGCCGCCGTGTCGAACACCGCATTGCCGGCGCCGACGCCAACCCGTACCTGCTTGCCGCCATCGTGCTCGCCGGCATGCACCTCGGCATCACGCGCCAGCTCGATCCGGGCCCCGTGCTGGCTGGCAACGCGTATCGCGACACCGCGCCCACGATCCCGCAGTCGTGGCCGGAGGCGCTCGGCGTCTTCGAGCGCAGCGAATTCGCGCGCGAATACCTGGGCGAGCGCTTCGCAAACCTGTACGCAGCGACGCGCCGCGGCGAGATGCAGGATTTCTACTCTTACGTCCCGGCCATCGATTACGACTGGTACCTGACGACGAGCTGAACCATGCCGGTCGAACACGTCGCTTCGTACTACGCCGCTTCGGCGAATCCCGCACCGAGCCGTCCGCCACTGACAGCCGATGTCGAAGCCGACGTCTGCGTCGTGGGTGGCGGAATCGCGGGCTGTGCGACGGCGCTGTTCCTCGCGCAGCGTGGCTACCAGGTGGTGCTGCTCGAAGGCAATCGCATTGCATTTGGAGCGTCAGGGCGCAGCGGCGGCCAGGCCATCGTCGGCTACGCCTGCAGCCAGGACAAACTGGTCGCACAGGTGGGCAAGGCCGACGCACGGAAGATGTTCGACATCTCGGTCGACGCACTCGACCTGCTGCAGAGCCTGGTCGAGCAGCACCACATCGACTGCGACCTGCACTGGGGTCACCTGCACGCGGCGATCAAGCCGCGGCAGGAAGCGGACCTGCGGGCGTACCAGGACGAACTCGCCAACGAGTACGGTTACACGTCGACACGCTGGCTCGACCAGGCCGAACTCGGCGAGGTGCTGAACACCCATCGCTACGTCGGCGCCCTGCGCGACGACCGCAGCGGCCACCTGCATCCGCTCAATTACACACTGGGACTCGCGGCTGCCGCCGCAGCGGCCGGCGTGAAGATCCATGAACAGGCCATGGTCGTCGGCATCGAGCACGGCGCCACGGTGCGGGTGCGCACCGCGGCAGGCCCTTCGGTTCGCGCGAAGCACGTCGCGCTCTGCTGCAACGCCTTCATCGACGAGAAGATCTCGAAGCACCTGCGCGACCGCATCATGCCGGTCGGCACGTACATCATCGCCACCGAGCGGCTCGGACAGGCGCGGATCGAATCACTGATGCGCGAAAACGTGGCCGTCTCCGACGTCAACTTCGTGCTCGACTACTTCCGCCGCTCCGAGGATCACCGCCTGCTGTTCGGCGGACGGGTCAGCTACTCCGGTCGCGACGCGCGCAACACCGCCAGGGCCACGCGCGTGCGCATGCTCAATGTCTTCCCGTCGCTCGCCGATGCGAAGGTCGACTTCGCGTGGGGTGGCCACGTCGACATCACGATGAGCCGCGCACCGGACTTCGGGCGTATCGCACCCAACGTGTACTACCTGCAGGGCTTCTCGGGACACGGCATCGCGTTGACCGGGATTGCGGGCCAGATGGTGGCCGAGACGATCGCGGGACAGGCCGAGCGCTTCGATCTCTTCGCGAAGCTGCGACACCGCGACTTCCCCGGCGGACCGGCCTTGCGGACGCCGGCGCTCATGCTCGCGATGCTGTGGTTCAGGCTCAAGGACCTGCTGTAGCGGCAGGATCGCTGCGGTTCGCCGCGACCCACATGCAGGGGACGATGTAACGGCTGCCGCTCAGTCCTCGTCCCCGGCAACGGTTGCCCCGCTCGTGCACGTCTCATGCACGACGACCCGGGCCAGCAGCGGCAGCACCGGCTTCAGTTCCCGCCAGATGTAACGCGCCAGGTTTTCGCTGGTCGGGTTGTCGAGGCCGGGGACGTCGTTGAGATACCGATGGTCGAGCCGCTGGAACAGCGGTTCGAACGCCTGCTTGATCTCGGCAAAGTCCATCACCCAGCCCAGGCGCGGATCCAGCGGACCGCTGACGTGGAGTTCGACGCGAAACGAATGCCCGTGGACGCGCGCGCACTTGTGCCCTGCCGGCACGTTGGGCAACCGGTGCGCGCTCTCGAGCGTGAAGGACTTGAAGATTTCCACTGACCGTCGTCCTCGTCACTGGTGCGCACGCGCGGCGACTTGCGGACGCAGCACGTAGCACACATGAATCCTGGGGTTGCGCGCGAAGTCTTCGGGGATCGTCGAGCGCGTAATGTCATCCACCTGGAAGTGCTCCAGCGTCGCGCCGTCGAGCTTGAACTTCTGGAAATTGTTCGAGAACACGATCGTGCCGCCGGGCGCCAGCAGTCTTGCCGCCGTCGCGAGCAACCAGCCGTGGTCCATCTGCACGTCGAACTCCCGCTGCATGCGCTTGGACCGTGAGTGCGTCGGCGGGTCGACGAAGATCAGGTCATAGGCCGGCGGGCGGATCTGCTGCGATTGCGCCTCGAGCCACGCCAGGCAGTCCGCCTGGATGAACTCGTGCGACGGGCCACGCAGTTCGTTGAGATCGAGATTGCGCCAGGCCCAGTCGAGGTACGTCTTCGACATGTCGACGGTGGTCGAACCGGTTGCGCCGCCGCCCACCGCGTGGACCGTCGCCGCACCCGTGTACGCAAAAAGGTTCAGGAAGCGCTTCCCCCGTGACCACTCACCGAGCCGCATGCGCGTGATGCGGTGATCCAGGAACAAGCCGGTGTCGAGGTAGTCGGTGAAGTTCACGAGGAAGCGGTAGCGGCCTTCGCGGACGACGTGGAACTGCGCTTCCGCGTCGAGCTTTTCATACTGCTCGCCGGCCTTCTGCCGCTTGCGCACGCGCACGAACATGCGCTCAGGCGCAAGCTCGAGCACCGACGGAATGGCGGCGAGCGCTTCGTCACGACGGGCGCGCACGGACTCCTGCGCGATGCTCGGCGGCGCCGCGTACTCCTGCACGCAGGCCCAGCGCTCGTCGTTGCCGTAGACGTCGATGGCGAACGCGTATTCGGGCATGTCGGCGTCGTAGACGCGGAAGCAGGCAACGTCGCTGCGACGTGCCCAGCCGGCGAGCTTCGTGTAGTTCTTGCGCAGGCGGTTCGCAAACATCGACGAGCCGGGACGTTCGCGCGCGGCTTCGAGTCGTGCCGCACGCGCCTGCGCCGGATCGGGCTCCTTCGCCGACTCGTCGAGATGAAAGCGCAGCAGCCGGCACTCGATGCGCACCGTTGTAGAACGTGTGCGTGCGATAGGCCCGCAGTCCCAGCGCGCGCCCCAGCGGTGGATCGCCGGTAAATACTCCCGCTTCCCAGCCGGGAAAGCAGCGCAGCAGCTTGTCGCCCAGGTTCGCGTAGAGCGCTTCGATCTTTTCCGGGTCGCCGATGCGCACGCCGTAAGGCGGGTTCACGACGACGAGACCGGTTGCATGCGTCGTCGCCGGCAGGTTCGAGAGGTCACGGCGATCGAACAGCAGGTGGTTGCCGAGCCCGGCCCGGTTCGCGTTGGCGATTGCGGCACGGATCGCCGTCTGGTCGCGATCGCTGCCGGCGCAGCGACCTCCTTCGAGCACGTCGAGCTTGCGTGCACCTTCTGCGGCCGTCCGCAAGGTGTGCCAGAGTGCCGCATCGTGCTGCAACCAGCGCTCGAAACCGAACCGGCGACGGAGCAGTCCCGGCGCAATCCCGGCGGCGATCATCGCGGCTTCGATCACGAGCGTGCCCGAGCCGCACATCGGGTCGTAGAACGCCGCGCCTTCCGCCGCCATCGCGGCCCAGCCCGACCGCAGCAGCAACGCAGCCGCGAGGTTCTCCTTGAGCGGTGCCTCGACGCCGGCCTGGCGGTAACCCCGACGGTGCAGCGGTTCGCCACTGAGGTCAATGCCGACGGTAACGCGTTCCCTGGCAAATCGCAGGCTCACGCGCAGGTCGGGCGAGGCCAGGTCGACGTTGGGCCGCTCGCCCGTGTGTTCGCGCATGCGATCCACGATCGCGTCCTTGGCGCGCAACGCCGCAAACTGCGTGTGGCGCAGCCAGTCTGGCGATTCGCCGACGACATCGACCGCAAACGTGCCGTCCGAGCCCACGTGGCTTTCCCACGGCAACTCGAGCAGGCCTCGATACATCACGTCGGGATCGCTCGCGTTGAGATCGGCGAGCGTCAGCAGCACGCGGCTGGCGGTGCGCGACTGCAGGCAAGCGGTGTACGCACTGGCCAGTGGCCCGGTGAAGCTCACGCCTGCAGGATGCTCGCGCACGACCTCCACGCCGACCTGGCGCAGCTCGAGCGACAGCATGTCCGCGACGTTGAGCGGGCACGCCGCAAAAAAACGATGGCTGCTGTTCCGGTGCGGTGGTGTCGTTCAAGCGGATCTCCCGCCGCGCAGGAAACTGCATCAGGTCGCGGGGCCGCACGTCCTGCAATGCGCGCCCGATGATGCGATAGCTGTCCGCGTCGAAAGCGGCGTCGCTGCCGGCGAGCAGCAGTGCCTGCACTTCTTCTTCGTCGCGCGCCGTGCCCAGGTGGCGCCAGCGGTCGATCACGTGAATCTGCACACCGGCCGCCGCGGGTGCGGGCTCGCGGATGCCGATGGCGCCGGCAAATGGCCACGGCTTGAACTTCAGCGGCACGAGCGTCATCTGCAACCGCGCATCGTGCAGCGCGCGCGGTTCCTTGCCGACGCAGGCGCCGCGGCACTTCCTGACCTGGTAGGCGAAGCAGCTGCCCTCGCCCGATTCCAGGCCGAGCGTCTTCAGGCACAGCCCCGCTTCGCGTGCCTTGCCCTCGATTGCACGCCACGCGTCCTTCTCGGCGCGGAACGGCCCGAACACGGGATCGGCATCGAGGCCAGGATCCACGTCTTCGATCGGCACGACCTCCGGTCGCAGGCCCTGCTCGTCACGGCGCAGGCGCACGACGCAGTCGCCTGCGTGGCGGCGCAGGCGGCGATTGCCTGTCGGCGAGAGTTCCTTTACCAGCCGCGATTCGAGCAGCAGCGCCCCGAGTTCGCCTCCCGTCTCGATCCACTCCACCTGGCGGACCTGGCGCGTGAGCTTCGATTCCTTGCCGGACCGATGCTCGGCGGCGAAATGATCGAACACGCGACTGCGGATGTTGCGGCTCTTGCCGACGTACAGCAGCGTCCCGCCTTCGCCACGGAACAGGTACACGCCCGGCCCTTCAGGCAGGTCGTCGGCGAGTTCCGGCGGCAGGTGCGACGGCAGGCGCGTCTCGCGCATCGCTGCGGTCACCGCGGCGTGCATCACGTCGACACCGCGCTGGTTCTCCATGGCCGCCATCAACGCGGGCAGCACCTGCGCATCGCCAAGTGCGCGATGCCGCGCCATGCACGACGAGTCCGAAGCGTTCCATCAGGGTGTCGAGATTGTGGCGTGCGTGCTCCGTATACAGCGCGCGCGACAGCTTCACGGTGCACAGCACCGGTGCGGCGAACTTCACGCCGAGCCGGCGAAACTCCGCGCGCAGGAAGCCGTAGTCGAAGCGCGCGTTGTGCGCGACGAACAGCCGTCCCGTCGAGCCGCCGCCGGACTTCCTGCACCACGTCGGCAAAAGGCGGCGCATCCGCCACCATCGAGTCGTCGATGCCGGTGAACGCCACGATCGACGACGGAATCCGGATGCCGGGATGCACGAGCGTGCTCCACTCCTCGACGATCTCGCCCTGCTCGAGCAGCACGATGCCGACTTCGATGACGCGGTGGTGTGCGGCCATGCCGCCCGTGGTCTCGAGATCGACGCAGGCGACGGGACCGCGCAACGATCGGGACTGCAGCGCAATGGCGGCTGCGGCGTCAGGCATGCGTTCAGCCCGGGGCACGGCCATCCAGCGAAAGGATCGGGTAGTAAAGCTCGGGACGCCGGTCGCGGAAGACGCCCCACGCATGACGCTGCGCGCGCAGCTGGTCGAGGTCGAACGTGGCGGTGAGCACGGCTTCCGACTTGCGGTCAGCCTCCGCCACCTTGCCGCCCGTGCTGTCGGCGATGAACGACGAGCCGTAGAACGTCATCTCGTACTTCTGGCCCTGCTCCACGCCGATGCGATTGGAGGCGACGAGCGGCATGACGTTGGCGGCCGCGTGGCCCTGCATGCAGCGCTGCCAGTGGTCGCGCGAATCGAGGGTCGGGTCCTGCGGTTCGGAGCCGATCGCCGTCGGGTACATGAGGATGTCCGCGCCCATCAGCGCCATGCAGCGCGCGGCTTCGGGGAACCACTGGTCCCAGCAGATGCCGACGCCGATCGTGCCGAAGCGCGTCGTCCACACGCGGAAGCCGGTGTCGCCGGGCGAGAAATAGAACTTCTCGTGGTAGCCCGGCCCCTCCGGAATGTGCGACTTGCGGTAGACGCCCGAGCACCTCGCCATCGGCGTCGACCATGGCGAGCGAGTTGTAGTACGCGTTATTGGCGCGCTCGAACACGCTCACTGGCAGCACCACGCCCAGTTCCTTCGCCAGCGCCTGGAAGTGCCGCACCACCGGGTTGTCCGGCAGCGGGTGCGCCAGCTCGAAGTGACTGGCAAGGTGGTCCTTGCAGAAGTACGGCGTCTCGAAAAGCTCTTGCAAAAGAATTACTTGCGCGCCCTTTGCCGCCGCCTGGCGCACCATCGACTCGGCCTTGGCGATGTTCTCGGCAGGGATTCGGCGTGCAGGCGAACTGGGTCGCGGCGACGGTGACTTTCATCGCGGGCTCCGGGGCGTGAAGAGCGGGGAGTCTAGCGAAGCCGATCCCCGCCCACCAATCGGCGCAGAGCCGGAAACGTCCCTGCGGCAGACGAACCAGGCTCGCGGCCGGCATGACCGTCACTTGAGCGGTGGTATCGCTGCGCGTCGCGCGTGCACGACCAGCTTGGCGACGGCGGCCGAGCCGACGCGCATGCGCACGTTGTCGGCGCGGCTCGTCAGGATCACCGGCACGCGCGCGCCGAGCACGATGCCGGCACTGTCGGCACCGGCGAAATACTGCAGCTGCTTGGCCAGCATGTTGCCGGCTTCGATGTTCGGCACGAGCAGGATGTCAGCGCGACCTGCGACCGGGGAGTGAATGCTCTTGGTGCGGGCTGCGATCTCGCTGATCGCATTGTCGAATGCCAGCGGCCCGTCCAGCACGGCCCCGCGGATCTGGCCGCGATCCGCCATCTTGCACAGCGCCGCGGCATCGATCGTCGAGTTGATGTCCGGGTTGACCATTTCCACGGCCGACAGGATGGCCACCTTCGGCGTCTCGATGCCCAGGCTGCGCGCGAGGTCGATCGCGTTCTGCGCGATGTCGGCCTTTTCCTTGAGCGAGGGCTCGATGTTGATCGCGGCGTCCGTGACGAACAGGATGCGATCGTAGGCCGGCACGTCCATGACGAACACGTGGCTGACGCGACGTTCGGTGCGCAGGCCACCCTGCGTCGACACCACCGCCGCCATGATCTCGTCGGTGTGCAGGCTGCCCTTCATCAGCGTGTCGACTTCGCCGCTGCGGGCGAGCGACACCGCGGCCTCAGCCGAGGCATGGCTGTGCTCGGTGTTGACGAGGCGATAGTTCGAGATGTCCTCGCCCAATCCGCTGGCGAGAGCGCGGATGCGAGCCACGGGGCCCACCAGCACGGGCAGGATCAGGTTCAGTCTCGCCGCCTCGAGTGCGCCCATCAGCGAATCGGGGTCGCACGGATGAGCGACGGCGCACGATACCGGCGCCAGCGGTTCGCAGCGCTTGAGCAGCCGCGCGAACACGTCGTTGCGCCGGATCATGAACTCCGGCCGCGACAGTTCGGGGAAGGACGCCTTGCGGTGAGGCGCCTCGACGATGACCGTGCCGCGGAGCACCGTCTCCCCCGCCGCGTCCACCGTGCAGTCGAACAGCACGCGGCGATTCCCGGCGGTCTTCTCGCGGACCGTCACGGTCGCGCGGACGAGGTCGCCCACGCGGATGACCCCGTTGAATTCCAGTTGCTGCGAGACGATGCGCGTGCCGGGGCCAGGCAGCCTGCGTTCGAGCATGCCCGAAATGATTGCTTCTGCCGCCACAGCCTCGACGCACAGGTCTCTCGGCTCGACCGTGACGCCTGCCGCCAGGTTGAACGGCACGACGTCGCCGGAAACCAGCAGCAACGCCTCGATCTCGGTCTGGCCCACCACGCGCTCTGCGCTTGCCGTTGCGCCGATCTCGATCTCGTCGAACGTGACGTTGCTGTAGCCGCTCATTGCGAAAGATCGATCCAGGTCGTCTTGAGCTCGGTGTACTTGTCGAACGCGTGCAGCGACTTGTCGCGGCCGGTTCCCGATTGCTTGAAGCCGCCGAAGGGCACGGTGATGTCGTCGGCGTCGTAACAGTTCACGTAGACCATGCCGGCGCGGAGCGACTTCGCGATCCGGTGCGCCTTGCCGATGTCGCGGGTCCACACCGCGGCTGCCAGGCCGTACTCGACGCCGTTGCCGACGCGCACGGCCTCCTCGGCATCCTTCACGGTGATGGCGGCGAGCACCGGGCCCGAAGATTTCCTCGCGCGCGATGCGCATGTCGGTCGTCACGTTCGCGAAGACCGTCGGTTCGATGTAGCAGCCGCCCGTCTGCTCGCGCACGCGCTGGCCGCCCGTCAGCACGGCCGCGCCTTCGGACCTGCCGGAGTCGATGTAGCCGAGCACGGTCTTCGTCTGGATCTCGTCGACGATCGCACCCATGCGTGTCGCGGGATCGAGCGGATCGCCCGGCTGCATCGCCCGGCTCGCCTCGACGACTTTCTCGAGCACGCGGTCTCGCACGCTCTCTTCGACAATCAGGCGCGACGCCGCCGTGCACATCTCGCCCTGGTTGAAGAAGATGGCACCGGCCGCAGTCGCCGCCGCACGATCGAGGTCCGGGCAGTCGGCCAGGATGATGTTCGGCGACTTGCCGCCGCATTCGAGCCAGACGCGCTTCATGTTCGACTGGCCCGAGTACTGCAGCATGAGCTTGCCGGTGCGCGTCGAG
Organism: uncultured Gammaproteobacteria bacterium; assembly: GCA_963827615.1. Taxonomy (GTDB): domain Bacteria; phylum Pseudomonadota; class Gammaproteobacteria; order Steroidobacterales; family Steroidobacteraceae; genus RPQJ01. The sequence goes on along the minus strand of CAWHCA010000002.1, from coordinate 1,654 downwards.
CCGGTGAAGCCGATGCAGTCGACGTCCATGTGCAACGCCAGTGCCTGGCCGGCCGTGTGGCCGTACCCCGGCAGCACGTTGAACACGCCGTCGGGAATGCCGGCTTCCGCAGCCAGCGCCGCGAGGCGAATCGCCGACAGCGGCGACTTCTCGGACGGCTTGAGGATGAACGAATTGCCGGCGGCGAGAGCGGGACCGATCTTCCACGCGGCCATGATCAGCGGGAAATTCCACGGCACGATCGCGGCGACGACGCCGATCGGCTCGCGCGTGATGAGCGCGAGCTGGTCGTGCGCGGTCGGTGCAACTTCGTCGTACACCTTGTCGACGGCTTCGGCGTACCAGGCGATGCACCGCGCCGTGGCCGGGATGTCCACGGCCAGGCTGTCGGAAATGGGTTTGCCCATGTCCAGCGTCTCGAGCAGCGCCAGCTCGTCGCGGTGCGCGAGGATCAGATCGGCGAAGCGCTGCAGCACGCGTTTGCGTTCGCGCGGCGGTTGCCTCGACCAGGCACCGCTGTCGAATGCCCGGCGTGCAGCGGCGACGGCGCGCTCGACGTCTGCCTTGTCGGTCGACGCAACGCGCGCAATCACGCGGCCATCGATCGGCGTGACGTCGTCGAACGTCTCGCCGCTCGTGGCGTCGACGTAGCGGCCATCGATGAAGGCCTGGCCGTTGATGGTCAGCGCCGTGGCGCGGGCGCGCCAGTCCTGCGCGGTGGGAGTGGCTGTCTGGTTCATGGGATTTCGCTGTTCTCGATGGCCGGCGGCTCCGTCACGCAAGCGTGCATTGTCGCCGTTTCAGAAGGTCGGTGGCGTACTCGCTGAAATGATCTCGCACGGTTCGTTGCCCGTGTTGCGGAAGCGGTGCGGGATCGCGCTGGAGAAGTAGTAGGCATCGCCGGGACCGAGCTGGCGGGTCTCAGCGCCAACGGTGAGTTCGATGCGGCCACTGACGACCACTCCGCCCTCTTCGCCTTTGTGCCGCAGCATGTCGGCGCCGGTATCGGCACCCGGTGCGTAATGCTCGTGCAGCACGGCCATGGCCCGGTTGGGCCGGCGCGACGCGACCAGCTTGAAGGTCACCGAGCGGTCGCCCATGACCGGCAACTCGTCGCCCTGGAAGAACACCTGCGGGCTCGCCGCGAAATCGAGGGTGAAGAATTCGGCCAGCGACATCGGGATGCCGTCGAGCACCTTCTTCAGCGAGCTGACGGACGGGCTGACGCGGTTCTGCTCGATCAGCGAGATGAGCCCGTTGGTCACGCCGGCGCGCTTCGCCAACTCACGCTGTGACAGGCCGTACATGGTGCGGACGGCCCGCAGGTGGGCGCCGACGTCGATACTGATCTCGCTCACGGGGTGTTCAATATCCTGCACACGTGGGCCTAAAACAGGGCGAATTTCACGGTCATTTGAGCCAAGTGTCAATTTTTCTTATCATCGGGCGGTCAAAACACACATCGGGAACCCTGCCATGACCGCCCCCGCAGCGCTGCAACGCGACGAGATGGAAGCCTTCTGGATGCCGTTCACGGCGAACCGCCAGTTCAAGGCCAACCCCCGGATGCTGGCGAAGGCCGAGGGCATGCACTACTGGACGCCCGACGGCCGGCAGATCCTCGATGCCGTCGCGGGCCTGTGGTGCGTGAATG
>CAWHCA010000001.1:0-108382 GCA_963827615.1 uncultured Gammaproteobacteria bacterium | reverse complement strand
CCGACCTCAAGGGCATCCGCACGCGCGCGGTGCGCGACGGCGACCACTACGTGATCAACGGTTCCAAGATCTTCATCACCAACGGCGGCAGCGCCGGGTTGCTGATGCTGGTCGTGCGGACCGATCCCAACGACCGCAGTCGCGGACTTTCGATCCTGATGGTCGAGACCGAGGGTCTCACGGGCTATCGTGTCGGTCGCGTGCTCGACAAGATGGGTTTCCAGGCGCAGGACACCGCCGAACTGTTTTTCGAGGACGTCCGCGTGCCCGTCGACTGCCTGCTGCAGCAGGAAGGCAAGGGCATGCACCAGCTGATGGGCGACCTGCCGTACGAGCGATTGCTGATCGCCGTCGCCGGCGTCGCGGCGATGGAGGGCGCGCTCGACGAGACGATCAAGTACGTCAACGAGCGGCAGGTCTTCGGCCAGCCGGTCGCGGCCTTCCAGAACACGAAATTCAAGCTCGCCGAAGCGGCGACCCATACCCGTGTGGCGCGGGTGTTCATCGACCGTTGCATCGAACAGCTGGTCAAGGGCGAACTCGACACCGAGACCGCGGCGATGGCCAAGTGGTGGGTGACCGACATGCAGCAGAAAGTCATCGACGAGTGCCAGCAGCTGTTCGGCGGCTACGGCTACATGAACGAGTACATGGTCTGCCGCATGTTCGCGGACTCGCGCGTGCAGCGCATTTACGGCGGTACCAACGAAGTGATGAAGGAACTGATCTCGCGCTCGTTGTAGGAGCCACGCCCATGACCGCCCGCATCGACAAGTTCGGCCTTAAAGTCGCGCGCCCGCTCCACGACATGATCGAGAACGAGGCGCTGCCGCTCACCGGCGTCGCTTCGGACACGTTCTGGAGGGGCCTGTCCGAACTCGTGCACGATTTCGGCCCGAAGAACCGGGCACTGCTCGCGCGGCGCGACGACCTGCAGGAGCAGATCGACGCGTGGCACCGCGTGCATCGCGGCCAGCCGATCGACACGGCGGCCTACAAGGAGTTCCTGGCCGAGATCGGCTACCTGGTCCCGGAAGGACCTGATTTCCAGATCGACACGACCAACGTCGATCCCGAGATCGCCAGCATGCCGGGGCCGCAGCTGGTCGTGCCCGTCATGAACGCGCGCTACGCGCTCAATGCGGCGAATGCGCGCTGGGGCAGCCTGTACGACGCGCTGTACGGCACGGACGCCATGGGCGACCTTCCGCCGCCCGGAGGTTACAGCGCGGAGCGTGGCGCGCGCGTGATCGCGTGGGCGAAGAAATTCCTGGATGCCGTCGCGCCGCTCGCCGCGGGCAGTCATGCCGACGCGACGTCCTATCGCGTCGTGGGCGGGCAGTTGCAGGTCGACACGCCGCAGGGCGCCACGACCCTGGCGAACCCCATCGCTGTTCGCGGGCCATGCGGGAGACGCTGCGGCGCCCAGCGCCATCCTGCTGCGTCAGCACAGCCTGCACGTCGAGATCCATGTCGACCGCACGAACCGCATCGGCAAGTCCGATGCCGCGGGCGTCGCGGACGTCTTCCTCGAAGCGGCGATCACGACGATCATGGACTGCGAGGATTCCGTCGCGGCGGTCGACGCCGAGGACAAGGCGCACGCCTACCGCAACTGGCTCGGCCTGATGCGTGGCGACCTCGTGGAAAAGGTGGAGAAGGGCGGCAAGTCGTTCGATCGCGCCATGAATCCCGATCGCTGCTACGTCGCGCCCGACGGCAAGCCGCTCGCGCTCAAGGGCCGCTCGCTGATGCTGGTCCGCAACGTCGGCCACCTCATGACCAACCCGGCCGTGCTCGATCGTGACGGCAACGAGGCCTTCGAAGGCCTGCTCGACGCGATGTGCACCGTGCTCATCGCCATGGTCGACCTGCGTAAGGCCGATGGCGTGCGCAACTCGACGCACGGGTCGGTCTACGTCGTGAAGCCGAAGATGCATGGGCCCGAGGAAGTCGCGTTCGCCGATGCGATCTTCACGCACGTCGAGCAGGTGCTCGGCCTGCCGCGTTACACCGTGAAGCTCGGCATCATGGACGAGGAGCGCCGCACGACGGTCAACCTGAAGGAATGCATCCGCGCGGCGAAGTCGCGCGTTGCGTTCATCAACACCGGGTTCCTCGATCGCACGGGTGACGAGATCCACACCTCGATGGAAGCCGGCGCCATGGTGCGCAAGGCCGACATGAAGTCGCAGGCCTGGATCACGTCGTACGAGTTGTCGAACGTCGATATCGGTCTTGCGTGCGGCTTGCCGGGCAAGGCGCAGGTCGGCAAGGGCATGTGGGCCATGCCGGACCTGATGCACGGCATGCTCGAGCAGAAGATCGGTCACCTGCAGGCGGGCGCGACGTGCGCCTGGGTGCCGAGCCCGACGGCGGCGACGCTGCATGCCACGCACTATCACGCGTATGACGTGAAGGCGCGGCAGGCGGAGCTGGCCAGGGCCGGGCGTGCGGACCGGCTGACGGGCATCCTCACGATTCCGCTCGCGTCCGACACGAACTGGTCGGCGGCCGAGATCAACGCCGAGATCGAGAACAACGCGCAGGGCATCCTCGGTTACGTCGTGCGCTGGATCGACCAGGGCGTCGGTTGCTCGAAGGTGCCGGACATCAACGACGTCGGCCTGATGGAAGACCGCGCGACGTGCCGCATCTCGTCGCAGCACATCGCCAACTGGCTGCATCACGGCATCGTCTCGCGCGAGCAGGTGCTGGACGTGATGAAGCGCATGGCAGCGGTGGTCGACCAGCAGAACGCCGGTGACCCGCTGTACCGTCCGATGGCGCCGGGCTATGACGGCGAGGCGTTCAAGGCGGCGTGCGACCTCGTGTTCCTCGGCACGAAGCAGCCGTCCGGGTACACCGAGCCGCTGCTGCACGCGCATCGGCTGGTGGTGAAGCGGCACTGATTCCGCACCGCTCCAGCGTCAGCGGCGGGTGGTCGCGTAAATCGCTGGTCGGCTCGTCGCTGGAGGATCCGGCTGTCGTTGCCGCGCTCCGTGTCGGACGCCGCAGCTCGAGCGCAGGCGCGAGGCGGCACCGACGTTTTCCGACCAGCCGCTGGCACCATCGCCTCGCGCCCGTTCGAGCAAGGCTCGCCGTGAATCGTGCGGTTCCTCCGCACGATTCACGATGCGCGGGAGACGTCGGAGCGCGGCAAGACAGCCGGATCCTCCAGCGACGAGCCTGCAGTGCGCGCGACCACTCCCATTCGCACGTGAGAGTGGCGAGGAATCAGCGCTTCATCCACTCCGCCACGAAGTCCGGCAGGTCGGTCGACACCTTCGACGTGAATTGCGGTGTCCGTTTCTCGAGGAACGCGCGCACGCCCTCGGCGCCGTCGTGCTGGCTCAGGTGCCACATGGCGAGCGAATCGACGCGGTGCGCCTCGAGCGGATGCGCCTGCGCGCCATTGCGGTAAATCAGCTGTCGCGCCAGCGCGACTGCGACTGGCGAGCGATTGTCGATGAACCTGTGCGCGAGCTTGCGCGCTTCCTCCAGCAACTGGTCGGCCGGCACCGCGGCCTTGAGTAACCCGGCACGTACTCCTTCAGCGGCGTCGAAAGGTTCGGCCGAGTAGACCCATTCCAGCGCCTGCGGGATCCCGACGAGTCGCGGCAGGAACCAGCTCGAGCACGCTTCCGGCACGATGCCCAGGCGACCGAACACGAACCCGATCCTGGCGCCGTCGGCCGCGATGCGGATATCCATGGGCAACGTCATCGTCGCGCCGATACCAACCGCGGCGCCGTTGATCGCGCCGATGACTGGTTTCATGCATTCGTAAATCGCCAGCACGACCCGTCCACCAGTGTCGCGCACGCCGCGCAGGATCGCGGGATCCTCGAGCCTGTCGTGCATGTCCGCCAGGGTGGGATGCTGCGTCTCGTCGAGACCGAACACGTTGCCGGTCGTGGCCAGGTCCATGCCCGCGCAGAACGCGCGCCCTGCGCCCGTCACGACGATTGCTCCAACCGAGTCGTCCGCGCTGGCGCGGCGGAAGGCGTGCTCGAGCTCGTCGGCCATGGCGACCGTAAATGCGTTCAGGCGCTCTGGTCGGTTGAGCGTCAGCGTGAGGACACGGTCGGTCACCGTGTAGTCGATGGTCGTGTAGGTCATGGCGGCGTGCGTGTCAGCCCGGGACGGGCACGCCATTGTAGTCGGCGCGAGCGCCGGGTCGCGCTGCCGAAAAACCAACGGGAACAGGTAGTTGACGCGGGGTAGTGCTAAAGTAAGGCGGAAAACAGGAGCAGTGCTCCCGCTTTCGGCGCGAAACAGGGGAATGTCCCCTGTTTCAGAGTGGTGCCCAGGAGAGGACTCGAACCTCCACGGTGTTACCCGCTAGTACCTGAAACTAGTGCGTCTACCAATTCCGCCACCTGGGCTTAGGTCGCGGCAGGGCCCCGGGGGCCGTGCTGGAAGGTGGCGCAATTTACTGGCGGCCCCCCGGACTGTCAATGTAAGGAACGATGCGTAGAGATAGAAACAGGCGCGGTTCGGCCAAGGCCCCGCGCGACAACGCGACGCAACCGCGCAGCCGGGCTGCCGCGCGCGCGCCGCAATCCCCTGAATCCGCGGTCATTAACGTCCTGCGCAAGGCGGCCCGACCGCTGCGTCTCGACGAAGTCGCGGCGGAGTTCGGTCCGGCCGGCGCGGTGCAGGCCGAGCAGGACCTTGCGCAACTGGTGAAGCGCGGCGAGGTCATGCTGAATCGACGCGGCCAGTATTGCCTGCGCGAACAGATTGCCGGCCTGGTCGTCGGCACGGTGCAAGGCGCGCGCAACGGCGACGGCCAGCTGCTGCCCGATGACGGCTCAGCCGCCATCTACCTGCCCGCCGTGCAGATGCGCGAAGTCATGCACGGCGATCGACTCGCCGTGCGCATCGAGGCGACGCGCTATCGTGGCAAGGCGCAGGGCACGATCGTCGAAGTGCTCGAACGCCGCACGAAGGAAGTGGTGGGCCGCCTGCACACCGAATCAGGCGTGGCGTACCTGACCCCCGACAACCCGCGCATCCCGCATCGCGTGCTGGTCCCGAGCCAGCAACTCGGCGCGGCCGTGGACGGCCAGATCGTGATGGTCGAACTGACCCATCAGCCTTCGCGCACGTCGGGCCCGGTCGGTCGCGTTGCCCGGATTCTCGGCGACCACGGCGCGCCCGGCATGGAAACCGAGATCGCCATTCACTCGCACAGCCTGCCCTGTGAATTCCCGGCGACCGTCGTGGCCGAGGCCGAAGCTTTCGGCACCCGCATTCCGCAGGACGCCATCGCCGGTCGTGAAGACCTGCGCGACATGGAACTCGTCACGATCGACGGCGAGGACGCACGGGATTTCGACGATGCGGTCTGGTGCGAGCGCAAGAGCGGCGGCTGGCGCGTCATCGTCGCCATCGCAGACGTCGCGCACTACGTGCGCCCTGGCAGCCCGCTCGACGTCGAAGCGCGCGAGCGCGGCACGTCCGTGTACTTCCCGAACCGTGTGCTGCCGATGCTGCCCGAAGCGCTGTCGAACGGGCTGTGCTCGCTCAAGCCCGACGAAGACCGGCTGTGCCTCTGCTGCGAGCTGCGCGTCGGCGAGGACGGCCGCATCACGCGCTCGCGCTTCTTCGAGGGCGTGATGCGCTCCGTGGCGCGACTCACCTACCGTGACGTGGGCGAATTCCTCGAGAAGCCTGTCCGCGAAGCACGCGCCGAAACTCGAGCGCCTGCGCGAACGGCTGCTGGCATTGCACGGCGTGTACAAGTCGTTCATCCGCGCGCGGTCGGGGCGTGGTGCGCTCGAACTCGACACGCCGGAACTCAAGCTCAAGTTCGACGAGCAGGGCAAGGTCGCGGCGCTGGTCGAATACCCGCGCAACGACGCGCACCGCCTGATCGAGGAATGCATGATCGCGGCGAACGTCGCGGCCGCGCGGTTCCTCGATCGCTACAAGGTGCCGACGCTCTATCGCGTGCACGGCTTGCCGGAGACTCGACCGGCTGGAAACCCTGCGCACGTTCCTGCGCGAGTTCGGGCTCTGGCTGCCGGCCCCCGACGAGGTCACGCCGGACCACCTGCGCGACCTGCTGCAGAAGATCGGCGACCGGCCCGACGCCGGACTCATCTCGACCGCGGTGATCCGCACCATGCCGCAGGCGGTGTACCAGCCCGGCAACATCGGTCACTTCGGGCTCGCGCTCGAGCACTACGCGCACTTCACCTCGCCGATCCGGCGCTATCCCGGACCTCGTGGTTCATCGCGGCATTCGCCAGGTGCTGCGCGAAGGCGATCCGCAGGAACTCATCGAGTGGCACGGCCAGTTCCCGGTGCTGGGACAGGACTGCTCGTTCCGCGAGCGCCGCGCCGACGAAGCGACCCGCAGCGCCGTGGCCTGGCTCAAGTGTTTCTACATGCAGGACCGCATCGGCGAGGAATTCGACGGTATCGTTTCGGGCGTCGTCGACTTCGGCCTCTTCGTGCAGCTCGACGGCCTGCAGGTCGACGGGTTGCTGCACGTCTCCGCGCTGGGCGCCGACTATTTCGGCCGTGACAGTTCGGGCTTCCGCATGATCGGCCGCAGCTCGGGCAAGATCTTCAGGCTCGGCGATCGCGTGCGGGTGCGCGTGACGAACGTCTCGCTCGACGACCGGCGCGTGGATTTCGAACTCGCCGGTGAGATGGACAACACCGCGCAGGCCGACGACAGGGCGCTTCCAGCGCCAGGGCGGCGGCCGGAGGCGTCGCTGATGCCGCGCCGGCACGATCCGCGGGACGCGCGCCGCACGGGCGGGCAGGGCCGTCGTACGCCGAACGCGGCGGGGAGGGCGCGTGATGCGCGCGGTTCATCGTCGGGCGCACAGTCGGCGGGCAACGTCGCGTACGGTATCCACCCGGTGCGTGTCCTGCTGCAGCGCTCACCGCAGCGCGTGCGGCAGCTGTGGCTCTCCTCGTCGCGTGATTCCGCGCCTCGCCTGCAGGAACTGCGCGCGCTCGCCGGGCAGGCCGGGATCACCGTCGTCGAAGCCGACGACGCGCAACTCGACAAGCTCGCCGACGGCGAACGACATCAGGGTGTGATCGTCGAAATCGCGCCGCGCGCGAGCGATCCCGAGACGCAGCTCGAAGAGGCGCTCGAATCGCTCGGCGACGCGCCTCCGCTGCTGCTCGTGCTCGACGGCGTCACCGACCCGCACAATCTCGGCGCATGCCTGCGCAGTGCCGACGCCGCCGGCGTCGCAGCCGTGATCGTGCCGCGTGATCGAGCGGTCGGGCTGACGCCCGTCGTGCGCAAGGTCGCCGCCGGTGCCGCCGAATCTGTCCCGCTGGTGCAGGTCGTGAACCTGGCCCGCACGTTGCGTGAACTCAAGGACCGCGGCGTCTGGCTCGTCGGCACCGTCCGAAGACGCCGCCCGCACGCTCTACGACCTCGACCTCAGCGGTCCCACCGCACTGGTCCTGGGGTCCGAGGGTGAGGGCATGCGGCGACTCACCCGCGAAGCCTGCGACGAACTGGTGTCGATCCCGATGGCTGGCGCCGTCGAAAGCCTCAACGTGTCGGTGGCGACGGGGGTGGCGCTGTTCGAGGCGGTGCGGCAGCGAAGGGGCCGGAAGGGGTAGGAAGGGGAGGAAGGGCGGAAGGGGAAGGGGAAGGGGGAAGTCGGAGGTACAGCTTCGAACCTTCCGCTGCCTTCCGCTCCTTCCGACCTATCCCCTACCCCCTATCCCCTTCCCCCTTCTTCAGCTAGAATGCGCGGCTCCGTGCCTCCCTCCGGGTTTGCACGGTTGTTCCAACTCCTTGTCGCACCTGCGTTTTCTGGCATCAGGGCGACATCATTCCGCAAGGAGACTTAGTCGATGCGTCATTACGAAATCGTTTTCCTGGTCCACCCGGATCAGAGCGAGCAGGTCCCGGCCATGGTCGAACGCTATCGCGGGATCATCACCGCGGCTGGCGGCGCGATCCACCGTTTCGAGGACTGGGGCCGCCGCCAGCTCGCGTTCCCGATCGCCAAGGTGCACAAGGCGCACTACGTCCTCATGAACGTCGAGTGCGACAAAGCCACGCTCGACGAACTGACGGGCAGCTTCCGCTTCAGCGACGCCGTCATCCGCAACATGGTCATTGCCATGCCGGGTGCCGTGACGGAGCCGTCGCCGATGGCTCGCGCCGAAGAAGAAGGCGCGCCCCGCAGCGACGATGGCCCGATCGGCACCGGGCGACAGCGAAGAGTCGATGGGCGCGGCCTGAGCCGCCTCCTCCTCCTCGTCGCACGCTGCTCCAGCACCGACCAAGACAAACATACCGGGTGACACTACATGGCACGTTTTTTCCGTCGCCGTAAGTTCTGCAAATTCACGGCCGAAGGCGTCGAGCGGATCGACTACAAGGATCTCGCCACGCTGAAGGGCTACATCACCGAGACGGGCAAGATCGTCCCGAGCCGCATCACCGGCACGCGGTCGAACTACCAGCGCCAGCTGTCGCTCGCGGTGAAGCGCGCCCGTTTCCTCGCGCTGCTCCCGTACACGGACCAGCACTGAGCCGGCGTTTCGTGGGTGATCCGGGCGATCCCGCAGACGGGCCGTCCGCAGGAGCGCACACAACGATGAACCGATCGCTGGCACAATGGCTTGCCGGTAATCCGGTCGGGGCCGTCCTCGTGACGGGCCTGCTGGGGTTGCTGCCGCTGTTCGGTGTCGGCGTCGCGTTCTTCCTGCCCGGTGCCGTGCCTGCACTGGTCGTGCTGGTGCGCGGCGAACGGCAGGGAGTGATCGTCGCGGTCGGCGCAAGCCTGCTGCTGGCAGCGGCGATGCTGATGTTCGGACGACCGATACCGGTGGGCTTCATCTACTCCGCGTGGGTACTGGGTCCGCCGCTGCTGCTCGCGATCCTGCTGCGGCGCACCGACTCGATGTCGCTGTGCCTGCAGGTCGTGACGCTGGTCGGCGCCGTGTTGCTGGTCGTCTCTGCACGTGTCGTTCGGCGACCCGCACCAGTTCTGGGCTCCGTTCGTGCGCGACCTCGCGCAGGAAATGAAGACCCGCGGACTGCCGATGGACCTGGAGCAGGACGGGCTCGCGGACACGCTGGCCCGCACGCTCTGGGGCTGGATTGCGGTGTTGACGATGACGCTGGCGATGTGTGCGTTGTTCCTGGCTCGCTGGTGGCAGTCGCTGCCCGAGCGTGCAGGAAGCTTCGGTGCCGAGTTCCGCCAGGTGCGGCTCGGCCGGGTGCTGGGGATCGCGGGGGCGCTGGTCATCGGCGCTTCGCTGTTCACGGAGCAGGCACTGGTCGGCGACATCGGCCGGCTGTTCCTCGGCTCGCTGGTGATCGTGGGCCTCGCGGCCGCGCACCGGGCGGTGTCGCAGGGCAAGCTGGCCGTGGCGTGGTTGTGGGTTACGTACGCGCTGCTGGTGCTCGTCGCACCGTTCGCGGTGATCGGGCTCGCAGCGTTGGGGTTCGTGGACAACTGGCTGCGCTCGCAGCCGCCTGCGCGCAGCGCGGCGACGTGAGCGGGACGGTGAATGCGTTGAGCCGATTGTTTTCGGACGTACAGTCAAACATCTGAAGATCGATCGAGGACACTACGATGGAAGTCATCCTGCTGCAGAAGGTTGCCAACCTCGGCAACATCGGCGACAAGGTCAAGGTGAAGCCTGGCTACGGCCGCAATTTCCTGCTGCCTTCGGGCAAGGCTGCGCTGGCCACCGCCACCAACCTGAAGAAGTTCGAGGCGCGTCGCTCCGAGCTGGAGAAGCTCGCCGCCGACTCGCTGTCGAGCGCCCAGTCGCGCGCGAAGCAGCTCGAAGGCTTCAAGCTCGCCCTGCAGGCGAAAGCCGGCGCGGAAGGCAAGCTGTTCGGCTCGGTCGGCACGTCCGACATCGCCGAAGCGCTGACCAGGGGCGGCATCGCCATCGAGCGCGCGGAAGTGCGCCTGCCGGGCGGTCCGATCCGCCTGATCGGCGAACACCACGTCAAGCTGCACCTGCACACCGACGTCGAGATCGACCTTCCGGTCGTGATCACCGCCGAAGACTGATCCTCCTCGCGTCCGCGGGGAGCATCCGTCAGCGATGGAGCAGGAAGACAGCGGCAGCGGCTCGGGTTCCGGCGGCAGATTCCGCCGGAAGCCCCGCCCGTACGTCAGCGACGAAGCGGCGGCATTGCGTGTGCCGCCGAACTCGCTGGAAGCCGAACAGGCCGTGCTCGGCGGCCTGCTGCTCGACAACAGCACCTGGGATTCCATCGCCGACCGCCTGCGCGCCGAAGACTTCTACCGGCGCGATCACCAGCTGATATTCGAGGCGATCCTCGACCTGTCGCAGAAAGGCGAGCCGAGTGACGCGGTCACGCTGGCGGAGCGTCTCGCGAGCAAGGGGCTCGCCGACGAGACCGGCGGCCTCGCGTACATCGCGGGCCTGGCGCGCGACACGCCCACCGCCGAGAACATCCGTGCCTATGCCGACATCGTCCGCGAGCGCTCGCTGCTGCGGCAGCTGATCCGCGTCAGTGGCGAGATCGCCGGCAGCGCGTACGAGAACGAAGGCAAGCCGGCCGCCGAACTCGTCGACGAGGCCGAGCGCCGCATTTTCCAGATCGCGGAGAAGGGCCGGAAGCTGGGCTCGGGCTTCGTGCCGGTGCGCGACGTGCTCGGGGCCACGATCGATCGTCTCGACCTGCTGCACGCGTCGCAAGGCCAGCTGACGGGCCTGAGCTCGGGCTACAACGAACTCGACAAGATGACCGCGGGCCTGCAGCCCGGCGATCTCGTCATCGTCGCCGGCCGCCCGTCGATGGGCAAGACGACGCTGGCGCTCAACATCGCCGAGAACGCGGCCATTGCCGCCAACAAGCCGGTCGCGATCTTCTCGATGGAAATGTCGCGCGAGCAGCTCGCGTTCCGCATGATTTCGTCGCTCGGCCGCGTCGACCAGGGCCACATGCGCACCGGCAACTTCGGCGACGAGGACTGGGCCCGCATCAACAGCGCGATCGCGCAGATGAAGTCGGCGCCGATCTACATCGACGACAGCGGCTCGCTCACGCCGACGGAAGTGCGCGCCCGCGCGCGCCGCCTCGCCCGTGACTGCGAGAAGCAGGGCGGCCTGGGCCTGATCGTCATCGATTACCTGCAGCTGATGCAGGTGGCGGGCAACAAGGAGAACCGCGCGACCGAAATCTCCGAGATCTCGCGTTCGATCAAGGCGCTGGCCAAGGAACTGCGCGTGCCGGTGATCGCGCTGTCGCAGCTCAACCGCGGCGTCGAACAGCGCCAGGACAAGAAGCCGGTGATGTCGGATCTGCGTGAGAGTGGCGCGATCGAGCAGGATGCAGACCTGATCATGATGATCTACCGCGAGGAAGTGTACGAACCCGACACGCCGCGCAAGGGCATCGCCGACATCATCATCACCAAGCAGCGCAACGGCCCGACGGGCGAAGTGCACCTGACTTTCCTCGGCAAGTACACGCGCTTCGAGAACCTTGCGCACGGCGATTACGGCGACTACGGCGGCTGAGGCGCGGACTGCCGTGCAGAGCCAGAGCCTGATCCGCGCGGTGGTCGATGCTGCCGCATTGCGCCACAACCTCCGCCAGGTCCGGCGTGCCGCACCCGACAGCCGCGTGATGGCGGTCATCAAGGCCAACGCGTACGGCCACGGACTCGTGCCGGCCGCAACGGCACTCGCGGAAGCCGACGGTTTCGCCGTCGCGCGTCTTGGCGAAGGGCTCGCACTGCGCGCCGCCGGGCTCACCAATCGCATCCTGCTGCTCGAAGGCGTGTTCAGCGCCGACCAGCTCGCGGCTGCCGCGCAGGCGCGGTTCGAGCTGATGGTGCACAGCTTCGAACAACTCGAGTTGCTCGAGGCACTGACGGGCGACGCGCAGGTGACGGCCTGGATCAAGGTCGATTCCGGCATGAATCGACTGGGTTTCCGCCTCGACGACTTCGGCGCAGCGTACGAGCGATCTGCGTCGCAACGTGCACGTGCATGCCGATCCCACGCTGGTCACGCACCTGGCGTCCGCGGACGACCGTCGCGATCCGCAGACGCGCCAGCAACTCGACGCGTTCGCCGCCGCCACGTCCGGCCTGGCGGGCGCTCGCAGCATTGCGAACAGCGCCGGCGTGCTGGCCTGGCCGACCGCGCGCGCCGACTGGGTGCGTCCCGGCCTGATGCTCTACGGCGTCTCGCCGTTTCCGGGCGGCACGGGCGCGGAGCTCGGCCTGCGGCCTGCGATGACGCTGCGCACGGAAGTGATTGCCGTCAAGCACGTGCAGGCCGGCGAAACCGTGGGCTATGGCGGTTCGTGGACCGCAGCGCGGAACACGCGGATGGCGGTGGTCGCGGCGGGCTATGGCGATGGTTACCCGCGCAGCAGCAGTTCAGGGACGCCGGTGCAGATCGGCGGCCGTCGCGCGCCACTCATCGGCCGCGTGTCGATGGACATGCTCACGGTCGACGTGACGGACCTGCCAGTCGTGCGCGGTCGGCGACCCCGTCGTGCTGTGGGGCAGCGAGATTCCGGTGGAGGAGGTGGCTGCGCACGCGGGAGCGATCGCGTGGGACCTGCTCTGCGGCGTGAGCGAGCGCGTGCCGCTGGAGATTGGCTGAGGCGGACACGCGCCCGCGGACGGCGCGTGTCGCTCACCCTTACCGCGCACGGCCTCTCCCAGTTGAGTGGGAGAGGCGGCGATCGCGGTCAGCTTTCGAAGAACCCCATCTTGACGCCCGCGAGCTGCACGACATCGTTGTCGTGGAGCCGGCGCGCCTGCGGGCCGATGACGGCACCGTTGACGAGCGGGATAATCGTCTTCCTTGCCGCTCTCGACGTGCACGATGTAGAAGCCATCGGCACGACGCGTGATCGCCGCCACCTGCACGCCCGGGCGGCCGAGCGTGGTGAGGGTCTTCACGAGTTCGAGTTCGCGGCCCGCGAACTGGCCCGACAGCACCTGCAGTTTCGCGCGCGGCAACACTCCGTTCGGGAACGAAGGCGACGCAGCGCCGCTCGCAGGCGCGGAATAGCTGTCCGTGGGCGGAGGCTGCAAGGCCGCCGCGGCCTTGGGCGAACCCGCCATCAGCGTCGCGGCATCGCGCGGGCTGATCACCATCGTCTTCTGGAACTCGTCGTCGGCTTCTTCCACTTCGCTGTCGACGAATCGCAGCGCGTGGTGCCCGACCGTGAGCACGTCGCCGTGTTGCAGCGCGTGCTTCTTGATGATCTTGCCGTTGACGTACGTTCCGTTGGTGCTGTTGAGGTCTTCGAGGAACGAATCGTTGAGGATGTTGATGACGAGCGCGTGATGACCCGACACCGCCGGGTTGTCGATGCGGATGTCATTGTCAGGGAGGCGCCCGATCGTGTAGCGCTCCTTGCTCATGTTGTACTCGGCGAGCACTTGCCCGTCGAGATGCAATACCAGCCTGGCCATGAGTGAACCTGCGCTCCCTTAACCGAACAGCTTGCGTATCCGGTCGATGACCCCACGCTGCGCCGGGAACGCGTCAAGCACCCGGACGAGCACCACCGAGATGTTGTCCCGGCCCCCGTTGTCGTTGCCGAGCAGCACCAGCTGCTTGGCAACGGTCTCAAGATTAGCACCAAAGGTGTTGATCGTTAACTGAATGTCGTCGTCCTCCACCATGTCGGACAGGCCGTCCGAACAGAGCAGGTAGACGTCGTCCTTCAGCGCCGGTATTTCGGTGATTTCGACGTCGACGGTCGGCTCGACGCCCAGGGCGCGCGTCACGTAGTTCTTGGCGGCGGCGCGCTGGGCTTCTTCCGGCGTATAGAAGCCACGGCTCACCAGCTCCTGCAGCAGCGAATGGTCCTGCGTGACCTGTTCGAGCTTGCCGTCGCGGCACCGGTACATGCGCGAATCGCCGACGTGGGCGATGGTGAGCTTGTCGTCGAAGAACAGCCCGGCGACGACCGTCGTGCCCATGCCCTCGCAGTTCGACTGCGTCCTGGCAGTCTGGTAGATGACCTTGTTCGCGCGCTGGATCGCATCGCGCAACAGGATGCCGGGACGGCTGAGTCCATTGACTTCGTCGCTCAGCGAAAGGTCTTCACGGTCGACGGCGTCCTTGACCAGCGTCAGGACGGTGCGCACGGCGATGCCGCTCGCGACCTCACCGGCCTTGTAGCCACCCATGCCGTCGGCGAGCACGACCAGCCCGATGTCCCCGTCGGTGCCGATCGTGTCCTCGTTGTGCTCGCGCACCCGGCCGGTGTCGGACGCCCCGACGCAGCGGAATTTGCCTTTCAGCCGCATGACCGGTCAGCGCTTGTCCGGCCGGTTCAGGTCGCGCAGCGCCTGCGCGAAACTCGCGCCGCTGTCGTAACGTGCCGCCGGGTCCTTGGCGAGCGCGCGATCGAAGAACGCGTCGAGGCCCGGCGGCAGCGCCGGGTGCATGGCGCAGATGCGGGGATGCGGCTCCTGGGCGATCTTCATCATCAGGCCGGGCATCGTATCGCCGCGGAACGGCAACTGGCCAGTGAGCAGCTGGTACAAGCGACACCGCGAGCGAAAAGAGGTCGGAGCGGCCGGTGACGGGGCGGCCCTGCAGTTGCTCGGGCGACATGAACGACGGGGTGCCGAGCACGACGCCCGTGCGCGTGCGGCCCGAGTCGGTGAGCCGGGCGATGCCGAAGTCCGTGATCTTGAGCTCTCCGCTCGGCGCGTCGAACATGATGTTGGCGGGCTTGATATCCCGGTGGACGACCTGATTCTGGTGCGCATAGTGCAGCGCGTCGGCAAGCCGTGCCACGATTTCGATCGCGACGGCCGTCGGCAGCAGCCGTTCCGCGGTCGTGTATTCGACGAGGTGCTGGCCGCGCAGCAGTTCCATGGCGATGTACGCGGTGCCGCCGTCTTCGCCTGCGTCGTAGATCGTCACGATGTGCGGGTGCGACAGGCGGCCGGCCATCTCGGCTTCCCGGAAGAAGCGCGTGCGTGCCTGCTCGAGGTCCTCCGGGTCGAATTCGTCGGCGAGCGGGATCGCCTTGACCGCCACCTCGCGATTGATGCGCGGGTCGCGGCCCCGGTAGACGACGCCCATGGCGCCCTTGCCAAGTTCATGGCTCAGTTCGTACCGGCCCAGGCGCGCAGGCATGGACGTCCGGGCCGGCGACCTGCTGTTGCGGCCGCCCGAGGAGTCCAGGATCACGGTGGGTTCGGCTTGGCTGCGCATACGTGGTCCGGAAGTATAGGGTGCGCCCCGGGAATGGAATTGCCGCCGCCGTCACACTCCGGCAGCGTTGCTGGCCCGTGTTAGCATCCCGGGCCTTCCCCGGTCCCCTGTGCAGCGTCCACGGCAGCCCGCAATGGCACGGCAAAAAACCAGTTATGTCTGCGGCACTTGCGGCGCGCGCACCGCCCAGTGGCAGGGCCAGTGCCCGGCCTGCGAAGCCTGGAACACTCTTGAGCTCGCGGTGTCCTCGATTGCCCCTGCAGGCAGCGAGTCGCAACGCCCGCACGGTGACGGCCGGCCCCTCCACCAGCCGCACCGTGACCGACATCGCGCAGGAAAGCGACGTACGCGCCGCGACCGGCATCGGTGAACTGGACCGAGTCCTGGGCGGTGGCCTCGTGGCCGGCTCCGTGGTGCTGCTGGGCGGCGATCCGGGAATCGGCAAGTCGACGCTGCTGCTGCAGGCGGCGGATGCCCTCAGTCGCGAGCGGCCGGTGCTGTACGTGTCGGGCGAGGAATCGGTGCGCCAGGTGGCCTCGCGCGCCCAGCGTCTCGGACTCGACTCGACCACGCTGCGACTCGCCGCCGAGACTCGCGTCGAAACGATCCTCGAGGAAGCGGTGGCGTCGCGGGCGCAGGTGCTCGTGATCGATTCCATCCAGACGATGCAGACCGAGCTCAGCGAGTCGTCGGCCGGTTCGGCCGTGCAGGTGCGCGAGTCCGCCGCGCAGCTCGTGCGCTTCGCCAAGGCCGCCGGCACGGCCGTGCTGCTGATCGGGCACGTGACCAAGGAGGGCTTGATCGCGGGTCCGCGCATCCTCGAGCACATGGTCGACACCGTGCTGTATTTCGAAAGCGATCCCGCGAGCCGGTTCCGCCTGGTGCGTGCGGTCAAGAATCGTTTCGGCGCCGCGAACGAACTCGGCGTGTTCGCAATGGTGGAGCAGGGGCTGCGCGAAGTACGCAACCCGTCGGCTATCTTCCTGTCGCGCCACCCGCAGCCGGTGTCCGGCAGCGTCGTGACCGTCGTGCGTGAAGGCAGCCGGCCCCTGCTCGTCGAAGTGCAGGCGCTGGTGGACGAGGCCCAGGGCATGAATCCACGCCGCGTGGCCGTCGGCTTCGAATCGAGCCGCCTGGCGCTGCTGCTCGCGGTGCTGCACCGTCACGGCGGCGTGTCGACAGCGGGGCGCGACGTGTTCGTCAACGTGGTCGGTGGCGTGCGCATCGGCGAGACGTCGGCTGACTTGCCGGCCGTGCTCGCGGTGCTGTCGAGCCTGCGCGATCGCCCCGTGGTGACCGACACGATGTGCTTCGGCGAACTGGGTCTCACCGGCGAGATTCGTCCGGTGCCGTTCGGCGAGGAACGCTTGCGCGAGGCGCAGAAGCAGGGCTTCAAGCGCGCACTCGTGCCGACGGCGAACGTGCCGCGCAAGGGCGTGATCGACGGCATCGAGATCGAAGGTGTCAGCCGGCTGTCGGACGCGCTCGACAAGGCGTTCTGACGCGAACCGGCGTGTCCTGTCGCGATCGGCAAGGCAGACGGACAGGCACGCGCGGGTTGCAAGCGGTCGATCCGGTACCTTCCCCCGAGCTTGGAAAGGCAGACACGCGCTTGGTGCATTAGCACTTGATCCGGAGCCTTTCCCCGAGCGGAAAGGCAGACACGCTCCCGGAAAGGCTCCGGATCAACCGCTTCCGCTACTGCGCCTGAGCGACTCGTCGGGCGATCCGGCAGCGACCAAGGCGGGGCAGCATCCCAGGCCCGACGACTCGCACGGCGCATGCAGCCTGACAGCGCCGGAGTGCAGCAGCCGGCTGACCAGCACCGGGTTCGTGGCAGTTGCTTGAAGCATCGCGGTTCAAGGCTGCGCTCCGACGCTCGCAACGCTGCGTGCGCCGTGCGAAGTCTTCGGCACGAAGACGCAGCTCAGGCGCCGAAGGGCGAGCGTTCGGTCCGGGGCTTTTCCCAGAGCGCGTGTCTGCCTTTCCAAGCTCTGGGAAAAGCCCCGGATCGAACGTCTGCAGCCGAGCGCGAGCTGCGGCTGGAGCCGAGAGGCGCTGACGCGTCAGGCAGGCTTGTCGAGCTTCGCGATCGCCGGCTGCGTGAGCCGCACGGTCTTCACCGCGTTGTCCGTCACCTGCAGCACCTCGAGCGAGTAATCGCCGATCCGCAGCCGCTGGCCCGGCGCCGGGATCGTCTCCATCTGCTCGACGATCAAGCCGTTCAGCGTGCGCGGGCCCGTCGTCGGCAGCGTCCACCCCATCTTGCGATTCAGGGTCCGCACGCTTGCCGACGCGTTCACCACGAAGCTGTCGTTGCGCTCGCGGTGGACGTCCTTGTGCAGGATGCTGGTGTCGGAGGTGAACTCGCCGACGATTTCCTCGAGCAGGTCCTCGAGCGTCACCAGGCCCTGCACGTCGCCATATTCGTCGACGATGAACGCGACACGCCGCCGCTGGCGCTGGAACTGCAGCAACTGCTGGTTGAGCGAAGTGCCTTCCGGCACGTAGTACGGTTCGCGTGTCCTGGCCAGGGCGACCAGTTGTTCGCGCTCGAATTCGCCGCGCACCAGCATCCGCGCCACCTTCTTCATGTGCAGGATGCCGACGAGCGACTCGAGTTCGCCGTCGTACACCGGGACGCGCGTGTGGCGGCAATCGCGAATCTGCTCGACGATGTCGTCCCAGTCGTCCTTGAGGTTGATGCCGTAGATTTCGCTGCGCGGCACCATGATGTCGTCGACCGTGATTTTCTCGAGGTCCAGGATGCTCATCAGCATGCGCTGGTGGCGGTGCGGAATGACGGTGCTCGCCTCGGCGACGACCGTGCGCAATTCCTCGCTGCTGAGCGACGTGCGGCTGGCCTGGTCGCGGTTCACGCCCATCAGGCGCAGCACGCCGTTGGCCACCAGGTTGGTGAGCCAGACCACGGGGTAGAGCACCTTGAGCAGGAGGTTGTAGATCACTGCGGCCGGCAGCGCGATCCGTTCGGGGTACAACGCGCCGAACGTCTTCGGCGCCACTTCGCCGAAGAGGATAAGGACCACGGTGAAGACGCCGATGCCGATTGCCGCGTACGCCTCGCCGCCCAGCGAGAGCGCGATCAGCGTGACGATGGCCGCAGCCGCGGAGTTCACGAAGTTGTTGCAGATCAGGATCATCCCGATCAATCGGTCAGGCCGCTCGAGCAGCTTTTCGGCGATCCTGGCGGACCGGCTGCCCTCGCGCGCGAGGTGGCGCAGCCGGTAGCGGTTGACGCTCATCAGCGCCGTCTCGGTGCCTGAGAAGAAAGCGGAGAGGAGTACGGCGGAGACGAGCAGGAAGACGAGCGTGCTGACGGGTAAGTCGCCCATGGCGGCTCAGCCCCAGTGTTTGCCGAGGATGTTCTCGAGGATCAGCTTGCTGCCGAAATAGGAGAGGCCGAGCAGCGTGTAGCCCGCGAAGGTCCAGCGCAGGGCCTGGCGGCCGCGCCAGCCGAACCTGAAACGGCCGAGCAGCAGCACGCCGAACACGATCCACGCGATGATCGCGAGCACGACCTTGTGGATCAGGTGCTGCGCAAAGAGGTCCTGCACGAAGAACGCACCGCTGACCAGCGCGAGCGTCAGCACCGCGAAACCCGCGAGGATGCTCTGGAAACAACCCGACTCCAGCGATTCGAGCGGTGTCAGGATCTTGAGCAGGCCGAGCGGCTGGCGGCTGCGCAACCGGCGATCGACGATCACCTGCGCAATGGCGAGCACCATGCCGATCGTCAGGAACGCGAAGGCCGTCGTCGCCATCGCGACGTGGAACGCGAGTTCCCAGCCCGGCTGGCCGATCGAAAACCTGCGGGCACCTTCCGAGAAGGCCGCTTCCAGTATTGCGGCAATGAACAGCAGCAAGGCGGCCATGCCCCGGCGACCGGGCTTGACCGCCATCACGATGGCCGTGATGGCGATGGTGAGGGAGACGAGGGCAAGTGTGTCGCCGAGCGAGAGCGCGGCGCCCGGCGCCATCCGGCGCTCCTGCATCATGGCCATGGCGTGGATCAGCACGCCGACGCAGGCAATCGCAACCGCCGCGATGCGGCCGCCGCGGCCGTGGACCGAGAACGGGTCGCTGCGGTGCTGGTACGTGGCGGTGGCGAGCCAGGAGGCTCCAATGACGTAACAGGCGACGGCGATCAGTGGCAGCAGCAAGCGCGGGGACCAGCGTGGCTTTGGACGGCAGCCATGATGCCATGGACCCGGCGGGCTGAGGAGGACGGTAAACCCGACGTACGTACGCCCTATAATCGCGCACTCACAGGCCCGTCCATCAGGGCTGGCTACGCCACCGAGGTCGCCAGAGCGTGTTCGACAAGCTTTCTGCCCGTCTTGCGTCCGTCGTCGAAGGCCTTAGGGGCCGGGGCCGGCTGACCGACGAAAACATCTCCGACACGCTGCGCCAGGTCCGCATGGCACTGCTCGAGGCGGACGTCGCGCTGCCGGTCGTCAAGACCTTCATCGACGGCGTCAAGACGCAGGTCGTCGGCCAGGAGATCCACAAGAGCCTGACTCCGGGCCAGGCGCTGATCAAGGTCATCCACGACGAGCTGGTCCGCGTGATGGGCGAGGGCGTGCGCCCGCTCAACCTGCGCGCGCAGCCTCCCGCCATCGTGCTGCTCGCGGGCCTGCAGGGCGCAGGCAAGACGACCACCGCGGCGAAGATTGCGCTGTGGCTCAAGACGCGCGAAAAAAAGCGCGTCCTGCTCGTGTCCACCGACGTGCGCCGCCCGGCGGCACTGCTGCAGCTGGAGCGACTGGGCCAGCAGCTCGACGTCGACGTCGCGCCTGCCAGTCCCACGGATAAGCCGCTGAACATCGCGCTGAATGCGCTGGCCGAGGCCAGGCGCGGCGTCTACGACGTGCTGCTAGTCGACACGGCCGGCCGGCTGCACGTCGACGAAGAAATGATGGCCGAGGTGCGCGAACTCGCGGTGGCGCTGAACCCGATCGAGACGTTGTTCGTCGTCGACAGCATGGCGGGCCAGGACGCCGTGAACGCTGCGCGCTCGTTCGGCGCTGCGCTGAACCTCACGGGCGTCGTGCTGACCAAGGCAGACGGCGACGCGCGCGGTGGCGCGGCCCTGTCGGTGCGGCAGATTACGGGCCAGCCGATCCTGTTCGTCGGCACGGGCGAGAAACCCGACGCCCTGGAAGCATTCCAGCCCGACCGGATGGCCTCGCGCATTCTCGGCATGGGCGACGTGTTGTCGCTGGTCGAGCAGGTCACCCGCCAGGTCGACCGCGCGGACGCCGAAAAGCTTGCCCGGAAGGTCGCCTCGGGCAAGGACTTCAATCTCGAGGACCTTCTCGGCCAGCTGCGCCAGATCGAGCAGATGGGCGGCATGGCGGCGCTGATGGACAAGCTGCCCGCCCAGCTGGCCGCCAAGGCCGGCCAGATGCCCCAGGGCAACGAGAAGGAGGTCAAGCGTCAGATTGCGATCATCTGTTCGATGACCCCGAAGGAGCGGCGCTACCCGAAAAACATCGACGGTTCGCGCAAGCGCCGGATCGCGTCCGGGTCGGGCACCCAGGTGGCCGAAATCAACAGGCTGCTCAAGAACTTCCTGCAGATGCAGAAGATGATGAAGGGCATGGGCAAGGGCGGCCTGGGACGCATGATGCGGTCGATGGCCGGGCGGATGCCCATCGGAAGGGGGTAGGGGGTAGGGGATAGGGGATAGGGGATAGTCGGAGGTGCAGGAATGAGCCTGATGCAGACAGCCTCACCTCCGACTATCCTCCTAACCCCTAACCCCTAACCCCTAACCCCTAACCCCTAACCCCTTCCTCAAGTATTTCTTTTACCTTGAAATTTCGTTATAGTTCGCGGCTCTTTTTTGGCCGGACACAGCCCCTGTGGCCAGCCGCGAACACTGAGGCTTGGACAAGAATGGTGACGATCCGATTGCAGCGCCGCGGCGGTAAGAAGGAACCCTTCTATCACGTGGTCGTGACCGACAGCCGCCGTGCCGGTGGTGGGTCCCTCGAACAGGTGGGGTTCTTCAACCCGGTCGCTCGCGGCAACAGTGAAGAACTGCGCCTCGACCTGGCGCGCGTCGACTACTGGCTGGGCGTCGGCGCGCAGCCCTCCGACCGCG
This sequence comes from uncultured Gammaproteobacteria bacterium, assembly GCA_963827615.1. Lineage (GTDB taxonomy): Bacteria > Pseudomonadota > Gammaproteobacteria > Steroidobacterales > Steroidobacteraceae > RPQJ01. The sequence continues at coordinate 87,066 of CAWHCA010000001.1, read as the reverse complement.
TGCAGCAGCTGCTGAAGGTGTTCCGCAAGACCCAGGTCGCGGCTGCGGCCTGAGCCGCGGTCCCGCCTGGACCGACATGACGGCGCGCCCCGGGCCTGACAGCCCCCGCGCCGTGGTGCTGGGCCGGGTCGGTGCACCCCATGGTGTGCAGGGTTGGGTGAAGGTCACGTCCTTCACAGAGCCCGCAGCAGGCATCGCAGACTACCCGCGGTGGACCCTGGTCCACGGTCACCAGTGCCGGCAGGTCCGGGTCCTGGATTCCAAGCGGGCAGGCCAGAACCTGGCGGTGCGGCTCGAAGGAATCGACACCATGGATGCAGCGCGACTGCTGACCGGTGCCGAGATCCAGGTGGACCGCTCCGACCTGCCCGCAACCGGGCCGCACGAGCACTACCTGCACGACTTGCTGGGGCTCGAAGCGGTCAATCGCGAGGGCGTCGCGCTCGGCAGGGTCGATGAATTTTTAGAGTTGCCGGCACACCCCGTAATGGTGCTGCGCGACGGCAAGCGGGAAAGGCTGGTGCCCATGGTTCCCGAGCGACTCGTCGCCGTGGACCTCGGGGCAGGAAGGGTGACAGTCGACTGGCACCCGGACGATTGAGCGGCGGACTGGGCACGGAGACGCGGTCGATGCGCATCGTCGTCGTGACGCTGTTCCCGGAGTTCGTCGAGCACGCGCTCAGATTTGGCGTGCTCGGGCGGGCCATCGAACGCGGCGTGCTCGTGGTCGACACGGTCAATCCGCGGCAGTTCGCCACGGACGTGCACAAGACGGTGGACGACCGGCCTTACGGCGGCGGCCCCGGGATGGTGTTGAAAGCGGAGCCCTTGCGGCTCGCGATGGTGGCGGCAGCGGCAATGGTGCCGCAGGCACGCCGGGTGTACCTGGCAGCCGACGGCGTCCCGCTCAAGCAGCGGAAGGTCGCCGAGTTCGCCGGGCTCCCGGAGCTGGTCCTCGTGGCCGGCCGCTACGAAGGAGTGGACGAGCGGTTCGTCGAGCAATGCGTCGATGAATCGGTCTCGGTCGGAGACGTGGTGTTGAGCGGCGGCGAACTGCCGGCCCTCATGGTCATCGACGCGGTCGCGAGGCTTCTGCCTGGCACGCTCGGCGACGCGGAGTCAGCGGTGCAGGAGTCCTTCACGGACGGGCTGCTCGACTGGCCCCACTACACCCGGCCCGAGGCATGGTCGGGCAGCGCGGTGCCGCCGGTGCTGATCGGCGGCAACCACGCCGCGATCGCGCGCTGGCGCCTGCAACAGGCGCTCGGCCGCACGTGGCAGCGCCGGCCGGACCTGCTGGCGCAGAGAGAGTTGAGTGTCGAGGAGCGCAGGCTTCTCGCGGAATACCAGGCGGAGCAGGATGCGACGCGCCGAGAGCAGGGATAGAACCGAGATTAAGGTGAAGAAATGAGCAACATCATTGCCGCGCTCAACGCCGAGCGCATGACTCGCGAGATTCCGGACTTCGGTCCCGGCGACACTGTCGTCGTCGAAGTGAAGGTCAAGGAAGGCGACCGCGAGCGCGTCCAGGCGTACGAAGGCGTCGTCATCGCGAAGAGCAACCGCGGCCTCAATTCGTCGTTCACGGTGCGCAAGATTTCGCACGGTGAAGGCGTCGAGCGCGTGTTCCAGAGCTACAGCCCGGCGCTGGGCGCGATCACGGTCAAGCGCCGTGGCAACGTCCGTCGTGCCAAGCTGTACTTCCTCCGCGAGCGCACGGGCAAGTCGGCCCGCATCGAAGAGAAGGTCTGAGCTCGCAGGGGCGCGCGGGAATGCGTGCCATCCGCAAGCTGCTGCACTGGATCTGGGCGGGCCTGGACGGCCTGCGCAAGATCCTGCACCTGCTGCTGCTGCTGCTGGTCTTCGGCGTGATCGGCGCGGTGTTCTCGCGCCCGATCCCGCTGGTTCCAGATGGCGCGGCGCTGGTCATCGCGCCGCTCGGTCCCCTGGTCGAACAGTTGTCGGGCGCTCCGCTCGAGCGCGCCATCGGCGAGATCCTGCGCCAGGGTCCGACCGAGACGCGGCTGCGTGACGTCGTCGAGGCGATCGACGCGGCCGGCAAGGACGAGCGCATCAGCTCGCTCTATCTCGATCTCGGCGGACTCGACGGCGGCGGCACGGCGAAGCTGCAGGAAGTCGCGGCCGCGATCGATCGCTTCCGCAAGACCGGCAAGCCGGTGATCGCCTTCGGCGAGTACTACGACCAGCCGCAGTACTACCTCGCGGCGCACGCCGACGAGATCTACCTCGACCCGCAGGGCATCGCCTACGTCGACGGCTTCGCGAACTACGGCCTGTTCGTGCGGGACGCGCTCGACAAGCTGTCGGTCGACTGGAACGTCTTCCGCGTCGGCCAGTACAAGTCGGCCGTCGAGATGTTCACGCGCAACGACATGTCGGCGGCCGAGCGCGAGGAAAGCCTCGCCTGGCTCAACTCCGTCTGGACGACGTGGAAGACCGACGTGGCGAAGGCCCGCGGCATCCAGCCTGCTGTTCTCCAGGATTATGCGGACAACACCGCCGACTCGCTGCGCAAGGTCGATGGCGACCTCGCGAAGCTCGCGCTCGACGCCGGGCTCGTCACGAACCTCGAAGGACGCTACCGGGTCGAAGAACGCCTGGCCGAAATCACGGGCACCGACGAAGACGCGCACTCGTACAAGGGCGTCGACCAGTGGTCCTACCTCGCGAACGTGAACTCCTCGAAGGCGTTGTCGAACAGGCCGGTCGACAAGATCGCCGTCATCGTCGCCGCGGGCGAGATCGTGCCGGGCGAGCAGCAGCCCGGCACCGTCGGTTCCGACACTCTGGCCAGCCAGCTGCGCGAAGCGCGCTTCGACGACGACGTGAAAGCCGTCGTGCTGCGCATCGACAGCCCGGGCGGCAGCACGTTCGCGAGCGAGGTCATCCGGCGCGAGGTCGATGAACTGAAGGCCGCGGGCAAGCCGGTGGTGGCGTCGATGAGCAGCCTCGCTGCCTCGGGTGGCTACTACATCGCGATGGACGCGGATCGCATCGTTGCAAGCCCGGCAACCCTGACCGGTTCCATCGGTATCTTCGCGATGTTCCCGACGTTCCAGCGCACGCTGGAACGCGTGGGCGTGCACGTCGACGGCGTCGGCACGACTGCGCTCGCCGGCGAATTCAGCCCGGTGCGGCCGATGGGTGAACAGACGAAGGACATCCTGCAGCAGAGCATCGAGCACGAGTATCGTCGCTTCATCGGCATGGTGGCCAAGTCGCGCAAGCAGGATGTCGCCGCGATCGACGCGATCGCACAGGGCCGCGTGTGGTCCGGCGTCGATGCGAAGCGGCTCGGTCTCGTCGACCAGCTTGGGGGCACCGCCGACGCGGTGAAGCTCGCGGCCGAGCTGGCCGGGCTCGGCAAGGATTTCGACGTCGAGTATTTCGACCTCGAAGTCGGATTCGGCGAGGCCCTCGGCTTGCGTCTGCAGACTTCGATCGCGAAGCTCCTGGCACCGCTGTTGCCGCAGTCGATGTGGCCGGAACTGCTGCCGCGCAGCCTGCAGCCGGTGGTGGCGGAACTCAACCGCGTGTCGCGCCTCACCGATCCGCGCAACACCTACATGTACTGCTTCGCCTGCTCGCTGGACTGACCGCCGTGGATCCCCTGCTGTTGCTGAAGGCGGCCATCCTCGGGGTCGTCGAAGGTCTCACCGAGTTCCTGCCGGTCTCGAGCACCGGGCACCTGATCCTGGCGGCCAGCCTGCTCGATTTTCACGATGCTCGCGGCAAGCTGTTCGAGATCGTCATCCAGTCGGGTGCCATCCTGGCGGTGGTGTGGGAATTCCGCGCCAGGATCGGCGCGGTGCTGTCGAACGCGACGAGTGATCCGCTCGCCCGCCGCTTGCTGCTCAATGTCGCGATTGCGTTCGTACCGCTCGCGGCGCTCGGCATGGTGTTCGGAGCCGCGCTCAAGCACAGCCTGTTCAACGCGCCGACGGTGGCCGCCGCCTTCATCCTCGGCGGCCTCGTCATCCTCTGGGCGGAACGCCGCACGCACACCGTGCGGATCCACTCGGTCGACGAGATGACGCCGCTCGATGCGCTGAAGGTCGGCATCGCGCAGGCCTTTGCACTGATCCCGGGCACCAGTCGCTCCGGCGCCACCATCATCGGCGGCATGCTGTTCGGGCTGTCGCGGCAGGTGGCGACCGAGTTCACGTTCTATCTCGCCATTCCGACGCTCGGCATCGCTTCCCTGTACTCGCTGTACAAGGAACGCGAGTTGCTTGCGCTGGACGACCTCGGCATCTGGGCCGTCGGCATGGTGACGGCGTTCGTTTCGGCGTTTGCCTGCGTGCGCTGGCTGATCCGCTACGTCGCGACCCACACCTTCGTGCCGTTCGCCTGGTACCGCATCGCCTTCGGCGTGCTGGTGCTGTTCACGGCCTGGAGCGGCCTGATCCACTGGAGCGCCTGAGCGGTCACGCAGCGGTGCTGCGAGCGGACGATCCGGAGCCTTCCCACAGGCTTGGAAAGGCAGACACGCGCTCGGGGAAAGGCTCCGGATCATCCACTCTCGACGCTGCATGCGCCGCATCACGGGCGTCCGATCCGGAACCTAGCCGCGAGCGCGTGTCTGCCTTTCCAAGCTCGGGGGTAGGTTCCGGATCGGACGCCCTGAGAGAACACGGGATCGGTGCCGGGGTTACGCCTCCGCGACGAATCCCTTCCAGGTCTTCATGTAACCGACGAACGCGGGCCCCAGGCCCTCAGCCCGCAAGTGCCCGGCGCTCACGGGCAACGGCATGGCGGCGAAATCGTGGTGCGCACGCACCCGCTCAGGGAAGTCATGGTGGAGTATGGCCGCACGGCCGATCGTGACGAAATCCGCGCCGTGCTCGAGGCACCTGCGCGCGGTCGCCGCATCCATGATCCTGCCGGCCACGCCGACTTTCACGGCGCGCCGGTCCAGGTCCATGAACCAGTCGACCAGCGGCTTTGACTTGAACGCGTCCTCGTTCGGCTCCTTGAACACGTCCCACAGCGACAGGTCGATGAAATCGAGCCGGCCGTCGTGCAGCAGGCCCCGCACGATTTCCCGCATCTCGCCGAGCAGCAGCCCGAAGCGTTCGGGCGAAACGCGGATGCCGAGCGTGAAGTCCGGGCGGCAGCGCGCGCGGATGCCGTCGATGATTTCGTACACGAGGCGGCAGCGGTTCTCCAGCGAACCGCCATAGCGATCCTCGCGACGGTTGTACGTGCCGCTCATGAACTGGCTCAGGATGTAGCCGTGCGCGCCGTGGAGTTCCACGCCGTCGAAGCCGGCGCGTTCGGCGCGGACCGCGGCACTGATGAAGTCCTCGCGCAGCTGTTCAATCTCCGCCAGCGTCAACGCGCGTGATCCCGTTTCCGCGTCGTCCGATGGACAGACGGGTTGCGTGCCGATCAGGTCCGCCGGCGAGCGCATGCCGGCATGATGCAGTTGCACGTATGCGACGCTGCCCGCGGCGTTGATGCCCGCTGCGAGCCGCGTCAAACCGGGCAGGTGCGCGTCCGACCAGCAGCCGAGCTGGCCGGGAAAGCCCTGTCCCTGGGCCTGGACGTGCGATGCACAAGTCATCGTGGCGCCGAAACCGCCTTGCGCGCGCAGCGTGAGCCACTGGTATTCGTCGTCGGAGAGCGTGCCGTCGACGTGGCTCTGCAGGTTGGTGAGCGGCGCCAGCATGAAGCGATTCTTCAGGCCGGGCCCGCGTGTCATCGAAACCGGGTCGAACAGGGAAGTCATGGTGGCGGGCATCTGCGTGCGGATTGAGTACGTACGGGTGCCGCGCAGCAGCAGGGGCGCCGTCGGCGCCCCACCGGCTCGTCGCTCGTGGCGCGAGCGACGGGGCACGGCCGTTCGTCAGTTGACGATCTGGTTCAGCTCGCCCTTCTTGTAACGTTCCGCCATCTTCTCGAGCGACAGCGGCTTGATCTTCGAGGCCTGGCCCGCACAGCCGAATGCTTCGTAGCGCAACTTGCAGATGCCGCGCGCGGCCGCCTGCGCGTCGGCGAGGAACTTGCGCGGATCGAACTCGGAAGGCTTCTCGGACATGTGCTTGCGCATCGCGCCCGTCATTGCCAGGCGGATGTCGGTGTCGATGTTGACCTTGCGCACGCCATGCTTGATGCCGGTCACGATCTCCTCGACCGGGACGCCGTAAGTCTCCTTCATCTGGCCGCCGTACTTGCGGATGACCTCGAGCCACTCCTGCGGCACGCTCGACGAGCCGTGCATCACCAGGTGCGTGTTCGGGATGCGCGCGTGGATTTCCTTGATGCGCCCGATCGCGAGGATGTCGCCCGTGGGCTTGCGCGTGAACTTGTAGGCGCCGTGCGAGGTGCCGATGGCGATCGCCAGCGCATCGCACTGCGTCTGCTTGACGAAGTCGGCGGCCTGGTCCGGGTCGGTCAGCAGGTCTTCACGCGTCATGTGGCCTTCGGCGCCGTGGCCGTCCTCCTTGTCCGCCTTCATCGTCTCGAGCGAGCCGAGCACGCCGAGTTCGGCCTCGACCGTGATGCCGATCGAGTGCGCAAAGTCGACGACCTTGCGCGACGTCTCGACGTTGTATTCGTAGGAGGAGGGAGTCTTGCCGTCTTCCTTGAGCGAGCCGTCCATCATCACGCTCGAGAACCCCGAGCGGATGGCGCCCATGCACACCGCCGGCGACTGGCCGTGGTCCTGGTGCATGACGACCGGGATGTGCGGATATGCCTCGATGGCCGCCTGGATCAGGTGGCGAAGGAACGCCTCACCCGCGTACTTACGCGCGCCAGCCGAACCCTGCATGATCACCGGGCTGTTGGTTTCGTCGGCCGCTTCCATGATCGCGCGGACCTGCTCGAGGTTGTTGACGTTGAACGCCGGCAGTCCGTAGTGGTTTTCGGCGGCGTGGTCGAGCAACTGGCGCATCGAGACGAGAGGCATGGCTTCGTTTCCTGTGGGGGGGGTCCAGTCGCCTATTTTAACTGGTTTTGACCGCCCAACGCCCACGGAAGGCCGCAGTCCCGAAGCCCGCGCCGCAGCGTCCGACTAACCCCTATCCCCCAACCCCTAACCCCTAACCCCTACTTCACGCTGCCCAGTCCAGGATCACCTTGCCCGACTGGCCGCTGCGCATGATCTCGAAGCCGTCGCGGAACTCGGCAATCGGCAACCGGTGGGTGATGACCGGCGAGATGTCGAGGCCGCTCTGCAGCATCGCCGACATCTTGTACCAGGTTTCGAACATCTCGCGCCCATACACGCCCTTGATCACCAGTCCCTTGAAGATCACCTGGTTCCAGTCGATGGCGGTGTCCCCGGGCGGGATGCCGAGCAGGGCGACGCTGCCGCCGTGGTGCATCGTGCGCAGCAGGTCGCGGAACGCGGCCGGGTTGCCCGACATCTCGAGGCCGACGTCGAAGCCCTCGACCATGCCGAGGTCCGTCATCGTCCGGTCGAGCGTATCGCGGCTCACGTTGACGGCTTTCGTCGCGCCCATCTTGCGCGCGAGATCGAGCCGGTAGTCGTTGACGTCGGTGATCACGATGTGGCGCGCGCCGACGTGACGCGCGATCGCGACGGCCATGATGCCGATCGGGCCCGCCCCCGTGATCAGCACGTCCTCGCCGACCAGGTTGAACGACAGCGCCGTGTGCGTCGCGTTCCCGAACGGATCGAGGATCGATGCGACCTCGTCCGTGATCGCGTCGCTGAGCTTGAACGCGTTGAACGCGGGAATCACCAGGTACTCGGCGAAACAGCCCTGGCGGTTCACGCCGACGCCGACCGTGTTGCGGCAGAGGTGACGGCGCCCGGCGCGGCAGTTGCGGCAATAGCCGCAGGTGATGTGGCCTTCGCCGGACACGCGGTCGCCGACCTTGAAGCCCTGGACCTCGCTGCCCAGTTCGACGATCTTGCCCACGTACTCGTGGCCCACGGCCATCGGCACGGGGATCGTCTTCTGCGCCCACTGGTCCCAGAGGTAGATGTGCATGTCGGTGCCGCAGATTGCGGTCTTGTCGATCTTGATCAGCACGTCGTTGGGGCCGACCTTGGGCTCCGGAATTTCTTCCATCCAGATGCCGGGTTCGGCTTTGGCCTTGACCAGTGCTTTCATGCTTCGATGCTCCAGCGGCGCGGTCCGCGCCTCGTTCAGTCAGTTCGCCGGCCGGGCGTCAGTGCCGGATGTCAGGGGATGACGCCGAGTTCGCGGCCGACGGCGATGAAACCCTCGATGGCCCGGTCCAGTTGCTCCAACGAGTGACCCGCGGTCATCTGCGTGCGGATGCGGGCCTTGCCCATGGGGACGACGGGGTACGAGAACCCGATGACATAGACGCCGCGCTCCAGCAGCTTCTCTGCGAACTTTGCGGCAAGGGCCGCGTCGCCCAGCATCACCGGTGCAATCGGGTGCTCGCCGGGCACGATGGTGAAACCCGCCTCGTTCATGCGACGGCGGAAGTGCGCGGTGTTGCGGCGCAGGTTCGCACGCAGCTCGTCGCCATCCTCGACCAGGTCGAGCACCCGCAGTGTCGAGGCGGCAATCACCGGCGGGAGGCTGTTCGAGAACAGGTACGGGCGTGAACGCTGCCGCAGCCAGCCGACGATCTCCTTGCGCGCCGCCGTGTAGCCGCCCGCTGCGCCGCCGAGCGCCTTGCCGAGCGTGCCCGTCAGGATGTCGATGCGGCCCATCACGTCGCGGAATTCCGGCGTGCCCCTGCCGCCATGGCCGATGAAACCGGTCGCGTGCGAGTCGTCGACCATCACCAGCGCCTTGTGGCGTTCGGCGAGGTCGCAGATGTCGCCGAGGCGCGCGATGACGCCGTCCATCGAGAACACGCCGTCGGTGGCGATGAGCTTCACGCGCGCGCCCGAGACTTCCTGGAGGCGGGTCTCGAGCTCGTCCATGTCGTCGTTGGCGTAACGCAGGCGCTGCGCCTTGCACAGGCGGATGCCGTCGATGATGCTCGCGTGATTCAGCGCGTCGCTGATCACCGCGTCCTGCTCGTCGAGCAGAGTCTCGAACAGGCCGCCGTTGGCGTCGAAGCACGACGAATACAGGATCGTGTCGTCCATGCCGAGGAACGCGCTGAGGCGCGCCTCGAGTTCCTTGTGCACGCTCTGCGTGCCGCAGATGAAGCGCACCGAGGCCATGCCGTACCCGTAACGGTCGATGGCCCGGTGCGCTGCTTCGCGGATCGACGGGTGGTTCGCCAGCGCGAGGTAATTGTTGGCGCAGAGGTTGATCAGTTCGCGGCCATCGGCGAGCCTGACCACGGGCTGCTGTGGCGAGGCCAGCACGCGCTCCGGCTTGAAGAGCCCGGCGCCCTTCAGGTCTTCAGTCTGGGCGGCCAGTCGGTCGAGAAAACCACGATCCATGGGGTAGGGCGCCAGCGGCTACGGAGCGCGGATTATAAGGGCCTTATAATCGTGCCGTGGCACCCCGCAAGAACGATCCGTCGCGCCGGCGAGGCGACGACGATGAACAGGACGTCCCCGGCGGTCCGGGCGGCTCACTCCGCGTCGACAAATGGCTCTGGTGTACCCGGTTTTTCAAGACCCGCAGCCTCGCGCAGGAGGCCGTCGACGGCGGGCACGTGCAGGTGGACGGCGATCGAATAAAGGCATCGCGCGTGGTGAAGCCGGGCGACCGGTTGCAGATCACGCGGGAGCGCGAGCGGTTCGTCGTCGACGTCCTGTCGATCCCCGTCCGGCGCGGGTCCGGCGGCCGAAGCGCGTCAGCACTACCGCGAAACGGCAGAGAGCGAGGCTGGCCGGGCCCACGTTCGCGAACTCAACCGGCTGTCCGGGCCCGTGTCCAGCGGGCGTCCCGACAAGCGCGAAAGACGCGACCTGATGCGGATCGTGAAGGGTCGGGGGGGCATGTCGGACGACGATTTGCCATAGGCTTCCTGTCTGCAACGGGTTCGTGACCGGGCTCACAGCCGCCCGCGCGACCGCCGGGTATCTTTGGCGGCCTTCCTGGAGAGCCTGGATCATGAACCGCATACCTGAGCCGAACGACGAGCGCATTGCCGGCGACTGGGAGTCCGTGGCGCTGAGTCGCATCGCCGCGCGAGTCGAGGAGCTGCCCCCGCTGCCGGCGGAAGCAGAGGACTTCGGCTGGGAAGCGAGCGTGCTCGAGAAGCTGCGCCTGCGCCTGAACGAAGTCGAGTAAGCAACGGGTGCTGCGCGCTGGCCGGATGCGCCCGGCAGTGTAAGCTCCCCGCCGACGCACAGATTCCAGGAGCGCTGGAGGGAATCCGTCGATGTCGGTGTCCTTGCTCGGGTCGCGCTCGACGCGGCTCTTCGTCCTGCTGACCGCATTCTTCGTCGGCAACGCCGTCGTCGCCGAGTTCGTCGGCGTCAAGATCTTCGCGCTCGAAAAGACGCTCGGCCTGCCGCCGTTCGGCTGGAACCTGTTCGGTCAGCAAGGGTCGCTCAGCTTCACGGCCGGCGTGCTGATCTGGCCCATCGTCTTCATCCTGACGGACGTCATCAACGAATACTTCGGCCGCCGTGGCGTGCGCCTCGTCTCGTACGCTGCCATCGGGATGATCTCGTACGGCTTCCTGTTCGCGTACGCATCGATTCACCTGGCGCCCGCCGATTTCTGGATCACGGTCAATGCGGAACGCGGCGTGCCTGACATGCAGGCCGCCTACGCCAACGTCTTCGGCCAGGGCCTGTGGACGATCGGCGGTTCGATCACCGCGTTCTTCGTCGGCCAGGTGATCGACGTCAACATCTTCCACTACATCCGCAAGGCCACCGGCGAACGCTGGATCTGGTTGCGCGCGACGGCGTCGACGGCGTTCTCGCAGCTGATCGACAGTTTCGTCGTGCTCTACATCGCCTTCGTCCTCGGGCCGCAGCAATGGCCGATCTCGCTGTTCCTGGCGGTCGGCACGGTGAACTACTGCTACAAGATGGTGGCGGCCGTGGGCCTGAGTCCGCTGCTGTACCTGTCGCGGCGATGGATCGAGAGCTTCCTCGGTCCCGCAGGAGGCGGCACGGCTGAAGGCGGAAGCGGCTGCGTAAGTCCTGGCGTTTTCGCAGGCACGGGGAGCGTGCAGCGTCTCGCGTTGAGCCGGTTGCGGTCTGCCTTTTCACCCCGGGTCTCGCGCGCATCGTGAATCGCGCGGAGGACCCGCACGATTCACGGCGAACCTTGCTCGAGCGGGTGTTCGGCGATGGTGCCAGCGGCTGGTCGGATGGGGTGTGGCCGCCTCACACCAACGCTCGAGCTGCGGCGCTCGACACGGGGTGAAAAGGCAGACCGCAACCGGCTCAGCGCTCAGCGTGTGACCGCGCCGGTACGTAGCGCGCAGGAGGAGCAGAATGGGCTCTAAGCGCTCGCTTGGGCGAACTTGCCCGACGCCTGACCGCAGCGCTCGTTTCGACCGGTGCCCGCGTCACTGCAATCACACGACTCGCCGTTGCCACAGTTCCGCACTTTCTCCGCGCTCCGTGTCGGACGCCGCAGCTCGAGCGCAGGAGCGAAGCGGCACTGACGCCGGGTCGCTGCTGCGCTGACACCATCGCTTCGCTCCCGCTCGAGCAAGGTTCGCCGCAAACGAACTTGTTCGTTTGCGATGCGCGGTAGACCCGGAGCGCGGAGAAAGTGCGGAACTGTGGCAACGCGAGGCGCTGCAATTGACTTGCTCGACCCGACCGCCGAGCGCCCCCACTGGCGCGGGAGCGGCTGGGGCTACTTGACGAGCTGGTTCAGCTCGAAGATCGGCAGCAGCATCGCGAGCACGATGACGAGCACGAGCCCGCCCATCACCAGGATCATCAGCGGGCCGAGCAGCCCGACCAGCGCCTGCAGCAGCGAGTCGAGCTCGCGCTCCTGGTGATGCGCCGCGCGCTCGAGCAGCGTGTCGAGTTCGCCGCTCGACTCGCCGCTCGAGATCAGGTGGATCATCATCGGCGGAAACAGCCGGCTCTGGCCGAGCGACTTGCCGATGGGCGCGCCTTCGCGCACGCGGATCGCGGCATCCGCCACCGCCGCCTTCATGGGCAGGTTGGTGACGACCTCGCCTGAAATGCGCAGCGCCTCGAGCACCGGCACGGTGCTGGCGGTGAGCGTGCTCAGCGTGCGTGCGAACCGCGCCGTGTTCGAGCCGCGCACGATCTTGCCGATCAGCGGCAGGCGCAGCAGCAGCTCGTGCCAGTGGCGGCGGTTCGACTCGATGCGCAGCCAGCGCGAGAACAGCCAGAAAGCCAGTCCGATGCCGACGATCAGGAACACGCCGTACGCGCGCATGAAGTCGCTGCCCGCGATCAATGCCTGCGTCAGCAGCGGCAGCTCGGCCTCGCTGTTGCGGAAGACCTCCACGACCTTCGGCACGACCGACACGAGCAGGAAGAACACGATCGCGACGCACACCACGAACAGCATCACCGGGTAGAGCAGGGCGCCCAGCGTGCGGCTGCGCAGCTCCTCGCGATTCTCCGTGTAATCGGCCAGCCGTTCGAGAACCGCGTCGAGGTGGCCCGACTGCTCGCTGGCCGCGACGGTCGCACGGTAAAGTTCCGGGAAGCTGTTCGGAAATTCACCGAGGCTGTCGGCCAGGGTGTAACCCTCCATGACCTTCGAGCGCACGCCGAGCAGCGTGTTGCGCACCTTCGGCTTGTCCGTCTGCTGCGAGACTGCGAGCAGAGCTTCCTCGAGCGGCAGTGAAGACTTCACCAGTGTCGCCAGCTGGCGCGTGACCAGTGACAGGTCCGATGCGCTCAACCCGCGCTGAAACTTGAACGAGAACCGGCGGGCGGTGCCGCCGCCTGCGGTGGCGGCCTGCTTCTGCTCGCCGACCACCTCGGTGACCGAGACCGGCAGCAACGCCTGCTCGCGCAGCAACTGCCGCACCTGGCGCGCGGTGTCGCCTTCGAGAACGCCCTTGCGCTCCCGGCCACCCGCGTCGACCGCAACGTAGAGGAAAGCCGCCATGGTGCGCCGTCAGTCCTCGCGCGTGACCTTGAGGACTTCCTCGATCGTGGTCACGCCGGCGAGCACCTTGGCGCGCCCGTCGTCGCGGATGCCGGGCGTGCGCATGCGGGCGTAGCGCTCGAGTTCGATTTCCGAGGCGCCGTCGTGGATCATCGCCCGCAGGTGTTCGTCGACGATCACGAGTTCGTAGATGCCGGTGCGGCCGCGGTAACCGCCGCTGGGGTCGCGCGGATTCGGGCGGTACAGCGTGGGCGAGGGCGCGTCGTCCGGCAGGTTGAGCAGGCGGCGCTCGTACTCGCCGGCGGTATACGCCTCGCGCGTCGCCGGGTTCAGCACGCGCACGAGGCGCTGGGCCAGCACGCCGACGATGGACGACGCCAGCAGGAACGGTTCGATGCCCATGTCGCGCAGTCGCGTGACGGCGCCGACGGCGGTGTTCGTGTGCAGCGTCGACAGCACGAGGTGGCCGGTCAAGCTCGACTGCACCGCGATCTGCGCGGTCTCGAGGTCGCGGATTTCACCGACCATCACGACGTCAGGGTCCTGGCGCAGGATGGCGCGCAGGCCGCGCGCAAACGTCATCTCGACGCGGGTGTTGACCTGCGTCTGGCCGATGCCGTCGATGTAGTACTCGATCGGGTCCTCGACCGTCATGATGTTGCGCGTGCGGTCGTTGATGCGGTCGAGCGCGGCGTACAGCGTGGTGGTCTTGCCCGAACCGGTGGGGCCGGTGACGAGCAGGATGCCGTTCGGCTTGTGGATCAGCTCGTCGATGTGGTTCTGGGTGACGGTGTCCATGCCGAGCGAGTTGAGGTCGAGTCGCCCGGCCTGCTTGTCGAGCAGGCGCAGCACGACGCGTTCGCCATGTCCCGCGGGAATGGTCGAGACACGAACGTCGACCGCGCGACCGGCGATGCGCAGCGAGATGCGGCCGTCCTGCGGCAGGCGCTTCTCGGCGATGTCGAGCCGCGACATGACCTTGATGCGCGAGACGATCAGCGGCGCGACCGCGCGCTTGGTCTGCAGCACTTCCCGCAGCACGCCGTCGATGCGGAAGCGGACCACGAGGCGGTTCTCGAACGGTTCGACGTGGATGTCGGAGGCGTTCTCCTTCACCGCCTGCGTGAGCAGCGCGTTGATCAGGCGGATGACCGGGGCTTCGTCCTCGCTCTCGAGCAGGTCGGACTGTTCCGGGATGTCCTGGGCGAGGTTGGCGAGGTCGGTTTCCTCGTCGAGCCCGCCCATCGCGTCCATCGTCGTGCCGGAGCCGGCCTCGTAGGCCTCGCGCAGCAGCAGGTCGAAGCGCTCGACGTTGACGCGTTCGAGCTTGAGCGGCCGGCGCAGGTGCCGCCGGACTTCGGCCAGTGCGAGCGGCGAGGCGCCGTCGCGGACGACCACGTCGGCGCTGTCTTCCGCGAGGTCGCGGACCATCACGCCATGACGCTTGGCGAAAGCGAACGGCAGCGGGCGGACCGGGTCGGTGACCCTGCCGGCCGCAGCCAGGATCGCTTCGTCGGTGGCCGTAGTGCTCACGGATTGGTTCCGGGAGGCGGTTGCGGTGGGGGCGGTGGTGCGGTCGCGGGCGCGCCGAACGGTGCGGTTGGCGCCACCGGTTCGGTCATGCCCGTGGTCGGGTCGCTCACCGACGTGCCCGAGCTCGAACCCTGCATGCGTTCCGCGGGCTGTCGCGCCGGCCGCGGCGGCCTCACGGGCAGGATTCAGCAACTCCGGCGGCACCAGTTGCTCGAGCGGCGGCAGCGTCGGCTGGCGCTCGTTCGGCATCAGCGGCACGCGGCCGTCGTTGCGCTCGACCTGCTGCTTGCGGATGTAGTTGTACTTGGCGTTGCTCTCGATGGCGGCATCGGTGCCGTCGCGCAGGATGCGCGGGCGGATGAAGACCATCAGGTTGGTCTTCACCTTGTCGACGCTGCGCGTCTTGAACAGTTCGCCGATGAGCGGGATCGAGCCCAGGAACGGCACCTGCGACTTGCTCTCGCGCACCTCGTCGGAAATCAGGCCGCCGAGCACGATGATGCCGCCGTCCTCGACCATGACGTTGGTCGTGATCGTGCGCTTGTTCGTGATCAGGTCGTTCGTGCTGACCTGCTGCGAACTCGCCGCGATGCTCGAGGCTTCCTGCGAGATCTTGAGCAGCACGGAGCTGCCTTCGTTGATCTGCGGCGTGATCTTGAGGATGTTGCCCACTTCCTCGCGCTGGATGGTCTGGAACGGGTTGACGACTGCCGCCGACTCCGCTCACGCCCTGGCTCGTGTACTGGCCGGTGACGAACGGCACTTCCTGCGCGATCTTGATTTCGGCCTCCTCGTTGTCGAGCGTGACGATCGAGGGTGTCGCGATGATGTTCGTGTTGCCGATGCCGCCCACGGCGCGGATCAGCGCCGCCCAGCTCGTGCCGCTGTTGACGATCTGGCCGAGGCCCATCGTCAGGCCGCTCGGCAGGCCGGCGATCGCATCGGGATCCAGCACGCCCTGGATGATCTGGCCGATGCCGGTGCCGTCCACGGGCTGGACGAAGCCGCCCGCCGGCAGCGAGTTGCCTTCGGCGTCGGTATCGGCAATCAACCAGTTCACGCCCAGGTCCATCGCCTTGTCGGCCGACATCTCGACGAGGATCGCTTCCACCAGCACCTGCGCGCGGCGGATGTCGAGTCGATCGACGATGGCCATGACCGAGCGCATGACCTTCGGCGGCGCCGTGACGACCAGCGCATTCGTCTGCGGCTCGGCCCAGATGGTGACGCTCTTGTCGCCGCCGCTGCTCGAAAGGGTCGGCGCGGCCGCGGCACCTCCTGCTGCACCCGCCGGCATCGCCGCGGCGGCAATGCCCTGGATCTGTTCGCGCAGCTTCTGCGCGAGCTTCTCCGCATCGGCGTACTTGAGGTAGCGCACCTGCGTGTCGCCGCCCGCCTGCAGCGGCGTGTCGAGGTGTGCGACCAGCGTCTTCAGGCGCAGCCGCTGCGACGTCTCGCCGCTGATCAGCACGCTGTTGGTGCGCTCGTCGGCGATGATCTTGACCTGCGGCATGCCGGCGCCTTCGCCCGCGGCCCCGGCACCCGTGTACAGGCTGTTGATGATGCGCACGACTTCCGCCGCGCCTCGCGTGCTGCAGCTGGACCACGTCCACCGCCTCGTCACCCTGCTGGTCGATGCGCTGGATGATGCGCGCGATCCGGTTCACGTTCGACGCGCGGTCCGAGATGATCAGCATGTTGGAGGCCGGGTAGGCCGCAAGGTGGCCGTACTGCGGGATCAGCGGGCGCAGGATCGGCACCAGCTGCGCTGCGCTCACGTTCTTGACCGCGACCACCTGCGTGACGATCTCGTCGGACGTCGA
Source organism: uncultured Gammaproteobacteria bacterium (assembly GCA_963827615.1). Taxonomy (GTDB): domain Bacteria; phylum Pseudomonadota; class Gammaproteobacteria; order Steroidobacterales; family Steroidobacteraceae; genus RPQJ01. The sequence goes on along the minus strand of CAWHCA010000001.1, from coordinate 70,766 downwards.
GCTGACGCGACCGGGCAGGTCGTTGGCGGGCACCTGCCGCGCATTGGCGTCCGGGATGATCTTGATCGTGTCGCCCGAGGGCACCGCGACGAAGCCGTGCACCTGCAGGATCGACAGGAACGCCTCGTAGAACGCGTTCGGCGTCATCGGCGTGGACGACAGCATCGTCACCTGCGCCTTGACGCGCGGATCGACGATGAAGTTCTTGCCGGTCACGGCACTGACCGCCTCGATGATCTGCGAGAGATCGGCGTCCTTGTAGTTGGGCGTGATCGAGCCTTGCGTCTGCGCCGCGGCAGGCGTGGGGAGGGTTCCCACCGCCAGCAACAGCGCGAGGCCGATTGCGGCCAGCCGCGTGGATCGTTGGAACAGCTTGTGCTTCATCGTCACTCCGCCGAACTGCCGGACTTGTCCGGCACTTCATTGACCGGAATCGCCTCCGGCAGGGCCGCCGCCGCCGCCGCGTCGGCGGCGATCTGGGCATTGTTCACGTTGACCTGCACCGTTTCGCCGTTGCGTTCGACCGTCATGGTGACCGCCGAGGCGGTGTTCATGGTCTGCAGGATGTCCATGCCGCGCGACGCGTCGTCGAGCGGCGTGCCGTTGATGGCCGTAACGAGGTCCCCGGGCAGCAGTCCGAGCCGGTTGAACTGGCTCCGGTTGCGGCCCGGGTAGATCCGGTAACCGCGCTGCTGCCCGTTCGCAAAGACGGGCTGCGGACGCAGGATATCCGTAATGGCCGCCGGGTTGGTCGTCGCCAGCTGGCGCAGGCGGTCGCCGAGCATCGGGTCGGCCTCGCCGGCGCTGGCCTGTGCCCCGGCGGACATGCCGCCGCCCTGGAACTTCTTGGGCAGCATCAGGGCCTCGAGTTTGCCGCCCCGGTCGAGAATCGCCCGATCCGGGAAGACCGAATGGAGCTTGGTGCCGCCCGTAATCGTCTTGCCGACTCGCGTAAACCTTCGCCGACGTCGCGTTCTCGCCGATAATGGCGTACCCGAGCGCGGGATCGGTGTTGGCGATCGTGCCGACCAGCACCAGCGGCATCTGCGAGGCAGCGACGGCGTTCGGGTCGGTCGAGCCTGCGGCGGGAGCATTGGCTTCGCCGAACAGGTGCGCGTTGACGATCGCGCCCACGTCCACGGTGCGCGCCGGGGGTGGCGCGATGACGGCGGGAGCGTTCGTCGCGGGTCCGACGACGTTCCTGGCCCCCAGCAGGGTCCATGTAAGCTGCACGAGCTGCCAGGCGAGCAGGACGACCAGCAAGGCGGAAACGGCCAGCGGCAGGAGCTTCTGCCACCCGTCGGCCCGGGCGCCCCGGGCGACCGAGGCGAGTCCGGCCAAAACGCTCATTCACGCTCAGGGGCAGTTGCATCAGGTCTCTTGTAAGTGGCCGTCCGGCAAGGCCGTTCCACGGGTACGGCATCATACGGACTTGGACGACAGGCTCTCAAGGCAGTTGCGTGTCATACGGATGACCACCTCTCGTTTTGGGCAGTCTGGTAGCGATCTCACGAAGTCAGCCCCGCTGCTTGTCAGGGACCGGGGGTGGCCCTATATAGGACTTTCGGTTGCTTCAGGCGGGCGATGAGCGAGGAACATACACAGCAGGGCCACGGTCTGATCGTGGAAGAGGCCCGGCCGCAGACCAAGCGACCACCCCTCTACCAGGTCGTGCTCCTGAACGACGACTACACCCCGATGGAATTCGTGGTGGACGTGCTCGAACACATTTTCGGGTTGGACCGCACCACGGCCACGCGGGTGATGCTGGAGGTCCACACCAAGGGTAAGGGAGTATGCGGCGTCTACACCTTCGAAATTGCGGAAACCAAGGTCGCGCAGGTCACCACCTACGCCCGGCAGCACCAGCATCCATTACTCTGCACCATGGAAGAGGCCTGAACCCGTGTTGAGCAGCGAACTAGAGATCTGCCTGAACGAGGCCTTCCAGGGCGCCCGGGAAGCCAGGCATGAATTCATGACGGTCGAGCACCTGCTGCTGGCCATCATCGATACGCCCAAAGTCCGCGAAATCCTGCGCGCATGCGGCGCCGACGCCGCGCGCCTGCGCAACGAACTCAAGGACTTCGTCGACCAGACCACCCCCCGCCTCAAGCAGGACGACGACCGCGAGGTGCAGCCCACGCTGGGTTTCCAGCGCGTGCTGCAGCGAGCCGTGTTCCACGTCCAGTCGAGCGGCAAGAAGGAAGTCGCGGTCGCCAACGTGCTGGTCGCGATTTTCAGCGAAAAGCACTCGCACGCGGCCTACCTGCTCGGGTTGCAGGAGATCTCGCGCCTCGACGTCGTCAATTTCATCTCCCACGGGCTGTCGAAGTCCGAGGACGCGCCGCGCCCGGCCGAGGAAGCGCCGGCGCAGACCGAATCGGAGCGCGACGCGGAAGGCGCCTCGGCTCTCGAGAAGTACGCGACCAACCTGAACCAGCTCGCGCAGGAAGGCCGCATCGATCCGTTGATCGGCCGCGCGCTCGAAGTCGAGCGCACCGTCGAAATCCTCTGCCGCCGCCGCAAGAACAACCCGCTGTACGTGGGCGAGGCCGGCGTGGGCAAGACTGCGCTGGTGGAAGGACTGGCGCGCATGATCGTCGAGGGCAAGGTGCCCGACGTGCTGGCGGGCAGCACCGTCTACTCGCTCGACCTGGGCTCGCTGATCGCCGGCACCAAGTACCGCGGCGATTTCGAGAAGCGCCTGAAGGGCGTGCTCGCCGAGATCAAGAAGCAGCCGGGCGCGATCCTGTTCATCGACGAGATCCACACCGTGATCGGCGCGGGCGCCGCCTCGGGTGGCGTGATGGACGCGTCCAACCTGATCAAGCCCGCACTGGCGAACGGCGAGCTGCGCTGCATCGGTTCGACCACGTACCAGGAATACCGCGGCATCTTCGAGAAGGACCACGCGCTCACGCGCCGCTTCCAGAAAATCGACGTGGTCGAGCCCACCGTCGCGGAAACCATCGAGATCCTGCATGGCCTGCGCGCGCGCTTCGAGGAGCACCACGGCGTCAAGTACGCTGACGACGCCCTCAAGGCGGCTGCCGAGCTTTCTGCCCGCCACATCAACGACCGTCACCTCCCCGACAAGGCGATCGACGTGATCGACGAGGCGGGCGCGCGACAGCGGTTGAAGCCGGTCGACCAGCGCGCCGAGTTCGTGACGGTCGAACAGATCGAGGACGTCGTCGCGCGCATCGCGCGCATCCCGCCGAAGACCGTGTCGAGCAACGACCGCGACGTGCTGAAGAACCTCGAGCGCAACCTGAAACTGGTGATCTACGGCCAGGACAAGGCGATCGACACGCTGTCGTCGTCGATCAAGATGGCGCGCTCTGGGCTAGGCGACCAGCGCAAGCCGGTGGGTTCATTCCTGTTCGCGGGTCCGACGGGCGTCGGCAAGACGGAAGTGACGCGACAGCTCGCGCTGACGCTGGGCGTCGAACTCGTGCGCTTCGACATGTCCGAGTACATGGAGCGGCACACGGTCTCGCGGCTGATCGGCGCGCCTCCGGGTTACGTCGGTTTCGACCAGGGCGGCCTGCTGACCGAAGCGATCACCAAGCATCCGCACTGCGTGCTGCTGCTCGACGAGATCGAGAAGGCGCACCCTGACGTGTTCAACCTGCTGCTGCAGGTCATGGACCACGGCACGCTCACCGACAACAACGGCCGCAAGGCGGACTTCCGCCACGTCGTCATCGTCATGACGACCAACGCAGGTGCCGCGGACATGAGCCGCACGTCGGTCGGCTTCGTCACGCAAGACCATGCGAGCGACGGCATGGAAGCGATCAAGAAGATGTTCGCGCCCGAGTTCCGCAACCGGCTCGACGCAGTGGTGCAGTTCGCGCCGCTCGACGAGCGGACGATCCAGCGCGTCGTCGACAAGCTGCTGGTCGAGGTCGAGACGCAGCTCGAGACGAAGGGCGTGCAGCTGCACATCGACGAGGAGGCCCGTGCCTGGATCGCGCAGCGCGGCTACGACCCGAAGATGGGCGCGCGGCCGATGGCCCGCATCATCCAGGAGCACATCAAGCGGCCGCTCGCGGAAGAGCTGCTGTTTGGCAGCCTCGAGCATGGCGGGCATGCCTTCGTCAGCGTCGGCGTGGACGGTGCGCTGAAGGTCGAGTCTCGCAGCGCGGACGAGCCTGCGTTGCTCGAGTAACCTTTCCCGCTGTTTGCATCTCGCCCGTTGCACCTCTCCCGTGTAGGCGGGAGACGTCGCCCACAGGCGGTTGATGGTCGCTGGCCTTCGATCCGGTGTTCTTTCTGGCGAGCGGAAAGGCAGACACGCTCGCCAGAAAGAACACCGGATCGAAGGCTTGACGTCATGCGCCTGAGCGCCTTTTCCGCCAAAGCGGAAAAGGTCGCACGGCGCAGCGTAGGCCTCGAGCAGCGGCTGCCAGGACGTGCGGATCAGCGCCGTCATTGACGGCAGGGTGGCCGCAGCGGGCAGCTTCACCGGGCGTTTGTGGCTCGCCGCAGCGCGCACCCCACCCCGACGCTGAGGGCCTCTGCATCCGTCCGGCTGCGTGCGCCGTGCGGATCGTCGGGCCTGCATCACGCCCGCTATTGCCGCATTTCGTTCTGGCCCGGCGAGACGCTCAGGCGCGGACGACGCAGGACGGGGTTCCGTTCTTCTTCCGGCGAGCGTGTCTGCCTTTCCGCTCGCCGGAAGAAGAACGGGACTCCGTCCCTGTGGTCTCTTTCTGAGCGCCTCGCCCGGACCGGAAACGAAAAAGCCGGCAAAGCCGGCTTTCAGCAACCCGACGACCCGCCGGCACACGACCCTACGGGTGCAGCAGGCGCTCAGCGTCCGCGATAAACGATTCGACCCTTGGTCAGGTCATACGGCGTCATTTCGACGGTGACGGTGTCGCCCGTGAGGATGCGGATGTAGTTCTTGCGCATCTTGCCGGAGATGTGAGCCGTCACGAGATGACCGTTCTGCAGTTGCACACGGAATGTCGTGTTCGGCAGCGTTTCGACCACGCGGCCTTCCATCTGGATCGCCTCTTCCTTCGACATGCACCTTCTCATGCACCGCAAAAGTCGCGCGAATTCTGCATAAAGGCCCGTTTGAAAGCAATGCGAACCCACCCCTCGTCGCAGCGATTGCGACAGTTCGCGTAACGGGTGGCCCGTCGACGCGGGATGCGCCGAATCGCGGCCAGCCAGGCGCTTCCTCAGCGCACGTCGCCGGCAGCGTCGTCCGGGGCGAGGGCCGGTATCCCGCGTTCGAGTTCCGCGATGAAGTCGGCGCGCGGAATCAGTCGCGCGCCGAGCGTGAACAGGTGATCGCTGGCGACCTGGCAGTCGATCAACGCCACGTTGCGCTGCCGCAACCAGTGCACGAGGTCGTGCAGCGCGACCTTGCTGGCGTCGGTCTCGGTGCTGAACATCGACTCGCCGAAAAAGATCCGGCCGAGCAGCAGTCCGTACAGACCGCCGACGAGACGGTCGTCGAGCCAGACCTCGACCGAGTGCGCATGCCCGAGCCGGTGCAACTCGCCGTACGCGGCCCGCATCGCGGACGAAATCCACGTGCCCTCGAGCGAGCGGGTGCCGCTGTCGGCACACTGCGCGATCACCGTGTCGAAACACGTGTCGAACGTGACGCGGAACCCGCGGTTGCGCACGCGACTTGCCCAGGCTCCGCGCAACCTTGAACTCGTCGGGGAACAGCACCATGCGCGGATCGGGCGACCACCACAGGATGGGTTGTCCCTCCGAGTACCAGGGAAAGATGCCGCGACGATAAGCCGCCAGCAGTCGTTCCGGACTCAAGTCGCCGCCCACGCAGAGCAGGCCGTCGGGATCGGACAGCGCGCTAGTGACCGGCGGAAAGGCCTCGGGCGGATCCGTCGGATTTGAGCCAGGCAATCATGGTGCGGCGGAGGCGTCGCCTGTCGCAGTCGCGTCACTGTCGGACCCGGCACCGCTGCCGTTGCGCGCTGGAAAGGCAGGTGCTGGCGAGCCGCTTCGATGTAATCGTCGACGGCTGCGCGCTCGCGCTCGAGATAGCGTGCGACTGCGTTGCGAAAGCCGGCGTGCTCGAGCCAGTGCGCCGACGTCGTGCGCGTCGGCTCGAAGCCGCGCGCGAGTTTGTGTTCACCCTGCGTGCCCGGGTCGAAGAACTGCAGGCCGTGCTCGATGCAGTGCTCGATGCCCTGGTAGTAGCAGGCTTCGAAGTGCAGCGAATCCTCCTGCACCGCCGAGCCCCAGTAGCGGCCATAGAGCCAGCCGCCGCCTGCGAAAAAGATGGCGGCCGCAACCGGCGTGCCGGCACGTTCAGCGACTTTCACGACGACCGAGCCCGGCAGCGCCGTCGAGACCCGCAGCAGGAACTCGACGTTCAGGTAGTGCCCGTTGCCGTGGCGCAGGAACGTGCGCTCGGAGAAGCCGAAGATCGTGCGCCACAGGCCGGCGTCGATGTCTTCGCCGGCCAGTGTCCGGAATGTAACGCCGGATTCCGCGACCTTGCGCCGTTCGCGTTTCGCTTTCTTGCGCTTGTCGGCACGGAACGTCGCGAGGAAATCGTCGAAGGTGCGATAGCCGCGGTTGTGCCAGAGAAAGCGGCAGTCGTGCCGGCGCATGAAACCCGCGCGCTCCAGCACCGCCTGGTCCGCGTCGAGCGTGAAGTTGACGTGCGCGCCCGAAGCGGCTGCGTGCCGCGCCGACTCGAGCAGCAGGGCGGCCAGCTGCTCGCGCAGTTCGCGCCTGCGAGCGTCGTCACGCGGGGTCATCTGCCAGCTGCGCGCGAGCAATCGTGGCCCCGTCACCGGCGTGAACGGAATCGCCGACAGCTGCTTCGGGTAGTACTCGAGGCCCGAGCGCTGGTACGACTGGGCCCAGCTCCAGTCGAACACGAACTCGCCCCACGAATGGGTCTTCAGGTACTGCGGCACGGCAGCGACGAGCTTGCCGCTGCGCGAGTCCCGCAGCACGAGGTGCGCGGGAATCCAGCCCGAGTCGGCGCCGACGCAGCCGGTGACTTCGAGGGCATCGAGGAATGCGTGCTTCAGGAACGGGTGGCCGGACCGGTCGAGCGCGTCCCAGTCGTGAGCGGCGACCTCGGCAATGCAACCAATGACTGCGGCCGTCAGCGGCACGGCGCGTCAGTGGGCGGCAGCGGCATCCACGGCGTCCAGGTACTTGTCCGCGTCGAGCGCCGCCATGCAGCCCGTGCCGGCCGAGGTGACCGCCTGGCGATAGACGTGATCGGCCACGTCGCCCGCGGCGAAGACGCCGGGCACGCTCGTCGCCGTCGCGCCGCCCGCTGTGCCCGGACTTCACGACGATGTAGCCGCCGTTCATGTCGAGTTGCCCCGCGAAGATCTGCGTGTTCGGCACGTGGCCGACTGCGATGAACAGGCCGGCGACTTCGATATCCCTCGTGCCCGAACCGTCGGTGGCCGCAACCCGGACGCCCGTGACGCCCGACTCGTCGCCGAGCACTTCGTCGACCGTGTGGTTCCAGACGATGTCGACCGCACCCGCGCGTTGCCGCTCGAACAGGTGGTCCTGCAGGATCTTCTCCGAGCGCAGCTTGTCGCGGCGATGGATCAGCGTGACGTGCGACGCGATGTTCGACAGGTACAGCGCTTCCTCGACGGCCGTGTTGCCGCCGCCGACGACCGCGACACGCTGGCCGCGGAAGAAGAAGCCGTCGCAGGTCGCGCAGGCCGAGACGCCGCGTCCCTTGAACTTCTCCTCGGAGTCGAGGCCCAGGTACTGCGCGCTCGCACCCGTCGCGATGATCAGCGCGTCGCAGGTGTAATCGCCGCGATCGCCCTTCAACAGCAGCGGGCGCCTGCTGAAGTCCACCTCGTTGATGTGGTCCATCAGTATTTCAGTGTAGAAGCGCTCGGCGTGTTCGCGCATGCGTTCCATCAGGCCCGGGCCGGTGAGGCCGTGCGGGTCGCCGGGCCAGTTGTCGACCTCGGTCGTCGTCATGAGCTGGCCGCCCTGTTCCATGCCCGTGATCAGCAGCGGCTTGCGATTGGCCCGCGCGGCATAGACTGCCGCCGAGTAGCCGGCGGGACCGGATCCCAGGATGATCAGCCGCGAGTGGCGGGGGTCGCTCATGTATAATTCCTTGCGCGAAAATTGCGCATTGCGCCGTGGAAGGCGCGGCATGGTAAGCCTCCCACCGGCCGACGGAAAGCACCGCAGGTGCTGCCCTCATGCGCCTTCCGAAAATCGGGGACGTTCACCTATTTCCCTCACCTGTTTGCGGGCCGAGGCGGGGTGACACTCCGAATTTTCTGGAAATAGGTGAGCGTCCCCGATTTTCGGGGTGGCGGCCTGCCTACATTGGCGGTAGCCTTATGTAAACCAACGGGTTACGTACGACTCTTGAACTATCAGGTGATGAGATTTGGCTAAGGCGGAAGCGAAACGCGTCGACGGCGGCGACCAGGCGGCCCACGTGGCCCGCGGACTGCGCGAGGGCGCACTCTGGATCTTCGGTGCGCTGGCACTGATCCTGTTTGCCTCGCTCGTCAGTTACGACAGGGCGGATCCCGCCTTTTCCTCGACCGGTCAGCCCGGCCCGGTCACCAACCTGATCGGCCCGTTCGGCGCCTGGCTGTCCGACCTGTTCTTCGTGCTGTTCGGCCTGCCGGCTTACCTCTTTCCGATCATGCTGGGCATCGCGGGCTACCACCTCTTCCGGGAGCGCAGCAGCCGCGAGCCGGTCGACCGTCGCTCGGCCTCTTTCCGCGGCCTGGGATTTTTCCTGGCGCTTGCGAGCAGCTGCGGCCTGGCCACGCTGCATTTCTCCGGCGACGGCTTCCCCAACACGGCGGGCGGAGTCGTCGGCTCGCTGCTCGGCGAGGGTCTCGCCACTTCGATGAGCTTCCTCGGCGCGACACTGCTGCTGTTCGCGGTCTGGCTCGGTTCGGTCTCGCTCGCCACCGGCCTGTCGTGGTTCAACGTCATGGACGCGGTCGGCACCCGGGTGCTGCATGGGTACTCGTTCGTGCGCGAGCGCCTGTCCGAGCGTCGCGACCAGAGCATCGGCAAGGAAGTGCGGCAGGCGCGCGAAGTCGTCGTGCGCGAAGAGCAGAAGAAAGTCGCCGAGCGCAAGCCGCCGAAGATCGAGTCGCCCGCGCCGAAGGTCGAGAAGAGCGAGCGCGTCGAGAAGGAAAAGCAGGTGGCGCTGTTCGAGCGGCCGGGTGCGGCGGCATTGCCCGCGCTTTCGCTGCTGGACGATCCGCCCGCGCGAGTCGGCGGCTATTCCGCCGAAGCGCTCGAAGCCATGTCGCGGCTGGTCGAGCTGAAGCTGCGCGATTTCGGCGTCGAAGCCGAGGTCGTCGAAGTGCATCCGGGCCCGGTCATCACGCGTTTCGAGCTGCGTCCGGCGCCGGGCGTGAAAGTGGCGCAGATCTCCAACCTCGCGAAGGACCTGGCTCGCGCGCTCTCGGCGATCAGCGTGCGGGTCGTCGAGATCATCCCGGGCAAGTCGACGATGGGTCTCGAGATCCCGAACGAGACGCGCGAGATGGTCACGCTCGGCGAGATCATCAAGTCGCGGGCTTACGACGAAATGGCCTCGCCGGTCGCGCTGGTGCTCGGCAAGGACATCGGCGGCAATCCGGTCGTGGCCGACCTGGGCCGCATGCCCCACCTGCTGGTCGGCGGCACCACGGGTTCGGGCAAGTCCACCGCGGTCAACGCGATGGTGCTGTCGCTGCTCTACAAGTCGACGCCCGAGCACGTGCGGCTGATCATGATCGACCCGAAGATGCTGGAACTCTCCGTGTACGAGGGCATTCCGCACCTGCTGGCGCCGGTCGTCACCGACATGAAGCAGGCGGCCAACGCGCTGCGCTGGTGCGTCGCGGAGATGGAGCGGCGCTACCAGTTGATGGCGGCCACGGGCGTGCGCAACCTCGCGGGCTACAACCGCAAGGTCAAGGACGCGGCCGATGCGGGTGCGCCGATCAAGGACCCGCTCGAGATGAAGCGGTTGCCGCCGGGCGGCGACCCGTCGACCGTGCCGTTCTGCGAGCCGCTGCCGTTCATCGTCGTGATCGTCGACGAGCTCGCCGACATGATGATGATCGTCGGCAAGAAGGTCGAAGAGCTGATCGCGCGCCTCGCGCAGAAAGCGCGCGCCTCGGGCATCCACCTGATCCTCGCGACGCAGCGGCCGTCGGTCGACGTGATCACCGGCCTGATCAAGGCGAACATCCCGACACGCATCGCCTTCCAGGTGTCGGCCAAGGTCGACTCGCGCACGATTCTCGACCAGAGCGGCGCCGAGAGCCTGCTCGGTCACGGCGACATGCTGTTCCTGCAGCCTGGCACCTCGCACCCGGTGCGCGTGCACGGCGCGTTCGTGTCCGACCAGGAAGTCCACAAGGTCGCGTCGTCGCTGCGCACGCATTCGGCGCCGATCTACATCGACGAGATCCTCGACGGTCCGTCGCTGCCGATCCCCGGCTTGCCGGGCGAGGAAGGCGAGGGCGGCGAAGGCGGCGACGCCGAGCAGGACGCGCTTTACGACGAGGCGGTCCGGATCGTCACCGAGAGCCGCAAGGCCTCGATCTCGGGCGTCCAGCGTCGGCTCAAGATCGGCTACAACCGCGCCGCCCGCATGATCGAGGCGATGGAGGCCGCAGGTCTCGTCGGACCGTTGAATACCAACGGTTCACGCGAAGTCCTGGCGCCGCCGCCGCCCGAGGTCGACTGAATATGCCCCTCGCGCAGGTGAGGGCCGCAGCGTTGCTCGCGCTGCTGCTCGTTCCCATCGCGTCGTTCGCGGCCGACTCGATCACGCGAGTCGATGCATACCTCGCCCGGTTGAGTACGCTGACGGCCGGATTCGTGCAGGTCGTGCAGGACAAGCAGGGCCAGGTCACCGAACGCGCGACGGGCACGCTGTCGATCTCCCGCCCGGACCGTTTCCGCTGGGACTACCAGCAGCCGTACGCGCAGACGATCGTCGCCGACGGCAAGAAGCTCTGGCTGTACGACCCCGATCTCGAGCAGGTCACCGTGCGTTCGCTCGCGCAGGGGCTCGGTGCCACGCCCGCGATGTTGCTGTCGGGCTCCGGCAAGGTCGGCGACGCGTTCACGGCCGGACCCATCGAACAGCGGCAGGGCTTGACGTGGTACCGGCTGGCGCCGAAGCAGAAGGGCTCGGATTTCGAGCGCGTCAGCCTGGGCTTCGACGGTCGCGATGAACTCGCCGCGATGGAACTGGTCGACAAGCTCGGGCAGACAACCACCATCGAGTTCTCGCGGGTCAAGCGCGGCGTCGCGCTCGACGATTCGCTGTTCCGGTTCGTGCCGCCGGACGGTGCCGACGTGATTGGCGAAGCCGCGGCTCGCTGACGGGCGAACCCTGTCGCGTGGCCAGCCTGCCTGTCGGGATACAGATGCTCAACCTCCGCTATCGACCGTTCTGGATCGTCGCGAGCGCCGTGCTCGTGCTCGTCGTCGTCTGGGGCAGCCTGCAGACCGCGCTCAGCGGGGAAGTGCCGCAAGGCTTCGACAAGGTCGAGCATTTCGGCACCTACCTGTTTCTCGCCGTGTGGTTCACGGGTCTCATTGCCCGCAAGCGCTGGTGGATGGTCGCGGCAACGCTGCTGATCCTGGGGGCGGCGATGGAAGCCGGGCAGTACATGATGCAGGCCGGTCGCACCGCCGACGTCTACGACATGGCGGCCAATACCGCGGGCATCGCGGCCGGACTGCTCCTGGCCGCGCTGTTGACCGGTGGCTGGGCGCAACGGATCGAGTCGTGGCTGAGGTGACGCCGTTCCGTCCGCTCGCCGACCGCATGCGGCCCGCGAGCCTCGACGAGTTCATCGGACAGTCGCACCTGCTCGCGCCGGGCAAGCCGTTGCGCCGCCTGCTCGAAGGCCGCAGCCTGCACTCGATGATCCTGTGGGGGCCGCCCGGCACCGGCAAGACCACGCTCGCACGCCTGGTCGCGAAAACCTGCGATTCCGAGTTCCTCGCGCTCTCGGCCGTGATGGCCGGCGTGAAGGACGTGCGTGCTGCCGTCGAGCAGGCGCAGCAGATGCGTGCGGGCAGCGGCCGGCGCACCGTGCTCTTCCTGGACGAAGTGCATCGCTTCAACAAGTCGCAGCAGGATGCCTTCCTGCCGTACGTCGAGGACGGCACCGTCTGCTTCATCGGCGCCACGACCGAGAATCCGTCCTTCGAGATCAACAGCGCGTTGCTGTCCCGTGCCCGCGTGTACGTGCTGCGCTCGCTCACGGTCGACGACATCCAGCAGGTCCTGCGACGCGCGCTCGAGCGCGAATTCTCGGCCGGTGCCGAAGCGGTGAAAGCTGACGACGACGCCATCGCTACGCTCGCGCGGGCGGCGGACGGCGATGCACGCCGGGCACTGAACTTGCTCGAGGTCGCAGCGGATCTTGCGCGTGCAGGCACCGGCACTATCACCGAAGAGATCGCCGGCGAAGTTTCCGCCGGTGGGTACCGACGCTTCGACAAGAAGGGCGAGCAGTTCTACGACCAGATTTCAGCGCTGCACAAGGCCGTGCGTGGCACCGATCCCGACGCCGCGCTGTACTGGCTCTGTCGCATGCTCGATGGCGGGTGCGATCCGCGCTACGTGTGCCGGCGAGTGATCCGGATGGCGTCGGAAGACATCGGCAACGCCGATCCGCGCGCGTTGCAGCTCGCGCTCGAAGCCGCCGAGGCCTACGAGCGGCTCGGCAGCCCGGAAGGCGAACTCGCGCTCGCCCAGGCCGTCGTGTTCATGGCCGTCGCGGCCAAGAGCAATGCCGTCTACGTGGCCTACAAGGCGGCCATGGCGGATGCGCAGAAGAACGGCACGCTCGACGTTCCCATGCATCTGCGCAACGCGCCTACCGGGCTGATGAAGGGCCTCGGCTACGGCGAGGGCTATCGCTACGCGCACGACGAGCCGGAGGGCTATGCGGCGGGCGAGAAGTATTTTCCCGACGAGATGGAGCCGGCGCGCTATTACGAGCCGGTGCCGCGCGGCCTCGAGATCAGGATTGCAGAGGCGCTGGAGCGGTTCCGGTCGCTGAAGCGCCGCTGATCTCGGCTACAATTCGCGCTTTCCCGAACCTTCCAGCTGCCCGCCATGCTCGACGCCCGCCTGCTTCGTTCCGATCCTGCCGCTGTGGCCGCGAACCTCGCGCGTCGCGGCTTCACGCTCGATGTCGCGCGCTTCCAGGCGCTCGAGGACCGCCGCAAGGCCGCCCAGGTTGCCGCGGATGAAGTGCGTGCAGCCCGCAATGCGCACGCGAAGAACGTCGGCAAGGCCAAGGCCCAGGGGCAGGACATTTCCTCGCTGCTGGCGGCGGGCGAAGAACTCGGCAACCGGATGGCGGGTCTCGACCGGGAGCTTGCGGACGTCCAGGCGGAGTTCGACGAGCTCGTGCTCGGCCTGCCGAACATGCTGCACGAGAGCGTGCCTGACGGTCGCGACGAGGCCGACAACGTCGAAGTGCGTCGCTGGGGCACGCCGCGCCCGTTCGAATTCGCGCCACTGGATCACGTTGCCATCGGCGAGAAGCTCGCGAACACCGCGATGGATTTCGAAGCGGCGGGCAGGATTTCCGGCGCACGGTTCGTGGTGTTGAAAGGCGGGCTCGCGCGCCTGCACCGCGCGCTGATCCAGTACATGCTCGACCTGCACACTGGTGAGCACGGCTACACCGAGATCTACGCGCCCTATCTCGTCGCGCGCAGTGCGCTGGTCGGCACCGGGCAATTGCCCAAGTTCGAGGCAGACCTGTTCCGGGTGACCTCGGGCGACATGGAGTTTTTCCTGATCCCCACGGCGGAAGTGCCGGTCACGAACCTCGCGCGTGAATCGATCCTCGAGGCGAACACGCTGCCGCGGCGCTACGCCGCGCACACGCCGTGCTTTCGCAGCGAAGCCGGCTCGTACGGCAAGGACACGCGCGGCATGATCCGGCAGCACCAGTTCGAGAAGGTCGAACTCGTGCACATCGTCAAGCCCGAGGATTCCTACGCGGAACTCGAAGTGCTCGTCGGCAACGCCGAGAAGGTGCTGCAGGGGCTCGACCTGCCGTATCGTGTCGTCGCGCTTTGCGCGGGCGACGTCGGGTTCGGCAGCGCCAGGACGTACGACATCGAGGTGTGGCTGCCGGGCCAGCAGAAATACCGCGAGATCTCGTCGTGCTCGAACTGCGAGGCGTTCCAGGCGCGCCGCATGCAGGCACGCTGGCGCAATCCCGCGACCAGCAAGCCCGAACCGGTGCACACGCTGAACGGCTCGGGCCTCGCGGTGGGTCGCACGCTGGTGGCCGTGCTCGAGAATTACCAGCAGGCGGACGGTAGCGTCGTGATCCCGCCGGCGCTGCGCAAGTACATGGGTGGCGCGGAGGTCATCCGCGGCTGACGGCAAAGGCTGGCGTCACCCGGCTAGAATGAGTTTCCGCTCGGAGAGGTGGCAGAGCGGTTGAATGCACCGGTCTTGAAAACCGGCGTCCCCGCAAGGGGATCGTGGGTTCGAATCCCACCCTCTCCGCCATGCAACTCATAATCACCTTTCATGCACCAGAAATGGCAACCCCGCCGAAGCGGGGTTCCTGAGCGCTACGTGAGGCAGGCTTTCACCCGGCGAGACGCCGTTACTCTCTGACAGGATTGTGAAGGTTGCAGGCCTCGTGGCGAAAGTCGCCGAGGGTGTCGGGCACTCCCGCTCCAAATGGGTAGGCAACACCGTTGACGATCAAGCTCCCCTTGGCCTCCCATGCATAAACTGACTTGCAGTGGGACCGTGTAACTCCTCCGTCGTACACGTTGGTTGCCGAGTTATTCGCAATCGACGTTTCTACCCCGCTTGGGTCGCTCCAGGTGCCTTGAATTGACACCGGACTCTCGAACCCATACGGCGTTGCATTGCTCGACGAGTCAACAGACCACCCCTCTTGCGTGCAGTCCGGTGACTGTGGATCGAGGACAACCTGCAAATTGGCGCCATTGGTCCATACCTTCATCGAAACGGGATCGACTAGGCATCTAATGGCGCGAATCGTGTAGTGATCCGGGTGAATGATTTGCTCCGAGGCGAAGACATAAGTTCCTTGAGGCGTCAATTCGGCAGACCGGTACTCCTCCCCCAGTACATAGATGATTGTGTACACGTCGCCTTCAAGCGAATTGTTCACTGCGGCTACAAACTGGCTGGCGAACCGGTACGTTAACGGCGGGGTTACCATTCCGCTCCCTGCTACCGCGGACGTCGCGGGCAACACGAGTGCAATCGTTGCTGCCAGAGCCTTAAGTCTGCGTTTCATGGCACACCTCCGTGTTCTGTGCTGATGAACCAACCTATGGGAATTGCAACACGGCTCCGCCGCGACTGATATTCGCGCATGCCGCGCAATATGCATTTGCGCCACGCATCGCAGCGCGGGCAGTAGGCCGCGAGCTGGTGGTCGTGAGCGTGCAGGTCCAGCGAGAGTGCCGAGGTCGATCATGCAGTGAGGGTAGGACCGGGACTTATGTTTGCAGGTCGCGTTGCAGATCCGATCCGACTGCGTCCGGGTCGTATCCCTGTTGCTATCTAGCGATTTCTTCTTATTGCGGTGCTGCGGGCGCAAGCGTCGACTCCGCGAACACCCGGCGGATTGCCGGTCGCCAACTGGCGGCGACGGCGTTACGTTGACCCAGCGATCCGTTGGGAATGGATCAGGCTGTGCGCCGGGATTATCCGACGGGCGCGATGGGCTTCCAAGGAAGGAGGCCGAGCGATACCGGTCACACTCTGGTCACACCAGCGGACGTTTTCCCGGGCTGCGTGCGGCGGGATGCAATCGGTGGACGCCTATTTCTCCCGGCAAACATGCGCGACGGTGTGTCAATGCGGGCGATCTTCACACCCAGCTCGCGATCGAGTTGAGCGGCTTGCGCTCGATCGCCGGCACGCGCGCAGCAGACGCGGGGTGACCCGTCACCAGCAGCAGGAACGGCCGCTCGGCATCGGCGGGGCGACCGAGAACTTCGTTCAGGAAACCCATCGGACTCGGCGTGTGAGTGAGTGTTGCGAGCCCGGCAGTGTGCAGCGCCGTGATCAGGAGGCCGGTCGCGATCCCGACGGACTCCGTCGGATAGTAGTGCTTCACCTTGCTGCCATCCGGTTCGCGTCCCCACTTGCGCACGAAGATCGCGATCAGCCACGGCGCGGTCTCGAGGAAGGGCTTGCGCCAGTCGGTGCCTATCGGTCGCAACGCCGCCAGCCATTCCTCAGGAGCTCGTCGTTCGTAGAACTCCCGCTCCTCGGCCTCCGCGGCCGCACGGATGCGGCGCTTCACGTCAGCGCCCGAAACCGCGACGAAGTGCCAAGGTTGCTGGTTCGCGCCGCTCGGCGCGGTGCCGGCTGCCGCGAGGCACTGCTCGATGACCTCGCGCCGCACCGGGCGCGAGTCGAAGTCACGCACGGTGCGGCGCAACTGCATCAGCGCGTGAAACTCGCTCGCGGCCTGCAGGCTAGCTTCGTCAGACAGGCGCCGCTGATCGGGAAGCGGGATGGCCCGTGGTTCGCTCATGACTCGCTCCGTCGCGCTCACACGTGAACCAGCATTGAACGACAATCGCGTTGCGGCATCCAGCTTGCGTGGGTCTTACTCAAGTAAATCGTTCAGGTCACACCGCACGCCTGTCGAGCGTGAACAAGCGTTGAAGTTTGACCAGACCCTGGTCAATCCGCGACGCCGGTTTTCACCAGCGCCACCTCTCCAGGCGCTGACTGGCGTTCGTCAGGCTCAACAGCCGCGCTTCTTGCATTGCACTGCGTCTTGCATGCCGCATGCGCAAGGCGTATTTGGTCCGTAAAGACCATATAGGAATGCTCAGGAAGTCATCTGGATTGGGGACGGAGAGAAACAGGGGCTGACCCAAAAAATGCCGGGTTCACGGTCGACGCGACCGGCATGGCTGGTAACTCGGGGGAGGTCAGGAAGGTGAGAATTTCGTCGCTGTCTGCGTTTCTGATGCTGGGGGCTGTATCAGCCACTGATGTTCAAACCAGTTTCTACTACGACTATTCACGTCCCGGGACACAACTGGCAAGTGGCCCTGTCGAAGATGGAATCGACCTTGCAAGTGAAGGCCAGAAAACGTCTCGAGTGGCTACCGACGATTTCATGATGGCGCAACTCGGGCAGGGCAAGTTCTTCTCGGAGATCAGGCAGGGCCTGCGTGAGTTGACGAGCCTCGATCGCTGTTGGCACAACGGCGAGGCGCGTGACGATCTTCTCGGAAATGTCGCCAGGTTGTGCACGGCGCTCAGGGAGCCTTTATAGCCTGGCTTCGATAGCGCTCACTGCATCGAACCCTGGCCTCGCGCCGCGGTTTCCGTCTCCTGTTGAACGCCAGGGATGTTCGCGATGACGGGTGCTTTGAGGCGCGGCATCATTGCGTGCATGGAAACCCGCATTCCCGACTTCGGTGACGTAGTAGGCCTCATGCGCCTCTACAGGCAGACCATCGAGAACATCCGCTCGATGGACATTCCCGAGGCGGACAAGGGAGCGTTGATCGAGGAGATCGAGGCGCAGTACAAGGTGGCGAAGGCAGCGGCGGAGTCGGGCAACAGCACGCGGTTTTGGCCGCTGAAGCCTCCGGGGGAAAGCGGCACCTAGCAACCAAGTTCTGCTGCGACAAAGCATCACCCAATGGCCCCGCGCCGGGGCTGGCTCAGGCGCCGGGAGATGCTATGCAACCAACGATGGCGACCGCGGTCGTCTGCATCGTCGCATTGATGGGCTGCGTGAGCGTCGAGAACGTGGATGTGACCAAGGCAGAGCCGGTTTCCGCGCGAGAGATGCACGCCCTGGTCGCGGTAGCGGGCGAGGGCGCCCCGACGGGGCGAGGGCCGCTGCGGCGGGCCGAGTGAATCCCACCCTCTCCGGCAACTGGCCGTTGCCCGGTGCTCGTGCGGCCTACACCCCGACCAGCTGCCGCGCGGCGGCATGCCACCACTCGCTGTCCCACAACGTGTGCATCAGTATCGCGGCCGGCAGGCTGACCAGTGCCCAGATCATGTACGCCCTGTGCACCTTGCGGGTGCGCACGAGATCCCACACGAACATCGGTGCAATGGCGAGCAGCGGATAGAGTTCCAGCGTCAGTGTGCTTCCCGGAAGCGACGTCGGCAGCCATGCGATCCGGTCGAACGCCGCGGGCAGGGCGATCGCGACGGCAAGGAACATCATCCGCTTGTGCAGCCCGGGGTCCGACTTACGCGCGGTAAGGGCGATGGCCAGGAAGATCGGGAAGAGCAGGCCGACCCGGATCTGGACCAGCATGATGTTGTCGAACATGCGCAGGCCTTGCTCGATCATCGGCCGGACTTCGGCCGGAGCGGACTGCGCCATGCCCCACACCTGGTGATACATGGTGGGCACCAGGACGAACCCGACGATCACGAGTGCGGGCCCGAGCACGAAGCCCGCGATGCCGAGGGCTCGGTGATATTGCAGGCGGCCGGTCGCCGCGAGGATGGACTGCGCGAGCAGCAGCACCAGGAACGACCCCATCAGGACGGCGTGGAGGTGCATGATCGGCGGGAATGGCGGCCGCTGGCCCGCGTTGACCACAGCAAGCTTTGCGAGCGAGTCGGGGACGAACCCGATCAGTGTGTAGGCGATGAAGCTCGCCGCCATGAACACGTAAATCCAGCGATCAATGGCCGGTGCGAATGCCCGGCCGGATGATGCGTGCGTGACACCCTGGCCCGACGCTGCGGCGATGTTTGCCATTACGTGTCCGCCTGTGGTCCTGATCGGCCGCGATGGTGCGCCGTAGGTCTGGGGAATGGAAGCATGGCGTGCGCTACGACCCCGCCGGGTCACGCGGGGTCGTCGCTCCGCGGCGCGTACCGTCAATCCCAGGCGCCGGGCCTAGTGCTGCACCCGTGTGCCCTGGCCCGACACGAGCCGCCAGCGGCCGGCGTCGAGTCGAAGCACTTCGATGCGCTGCACCTCGAACGCATCAATTTTTCCCGCCAGGTCCGCGCGGCGCACCGCGACCCTGCGGTTGACCACCGCAAACCGGCCGTCAATTACGCGTACCGTCGGTGTGGTCCCGGCCGCCGGCTCGATCGACACGAGTCCTTCGTCCGCTCGCGTGTGGAACGCGATGTACGCGTCCCTGGCCAGGGCCACGCCGCTTGGCACCGTGCCGACGAAATCCGGCTCGAGCAACCCGCCGAGCGCCGAGACATCCTTGGCCAGGAGCGCGGTATCGAGAGTGCGGATGGTCGCAAGCACGGCTTGCGGAGCTGCGTCGACTTCGCGGGCCTGGGTGGCGGGCGCCACGAGGCCCGCAGCCATGAGTAAGACGTGGAGTTTTCGCATGTCGGCATACCTCGAGGTGACCGTCGCCCGCCTTGCTGGGGGCGACGGTCCGAAGGATCACTCGAACCGTACGCCAGACGCTGTGGCGCAGCCGGTGAAGTACGGCGCACCGTTGGGTGCGGTTCTGTCGAAGAACGCAACCGACGCGTCCGAGACGAAACTGTCCCGTGACGTCATCTGGATGCCCTGGTCGATCCGCTGCCAGCCAGGCTGCAGCGCCGGGGCTGGCGGCGGCGGCGCCGGGTTCGTCGGGAACTGAATGAACGCCTCGGAGATCACCCGATACGCACCCGGGCCGATCCGCTCCCAGAACCCGTGGCCACTGCTGCGCTGCCCGGGCTGGAACTGCGGGCTCGAGGTGGTCTCGATCAGGCTGCCGTTATGCCAGAACGTGAGCAGGGAGACGAACGCAGGGTTTTTCGCCTGGGGATTTGCGCAGGGAAAGGTCGTGACAGTCACCCGCCATGTGCCAACGAGTGCCTTGGCGCCTACCCCGACGGTGCCGTTCGCGTTGGTGGCCGCCGCGATCGTCGGGGCCAGGGTGGTGGCGGCAACAAGGGCGAAACCTGTCGCGGCTATGGTCACGCGCAGGATCGACCGCCGTCCGGACATCGTGTTGTTCATCGTCGAGTCTCCCGAAATGAGGTTTGGAAAATGGCCAGGGCCACGGACAGGTTCGGTGAGGTCGCGACGCGTGACCATGGACGGAGCCTGACTTGTGCCTGAATCGTTTCTGAACTGGCTGTTTGTTGGGTAATCTCGGCCCACAGATGACACTTCCAGGAGTAATTTGCTTCGACGGCTGGGTACTGCGGACCGACAGCGGCGAGCTCACCCGGGATGGAACGGTCGTGCGGTTGCAGGACCAGCCCCTGCAGGTGTTGCTCGCGTTGCTGGACCGGCCCGGCGTCATGGTCGCTCGCGAGCAACTGATCACGCGGTTGTGGCCCAAAGGGGTCGTCGACTACGAGGCTGGCCTCAATACGGTCGTGCGCAAGCTGCGCGTGGCGCTGGGCGACGACCCCGTCGAGCCGCGCTACATCGAGACGATTCCGCGACGTGGCTACCGTTTCATCGGCACGATCGAGGTTCCGGAGGCTCCGACGCGTGCTACCGGCCCGGAACTTCCCGCACCGGAAGTGGGGCCCGCGCCAATTCCGCCCGCGGCGTCGGCTTCGGAGCCCGTGGCGGCGGTATCGACTGCGCCCGTGCCGCATGCACGACGCTGGCGATCGTGGGTCTGGTTGTTGGCCATGCTCGTGCTGGCCGTGCTCGCGTTCGGCACGTGGTCACTGCGGCAGCAGCCGACGCGCGCCGCCGAATCCGTAGCCGTGCTGCCGTTCAAGCCGCTGTTGCCCGAGGCTGCCGATCCGGCCCTCGAACTCGGCATGGCCGACACACTCATCATGCAGCTGAGCAGGATTCCAGGACTGCGCGTCACTCCGCTCACCGCCGCGAGGTCGTTCGATACGCCGGGCCGCGATCCGTTGGCAGCCGGCCGCGCCCTGGGTGTCGACGCCGTGCTCGAAGGCTCGCTGCAGGTTGACCAGCAGCGTCTGCGAGTGAGCGCCCGGCTGCTGCGGGTCGCGGACGGCCATGCCCTCTGGTCCGGCAACTTCGACGAGCCGATGGCCAGCCTGTTCGAGTTGCAGGACGCTGTGGCCCGCAAGGTCGTGATGGCCTTGGCCGTCCAGTTGTCGGCCGACCAGGCGCAGCGCGTAACTCGCCCTGCCACGCGCAGCATGGCGGCCTACCAGCACTACGTGAACGGCCTTTATCTCTGGCAACGGCGCGCGCCTGAGGCCGCCGCACAATTCGAGGCTGCGCTGCGTGAGGACCCGCAGTATGCGCAGGCCTGGTCGGGGCTGGCGGGAGCGCTCGCGGCCCAGGCCGTCTACGGCTACGCGCCGCCGCAGGCCGTGTTCCCACGCGCGAAGCAGGCCGCACTGCAGGCCATCGCGCTCGATCCTGCACTGGCGCAGGCACGCGGCGCACTGGCGCACGTCCTCGTGCAGTACGAGCGACGCTATTGGGAAGGCGAGCAGGAGTACCTGCGCGTCCTCAGCCTGGAACCGTCCGATGCAAACACCTGGATGCGTCTCGCACTGGTCCGCGCCATGCTTGGCCGGCTGGATGCAGCACAGGCGGACATGACGCATGCCCGGGATCTCGAACCGATGAACCTGGCATATGCAACCAACGTGGGACTCATCCTGTACCTGAAGCGCGATTACGCGGCGGCGGCACAGGAGCTGAACCGCGTGCTTGAACTCGACCCAGCAGCCGATCAAGCCCGCGCGCTGCTTGCACGCGTCCTGCTCGTCCAGGGTGATGCCGAGGGGGCGCTTCGGGAGTTCCAGCAGCAACGGCGACCAGTGCCAGGCGGCGATGGCGATTTAGGCCGTGCCTACGCGCACGCCGGCCGTGTCGAAGAGGCTCAGGCCGAGATCGAGCGTCTGCAGCTGCGTGCGAAAGAAGGGTATGGCGTCGCGTACGACATCGCGGGCATCTATGCCGGATTGGGCGACGTGGCCAGCGCCTGCGAATCCCTGCAGCGCGCCGTCGACGACCACTCGCAGTTGCTGGGATTCCTCGCCAGCGATCCGGCGATGGATCCGCTGCGCGATGCCTCCTGCCTGGGCATGGTGCAGCAACGGCTGCTCGGCTCTGCGCCGGCGCGCAACGGCGATACCTCGCGTCAGTGAGCAGAAATGAGTTTCTGGATGCTCCAACGCCCGGCGGCTGGATCTCATCCGCAATTGGCGGCGGCGGCAGCCAACGTTGCCGCCGAAGAATAGGATGCGGCGGCGCCCGGCGTGACGACCGGATGGCCCGCGTCGGCCCAGCCCAGGATACCGTCCTCGAGCGACATCGGATCGACGAAGCCGAGCCGCAGCAGCGCTTCCGCCGCAAGCGCGGACCGGCCGCCGCTCAGGCAATACAGCACCACCGGCCGCTGGCGATGGGACAGGGCCTCGGCGGTCTGGTAATTGACGGCGGGGTGACCGTCGACTTCGAACTCGAGCAGGCCGCGCGGAATGTTGACCGCCCCGGGCACGTGACCTTCGGCGAATTCCTCCGGTTCGCGGACATCGACGATCGGACACCCGAATTTCTGCAGCTCGAGCAACTCGGCCGGGCCGATCTCGCGGATCAATGTCTTGGCAGCGGCGATCAGGTCGCGGACGGAATGGCTCATGCGCGGATGATCGGTGCAGGCTCGTCCTGCCGTCTAATGCCGGTGCGTCAGCAACTCATGCCTGGCGGTTCTTTCGAGGTGGCTTTCTGCCAGGCACTGAGGAAGCCCTGCGCAGTCGGCTCAGCGCGCACAGGCTCCGGCGCCGTTGCCACGGCGCCGGACCGTGCCCGTCAGCGCGTCTTTGCGTAGTTGCTGGCGCCGAACCAGTCGACGACGACGGCCGGCTCATCGCCGACCACCCAGGCATCGTGGCCACTCGGCAGCGAGGTGATGTCGCCGGGGCCGGCGACGATTTCCGTGCCGTCGTCCATGCGGATCGCGAGGCGGCCGCTGACGTGGTACTGGAAATGTGGCGCCTCGCAACTGTGGGTCTTGGCGATCGGCTTGACGTCGTTCGACCAGCGCCAGCCGGGCTCGAACACCAGCCTGCCGACTTCGCCGTTGCCGATATTCAGGATTTCCGCTTTACCGTGCGGAAACGATCGCGTCTCGTCCGGGCGGGAGAACGTCTTGTGCTCCGTTTGTTGACGGTGTGCAGACATGGCCGAATCCCTCCTGCGATTGAGAGTGAC
Organism: uncultured Gammaproteobacteria bacterium; assembly: GCA_963827615.1. Classification (GTDB taxonomy): domain Bacteria; phylum Pseudomonadota; class Gammaproteobacteria; order Steroidobacterales; family Steroidobacteraceae; genus RPQJ01. The sequence goes on along the minus strand of CAWHCA010000001.1, from coordinate 47,640 downwards.
TGCGTTACTCCGGCCGCAGGTCACCCTGCAGCAGCGTCACCGGATACGCCGGGGGTGCTGCGGCGTCAAGCTGCGCTGCGGTATCGCGGACGCTCCTACGGGTGTGCGGAGAACGGTGCCGGTGATCCAGCCTGTCGGTTACTGAGACGTTTCCCGACTGGCCAGGCACCGGCACCGCCTGCGCGTGCGACGGTTGTTGCCGCTCGTCAGCCGCCGTCGAGGTCCCGCACCGTCGCGCTGACCTTGGCCACGCCGATCGGGAAGCCCCGCTTGAACGCCGTCACGCCGAACACGCCGTTGAGAGCCTCGGCTGCTTCCATGGTCAGGGACAGCCTGGCGCCCTTGATCGACAGGTGAGCCGCGCCTCCGGACGAGGGGATCACCTCGGGGGCCTGGGTGAGCACGACCCGGAACAGGGGAATCCGCCCGACGATGGTGTCATTCGCCTTGACGACGCCGGTCAGCCGCAGGTGGCCACCCAGGTTTTCGATGATGAACGACGTCAGGGCCACGCGAGTGGCGCCGGCCGTGAGCGTCAAGCCACCGGAGTGCAGGATCTCGAGCTTCGGTCCGGCGGCATCGAGTTCGCCGGTCGGGATGGGGAAAGCGACCTTGGCGGAATTGGACGTCGGGATGAGCGAGCCCGGGAGTACGTTACCCGGTGTCACGCCCAGTGAACCCAGCGCGTCGACGAAGCTGGCGTAAAGCGCCACTTCGGTGGCGCCCTTGGTGAGCTGCACGGACGGGGCCGCGGATGACGGGACCGCGAAGCTCAGCGCGGCGGACGCAGCTATGGCGAGCGCGGCAGTGCGGGAGCGAACGAGTGCTGAAATTTTCATGGCGATTTATCCTCGAGTTTGAACTGCGAACGAAGGTTGAGGTGTGGCAGCGGACGCCGGAGAGGTTATGGAAAGCCTTGTGAAGGCCGCGTGAAGGCCGCGTACAGGCGACGTGAAAGCCGCAGGTCACTTTCCCGCGACTGCCAGTGTTCACGGGCGGAGGGGAGCGGACGCGCCTGGCTTTGGCTCAAGCCGGATGCCTGGCACGGGATGAGTGCTAATCTCCGCGGCCGTGGAGACGCGCTCATTGAACCCAGAAGCCACCGGATCGAGCATCCTGCTCGTCGAGGACAATCGCGACATTGCGGAGATGGTGGTCGAGTTCCTGGAGCGGAAAGGCTATGCCGTGGACTACGCAGGCGACGGCGTGACCGGGCTGCACCTTGCAGTCACGAACCCCTACGACGTGATCGTGCTCGACCTGATGTTGCCCGGGCTGGACGGTCTCGCCATGTGCCGCAAGCTGCGTGAGGAAGCGAAGCGCGACACACCGCTTCTGATGCTGACTGCGCGCGATACCGTGAACGACAAGATCGCCGGCCTCGACGCCGGCGCCGACGATTACCTCGTCAAGCCGTTCGAGATCCGCGAACTCGAGGCGAGGATCCGTACCCTGCTTCGCCGCCAGCGCGGTACCGTCGTGGCCGAAACCCTGCGCGTCGCCGATCTGCTGGTCGATACCTCGACGCTGCAGGTCACGCGCGCCGGCCAGCCGATCAAGCTGATGCCGATCGGTCTCAAGCTGTTGCTGGTCCTCATGCGCGCATCGCCGCGCATCGTCAGCCGACAACAGCTCGAGCGCGAGGTCTGGGGCGATGTGCTGCCGGACTCCGACACCTTGCGCAGCCACCTCTACGCGCTGCGCAAGGCAATCGACAAACCCTTCGGCCGGCCGCTGCTCCACACGGTCGCGGGCGCCGGCTACCGCATCGCGTTGAGCCATGACGAAAAGTAGCGACTCCGGTCGAGGCATCGGCGCACGGCTCAGCCGGGCCTTCATGCTGCAGGCCACCTTCATCAGCGTGGCGGCAGTCGTAGGCGTCCTGGTCGCCGGCGCGCTGCTCGAGCGCCTGCTGATCCGCGAAGCCTTGCGCGACGAGGCCGCGCACTTCTGGGAGCAGCGCTTGACGCGGCCGGACTTCCCGCTGCCGAGCACCCGCAACCTGACGGGTTACATGGGTGACGTACCCGACGCGCTGCGGCCACTTGGACTCGGCTACCATTCCTGGCAGCACGATGCGGTTGAATATCTCGTGTACGTCAGCGAGCGCCAGGGCAGGCGCCTCTATCTCACCTTCGATCGCAGCAGTGTCGGGCGGCTCGCAGCCTACTATGGACTCGCACCCTTGGCGCTCGTCCTGCTGGTGCTGTACCTCTCGACCTGGCTCGGATTCCGCGCCTCGCGGCGGGCGCTGTCGCCGGTCATGGCCCTCGCGCGCTCGGTGCGTCAGCTCGACCCCAACGCCCCGGATCCGGCGGTCTTCGAGCCCGCCCGCCTGCCAATGGGCGCCGACGATGAAGTCGGCGAACTCTCGGCGGCGCTGGCATGGTTCGCCCATCGGCTCAATGAGTACACGGAACGCGAGCGGCATTTCACGCGCGATGCGAGCCACGAGCTGCGCAGTCCCCTCACCGTGATCCAGATGGCCTCCGACGTGCTCCTGCAGGGCACGAGCCTCGGGGAGCCGGAGCGACGCGCGGTAGAGAGAATTCGCCGCTCGGCGCGCGACATGGAGGAACTGACGGCCGCCTTCCTGTTGCTGGCGCGTGAGTCGGAGGTGGGTCTGCCGACGGAGACGGTGAGCATCAACGACGTCGTCGCCACCGAACTCGAGCGAGCCTTGCCACTGGCTGAAGGCAGGCCGGTCGCGCTGCAGATCGATGCCCGCTGCTGCCTGTCGATCAATGCTCCCGAAAAGGTGCTGTCGGTGCTGCTGGGCAACCTGCTGCGCAACGCCGTGGCGTACACGAACGCGGGACGGGTCCGCGTCGAGATCCAGGCCGACGCGGTCGTAATCGAGGACACCGGTGTCGGCCTGCCCGCGGGGCGCATCCGCGAAATGGGTCAACCGTTCGTGCGTGGTTCCACGGGACGACCCGGCTACGGCGTCGGGCTCACGATCGTAAGGCGCCTGTCCGACCGGTTCGGCTGGCCCGTCGAGTTCACGAGCCAGGTCGGAGTCGGGACGCGGGTCCGGATCACGTTCCCTGGGGCATCGGCCACGCCACTCGAGAGCTAGCTGCGTGACAGGAAATCGTCCCAGCGCCTGCAGAACAGCTCCGGCTGCTCGAAGTAGACGAGCGCCCCGGTGTCGAACGCCTGGACCTGCCAGTTCGCCCGGGTCCTGACCCAGTCCGATTCCGTGAAATCCGCGAAGTCGCCGCGCGTGCCGTGCGCGAGCCACACGGGCAACGTCAGCTTTTCGTACACGTTGCGGATGTCCGCGCTGAACAGCCTGCCCGACAGGAACGCAAAGGGCGCGCGATCCGCGCCGGGCTGGTGCGTGGTGCGCCATGAATAGTCGACGAGGCGCTCGTCCACGTGCTTCGAGCCGAAGGTGCGGCCGAGAAAATACCGGATGCTTGCGCGGCTCACCAGGGCGCCGAACAGCGCGCCGCGCCACACTGGAAACGTCACGGTCGAATACACGCCGGGGATTTCGCGGCTGGTGCCCGCGGCGGCGCGCATCTTGTGGTAACCGCGGCGGAATCCCGTGGGCGTCACCAGCGTCAGCGTGCGAAACCGGGTCGACTGCTCCGCGGCGACGCGGGCGAGGAACTCGGCCGACAGCGACAGCCCCAGCGCATCGACCGGTGCCTTGCCATGCACTTGTGCGATCACTTCAAGCATGTCGCGGATCGCGTCGCAGAACAGGTTGATGTCGTAGGGACGGGACGACCGCTCCGAAAAGCCGTACCCCGGCAGGTCCGGCGCATACACGCGATGCGACCGCAGCGCGTGTTCGTACACGGGCCGCACCTCGTATACCGAGGCCGCGGCATTGATGCTGTGAAGCAGCAGCATCGGTTCGCCCCTGCCTGCGACGTAATAGCTGAGCTGGCCGCTGCGCCCCCGTTTTTCGAGACGCTCGCCCTGGACGGCGGGAGGCAGTGAGACTCTGGTCATGATCGGCATCCCTGGATCAGCGCGCTGCTGTCGCGATCAGGCGCGCGTAGAACTCGGCCGTGCGGCGCAGGTTGTCCAGCGTCATGTGCTCGTTCGTGCCGTGGATCATCTGCAGTTCGCCGATCGACGCCACGATCGGCTGGAAGCGGTAGATGTCCTGGGCCAGTCCAGCCATGTGGCGGCTGTCGGTCGTTGCCGTGACGAGGCCGGGCGCAACGGGCGTTCGCTCGTCGCCCGCCGCGAGTTCCGCCATGACGCGGTACGCCTGCGAGGTGCTCGACGACACCGGTGAAGGATCGTAGGCCGGGCCCTCCCAGGCGAGTTTCACGCCGAGACCGCTGGTCGCTGCCGAGGCGCGCTGCAGCACCTCGTCCGCGGTCACGCCCGGCGCAATGCGGTAGTTGATCCAGGCGGTCGCGTCCTGCGGCAGCACGTTCTCCTTCGGGCTGCCGCGCAGCATCGTCGGCGCGATCGTCGTGTGCAGCGTTGCAGCACCTGCGTCGGTTGCCGCAATCTGCCGCACGAGCAGCGGGCGGAACAACCATTCATTCGCGACGGCGACGCGTACGAGGAAGGGTGCATCCGGCGCGAGTGCGCGCACCATGTCGGCCGCCGGTCCCTTGAACTCGAGCGGAAAAGCATCGCCAGTGATGGCCAGCACGGCCCTGGCGAGCACTTCGACACCGGTCTCCGGGGGCGGCGCCGAGGAATGCCCGCCTGTGGCGGGCGCGGTGACTTTCAGCGTCGCGTAGCCCTTCTCGGCAACGCCGATCAGCGCCACGGGTCGGCCAAGCAGCGGAAAATCCGCGATGACGGCCAGGCCTTCGTCGAGCACGAATTCCGCGTGTACGCCCCGGGCTTTCAGCAGTTGCGCCGCTGCGTGCGCTCCTGTGCCGCCAGCCTCTTCGTCGTGCCCGCTGACCACGTAGAGGGTGCGATGCGGCACGAATCCGCTCTTGACCAGCGCCTCGATGCCCTCGAACAACCCGATCATCGACCCCTTGTCGTCGACGGAGCCGCGACCCCACACGGCCCCATCCGCGATCACGCCGTCGAACGGCGGGTGTGACCAGTCCTGCTCGGTGCCGGGCGTCACCGGGACGACGTCGTGGTGAGCCATCAGGACGATCGGCGGGAGCGACGGGTCTGCGCCGCGCCAGGTGTAGACGAGCGTGTGGCCTGCGACCACTTCGCGGGTCATGGCCGCGTGTGCCGCAGGGTAGGTCGCGGCCAGCCACGCGTGCAGCCGGTCCCATTCGGCCGAGTCGTTGTCCTTCGCGTCCTGGTGACTGACGGTGCGGAATCGAACGGCTTCCGCCAGGTGCTGCGCGGCAATGGCGCCGTCAATGCGGACGGCTGGCGCAAGTTCGACAGGCGACGACGAGTCGCCGGCGAGCGGCGTGTAGGTTGCCGTGCGATACGCGACGACCGCGACCAGGGCGGTGATCACGACCAGCAGGATGACTAGAACGCGGCGAGTCAGGCTCATGTAGCACGATGATAGGGGCATTCGGGTCGTCACTCACCTGCAGATGCCGGATCGCGTGGGGGCCGGGCCGACCGGCGTGGCCTAGCGATTAATACCGGCGCGCTGTTCCAACACTCCGAATTTTCCTTTGCAGGGTCGGGCACTAGCCTTGTGTCGTGGGTCAAAGTGCGTGCCACCTCGGCACGCCCAGTCTCAACTAGGGAAGGAGTGCGTCATGAGAAGGAAACTCCTGGCGGTCGCGATACCGGTCGCGGCGTGCATGGCTTGGGGCAATGCCCTTGCCCAGCCGTTGGAAGAGATCGTGGTCGAGGCCTCGCCCATCGTGAAGGAGGGCAAGGCTGACACGGCCAGCCCGGCGCCGGGCTACTACAAGGTCGTCATGTCGAGTCGTGTGAGCTATGCCGACCTCGACCTGGCGAAGCCGGCGGATGTCGCAACGCTGGACTCGCGGATCAACGAGGCGGCGAAGGTAGTCTGCGAGAAGCTCGGCAAGGCCTATCCGGACTCCGGACCCGACACGAAAGAGTGCGCGCAGCGTGCCGCAAACAAGGCACTGGCTGAGGCAAGGAAGGTCGCTGCGTCCGGGAAATAGGCGAGTCGCCCGGTTGGCCGCCCGCGCAGATGAGCGGTTGCCGAACGGATCGGCGACAATGGCCGGTTGTTGCCCCACAGGAATCCGAGGCCATCCATGAAGACCCGCATCACCGAACTCTTTGGCATCCAGCACCCGATCATCCAGGGCGGCATGCATTTCGTCGGATTGCCTGAACTCGCGTCGGCGGTCTCCAACGCGGGCGGACTCGGCATGATCACGGCGCTGACGCTCGGCACGCCGGAGAAGCTCGCAGCGGCGATCAAGCGCTGCCACGAAATGACCGACAAGCCGTTTGGCGTGAACCTGACGTTCCTGCCGACATTCGCCAATCCGCCGTACCCCGAGCTGATCCAGGCGATCGTCGAAGGCGGCGTGCGCATCGTCGAGACCGCGGGCCGCAGTCCGGAGCAGTACCTGCCGGTGCTGAAGCAGCACGGCGTCAAGGTCATTCACAAGTGCACCTCGGTGCGGCACTCGCTCAAGGCCGAGAAGATCGGCTGCGACGCCGTGAGCGTCGACGGCTTCGAGTGCGGAGGTCACCCGGGCGAGGATGACGTGCCGAACTTCATCCTGTTGCCGCTTGCCGCCGAGGTGCTGAAGATACCGTTCGTCGCTTCGGGCGGCATGGCCGACGGGCGCAGTCTCGTCGCGGCGCTTGCGCTCGGCGCCGAAGGCATGAACATGGGCACGCGTTTCATCGCCACGCAGGAAGCTCCGGTGCACGAGAACGTGAAGCAGGCGCTGGTGCAGGCCACCGAACTCGACACGCGGCTGATCATGCGGCCGCTGCGCAACACCGAGCGCGTACTGCGCAACACGGCGGTCGACAAGGTCGTCGAGATCGAGAAGCAGAAAGGCGCCGCGACGACGATCGACGACATTCGCGAATATGTCGCCGGGGCCTACGTGAAAGTCATGCAGCAGGGCGAGATGGAGGCGGGCGCGTGGTCGTGCGGCATGGTCGCTGGCCTGGTCCACGACGTGCCGACGTGCCGGCAACTGGTCGACAGGATCATGGCCGAAGCCGAATCGATCATCGCACGCCGGCTCGAGGGCATGCGCGCCGCCTGACCGTCAGATCTCGCCTCGCTTCGCGAACTGAGCGATGTGGTCGCCCGCGCGGAAGGCGAGGGCCTGGATCGTCATCGTCGGTTGCCCGCGCCCCGACGTCACGAAGCTCGAGCCATCGCAGACGAACAGGTTGCGGACGTCGTGCGACCGGTGGTACTTGTCGACGACCGAAGTCTGCGGATCGTTGCCCATGCGTGCGGTGCCCAGCAGGTGCGGCCCGGCAGTCGATTCGGCGACCGGTTCCTTCCAGACCTCGAGCGCACCGGCGGCCTGCATGGACTCGACGCCACGATCCTGCAGGTAGCGCGCCATTGCCAGGTCGTCCGGATGGTCCTTGTAGGTCATGCGCAACGCGGGCAGGCCCCAGGCGTCTTTCAGCTCCGGATCGAGGTCGATGCGGTTAGTCGCGAGCGGCAGCGACGTGCCGTGACCCGCGACGATCATCGCGCGCGGCAGGGCCTCCAGCAGCGACTTGAACCCGGCGCCCCACGTGCGACCCGGAGGCGGCGCGAACAGCGACCACGCAATCGGCATCGGGCCGATGCGCGAATCGATGCCGCCGCCGCCGTAAAAACCGCGCTTCGGGTCGCTGTCGTACCAGTCGTGCACGACACGCGTGACCTGTGCGCTCTTGAACTCGTTCAGTTCGTGCTCGAACAGCGCGTGGACCTGGGCGTAGGTGTTGAACATCAGGTTCTTGCCGACGTAGCCGCTCGAATTCGCGAGGCCGTCGGGGAACTGCGCATTGGCCGACATCAGCAGCAGCCGCGAGGTCTCCGCGCCGTTGGCGCACACGACGACCGCGCGCGCCTTCTGGAAGTGCTCGCGCTTGTCCTTGTCGAAGTAGGCGACGCCGGTTGCGCGGCCCGCCGCGTTCGTCTCGATGCGCGACACGTAGCTCAACGGCCGCACTTCGCAGCGTCCGGTGGCCTCGGCCTCCGGGATCATCGTGTAAAGCGTCGACGACTTGGCCTGCATTTCGCAGCCGAACCCGATGCAGAAGCCGCAGTGCGCGCAAGCGGCGCGGTCCTTGTAGGGCACCGAAGCGATCGCCATCGGCGCCGGGTAAGGATGCCAACCCATCTTGCGCGCGCCGCGCTCGAGCAGCACGCCCGAGGACTTCACGGGCAGCGGCGGCATCGGGTACGGCTTGCTGCGCCACGGGTCGAAGGGGCTGGCGCCGGCCAGTCCGGACACGCCGACTTCCCACTCGACCTTCGTGTAGTACGGCTCGAGTTCGGCGTACGTGATCGGCCAGTCCGAAAAAGTCGTCCCCGGGATCGCGCCGAGCCGGCTGCGCTCGTCGAAGTCGACTTCGTGGAAGCGCCAGAAATTCGCGGTGAAATGCACGGAACTGCCGCCGACGTTCGGCGCGTACCAGGCGGCGGGGAACTCCGTCACGCGTTGCGCCTTCTCCGCCGCGGACTTCCGGAACGTCTGCGGGTTCGTGTCGAGCTTGTTGGTGAGCGCGCCGTTGAACCAGTAGTCAAGTTCATCGTGGCGGAAGTCCGCGGCCGTGAAGCGCGGCCCCTGTTCGAGCACCAGCACCTCGAAACCGGCCTGCGACAGTTCGCGTGCCATCACACCGCCCGCGGCTCCTGATCCCACCACGACGAAGTCGACGGTGTCGTTCGGCTTGAACTTGCGCGTGCTCATGACTGCCGCTCCGCGGCCTTCGTATAAGGCACGAACCCGGCGTACCCGGCGTCGTAATGCCCGAACGGCGGTTGCCACGCGTGCTGGTCGACGAAGCCCACGAGCTTCCAGCCGAGCTTGTCCGCATTGCCGCCATAGGAGGGCAGGGCGAGCAGCCCGAGCACGGTCAGGAACTTCATGCCGCCGAAGAACGGCGTGTGTTCGATGTGCTTGAGGTACGCCGTCTGGTCGTCGAACGGCAAATCCGCAAACTGCGCGACGCCCGGATGGTGTTTCGCGCACTTCGCCTGGAAGTCTGTCAGGCCCGCCACGAACTCCGGGCCGTTCTCTTGCCAGAGCCCCGCATGGACGTGGTCGATGAAGTAGACGACACCTGCTTCATGCGCTCCCGGCGTGACGCCGCTCGGCACGATCTGCGACGCAATGGCGTCGACGTCGCGGGCCTGTGCGGGCGTCAGCAGGAGAAACTTGCTGCGGTCCGTGGTGTCGCCGACCATCTGATGGGCGTGTTCGGCTGCGGCGACGACCTTGGGCCAGCTGGCCGCGAGCCAGGCCATGCCCAATGCCCCTCCGGAAGCCTGCAGGAAATTCCTGCGCGACGTACCCGATGCGTCCATGGCGATTCCCCTGCGAGCGTTATTGTGGACTGAGTATGCTATGTCCTTCGTCGCCGCGGGCATTTTTGCATCGCGGCGTGGCTTGCTGACGACCCGACAGGAGGTTCCATGAAGATTCTCGACCGTAGATTGCTTGCAGCGTCGTTGGCGTGTGTGCTGCTTGCGCTGCCGTTCACTGCTCAGGCCGCCGATGCGATCACGCGGCGTGCGCTGCCTGATTTTCCGATTGCCAGCAGCGTCGCAGTCCCCGGCACCGCACGCATCGTCTTCGTCAGCGGCACGCTCGCAGATGTCGCCAAGCCCGACGCCCCTGCCGGCAGCACCGAGCGCCTCGGCGATACCGAGACCCAGGCGGCCAGCGTGCTCGCCAAGATCGCGAAGGAACTCGCGGCCTCCGAATTGACGATGGCCGACGTCGTGAAGATGAACGTCTTCATGGTGGGTGACCCGGCGAAGGGCGGCGGCATGGACTTCGGTGGTTTCATGAAGGCCTACTCTCGCCACTTCGGCGCAGCCAGCCAGGGGAACCTGCCGGCGAGGACCACCGTGCAGGTGGTGGCGCTGCCCGTGCCGGGCGCGCTGGTCGAGATCGAAGTGGTGGCGGCGCGCTGAACGGCGACGCCACAGGCATGTTCGTCGATGCCGCTTTCGCCGAGTTGCTCGCCGACAAGCGCAGCGAGTTGCGTGCGCCACCCGCGCACGTTGCGGTCGACGACATGCGGGCCGGCAACAAGGCGTACCTGGTCACGGCGCCGAAAACCCCGATCCATGCGGTCGACGACCGGGTGATACCGGGTCCTGCGGGTCCGCTGAACGTGCGTATCTACCGGCCCACCAGCGAGTCCTGCCTGCCGGCCATCGTCTTCTGTCACGGTGGTGGTTTCGTGCTCGGCGATCTCGACACGCACGACTCGATCTGCCACCGGCTGGCGCACAGCAGCGGGTGCGCGGTCGTTGCCGTCGACTATCGACGTGCTCCGGAGACGCGGTTTCCTGGCGCCCTCGACGATTGCACGGCAGCGCTGCAGTGGATTGAACACCATGCCGCGGACCTCAACCTCGACGAGCGACGCCTCGCGCTCTGCGGTGACAGCGCAGGCGGCAACCTCGCGGCGGCAACCGCGGTGCGTGCAAAGCGCGAAGGGCCTGTCGTCCGCCACGTCGCGCTGCTGTATCCCATGCTGGATCCCGCGTGCGACACCGAGTCGATGCATGCCTTCGGGCGCGGGTACCTGCTAGCCCGCAGCGGGGTGCAGTGGTCCTGGAGTCAATACCTGGGTGCACCGGACGATGCGAACAACCCGCTCGTGGCCCTGCTGCACGCGGATCTCGCAGGACTGCCGACGACCAGCGTGGTGACGGCCGAGTTCGATCCACTGCGCGATGAGGGCGAGGCGTTCGCCGAAAGGTTGCGAGCCGCGGGCGTCGAGGTGGTCGCCCGTCGTTACACGGGCATGGTCCATGGCTTTGCGGGATTGCCACAGATCACGCCAGTGGCAACGCAAGCGATCGACGACCTGGCGGGCGATATCCGCCGGTCGCTCGCGTAAACGAGACGTACATTCCATTTCGCCGGTTCCTTTCACGAAACCTTCAACTGTTTGACGCGGCGCAGCAATGCGCGGGCCCGATCATTCGCGCACGCCAAATCGGCGGTCGTCGAATGGAGTGACCCATGGAAATCGCAGCGATCGTGATCATCGCCTCGGTGGTGCTGTACATGCTGCAGCAGATCGAGGATTCCAGCCGCTGAGATCCGTACGCGATTGCACCGGCTTCGGGAGCAGGCCAACGCGCAGCAAGGGCCTGACCCGAAGTCACGGTGCTCCTGCTCGACGAAATGCCTGTTGCAGTGGCAACCTTCCGCCACACGCAGCGTCCATCGAAGGAGAGTCGCCATGGCGGAGAACGCAGTTCGCTGGTTCGAGATCTACGTGCAGGACATGGCCCGTGCCCGACGCTTTTACGAGACAGTCCTGGGCGTGAACCTCGAGCAACTCGGCCCCGTCGAGCAGGACCTCGAGATGTGGGCATTCCAGATGTCGCCCGACCGGCCCGGCGCCGGCGGGGCGCTCGTCCGCACGCCCGGCATGCCCTCGACGCCCGGCGGCACGATGGTCTATTTCGGGTGCGAGGACTGCGCGGTCGAAGGCGGTCGCGTGGTGTCGGCGGGCGGCAAGGTCCAGCGGGAAAAGTTGTCGATCGGCGAGTACGGTCACATCGTCCTGGCCATCGACACCGAAGGCAATCTCTTCGGGCTGCACTCGATGAACTGACGCTATTCGACCGCTTGCACCTGCAGCTGCTCGAGCCTGCCGTCCGGCAGTTCGTAGGTCCAGACGCGCAGCTTTCGATCAGGATAGATGGCGTGGTACGAGCGGCCGGTCATGCCGCCACGCTGCCACGTGCGCACGTGTTTGAATTCCTTCGGTGCACCGAGCGGGCCGAGGCTCGCCTGGAAGTCGGCCAGGGCTTGCGCAGAGAAGTAACCGTTCGCGTTCGACGTGAACAGCTTGCGGTCGATGCGGCCGGCGAGCAGCCCCTCGAAGATGGCCTTCGCTTGCGCCGTCCGTGCCGTGTCGGTCGCGTCGGCGTTTTCAAAGACGATGTCCGCGATCTTTGCGGCCAGCTGGTCGGGTGCATGCGACGCCATGAGATTGGTCAGGACGACGATGGCCGCGCCGTCGTCGGGATAGACGACATTCAGCGCCGTGAACCCCGCGACTTCGCCACCGTGTTCCAGCTTGCGACGCTGGCGGTCCATCACGACGTCAAGTCCAAGCGCGTAGTCGGTGCCCGCCCCGTTTCCCAGCAACACCTCGGTTTCGAGCTCACGGTATGAGTCCGCACTCAGCACGGTGCGATCGATCAACGAGATGTTCCAGCGCGCCAGGTCCTCGGCGTTCATCGCGAGACCGCCCGCGCCGAACAACCAGCCCGGGCCGCTGTGCCCGGACGGACGAGGGGGCCCCAGCGCGTACGATTCGTAGCCCGGTACCGTGCCGTGGGCCAGCGGCTCGTTGTCGAAGTCGCGGACCGACTCGATCCCCAGCGGCTCGAAGATGCGGCGTTCGAGGAACCGGTACAGCGGCTCGCCGCTGACCTTCTCGACGATGAGCCCCGCGAGCACGTAACCCGTGTTGCTGTACTGCCAGCGCATACCGGGTTCGTAGTCGAGCGGCTGGCGGGCCCAGCGGTCGAGGATCGCCGCGGGCTGTGTCGGTTGCCGCATGTCGGCAAACGTGTAGTCCTGCGGCCAGTAGTCCTGGTAACCCGAGGTATGGGAAAGCAATTGACGGATCGTGATCTCGTTCGCGCGGGTCAGTTGCGGAAAGTATTTCGACACCTTGTCGTCGAGCGAGAGCTTGCCGTCCTGCTGCAGCAGGAGCAGTGCGGACGCGGTGAACTGTTTCGAGATCGAGCCGATCGCGTAGCGCATCGCCGGGCGGGCGCGGAGGACCTTCGGCTCCAGTTCGGCACTGCCGTACGCCTGCGCGTAGACGATACGGCCGTCCCTCACGACCGCAATTGAGGCGCTCGGCACGCCTGTCTGCTGCAGCACTGCCGCGGCCGCCGCGTCGATGCGTTGCGCCGTGGCCTGGTCGAGAGCAGGCTCGACCGGTCGTGCGCTGGTGGCGAACGCGGCCAGCAGCAGGCTGGCCGAGGCGACGAGGTGGCTGACGTTGATCTGCATCGAGGACCTCAGGCGCTGACGATGGCTCGGACGACGGGGATCTGCACGCCCTGCAGGCGGAAGGTCTCGACGACGGCCGGGTTGATCTCACCGGCGGCGGCAACGTAATCCTGCACCGTCACCCAGGGCTTGATGGCGATCGAGATCGCGTGATCGCCGAGCGCGGCGGCTGCGACCAGCGGCGCCGGATCCCGCAACACGCGTGAATTGGCGGCGAGCACGTCGCGGACCGCACGGACGGCGAGATCGATGTCCGTTCCGTACGCGACGTTGACGCTGAGGTCCAGCTGACGGATCTCGCCATAGTTGTGCAGGATCTCGCCGGCGATCTTGCGGTTGGGGACCACGACCAGCGAGAGGTCGCTGTGCCGCAGCGTCGTGCTGAAGATCGAGATGCTGCCGACGATGCCTTCCTCCCCGGCGATCGAGATGTATTCGCCGACACGGAACGGTCGCGTGAAGATGATCGTAAGACCCGCCGCGACGTTGCCCAGCACGCCCTGCAGCGCGAGCGCGATGCCCGCGCCGGCGATGCCGAGGCCGGCGAGCAGCGGCAGCAGGTCGATCCCCAGGTTCTGCAACGCTATCAGCAGGAACAGGAAAAACACGACGATCTTCAGCACCCTCAGCATCAGGTCGCGCACCGGTTGCTCGAGCGACAGGCGGCTGAGGCCGCGTGCCGCGAACTTCGCGACCCAATGCATCACGACGAAGCCGGCAACCAGTACCAGCAGCGCGGCCAGCACGCGCGGACCGTATTGCACGGCCAGCTGCGTCAGGACATCGGGGGTTTCGAGCAGCGAATCGATCGGATTGGCCATGTGAAATCCTAGCGCACCGGTTTCGGTTCGACGGCGGCAACGGGTGCGCCCGATTTCTTCCACGCGCCAAACCCGCCGTGGAGGTGGGCGACCGGTGTCAGTCCCATGTCCTGGGCCGTCTTGGCTGCAAGCGCCGATCGCCAGCCGCCGGCACAGAAGAACACGAACTTGTTGCCCGAGGCGAAGAAGTCCTTGTGGTAGGGGCTTGCCGGATCGATCCAGAACTCGAGCATGCCGCGGGTCACGTTGACTGCGCCGGGCATGCCGCCTTCGCGCCAGAGTTCGCGCGGGTCGCGCAAGTCGATGAACGTCACGTCGGGCTGGCCGAGCAGGGTGCGAGCCTCGTCGACACTCAGCGTCTCGATTTCGGCCAGCGCCTCGTCCACCAGTTGCTTCACGCTTTTCTTCAGTACAAGCGGCACGTCAGTCTCCAGGCAAAATGGCGAGTTCGAGCATCCCGGCCTCAGAACCCGAGGCCCGCCAGCGCGTTCGCGACCCGCGCGCGCGTCACCTCGGACTTCATCGGGAAAGCGCGGAAGAAGTCTTCGCGCGTGAGCACGGGGTTGCGCGATCGAACGTTGGCAGCCCACTGCGCGGCCTTCACGTCGTCGCCGATCATCGCTTGCGTGGCCGACGCGATCATCGCAATCAGCACGTGCGCGCCGGGCGAGCGCGCAGCCCGTTCGGCCCACTCAGCCGCGGCGACGTTTTCGCCGACGACCATGTGGGTGAAGGCGCGCGTGCCGAGCATCGCGTAATACAGCGGGTCGAGCGGGCTCAGGCGCATCGAGAGGTCGACGTGCGCGCGGCCCTGCAGGCCACGGCCCGCGAGCGTCTCGGTCCAGGCCTGCGCATAGATGCCTTGCGCATAGTTCGGGCTGATCGTCGTGGCGCGCTCGAGCCACGTGAGGCCGCCCTCGAGGTCGCCCGAGAGCCAGAAGGTGCGGCCCATCGTGAAGTTCACGAACGGGTCGAGCGGGTCCAGTTCCAGGCCGCGCTGCGCAAAGCGACGTGCCAGGTCGGACTCGCCGGCAATGTCGTCCGTGTGCCGCATGAACGCCGTCTGAAAGTGCACGAACGACAGCCCGGCATGCGCACGTGCAAACCCCGGATCCTGCGCGACGGCCTGCTGGAACAACGCCGTGGCGGTCGCATTGTCCGTGCGGTTGAACCGGTACATGTGCTGCAGGCCGAGGTGATACGCGGACCACGCATCGAGATCCTCGGTCACCGTGAGACGGGCAAGGTTCGCTTCGTGCAACGGGATCTGCAGTTCGAGCGCGGTCAGGATCCGCGCGCGGATGTCCTCGCGGATCGAGTGCACGTCGTCGACCGCGCCGGCGAATCGGTCCGCCCAGACGACACCGTCGCTGCGCGTGTCGACGAGTTCGACGCTGACGACGAGGTTTGGCGCCGTGACGTCGACGCTGCCGGTCAGGCAATACCGCACCCCGAGCACGCGCCCGATTTCGCGCATGTCCGCGTCCTCGGAGCGGAGGCGAAACGACGAGCCGCGTGCCGTGACGAAAAGCCAGCGCAGGCGCGACAGCTCCATGATCAGTTCGTGGGGCAGGGCGTCGGCAATGGCAGCGTACGGCCCGGCGTCGCCGATGAGCCGAAACGGCAGCACGGCGATCGACGGTCGCGTCGACTGTGCCGCCTGCGGGCCGGTGTGCAACTCCAGCGGCGGTGGGTCGACGAGCTGTATCGTTCGCGCGACCTTCACCTCGGCGACGAAGCGGAAACCCTGGCCGTGGATCGTCCGGATAAAGCGCTGCGACTTGCCATCGTCGCCGAGCACCTGCCGTGCCGACTTGATGCGGCTCGCGAGCGCGGCATCGGACACGATGCGCCGGTCCCAGATCTTGTCGTGGATTTCGTCCCGCGAGACCAGTCGCTCACGGTTTTCGACCAGCAGGGTGAGCAGGGCGAAGACCTGGGGCTCGACCGGGCGAGGGGCGCCGTTCGCGCGCAGTTCAGCCCTGGCCGTGTCGAGCTCGAAGGTGTCGAAACGGTAGAGCATGGGCCCGAGGATACCGCCGGCTGGGGCGATCGCCCAGAAACCGCGGCGGAAATCTCCATGAAATCTCCACGCCTTCTGCAAGCTTCGGTCGGCGCGGGCTGTCAATCTTTGCCCACTCGCCGCCCGACAAAGGAGTACGACCATGCACAGGCTAATCCCCCGCCTGACCCTGTCCGCAATCCTGTCCGCTGCCCTGGGTGCTGCTGGCGTACTGAACGCCGAAAGCCCGGCGGCTCCTGGGCTGGACCGCCCGTTGGCCCTGTCCGAGAAAGCGGCCGACCTGCAATGGGGAGACTGCCCGGCCATCTTTCCGCCCGGTTGCAAGATCTCGGTGCTGCACGGCAACCCGGCCGAGCCGGGTGCCGACGTGTTCCTGCGTGTGCCGGCGGGCTATACGATTCCGGCGCATTCGCACACGTCCGCCGAGCGCATGGTGCTCGTCTCCGGCCAGCTCGACGTGACCTACGCAGGCAATCCAACCGCGAGCCTGAAGCCGGGTGATTACGCGTATGGGCCGGCCACGCTGCCGCACACGGCCCGCTGCAACGGCGCCGAGGCCTGCACGTTGTTCATCGCATTCAACGGCGCGGTGGATGCGCTGCCATTTGCCGGAACGTTTTGACCAACCACTGCAAGGAGAAACAACATGCCCCTCGTTACCATCGACGTCATCACCGACGTGTTCACGCCGCAGCAGAAGGCCGACATGATTGCCAAAGTCACCGCGGCGATGATCGAAGTCGAAGGCGAAAGGATGCGCGGCGTCACCACGGTCCGGATCAACGAGTTCAAGAGCGGCGACTGGGCCATCGGCGGCCAGGCGCTCAAGACCTCGGACGTAAAGGCGCTCGCCGAAGGCAAAGCCGCGTAGCAGGTTTTGCTCCTGCACTCACTACCCTCTCCTGCTGTCGCGGGAGAGGGTTGGCGTGAGGGTTCTGGCAGGTTCCGGCAATGTCGGCATAGCGGTCAATTTTGTAGATTTGCAGCGGGTGACGCCCCTGGCATTCTGCCTATGGTAAGTTTGTGTCCATGAGGCGGTCATCGACCCGTGTACGCCGTATGCGAAAGTCCTACAGCGTGAAGTGCGATTGGGATGCCGACGCTCGCGTCTGGTTCGTCAGTGAGACGAACGTCCCGGGGCTTGCGACGGAATCGGCGACGGTCGAAGCGATGACCAAGAAGCTGCGGACCCTCATTCCCGAGTTGCTGGCGATGAACGTTGGCGAGTCGGAAGTCGAAGTCCCGGTCGAACTTCTCTGGCACAAGCAGGAACTCATCAGCGTCAAGCGGGGCTAGGGCGGGCGCTCCGTGGGCGACTTCGCGCCCGACCTGCGACGTATTCTCCGAGAAGCCGGTTGCTACCGAGTGCGTCACGGCAAAGGCGACCATGACATCTGGTTCAGCCCGCTCTTGCGGCGCAACTTCGTAGTCGATTCCAGGATTCTGTCCCGGCACACTGCCAATGGTGTCTTGAAACAGGCGGGGCTGAAAAAAGCGTTCTGAGTTTTCTTCAAAACTTCACTTGACCGCGCGCGGGCCGCCCCGCTCAATGTCGGCCGATGCCACGCTCCCCAGAACTCCATACGCTGCAGGCCTCGCTCTCGGCGAGCCTTACGGCGACGCTCGGCACGCCGCGACTGCTCCGCTATGACCATGGCCCCCATCCGCTGGAAGACTTGCCAGGCCACGTGCGGGCGGCCTCTTCGATCCGCCGCCAGGGCCACCGACTGGTGATCCTGCAGGACGACGTCAGCGCGCTGGCCGTGCTCGATCCATCGACGGGATCGACGCAACCGATCCTGCTGCCCGCCGGGCCGGACGGCGCACGGGTCTTCGACGATGCGCGCGGCAACAAGAAATTCAAGATGGATCTCGAGGCCTGTGTCGTGCTGCCGGACGGCCGGCTCGTGGCGTTCGGGTCGGGCTCGAGCCCGCAGCGCGAAAAGATCGTGACGATCGCGTCCGGGAAGGGCGCCATGGCGCAGCAACTGTCAGGCAGTGATTTCTACGCCAGCCTGCGCATTCACGCTGCCGCACATGACACGCGCTTGAATATCGAAGGCGCCGTCGTGCACGGCGATCGGCTGCGACTGTTGCAGCGTGGCATTGGCGAGCGTGGCGGCGAGTCGTGGAACGCGATCCTCGACCTTTCGCTCAACAGGTTCGTGGGCTGGCTCGACGGCCGCAACCCGTTGCCGTCGGTGCGTCGCATTCTCGAGGTTGACCTCGGCGCAGTGGCGGGCGTGCCGTTGGGTTTCACCGACGCCGCGGTGACCGACGACGGACGCGTCGCTTTCCTCGCCTGCGCGGAAGACACCAACGATGTGCTCAGCGACGGACCGGTGCTGGGCTGCCGGTTCGGCTGGCTCGACCCGGACGATCGGTCCGCGGTCACGATGACCATCGTCGACAGCGACGGCCAGCCGACCCGCCTCAAGCTGGAAGGCATCGAGACCCGCCTCGACGGCGGGTCCGTGTTCGACGTCGTCGCCGACATGGATCGCGGCGACGAGCCGGCTCAACTCGCGGAGCTCATCGTCCGCGAGTGAGGGCGCCCGTCCTCGCCATGACACCCGCATGGCCGTCGGCAGGGTCGCGGGCTACTTGCGGCTCTGGTCCCTGATCGCGCGGAACTCGACGCCGGGGTACCAGTTCGGCCACCGCGACGAGTTCGCGATGCCCAGCCCCACGTCGTAGTACAGCTGCAGGTCCTGCAGCGTGCCGCTCACGTCCCAGTCCGGCGAATACTCGTCCGATACCTGGTGGTAGCGCTTCGTCGTGTATTCCGCGAGCCACTTCTTGCCGTAATCCGCGCCCAGCGTCGGGCTGTCGACGCCGGCCTTGGTGTACAGCATCGGCACGCCAGCTTTGGCGAGGTTGAAGTGGTCGGAGCGGTAGTAGAAGCCTTTCTCGGGCGACGGCTCCTGCACCGGCACGCGACCCTGCTTTGCAGCAGCTGCACGCAGGTCATCCTCGAGTTCCGACTTGCCGAACCCGATCACCGTGATGTCGCGCGTCTTGCCGACGCTGTAGAGATTGTCCATGTTCAAGCCGCCGACCATCTGCGCGACGGGGACGGGCGGATGCGCAGCGAAGTACTCGCTGCCCAGCAGGCCAGACTCCTCGGCGGTGACGGCGACGAACATCACTGAGCGTTCCGGTACCGGCTTTGTCGTTGCGAACGCGCGTCCGAGTTCGATCAGCGCCGAGACGCCCGTCGCGTTGTCCTGCGCGCC
This sequence comes from uncultured Gammaproteobacteria bacterium, assembly GCA_963827615.1. GTDB lineage: Bacteria > Pseudomonadota > Gammaproteobacteria > Steroidobacterales > Steroidobacteraceae > RPQJ01. The sequence goes on along the minus strand of CAWHCA010000001.1, from coordinate 28,472 downwards.
GTTGAAGATCGCATCCTCGCCGGGTTTGGCGTTCGCCGCCTTGCCGAGGTGATCCCAGTGCGCGGCGTACACGAACGCCTCGTCGGGACGCTTGCTGCCCGGCAACTTACCCACCACGTTGTAGGAGACCGTGTTGCGCACGTCGTTGCGCACGGCCATGCTGGCCGTGACGCCCGTCGCTTTGCCCTTGAAGCCGCGGACCGACGACGCCCGTTTCAGCACGTCGAAATCCATGCCGGCTGCCGCCAGCACGCGTGACGCGGCGTCTGCCGTGATCCACCCTTCGAGCGCGAGTCGCCTGGCTTCGTAGTCATCGATCCGCAGGTCGAACTGCGGCTTGGTCGCGCCATTGCGCGGCACGTCCCAGGGGTACCCCGCGGCCTTCGTCTCGTGGATCACCATCAAGCCCGCTGCCCCGTGACGCACGGCTTCGGCAAACTTGTAGTCCCAGCGGCCGTAGTACGTCATCGCGTTGCCGGTGAACAGCTTCGGGTCCTGCGTGGCGTAGCCAGGGTCGTTGACCAGTGCCAGCACCAGCTTGCCGCGCACGTCGAGGCCGGCGTAATCGTTCCAGCCGTATTCCGGCGCGACGATGCCGTAGCCCGCGTACACCACCTCGGCATTTCCGATGCCGGAGGCGGGTACAGGTCGCTTGGTCCACACCACGACGTCGTCCGGGCTGCGCAGCTCCAGCGACTTGCCGCCGGCTCCGGCGAGCCGCATTGCAGCGTCCGCGTGCGGCGTGATCTCGACCACCGGCACGGGTTGGAGGTAGCTGTTGCCGATGCCCGGCTTCAGCCCTGCTGCCCGGAACTGCTGCTCGAGGTAGGTGAGGGTTTTCTGCTCGCCCTCGGTGCCGGGTGCACGTCCCTCGAAGGCATCGGACGACAGCACTTCGATGTGCTTGCGAAAGGAGGACTCGGGGAAGACGGGGGCGTCAGCATGTGCTGCGGTGCAGGCCGTCAGCAATGTCGCTAAGAATAGCGTACTGACCCGCCTCTTGCGCTGCGGTGGGCAAGGTCCGGGGCGCAGACTGGCTCTGATGTGCATGGCGGGAGCCTAGCGGCTGCCGCGCGATCTGTCAGCGTTTCGTTTGGCCGGGTTAAGCTACGGATGTCGCGACAAGATCGCGGCGACGACTTCGGCTCGAGGTCCGGCGGGTATGGCCGACGTTTTCGTTTCCTATGCTCGCAGCGACAAGGCACGTGTTGCGCCGCTCGTGGCTGTCATCGAGGCGAACGGCTGGACGGTCTGGTGGGATCCCGCGATCTCTCCCGGCCAGGAGTTCGACCGCCAGATCGCCGCGGAACTCAAGATCGCTGCCGTCGTCCTGGTCGTCTGGACGCCGAACTCGGTGGAGTCCCGCTGGGTGCGCGGCGAGGCGCGCGAAGGAGCGGCACGCGGCATCCTTGTCCCCGTGCGCTTCGAAGGTGCCGACCTGCCGATCGACGTGCGCGCACTTCACACCACCGATTTCGATGGTTGGGGCGAGGATGCGGGCAGCCCGCAGGCACAGGAGGTGCTGCGCGCGCTCAGTGCCATGATCGCCCGCCGGCCAGTGTCCCCGCCCATGACGGTGATCGCCAGTTCGGCAACGCCCGGATCGACACCTGGCCCAGCGCGTGTCGCGATCTGCGTGCTGCCCTTCGCCAACATGAGCGGTGATCCGGAACAGGAATACTTCAGCGACGGCATCACGGAGGACGTGATCACCGACCTGAGCAAGGTCTCGGCGCTGGCGGTCATTTCACGCAACAGCGCCTTTGTGTACAAGGGCAGGCACGTGGATGTGCCGCGAGTCGCGCGCGAACTCAATGTGAGCCACGTGCTGGAAGGGAGCGTGCGAAAAGCGGGGGGTCGTGTGCGGATCACCGCCCAGCTGGTCGACGCCATCAGCAACGATCACGTCTGGGCCGAACGTTATGATCGCGACCTGAGCGATATCTTCGCGTTGCAGGACGAGATCTCCCAGGCCATCGTCGCGGCCCTGAAGCTGAAGCTCCTGCCCAGCGAGAAGATAGCCATCGAGCAGCGCGGCACGGACAACGTCGAGGCCTACAACCTCTATCTCATGGCGTGGCAACACTACGTCACCAGCCATCGCAGCGAGGAAGACATCCAGGGCACGGAAACCATCATTCGCCTGTGCCGGCGCGCGACGGAAATCGACCCCGGCTACGCGCGCGCATGGGCACTCATGGCCATCGGCCAGATGATCCTGCACTTCGCTCACGGGCGGGCGGGCGACGACGGCCTGGCGGCCATTGACAAGGCACTTGTTCTTAACCCCGGCCTGGCGGAGGCCCACGCCATCAAGGCCCGGATCCTCTCCCGCTACGGACGCCAGGACGAGGCAGCCAGCGAAATCGACACTGCCCTGCGCCTGGATCCGGACTCCTTTGAAGTCAATCGCTCGGCCGCGTACTGGAGTTTCAGGCAGCAACGGCTCGAGGACGCCATACGTTACTGGGAAAAAGCGATGATTCTCATGGATGGAGATGCTCATTCGCCTTCCATGTTGATCAGCTGTTACACGGCGGTCGGTGATCTCCCGGCTGCCAGGCGCGTCGCCGGGATCACGCTAGCGCGGGTCGAGAAACTCCTCGAGCAGGACCACAACAACTGGTCGGCCCTCACTCATGGAGCCAGCGCGCTTGCAACCCTGGGCGAGGTCGAGCGTGCCAAGGAGTGGATGCGCCGCGCGCTGTTGATCCAGCCGGATCGGATGGAATTGCGCTACAACTTTGCCTGCACCCTGGCTGCCCAATTGAACGAAACGGATGCGGCGATCGAGATGCTCGGTCCGGTCATGGCGGCGTTGTCGCTCGGTTTCCTGAACCACGCGAAAGTGGATCCGGATCTCGATCCTCTCCGCGAGCATCCGCGCTTCAAGGCCATGCTGGCAGCCGCCGAGGCACGCTTCGCGACAACGATCGAAGGCGGTTCCTCGCCCGGTACCTAGCGCCAGGGCGGCGTCTGTGCGCGCAGATGCCGATTGCAGGTTACGGGCGTAGTATCGGCTCCCGCGGCAAGCAGGGGGCCACATGAGCTACCGTGACCAATTCGGCGTTGCGCTGACGGCCGGCGATCCAGCTGCGCTCCGTCACTACGATGCGGCCGTCGCCAAGCTGCTGATCTTCAACAACGATCCCGTGGCCGAGGTCGACCAGGCCACGGCGATCGATGCCGGTCTCGTCATGGGCCACGTACTCAAGGGACTGTTGTGCGTGCTCGGCACCGAGAAGTCGCTGCTGCCCGATGCGCAATCGGCGCTCGCGGCGGGGAAGTCGGTGGCGACCGGCGCTTCCGAGCGCGAGCGAAAACACCTGCGCGGCCTCGAATCCTGGATCGAGGGGCGCCTGCATGATGCCTGTGCGACCTGGGAGGACATCCTGGTCGACGAGCCCAGCGACGCGCTGGCGATGCTCGCTGCGCACCAGGGCGACTTCTTTCTCGGTCAGTCGAGCGAGTTGCGTGACCGTGTCGCGCGTCGCCTGCCGTCGATCGAGCAGGGATCCCGGCTCGAGGGCTATTACCAAGGCATGTACGCGTTCGGACTCGAGGAAATGGCCGACTATGCTCGGGCGGAGGAGGCCGGGCAGCGAGCGGTGAGCAGCGATCGGCGGGATGCCTGGGCGATTCATGCCGTCGCGCACGTCATGGAGATGACCAACCGCATCGAGGACGGCCAGGCCTGGCTTTCGACGCGAGCCGATGACTGGTCGCCCGACAACTTCTTTGCCGTGCACAACTGGTGGCACCTGGCGCTGTATTACTTCGACCAGCATCGGTGGGACGAGGTCCTCAAGATTTACGACACGCGAGTTCGCGGCAGCGACTCGACCGTGATCATGGACATGCTCGATGCCAGCGCGTTGCTGTGGCGACTGAAGCTGCACGACGTCGACGTCGGGGCCCGCTGGCAGCGCATGGCGGAAGCCTGGGAACCGCGCATCGACGACGGGTGGTATTCGTTCAACGATACGCACGCGATGATGGCATTCGCGGGCGCCGAGCGTCGTGACCTTGCGGAGCGGCTGCTGACGGTCATGCGCAAGACCGCCCAGGCTTCGACGGATAACGGCACGATGACACGAACCGTTGGCCTGCCCGTGGCGGAAGCCATCCTCGCCTTCGCCGAGGGGCGTTACGGCGATGACCGTCGAGCGGCTGGCTCCGGTCAAGGCGATTGCGGCTCGAGCTGGCGGATCGCATGCCCAACGGGACCTCATCGCGCAGACGCTGCTGGCGGCCGCGGAAAGGTCGGGCCAGCACCGACTCGCACGCTCGCTGCTGAACGAGCGGCTGGCGCTCAAGCCGCACTCCAGACTCAATCGCGACTGGATGAGGAGGATCGCCTCGTCCTGAGGCGCGGCGCATGGCGCCGCAACCATGGAACGACAGGAGGAGAGAAATGACTGCCTACAACGTGGTTCGCTTTAAGGTGAAGCCGGGACGCGAACAGGAGTTCCTCGATGTGCATCGTGGCCTCGCGCGTGATTTTCCAGGCCTGCGACGCGGGGGGATCATCAAGACCGGCGACCGGGCGTACTGCTTCGTCGGTGAGTGGGACGGCATGACGAGCATTGCGTCGGCAAGGCCGGTGATGATCGCGAACCTCGACCGGTTCCGCGGCACGCTGGAAGACCTGGGCAACGGACTCGGCCTGACAGATCCCGTGTCCGGCGAAGTGGTGGTCGACCTCAAGGCCTGATTACCGCTGGAGCTCCGTACGCCATGCGCAACCTCGTCTTCGCGCTGTTCCTCGGCCTCGGGGTCTCATCCCTGGCGCTCACAGCTGACCTCACGCCGGAAGAGCAAGCGGTCTGGCAGATGGAGGAGGCGTACTGGCGTTACGTGCAGGCCGGCGACGTCGAACACTACGTGACGCTCTGGCACGAGCGTTTCGTCGGCTAGCCGTGCGGGTGTTCGACGACGTGGCGGTCGTGCAGTACGCCGCCGTGTACGTGACGCAGTACCCCGACGGCACGGCCAGTGGCGCCGGGATCTGGCGCAAGTTCACGCACACCTGGAAGAAGACGGACGGTCACTGGCAGATCATCACCGGCATGTGCGCCGCGCAAGAACCACTGAAGACTCCGCGCCTCTGAACAGCCGACGGCGGGCAGTCCCCACCCAGGATCGGGATTGCGGGACGCGTGTCCGGTTCGTCTACACTCCGCGCAAACGGGGTGATCCTTGAGCGAACCGATCGAACAACCGGCCGAGGGGCTGTGGTCCGGGCTGCGCCGCCGCAAGGTGGTGCAGTGGGGCATCGCCTACGTCGCTGCTGCGTGGGGCCTGTTGCAGGGTCTGGCGTACCTCAGCACGGTCTTCCAGTGGTCGGCACAATTGCAGCGGCCCGTGACCATGGCGTTCCTGGTGGGCCTGCCCATCGCGTTGGTGCTGGCCTGGTACCACGGCGATCGGGGTCACCAGCGGGTCAGCGGCCGTGAGTTCGCGATCCTCATCGTGCTGTTGCTGTTGGGCGGCGGGCTGTTCTGGTGGGTGGGACGCATGCCGGTGGCGCCTCCCGTGACGGCGACGGCCGCGGGCGCCGCGGCGCCCGTCGCGCAAGCGGCGGCTGACACGAAGCCGGCCGGCACCTCGATCGCCGTGCTGCCGTTCGTCAACATGAGCGGCGACAAGGACAACGAATACTTCTCCGACGGCATCTCGGAGGAACTCCTTAACGTGCTGGTGCGCGTGGACGGTCTTGGCGTCGCGTCGCGCACGTCATCCTTTGCTTACAAGGGCAGCCCGCTCGGCACGGCGGCCATCGCGAGCGCGCTGAAGGTCAATCACCTGCTTGAAGGCAGCGTGCGCAAGGCCGGCAACCACGTGCGCATCACCGCGCAGTTGATCGACGCCGCGAACGACCGTCACCTGTGGTCCGAGACGTACGATCGCGAACTGACCGACATCTTCGCCATCCAGGAAGAGATCGCGAACTCGATCGTCGACGCGCTGCGGGACGAACTGGGCCCGGCGCACAAAGTGGCTCCTGCGGTGACGGTCCGTGCGGACACCGAGAATCTCGAGGCGTACGAGCAGTACCTCAAGGCACGCGAGCTGTTCATCGCACGCAGGGAACTGCCTGAGAGCATTCGATTGTTCGAGCAAGTCACGCAGATGGACCCGGGCTTTGCGCGTGGCTGGGAAGGCCTCGCCGCCGTGTATGCCGTCGCCAACAGCTGGGGCATCGACGATCGCGATTACGCTGCGCTGGCGAAGTCGGCGGCCGAGCGCGCACTGCAGCTCGACCCGGCATTGTCGATGCCGTGGGCGGCGCTGGCGACCGCGGAGCAGCAGGTGTGGCCCGTGAACTGGTCCAGGAGTCTGCAACTGCTCGACCGCGCCATCGCGGCAGACGCGCACAACAGCACGGCATTCCTGTGGCGAGGCATCGCCTGGGTGGACCTTGGGTTTTTCGAGCGCGCCATCGCGGATTTCGAGCGCTGCCTGGTCCTGGACCCCAAGTACCAGAACTGCACTCGATGGAAAGCCATTGGATTGCTGTACCTCGGCAAGACCGAACCCGCGATGAAGCTTTTCGAGCAAGGCGTGGCGAACGGGTTCATCAAGAACCGCGCCGAGACATTCGTGGCGCCCATGGTGCGTCGTGGCGACCGGGTCGGGGCGATGCTGGTGCTGCGGGAACTGCGTGCCAGCCCCGCTGTCATCGTCAAGGTGCTGCAGGCCATCGAGCGTCCCGCACCGGTGGCGGCAGCGGATCTGGGCCTGATCGAGCTCGACGTGTTGAGCGTCGCGCGGCCGGGAGACCAGACCGTCACCCTGGCGAGGACGTACCTGTGGCTCGGGCTCTACGACCGGATTCCGGGCAACAAGGACGTCACGGCGTTTTCGACGACGCAATGGGAGCCGGGCTTTGCGGGGTTTCGCAACTCCGGGGCGTTCAAGCAGATGCTGCACGACATGGGCATCCCTGCCTACTGGCGCGAGCACGGCTATCCGCCCCATTGCCGCGCGGTCGGCGCGAACGAATTCACGTGCGATTGAAGCCGTTGCAACCAGATCATGCGCGCAAACGGAATGCCTGATCGCATGCGCACGACCTCCAGCTCGTGGGCCGCATCGGCGATCCTGCTCATCGCACTGGCGATGGCAAGCTGCGGCGGAGGGGGCGGCGGCAGCGGCGGCTCCGGCGGCGGCGCACCCCCACCACCCCCACCACCTCCACCACCGCAGGAGCCGCCAGTTTTCACGACGGCCACCGCGGTCCGGGTGACGGGGCCAACGCCTTTCAGCGCCAACTGCCTCGTCGTGCCGGCGGGTGCGACCGCGTACGCGAACGCAGAAGTGGAATCGCATCTCGCGATCAATCCATCCAATCCGAACCACCTGGTCGCCGCGTGGCAGCAGGATCGCTTGTCGGACGGCGGCGCGCGCGGCCTCGCAACGGCGGTTTCGGTGGACGGCGGTGCCACCTGGAGCACGCCCGCGGCCTCGCCATTCACGCAGTGTGCCGGCGGCGTGTTTGCCCGCGCGTCCGATCCGTGGGTTGCCGTCAGCGGTCCCACCGTCCTGCAGATCGGCATTGCCTTCACCGGCGCGGCGCTGGCGGTGGGCGCGCGCAGTGCGGTGCTGGTGAGTCGCTCCACCGATGGCGGTGCCAGCTGGGGTCCTGCAATCCCCCTGATCGATGACGACGGCACGCGGTTCTTCAACGACAAGGAAAGCCTCACCATCGACTCGACGGACCCGAACCACGTGTATGCCGTCTGGGATCGTCTCGACCCGAGCGAGCGCGGCGTCACGCTGCTCGCGCGTTCGACGGACGGGGGCGTGAACTGGTCCCCGCCCTTGCCGATTTACGACCCGGGTGTTGCGCGACAGACCATCGGTAACGTGGCGGTCACGACGCCGGACGGCACGGTTCACGTCTTCTTCACGGAGCTGGGACCCGCGGCCGGCAACCCCGCGGTCATCGAAGGCAACCTCGCCGTCATCCGTTCGACCGACAAAGGCGTGACCTGGTCCGCGCCGACGCGCATCGCACAGCTGCTTGCGGTCGGAACCCGCGTCCCGTCGCAGACGTCGATCACGGTGCGGGCGGGAGAAGTCCTGGGTGCCTTCGCCGCCGACCCTGTCGACGGCACGTTGTACGCGACCTGGCAGGACTCGCGCTTCACGGGCGGCACTCATGACGCGATCGTCCTGTCGCGCTCCATCGACGGCGGCAACACCTGGAGCGCGCCGGTCCGCGTCAGTGCAAACGCCGCGGTCCCTGCATTCACGCCGACACTGGCCGTGCTGCCGAGCGGCCTGGTCGGCGTGACGTATTACGATTTTCGCCAGGCCGGCACGGCGACTTTCCAGCCCACCGACTTCTGGCTGGCCGTCTCCCGCGACGGCACGGCCTGGCGCGAGACACGACTCGCCGGCAACTTCGACCTGCTGGACGCCCCGAACGCCAATGGCCTGTTCGTCGGCGACTACCAGGGATTGACCGGGGACGGGTCGACCTTCGTTGCCTCGTATGCCCGCACCAACACGGGTGACACGGCAAACCGCACCGACGTGTTTGCGGATCGCGTCAACGGCGACGCGATCGCCACCAGCGGAACGGTGGCTGGCAGTGCCGCGCAGAAGACCGCAGTGCCGGCGTGGACCACGAGCGCGGAGAAGCGGGTGGCCGAACACCTGGCGACGATCCGTGAGCGACGCAGTGCGAAGTGGCGCGCGTGGCGCGAGACTCAGCTACCACCGTCGCCGCAACAGTAGTTGTCGCGCAGGGGAAGAGAATGATGAAAAGAACTGCACCGACCTCCTGCCTGATGCTGGCGTGCCTGGCCCTTGCCTGGCCCGCCCATGCCGGCCCTGCGCCCGACCGACTGGCGCCGTCCGCCACCGGCATCACCACGCTACGCTGCGGCACGCTCATCGACGGCAGGTCGGCCACGCCGAGGCGCGACGTGGCGATCCGCATCGAGGACGGCCGCATCGTAGCCGTTGGCGCCTTCACGCCGGATGCCGCGGGCACGGTGATCGACCGCTCGCAGGACACCTGCCTGCCGGGCCTCATCGACGCGCACGCCCACGTGCTGATCAAGACCGACGACTACCAGGTCGACCACCTGCGGCGTTCGTCCGGCTACAAGGCGTTGCGCGGCCTGAACGTGGTGCAGGAGATGCTGCGGTCCGGGTGGACGACGGTCCGCATCCTCGGCGACGCCGACGTGGCCTACGCGCACCTCGACGTGCGCACCGCGATCCAGGAGGGCCTCTTCATCGGGTCCCCGGCTGACCGGCGCCGGGCACTACTTCTCGATCACCGGCGGCGGCGGGGACCTGAACTTCCTCGGCCCCGAGCACCGGGTGGTGGCGGACGGCCTGGTCGTCGACGGCGTGGATGCCGTGCGCAAGGCCGTGCGCGAGGAGATCAAGCACGGCAGCGACTGGATCAAGGTGCTGGCGAGCGGTGCGATGATGTCGGCCGGCAACGATCCCAACCGCGCGCACTTCAGTCCGGAAGAACTGGCTGCGATCGTCGACGAGGCCTCGCGCCTCGGCGTGCCGGTCGCGGCGCATGCGCACTCGGCCGCGGGAATTCGCGCATCGATCCTGGCGGGCGCGCGCACGATCGAGCACGGCACGTTCATGGACGACGAAAGCATCAAGCTCATGAAAGAGAAGGGCGTCTACCTCGTGCCGACGCTCTACGTCGGCGACTACTACCTGAACGAGCAGCCCGGCAGCGAGGCGCAGGCCAAGATGAACGAGCTGACGCGCAAGTACCGCGCGCAGCACATGGCGGCGGTGGGCAAGGCGATCAAGGCGGGCGTGAACGTCACCGTCGGCACCGACTACGTCGGCTTCCCGGTGAAGCAGGGCGTGCGCGAACTGGGGCTGCTGGTCGAGGCCGGCATGACGCCGATGCAGGCGATCCAGGCCGCGACGCGCGTGAACGCGGAACTGCTCGGCTGGCAGGACCACGTTGGCACCGTCGAGGCAGGCAAGCTCGCGGACATCATCGCGGTGCCGGGCGATCCGTTGCAGAATCTCGCCGTGCTGGAGAGCGTGTCGTTCGTGATGCTCGGGGGACGGGAGATTTTGCAGCCATGACGCTGGAGTCCCAGCGGGTCGGTTGATGAGAAATTGACAGTCCGCGCCAGGAATGTGCGTGGCTGAAGGTCAAGGGACGTTGGCCAACTGCGATCCATGGGAATGGAGCGTTTTCCGACCACCGAGTATTTCCGGGCAGTGCGTCTGCGGCCGGACCGTGCGATTATTCGCGACGATTGGATTCAGCGAGCCGTCCGGCAGCCGATCCGCGAGGTTCTGCAGACAGATGGGCGTATTCGCAGGTGGTGTCTGGTTCCCGAAGCGGATCACCGAGTTCTCCGGGTGGTGCTGCTTCCGGACAGGGTGACGGTGCACAACGCGTTCTTCGACCGGTCGTACAAACCATGAAGATCACTTACTTTCAGGACACCGATACGTTGTACATCGAGTTTCGCTCGTCCGACGTCGTTGAAACGCGCGAACTTGATGAGAACACGCTCCTGGACATCGACTCACAGGGCAACCTGTGCGGCTTGACTCTGGAGCATGCGCGCGATCGCGCGGACATACCGCATGTGACCTTCGAGCAGGTCGCCGCCTGACTCGTCCACGGGCTTGGGGCACGTAGCCCGGAGGGTCTATGGAGAGTGACCTCAACGCGTGGATCGACGTCGGCGCCGCCGATGAGCTGGCTACCCGGCCGCTGCAGCAGGTGCTGCTCGGGCGCAAGAAAATCGCGCTCGTCTGCAAGGACGGCGAGTTCAGCGCGATCTCCGGCGTCTGCAACCACGTGGGCGGGCCGCTGGGCGAGGGCAGGCTCGACGGCGACTACGTCGTCTGTCCCTGGCACTACTGGAAATTCCACTGCCGTACCGGCGAGGGCGAGCCGGGCTACGAAGAGGATCGCGTTCCAGCGCACGACGTGCGCGTCGAGAACGGACGCGTGCTGGTCAACCCGGAGGCGCGCACGAAGCGCGGCCGCCTGCCCCATCCGCCGCATCCGCTGGCGCGGACGCCGCGGCGCGAGCCGGGTCCGATCCGCGTGCTGGGTCTCTCGACCACGGCGATGACGGCGGCGCACCCGCGTTACAGCACGTCCGAGGACCTGCTGCTGCACGCACTGCACGCATGCCGCAGCGAACCACGGCTGCGAGACCCAGCTGCTGCGCATCCGCGACCTCAATTTCCGTGAGTGCGAGGGGTTCTATTCGAAGTCGTCGCGCGCGTGCACGTGGCCGTGCTCGATCACGCAGATGGACTCGAGCGACCAGATGGACCGCGTGTACGAAGGCGTCGTGCACTGGGCCGACGTGATCCTGGTGGCCACGCCGATCCGCTGGGGCGGGGCGAGCAGCCTCTACTACAAGATGGTCGAGCGGATGAACTGCATCCAGAACCAGGAAACCATTGCCGGCAAGCACCTGCTGCGCAACAAGGTGGCAGGCTTCATCATCACCGGCGGGCAGGACAACGTGCAGGGCGTGGCCGGCCAGCTGCTCGGGTTCTTCGCCGAAGTCGGCTGCCAGTTCCCGCAGTTTCCCTACGTCGCGCACACCCGCGGCTGGAGCGCGGAGGACATGGAGAACAACGAGAAGTTCGTGCAGAACTCCTCGTCGCTGCACGAAGGCGCGGCCCGGCTGGTGCAGCGTTGCGCGGAGATGGCGCGGGTCATGATCGAGGGCTCGCTGGGCGAGGGCGCGCTGGTCCGCGGCGGCCGCAAGGGACACCGGCTGGAGTCGCCGGTGCAGCGCTTCACCGGCCCGGGGGAGTACGAGCCGGGCTAGTGGCCAAACAGGCCGCGCAGCTTGTCGACGGTCTCCTTCGACTTCTTCACGACATCCGTCGGCGCCGACGCGGGCTCGGCCGTGGGTGCGGTCGCCGGAACCGCGGCGCTCGCGGACGGCTCGGCGGGTGTCGTCGTCGCTGGCGTCGCGGTCGCGACGGCCTGCGGCGCCTCCGCGGTCAGCCAGTACTCGATCCGCGTCACCGGTGGCGTCGGGCTCACGTCCGTGAGGTCGACCTGCACGCCGCGTTTCGACGTCGAGCGCAACTCGAGGTCGAACGCGTCACGGACCTTCGCATAAGGTTCGTTGGCGACGAAGCACCACACCTGCCGCCATTTTGGCTTGCCCTTGGCCTCTAGGCTCTTCGCCGCCGAGCAATTCTTGTCGTACGTCGCACCGGGATAAAGCGGGGCAATCAACTCGGCAGCTGGCGGCGGGCTGTCGGGGAAGCTGTCGTAGTAGGCCATGCTGCGCTTGCTGGTCCAGTACTTGATCATCGTCACCTTGTCGATCTTGACGTTGCCATCGACGGCCAGCACGTCCTCTCCGACCGTGACAGTGACGCCACCATTGCGCGGCTTGCCCGCCGCCTTGAGGTAGGCCTGGACCTTGTCGACCGGGTCGAGCGTGTAGAAGCAGTAGCCCGCACCGTCGGGCTGCCGGGGCGCCGTCGCTTCAGCGGAACACTCGGCGTCGAACTTCGCGCCCGGGTAGGGCTGCGCCGTGTAGTCCGCCGGCTGGGGCGGCGACTTGGCGAGCTTCGTCCGCAGTGCGCGGATTTCCTCCGGCGATGCCACGTAGTCCGCGGGCGCTGGCGGCGCCACCACCACGGCAGCCAGGACGGCCAGCACCGCTTGCATCCATCGACGGTTCGCGTTCATTGCGGCTCTCCCTTGTTCGCCTGCGCCAGCGTGCACACATCCTGCGTGCGCACGACTTCCCCCGGACACGTCGCGGTCAGCATAGCAATGCGCGATCGGGTGGGCTATTGGCCGGCGCTCGCGGGGCCGAGTCAGGCGGCCAGCCGCCGCCGCAACCACCGCGCCACCTCGGCGATTTCCTCCAGGCACACTTCGTGCTGCATCGGGTAGTCGTGCCACTCCGGCGCGTAGCCGTGGGCCGCGAGATCCCGGCTCGCCTCGAGGCCCATGGCGATCGGCACGACCGGATCGCTGCGGCCATGGCACAGCAGGATCGGCACGTCCGAATTCGCGGCGGATCTTTCCGCGGCGAGCGTCTCCGGAAAGGGCAGGTAACAGGACATCGCAAGAATCCCGGCCAGCCGGTCCGGATAGCGCAGCCCCGTATACAACGCGACCGCGCCGCCCTGGGAGAAACCGGCCAGCACCACGCGCGCAGGCGCCACGCCGAGTTGCCGTTCACGAGCGACGTAGTCCGCGACACGGCGCGAAGATTCGACGGTTCCGGCGATGTCCGCCCGGCCGGCCGGAGTGAACGATTTGATGTCGTACCAGGCGCGCATGACATACCCGTTGTTCACCGTAACCGGCCGCAGCGGCGCATGCGGAAACACGAAGCGAACCGGCAGCGTGCCGGGCAGGCCGAGCTCGTCGACGATCGGCACGAAGTCGTGGCCGTCGGCGCCCAGGCCGTGCAGCAGGATCACCGAGGCCACGGCCGGCGCCTGCGGCGACAGCGTGATCTCGAAGTCGGTCTCGTCCTGCCGGTATTTCATGCCCGTGAAGATACACCGCCGGACCACTCGGGGAGCGCGACCGTGACCGCACGCGCCGTAGGTATTGAGCGCGGTTGCAGTCGAGGCGGAGCTGCGTAACCCTTGGCATGGGGCTGTCGCATTGCAGTAGCCACGCATGGAATGTGAGGTGAATCCCGATGTTGCGGATGGACCCGAGCTCATTGCGGAAATCGCTGGACCAGCTGGACCAGGCGGCGCACGACCATGCCCGCTGGCACGACGATCTCATCCGCTCGATCGTCTGCCGCTTGCCGTGCGACCCGAACGACCTCGACGAGAAGGCCCATCGCCGTTGTCGATTCGGCCGGTGGTACTACGAGCAGGCGCCGGTCGAGCTCTGGGAGCAGCCGGCGTTCGCCGCTATCGAGGCCGAGCACAAGAAGTTGCACCAGGTCGCGGCACAAATGCTGCATGAGGCGTCCACCGGCATGGCGGTCTCCCGCGAGGGCTATGACGACCTCGTCGCCGGCTGCGAGCGCCTGCAGCTGGAGCTGGATTCGCTGCGGCACGCGATCGCGGGATCGTTGCGTGACCGCGACGCGCTGACCGGGGCCCACGGCCGCATCGAGATGCTGCCTACGTTGCGCGAGTGGCGCGAGCTGGCCCGCCGCGACGTGCAGCAGTGCTGCATCGCTTTCATGGACCTCGACCATCTGAAGGAGATCAACGACAGGCACGGTCACGTCGTCGGCGACCAGGTGCTGGCCGCCGTGGTGCAGCACGTCACGGAACACCTGCGGCCGTACGACAAGGTGTTTCGCTACGGCGGCGACGAGTTCCTGATCTCGCTGCCCGGGGCCGACCTGGAAATCGGGAAGAAGGTGATCGGTCACATACGCGAGCAGATCGCCGCAGCGCCGCACATCGCGAGTCCCGCCGGCTACCCGATTGCCACGACAGCGTCGTTCGGGCTCGCGTTACTGGAGCCGGACATCAGCGTGGAGGACTCCATCGACAGGGCGGACAAGGCCTTGCTGGTGGCCAAGGCTGCCGGGCGCAACCGCGTGTGCAGCTGGGATCCTGCGGTCACGACCAGCACGCTGCTGCGGCGAATGATGGCGGACGACGCAGCGGGCTGAGTGAATCCGGGTCGCCCGCCGTCAATTCGGTGGCGGCGGCGTTTCGTCCTTCTTCTGCTGCCGGCGCTGCTGCTTTTCTTCGCGCTTCTTCTTCGCGGCCTCTTCGCGCTGCTTCTTCTGCTGTGAGTAGTTCGGGGGCTTGGCCATGGAGTCTCTGTCCGCTTTGGTGACGGTGAGAAGGGTAGCCGTTAACCGCGCAGGCCGCTACTTCGCGCAGTCGCCGATGCGGCGTGCGCGCAGCACCTCGTGGGTCTGCACGCCGTCCTCGGTCGAATCGACCGTGATGGTGTAGGCCTCGGCGCTGTCGACGGCCAGGACGGATTCCGACTTGATCGTCATGCCGGCCATCTTGCAGGTGGCGGAGTAGCGGTAGGTGTTGCCGCTCTGCACGAGAGGCGTGAACTGGCAGCCGGCCTTGGTGAGCATCGCCTGTTGCGCCTCCTGGTCGGCCGTCGGGTCGGTGCACTCGGTGCGTGAGACCTTTTCGGGCGTCGAACCCGTCGGTGTCAGGGTGCGGTCGAACGTCCACTGTCCCGGCTTGAAGACGGGCCAATCCGCGGCAAGCGCGATCGAGGTTGAAAGTGCGAGCAGTGCCGTGAGCGACAGCAGGCGGATCGCGGGACGAATGGCTGGGCGGAGCAGTGTCGCAGTCATACAGGTGGCCTCCGATACGGGATATTCCTGACGGCGAAGCGTAATCGTGCGACGAAATCTGCGCCGGATCCAACAGAATTCAGCGCAAGGTTCAGCTAAAATCCCAAGATGAGTGAAGATTTGTCCGCCGCCGTCCACCTGGCAATGCTCGAGAAAGCCCATCGCCAGGCCGTCGAGGACGTGATGCAGTCCGACTTGGGTGACGTGGAGCGCGTGGTGAAGGTCCTCGCGATGGAGGCGGAGTACTTGGGCCTGATCGAGAAGTTGCGGGACGCGCGCGAATCCGGACCATCCCCCAGGCAGGACGTCGGCGCCGACAGCCGCGATTGACGGAACGATCCGGGAAAGTCGGGCCGGTACGGCTCGTCCAGCCTGAGCGCGGCGCGGTGCAACTCCGGAGTCGCTGACCCTGCCCACCGTCAGCCACTGTCCCAGTACGCGGCTTTGTCCGGAAGCACCCAACGAACTCCGCCGCGCGGGTCGTCGCGATCACCCTCGTAGCGCGGGATTAAATGCACGTGCACGTGCGGCACCGTCTGGCCGGCGGCGGCGCCATCGTTGATGCCGATGTTGTAGCCCGCGGGACCGAACTGCCGCTGGAGTTCGTCGCGGGCGGCGGCCAGCAGCGACATCAGGTCAGCGCGCTCTGCGTCCGTGACTTCGAAGAACGACGCCACGTGCCGCCTGGGGATGATCAACGTGTGACCGGGTGAGACCGGGAAGCCGTCGCGTATGACGATGGCGTGCTCGCTCGCCAGGACGAAGCGTTCGGCGGAGAGGGAGCAGAAGGGGCAGGGCGGACTCACTGCGGCTCCGGTGGGCAGTTGACTCCCGCGAGTCTAAACCGGTGCAAGGCGGGTCACTGGCCACCCGCCAGCGGCTCGAACCGTGCCTGGAAGAAGCGCAGGTAGCGCGGCTCGTGGGTCATCCTCAGTCCGCGGGCTGACTCGCGCTCGTCGAACACGGCCGCCGCCGACTCCGCGACGATGTCCATGTGCGCCTGCGTGTAGACGCGGCGTGGAATCGTCAGCCGGACCAGTTCGAGGGCAGGGTAGTGGTGCAGGCCGGTCGCGGCGTCGCGGCCGGCCGAGACGATGCCGCGCTCCATCGCGCGCACACCGGCATCTTCGTACAGGTTCGCCGCGAGCGTCTGCGCCGGGAAGTCGTCCTGGCGGATGTGCGGATAGAACGCCTTGGCGTCGAGGTAGACGGCGTGCCCGCCGATCGGCCGCACGACCGGCACGCCCATGTCGATCAGCTTGTGGCCCAGGTACTCCACCTGCCCGACGCGCGCGTGGATGTGCTCGTCGTCGACCGATTCGACGATGCCGCGGGCCATGGCCTCCATGTCCCGGCCAGCCATGCCGCCGTAGGTGTGCAGGCCTTCGTACACGACGACCAGGTTGCTGGCTTCCTCGTACAGGTGCGGGTCGTTCAGCGCGAGCCAGCCGCCGATGTTGACCAGCGCATCCTTCTTGCCGCTCATGGTGCAGCCGTCGGTGTAGCTGCAGTACTCGCGCAGGATCTCGGCCACCGGCTTGTCGCGATAGCCCGCCTCGCGTTGCTGGATGAAGTAGGCGTTCTCGACCGCGCGCGTGGCGTCGAGCATCACGCGGATGCCGTGGCGGGCCGTCAGCTCGCGCACCGCCCGCGTGTTCGCCATCGACATCGGCTGGCCGCCGGCCATGTTCACCGTGCCCGCGATGCAGACGTACGGTATGCGGTCGGCGCCCACACGCTGGATCAGTGCCTCGAGTGCGCCGAGGTCGACGTTGCCCTTGAACGGGCTCTCGTCGGTCGGGTCGTGGGCTTCCGGTACGATCACGTCGACGAAGGTGCCGCCGGCGAGCTCCTGGTGCAGCCGCGTCGTGGTGAAGTACATGTTGCCGGGCACGTAGTCGCCGGGCTTGATCAGGATGCGCGACAGCAGGTTCTCGGCGCCGCGGCCCTGGTGGGTCGGGACGATGTAGCGGTAGCCGTAGTGCTGCTGGATCGCCGCTTCGAGGTTGTAGAAGTTGCGGCTGCCGGCATAGGCCTCGTCGCCCAGCATCATGCCGGCCCACTGCCAGTCGCTCATGGCGCTGGTGCCGCTGTCGGTCAGCAGGTCGATGTAGACGTCCTCGGAGCGCAGCAGGAAGGTGTTGTAGCCCGCCTCGGCGATGGCCCGCGCACGTTCGGCGCGCAGTCATCATCTTGATGGGCTCGACCACCTTGACCTTCCAGGGCTCGGCCCACGAGCGGTGCGCAGGGCGGCGGTGACGGGTTTCGGGCGAGTCGGTCATGGCGACGCGAACTCCTCTGGACGTGCGGCACCCACGGCGGTGCCGTTCGGAATCTTGAACGAGGCAAGGATGTTGCCCCGACCCGTTTCGAGGAAGCCGTGTATGTACGGACCCGCCTGGATCGGCAAGAGCGCGATGCGGGGCGGCCGGAGCGATTTCGAGGCATACAGGATGGCTATTCAGCTGTCCGTGACATGCCGTGTCAACCAAGATGGGTGATTGCGCGATAGTTGTCACTTGACAATTTGCTCTCGCGGCACTAGTTTCGTCAGGACATATCGCGTGGCCCGGAACAGGCACCCCAGCAAGGACATTGAGGCTGCCCTCCGGCACGCGGAAAGAGCGGGCTGGCGCGTCGAGGTGGGAGGCAGCCATGCGTGGGGAAGATCTTCTGTCCCTACAACGATGGAGGTTGTCGGTGCGGCGAGTTCTGCATCACGAGCATCTGGAGCACGCCGAAGAACCCCGGCAACTTTGCGCGAAAGATCAGGCGCATAGTGGACAACTGCACGACGCGCAGAAAGCGAGCAGCGACGTACGACGAACCGAAATCAGAGTGACCGATGGAATACGAGTTCACGTTGAAGTACCGGCTCGCGGCCGCTCGCAGCGATGCCGACGAGCTCGTGGAGCGACTCGGTGCCGCGGGCTGCGATGACGCACTGCTTGGCATCGGCCAGCCGGGGCGGATCGCGCTGGACTTCTCCCGCGAAGCCCGTTCGGCGAAGGCTGCCGTCATCAGCGCCATGAAGGCCGTGAAGAAAGCCATTCCGACCGCGAGACTCGTCGAGGTCTGTCCCGATTCCGTTGGCTTGACCGACATCGCCGAGCTGGTCGGGGTCAGCCGGCAGAACATGCGGCAGTTATCTCTCGTGCACGCGAAGAACTTTCCGGCACCCTTTCATTCAGGCAATGTAGAGCTGTGGCACCTGGCGCACGTGCTTGAGTGGCTCAAGGCGCGTGGCACCTACCGTATCGAGCAGCCCTTGCTCGACGTCGCGCTCGTGGCCATGCAGATCAATCTCGTCAAGGAATCCAACTTGATCCAGGGCGAGGTTCGGCGCGAAGTGCGGAACCTGGTTGCCTGAACCTGCGGAGGGCGAGACGATGGCAAGAAAGCGCGCACTGCAGCCAGCCAACCCGATTCACCCGGGTGCGATGCTGCTCGAGGAGCTCCTGCAACCGGCAGACAAGTCGCAGGCGGCGTTCGCGCGCGAGATCGGCTGGACGAAGGCCCGGCTCAATGAGTTCATCAAGGGCAAGCGTGGTGTCACCGCGGACGCCGCCCTGGACCTGGCCGAAGTGCTCGGGACGTCACCGCGCCTGTGGATGAATCTCCAGTCGACGTACGACCTGGCCGAGGCGACACGGCGACGCGGCGCCGCATAAGGCCGCGCCATCGTCATCCCGCAAGCACTCCCGTCGCCCCTATCCGCCGATCGATCGGGTCGATCAGCACGCCCGGATTGAGAATGCCTTGCGGGTCGGCAACCTGCTTGGCGGCCGACAACATCCGTCGGAAGAGCGGATCCACCTCGCGCTCGTAGCCGCTGCGGTGATCGCGACCGACGGCGTGGTGGTGCGTGACGGTTCCGCCGTGCGCGACGACGGCCTCGTTCGCGGCGAGCTTGATGTCGCGCCAGGCCGCGAGCGCGCTGGCGACGTTGCCATCCGCCGCGCGGGTGGCGAAGGTGAAGTAGGGCGCGGGGCCGTCTGGATAGAGGTGCGTGAATCGACAGGACAGCCGAGCCTGCAGGCCGGTCGCGCGCGTGATCGCGCGGCTGACGTCTTCCTTCACAGACTTGTAGAAGCCGTCGAAACGATCCCACGTGATTGCCGTCTCGAAGGTGTCCATGACCACGCCCAGCCCGACCGCGGGATCGCGCCAGTACGGCATGCGCATGAAAGCATCGCGCCAGGCGCCGGCCGCGCCGGTGCGGTGTTCGACGGAATCCGCGGACGACATTGACCGTGCCACGGCCTCTGCGTCGTAGCGTCCACCGTGACTGCTCACGAGCTCCAGTGCGCGGGCCATCCAGGCCTGCAGCGGGTGGTCGTCCGATTCGAAGGCCAGCACGAGGATGGCCGTGCGTCCGTCGCCGACGCCGGCGAACACGGTTTCCGCCGGATCGAGCAGCCGGCAATTGCTCGGATTGAGCCCGGATTGCGCGAGTGCCCGTACGCAGGCAACGGCGGCGAAGTAGTCGTCGAACTGCGCGGAGGCCGACGCGCGGAATCGCGGTGGCACCTGCACGCGCACCCAGGCTTCCGTGATCACGCCGAGCGTGCCCTCGGAGCCGATGACCAGTCGATCCGGTGCCGGCCCTGCACCGGAGCCGGGCAGGCGCCGCGTCTGCAGCACGCCGGCAGGCGTCACCAGGCGTGTGGATTCCACGAAGTCGTCGATGTGCGTGTACAGCGTGGCGTAATGACCGCCCGCGCGCGTCGCGATCCACCCGCCGAGCGATGAGAACTCGAAGCTCTGCGGGAAGTGGCGCAGCGTGAGGCCGTGCGCTTTCAATTGCGTCGCCAGCTCGGGACCGAGCGCCCCCGCCTGGATGCGTGCTGCCCGGCTGACCGGGTCAACTTCCAGCACCCGGTTGAGACGCTCGAGATCGATCGACACGGCGCCTGCGTAGCCGCTGCCGACCGCGGCCTCGACGCCGCCACAGACGCTGCTGCCACCACCGTAGGGAATCACGGCGACGTTGCGCGCCTGGGCCCAGTCGAGGATGTCGACGATGGCCTGCTCGTCTTCCGGATAGGCCACCCAGTCGGGTGCCGAGGGCGGTCGGCGCAGCCACATGCGGGCGCAGTCGGCGTAGCTCTTGCCGCCGCTGTGGTTGAGGCGGTCGAGCGGCATTGCCGAGAAGCTGGCGGCGAGTGTCGCGGGTGGCGCAACGCGTGGTGGCGCAAGGTCGAACTCTTCGACGCGCGGTGCCTGCTTGTCTTCGAAGCGGCCGCCGACGCTTGCCACCATGGCCTGGACGATCGCGTGTTCGCGCGGGTCGAGCGCGGCATCCGCCAGTCCCCAGCCCCAGAATCGACGTGGCGGCCGGCGTGACAGTGAGGCATTCGCGTTCATGACGGCCCCCGCAGGATGAGTGATGCGGAATCGCACCGCTGCCGAAGACTACGCCTTCAGTCCCGGTCCGGCGCCCCTAGCGGAAAGTAGTGCCGGAACGGTCTTGCCTCGTCGACGGCTCGCGCGAATGCGGGCCAGGCCAGTAGACGCGCGCGGTACGCCCGCAGCAACGGATACGCGTCGGCGATTGCGTGCACCCAGTCGGCATAGAACAGCGACGGCGCGGCGGCGCAATCGGCGAGGCTCAAGTTCTCGCCGGCTGCCCAGGTGCGTCCGTGCAGCCGCTGCTCCAACCAGCCGTAGGCCAGGTCGAGTGCGCGGCTTGCTTCCACCATCGCTTCGTCTTTGCGCGCAGTGTCCTGCTTGATCGCCGCGAAGACGGGTTTCTGCATCGCGGTCATCACGTCGTTGTCGAAGAAGCGGTCGAGGAAGCGAACCTCGAGCGCTGCTTGCGGGTCTTCGGGCAGCCAGCGGACGCGGCCACCGTGCCTGAGCATCAGGTGCTCGATGATGATGGTCGACTCCACGACTGTCTGCCCGTCGTCGACCAGGACCGGAAAACGCGCGAACGGCCAGCGCGCCTTCAGTTCCGCCATCGCCGACGGGTCTTCGAGCGTCCGGTACTCGAACTCGACGTCGTTCTCGTACAGGGCAACCAGGACTTTCTGGCAATACGACGAGAAAGGATGGGAGTAGAGCGTGAGCGACATGAAGCACCTGTGCGGGTTGTGCCGCGCGTTCGGTGGGAAATGGTGGTTGGGCAAGCCGGCTTTGGCAAGCCTGGGCGGCGCGACATGTGCAACCTAGTTGCCCGCGTGCGCAAGACGCAGTCCGCACATTCCTGATCCTTCACCAAGGAAATTGCGACCGCGGGGTCCAGCCGCGAGAGCCTGTATCGCTCGCTTTCCGCTGCGGGCAACCCACGTCTATCGACGCTGGTGGCTGTGCTGCGGGTGGCGGGACTGAAACTGTCCGTACGGCCAGCAGCGTGAACCGTCGAGGATTCGAGGACTCCTCGTCGTCGTGCTGATCGGCCGCTCCGGCATCGGTACTGACGTTTCAGCTGAAACTCTCAATCTCGATTTGACGATGGATCTGATGCGCGCGCACCCGGTGCGCTGCACGTCCGTCGCGTCGCGTGACGCGTTTGCTGTTCTCCCGCGGACGTAACCGTCACACTGGCGGGACGTTGGTCGCCGCGGGAGCAGGCAATTGGGTTCGAGTAAGCGCCCCAGCGGGCGCAGTCCGCCATCCTCGTTGCGCTGGATAGTGATCGCAGCCATCTATCTCATACCGGCTGCCTGGGGTTCGACTTACGCCGCCGCACACGACGGCAACGCTGCGGCCGTCCTGGTCGGCCGCGTCACCGAAGTGACCGACGGCGACACCATTCACGTCAAGCTGGCCTCCGGGCCGATCGTCGTTCGACTGCATTCGATCGATACGCCCGAGCGCGAACAGCCCTGGGGACGGCAAGCGACCGCGGCATTGGCGCGACGCCTGAAGAAAGGCGCCGAGGTGACGCTGCAGCCGGTCACGCAGGACGAGTACGACCGCCTGGTGGCGGTGGTGTACCTGGACGACGAGAACGTCAACGCCTGGATGGTGCAGCAAGGCCACGCCTGGGCTTATCGCCGCTACCTGGACGATCCGCAGTACTGCGCCTGGGAGCAGCAGGCGCGGGCTTCCGGGCTGGGGGTCTGGTCGCTGCCGCCGAGCAAACGAATCGCGCCGTGGGAGTACCGCCAAGCCGAGCGCGAGCAGCGGCAGATCGTCATGGGCAGCACCGTCGAGACCGAGACCGCATGCGTGGCCGCCATGAACGACCGGGGTTCCGTGACGAACACGGCGGTCCAGCCATCGACGCCGGCTGGCCAGTGCCGGATCAAGGGCAACATCAACGACAAGGGCGAGCGCATCTACCACGTGCCCGGCAGCGACTCGTATGAGCGTACCGGCATCAGCACGAGTCGCGGCGAGCGCTGGTTCTGCACGGAGGACGAGGCGCGGAAGGCGGGGTGGAGGGCCCCGAGGGGGTAGATCGATGGACCTGCACCGACGACGCCAGTTGATCGAGATCGTGCGCCGGCAGTTCCGCCTTGACTGGCAGGGCATCCACGGCGTGCCGCACTGGGGGCGAGTGCGCTGGAACGGGCTGGCGATGGCGCGGGTGAATGGAGCGCGCGAGGACATCGTCGAGCTGTTCGCGTTCCTGCACGACAGCCAGCGGTTCCACGACGGCACCGATCGCGAGCATGGCGCACGAGCCGCGGATTACACGCTGGAACTCAATCGCGAGGTGTTGCGGCTCGACCGGCCGGGGCTCGAGTTGCTGGCCTATGCCGTGCGGCACCACAGCGACGGACTGCTCGAGGCCGACCTCACCGTCCAGACCTGCTGGGATGCGGATCGACTCGATCTCGGTCGCGTGGGCAAGACACCCCTGGTGGAGAGGCTGTGCACTGAGGAGGCTCGGGATCCCGTGTTGAGAGATCTCGCGTATCGGCGGAGCCTGAAAGGCTGATCCATCACGCCGCGTGAAATACCGCCCGACGAATCGCGGCCGGCAACTCGATTTTGTGAAAGTTCTTCGCCGGGTACAGGTAATCCTCACCCGATTCATCGACGACTCGGAGCAGTCCCCGCTCTTCGGCATCGGTATCTGGGAGCAGCGCATACAGCTTGCGACGCTCCAAGGCCGCCTCGTAGCCCGAGTTATCGACGCAAACGACGAGATTGCTGGGTTCTTTTGCCATGATAGGTCGCCTGTGCGGACGATACGACACCGACGATCGTAAAGTACATGATGACGTCCCGGCTCGGCGAGCCAAGGCCTGTTGGTAGCTTCGATCGTGGGTTCGCGCGAACCATCGGGGTACCTGAGAATGTGCCCTCAGCGCACCAATTCAGCTTGCTGTCGCGGAAAGTCCGGTTGCCCTATGTTGGGGGTGGGGATAGGTTTGCCGGGTAACTCCGCAGTCTCGATTCGCGCAAATGATGGATGAGCCGGCCTATGGGAAAAAATAGCGACACGCGGGCAATGACGGCCCGTGACAGCACGAACCTGCAGGGGGCCGCCATCGCCGCCGTGCGGGACTGTGCGGACACGATGGAGACTCAAGCGGCGAGCCTGCTGCAGGCGTTGCCGACGCTGCCGATGGATGCGGCGTTGCGGGCGAACGCACTGGACCTGGGTGCAGGGCTCAGGGATGCGTCCAGTCGCGTGACGTTCGAACTCGCGTTGCTGCAAGCCGAACTTGGCGAGGGCAAGGCGGAGGCCGCGTCCGCCGTGCAACGCCTGGCCGGCATGGACGCATTGATGATGAGCGCGGTGGCGGCCATGGCTGACGTCGCGGACGAACTGGAGAAGGCCGCCGAGCGCGACGAGACCCATGAAAGGTCGTTCGTGATGGTGATCGAAGCCACCGCTGCCATGCTGCAGGGGCTCGAGAAGGCGAAGGCCGCGACGCAGGCACTAGCCACGACGGGGCCGGTCGCCGACAGGACGTGATGGATTACGCGCAACTCAAGGAACGGCATCGAGCAGAGCGGGGTGCATGGCACCCGAACCTGAGCTTGCGGGTGCATCGGGCGTTGTCGTGGCTCGACCGGGCCGAGCAGCTCGGTGGCCAGCACGATGCGGACGGGCAGTTCATCCTGCTGTGGATCGCGTTCAACGCGGCGTACGCCACCGAGATCGACGAGAAGTATCGTGACTCGGAGCAGCAGACGTTCCGCGGGTTTCTCGACAAGCTGACGCAGCTCGACGCAGGCAAGAAGCGATTCGACGCGCTGGCCTGGACCGAGTTTCCGAAGAGCATCCGGGTGCTGCTCGACAACCCGTACGTGTTCGCGGATTTCTGGAAGTTCCAGAACGGGACCCTGCCGGAGGCGAATTGGAAATCGAGCTTCGCGGCCGCCAACAAGGCGGCGCACGTGGCGCTGGGCCGGCAGGACACGGTGACGGTGCTGTCGATCGTGCTGTCGCGCATCTACACGCTGCGCAACCAGCTGATTCACGGCGGGGCCACCTGGAACGGGTCGGTCAATCGGGAGCAGCTGCGGGATTGCGTCAACCTGATGGGGAAGCTGGTGCCGCTGGTGATCGAGGTGATGATGGATCACCCGGAAACCCTGTGGGGAGATGCGGTTTATCCGGTCGTGAAGTGAGGGGACGCGGGCTCATCCGTGGCGGGTGGTCTGTCGCCGCTCGGGTTGCCGCAGCTCGAGCACGGCAAGGACGGGTCGAGTGCGTGCCGAGGATCGCGATCAGTGGACGATGAAGCGGCGCCGACGAGGCTCCGTTGCCCGAGGTCGAACTGGCCGAACTTATCCAGTGGGTGCGCGGCGAGAAGGTTCTCCTGGACCGCGACCTGGCGCGCCTCTACCAGGTTGAAGTAAAGGTCCTGAATCAATCCGTGAAGCGGAACTCGAGTCGCTTTCCGGGGGATTTCATGTTTCAGCTGACTGAGGCGGAAGCCGAATATCTAAGGTCACAATTTGTGACCTTAGAGGGGGCGCAGGTAGTCGAGAGTCTTTCGCGTCGAACGCGGAATTGTCGAAGAAGTTGCATGACCTGGAAGCGAAATACGACGAGCAATTCAAGGTTGTGTTCGACGCCATCAGGCAATTGATGATGCCGGGGCCAGAGTCGAAGCGCCGCATCGGGTTCGCGCCGTGGGATGACAACACCTGAACTGGGACGTGGAACTGCTGACGCGGGCTCACCTCTTGAGCCTCGCTCGCGCGTATAATTCACCCAGCATCAAGAACGAAGCACTCGCTTCGGCCAACCTGCCAGCTCGGCAAGGTGGATCGCCATTTCGGCGGATGCGGCCCGACACCGGGCAACGAAGGAGCATCACATGGCCGTTCAATCCATTTCACCCGACGACTTGTCCCGCGGTTTGCCGCCCGTCATTGGTCTGCCGCGGTGCCTACCCGAGCGGCCGGCGTACCGAGAGACGCCGCTCGGTGAGGTCATGGTGGCGGACGAACTGCCACCCTACCTGCTGCTCGGGACCCTCGATCGGAGCGCGTTCCAATCGTCAGAGGCGGGCTGGTCGGCGCGCTGGATCGGTGACGTGCCGGAGACGCACGTCGAGGCGAAGTTCGACCGAGGCGCGCGGCGCCTGGAGTTGCACCAGGTGTGGCGCGGCATCGAGGGTGGCAAGAGCTTCACAGCCGGCGACGACTTCGGGCGCGCGATTCAGCTGCTGTACTTGCCATTCCCGGCCACCTGGGATCGCGCCATGGCCGAACGGCTCGAAGCGGCGTACGGCCTGAAGTATTTCGGACATCGGGCGGACGAGGCGGGCTTCACGGGTATCCCGGACGGCGGGTTCAAGACGATCTGCGTCCCGGTGCCGGTCAGCCGTCTCGCCGAGCTCTATCAGTGTTTCGAGGACATGAGCTGCGATGCGCGGCTCAAGGCGCCTGCGTCAGCGCGGCTCGAGCTCAGGTTCGGCACGATCAACTACGTCGTGGGAAAGAGCCCGGCGTGGACGCAGGACCCCGCGCGGCTCTTTGTCGCCACGTTGGAGGCGGGTGGCCTGCTGCCGCTCGGGCTGCCGCAACTCGAGTACGCCAAGGACGGGTCGAGTGCGTGGACCGTGCGGCGACAGGTGTACCTGGCGTCGATCGGCGTGCCGTTTGCGGGCGTCGAGTTCGTCGTGGATCGACTGGCGGAGCGGGGGTTCGTCCGGCGTTGCGGCCCCGATGCCAATCTGGCGTCGGATGTCGAGTTCGATGCGTTGGTCGGGTCGTGCGCCATCGAACTGCAGGGCCGATCGGTCGCGTGGATGGACGCGCAAGCGACCCGACGGGTGTTCTACCTGCTGAACTCGGACGAGGAACTGGCGACGGGTGGTGTCGACCGGATGATGGAGGCGACGTCGCAGACGGAGGAAGAGGCGCGGGCGCTGATTGAGCAGGCGACCAGCGCGTCTGCGCTGCAGCGGGCGTGGTTCGAACGCGAGGTATTTTCGCAGCATGCGGGCCGCGACGAGGTATCGCCATGAACCGCCGGCAATTCCTGCAGGCCCTTGCGTCACTCGGGGCGAGCTTCTCGATTCCGGCGGTGCTGCAAACCGCCAGTGCCGCGCAAGTCGACGAGGCCTGGGTGGAGGCGCTGGCGAACCCATGGTTCTTCGAGGTGAGCGAGTACGGAACGATTGTCGAGCCGGGCGTGCCGGAGCCCAAGATCCGCTCCGACGTGTTCGACGTCTGGGATCGGCAGCCACGAGATCCAGAGCACCTGATCAGTGAGGTCGAGGGGATCGAGCCGTTGGCGTCCGCGTTCCAGGGTCTCGCCGCAGACGAGCTCGACGACCTCGAGTTTCAGTTGTCGCTGCTCGACGATCCCGACGAGGACGACGCTCCCGACCTGCTGCGCGCCGAGCGAGGACGGCTCGAGCGTCTGATCGCGGAGATCACCGACGCGGACGACGGCTGGAAGGCGTTGGTTCGCCGCGACGGGACAGCTGGTCTCGATCGGTACTGGGATTTCATCGACGCCTGGCTCGAGGAGCCGATCAACTGGAGCGAGTCAGACTGGTTCCCGAGCGACTGGCACGGCCAGGGCAAGGCGCTGGCGTTCTTCCATGGACTGGACGGCGATACCCTGGACGAGATCGGCGTCGTCATCGTCGAAGGCGACTGTCCCGGGAGCAGCTACTTCGCCGCTGAGCTGCGGAACGAACTGGCGGACGCCAATGCAGCAGCCCAGCGGCTGGGATTGCCGTTCCGGTTCCGGGCGGAGGGGGCCCAGTCATGAGCGATGAACTCTCTTCGCCCGACGAACATCGATTACTCGACCGCCCAGGCTGCTCACTTGGGCGGCTTACGTACGAAGATCGCTTTGCTCGACGAGCCCGGAGCATTTCGCTCCTCAACGACGAAATGCTTCGGGTACTTCTTGATCAAGTCGCTCAGTTTCTTGCTGCCATAGAGACGTGCGTCGAAGTCGGTCCGAATTCTCTGGATATACGAGCCGACCGCGCCCAGACCCGCCCAGCCGCTGTCATCCGATTCCTCCTCGATTGCCTGCCGAATAAGATCCAGCGGAACTTGGGCGGTGCGGCCGGCTTACTCGGCGCTGCAGAGGGGGATGCATCGCTAGGGCCAGCCGCATCGGCGGGCTCTTTGCGCGCCGGCGGGGGAGCAATCTCGGAGATGGCGACAGTTGTGTCGCCCGAAGCCGGTCGCAACACCTCCGTGAATATAAATATGTCACATGCGGTTCTGAACGCTTCCGGTGTCTTCTTCTCGCCGAAGCCGTATACGACCAGTCCCTCTTCGCGCAACCGTCGGGCCAGCGCGGTGAAGTCGCTATCGCTCGAAACCAGGCAAAAGCCATCGAACCGATGCGAGTGCATCAAGTCCATGGCGTCAATGATCAGCGAGGCATCCGTCGCGTTCTTGCCCTTGGTATAGGCGAACTGCTGCACCGGCGAAATGGAGTAACGCAGGAGGCTCTGCTTCCACTGCGTGGTGCCGGTCGAGGTCCAGTCACCGTAGATGCGCTTGACGCTGGCTACGCCGAGCTTCGCCACTTCTGCCAGGAGCCCTTCGATCACCGACGGTTGCGCATTGTCCGCATCGATCAGCACTGCCAGCCGATTGTTGGTCTGAGTCGTCGCCATCCGTGTCCCCTGGAGAGTCCATTCCCGTCGTGTCGAGCATTACCGAAGCAGTTCGCGCCAACTCTTGGAAAGGTGGCCGTCAGTCCTTGCCGCCGAGCCAGACCTCGGCGTGAACGCGTTCAGCATGCCCGTAGCTCCACTCGGCTACTGCGACGGATGTCGCACGATCGACCAATAAGCCAGCCTCGGTGCCGAGCTGTAG